>DATLJP010000055.1:0-2067 GCA_035538875.1 Chthoniobacterales bacterium | reverse complement strand
AAAAGCCGCCTCGGCGATGCGCATGTCGTCGGTGGCAACGATCACCGAGTCGAGATTTTTCGCTCGTTTACACCGCTCCCATACGCGCTGCAAAAGAGATTTGCCAACAATGACATGTAATGGCTTTCCCGGAAAACGCGTAGAACTCCAGCGCGCTGGAATAATGCCTACAGCTCTATTCATCAGGGTCATCCTGAGCGAAGCGCAGCGAAGTCGAAGACCCCCGCGAATCTAGCTTGCTGTAACGCCACGGGTTCTTCGACTTCGCTCGGAATGACGGCGCTTTCATGCCGCTCGATTTAAAATGATCTGGACCGCTGCTGGCACGTCATCGGCCTCCCAATCTGCCTTGCTTCCTGTCACGTTGCGTTGAATTCCGGTCCGCACCCGAATCGCACGTACACCCGCATTGTGGGCGCATTCGACGTCGATTTCCTTGTCGCCAATCAGAAACGAACGGGAAAGATCAATTTGGTGATCTTGCGTGGCTTGTACGACCATTCCCGGCGCGGGCTTGCGGCAGTTTGAATGTTGCCCGGGAGCATCCGGGCAGTAGTAAGTGGCATCAATCAAACCGTCGCCAAGCTGCCGCACTACCTCCGATTCAACCGCACGATATTGATCGAGCGTGAATAGTCCGCGCCCAACCCCGCTTTGGTTGGTGATGATGATTATTTTGAATCCTCGCGCTTTCAAACGCCGCAGCGCCTCAACCACACCAGAAAAAATCCGCACGTCCTTCGGATCCGAACAATAATCGGTATCTTCCATAATTGTGCCGTCGCGATCGATGAACACGGCGGGCATCAGCGCGTCACGCATCTTCGGTTTCGGCTCGAAAACTGGCGATGAGTTCATCTCGCGTCACAGTCGCAGTGCCAAGTTTGCTTACGACCACAGCGCTTGCGTGGTTGGCAATCTCCGCCGCTTCAATCGGACTTGCGCCGCAGACGAGCCCAAGCGTGAAGAGCGCTATCGCAGTGTCGCCTGCACCGGAAACATCGAAAACCTGACGAGCCTTGGTGCGGGTGTAATGGGGCGCTTCGTTCTGCTGAAAAAGCATCATCCCGTGTTCGCCCAGCGTGATCAAAACATATCGAGTCTCCCATTTCTTAAGAAGCGCTTTACCGACACGCTCAAGATCCATGTCTTTCGTTGGAGTTTCATCGGCGTCGCGCCAGGGAATCCCCGCGGCAAGGAACGCTTCAGCGCGATTTGGTTTGACTACCGTGACGCCGCGCCAGTCGACGGAGTGTCGCGGATTGGGATCGGCTGCCACTATTTTACGAGCTGCGGCTGCGTCGCGAGCAATTTGAGTCACTAGTTCGGTTGTCACAAAGCCCTTGCCGTAATCTTCAAAAATAACTGCGTCGGTTTCTTCGAGACTGTCTCGAACCGCGGCGACTGCAATTGCTATTTGGGCGCTCGGTGGGATAAAAATTTTCTCGCGATCGACACGAACCACCTGCTGATGCAGCGCGATGATACGAGTCTTGACGATCGTGCGAAACGTTTCTTCCTCGATTGCGCTCGAGGTGTCGATGTTTTGCTCTGCCAAAAGCTCTCGTAGGAGGTGGCCACTGCGATCTTTACCGAGCATTCCGATTACGCTGACATGATCGACAAATTCACGCAGGTTCCGGGCAACGTTGGCCGCGCCTCCTGGGTAAAGCGATTCTCCAGTCACTTCTACGATCGGGACCGGCGCCTCCGGCGAGATGCGGCCGACTTTTCCCCAAACAAATTCATCAAGCATCAGGTCGCCGATAACCGTGATTCGCCTCGAAGCCGCGCGCTCGAGAATTTGCTCCAGCTTGTCCAAGTTCATAGCCATTTGAACTGCCGGCCGTGACGGCTGAAATGACTTTCGGATTTGCGACTTGAACAGGTGAATGAGATGGGTGCTCGCATGAGTTGTGTAAGGCAGAAGTTCCGGTTAAGATTCGCTCCATTAATCCTGAATACGAACCTGAAATCAACAGTCGAAAGTGCTAATGATGCCGTTTACAAGATATCTTAAAACCGTGGGTGTGCTCTGCGGTTTTGCCCTTTGTGCAAACGCCGCTC
>DATLJP010000054.1:0-11688 GCA_035538875.1 Chthoniobacterales bacterium | reverse complement strand
GCGATGAGAGGAATTGTCGATCTTGCGACCACCAAGAGGCGAATCTAAATTTCGCTTCTTCGCGAGGAGCCTTAGCTCAATTGGTTAGAGCGCCGCCCTGTCACGGCGGAGGTTGCGGGTTCGAGCCCCGTAGGCTCCGAGGTTTTTGCAGTACAGAAAACCTATGCTGTTAAGCGATTCGTTAGGCCAATTTCCTAGGGCATTACTCTGCAGACGCGTTCTGACCTGATGCCTATTTCAGGCTGTCTCGTGCACGTTCAATCATCTCTTCGTGCGAGTTGCACGAGGAAGCCGTGTGCCACATTGCTCCCGTCAATAGACTCTCCGGTGATCGCTTCGGAGTTGTTGTCGTCCAACGGGATGGTGCCCTGGCCTGCGCCTGTCCCCGCGCCCGGAACGTCAAACACGCTAAAGTTGCCCTGCCAATTGAGCAGGAAGCCGTGATTCACATTGCTTGCGTCGATTAAATTTCCCGCGATCTCGCCTACTGTGTTGTTGCTTTCGGGGAGGGTGCCCTGGCCTGCCCCGGTGCCGGCGCCCGGAGCATCGAACGTGCTGAAGGTGCCCTGGTTAGACCGCATGAAGCCGTGAAGCACACCTTTTGCGTCGACGTAGACGCCTTCGACATCCCCGTTCGGAGTGAGGCCTACGCCGAACGTGCCGTTGCCGCTGCCCGGGGTCATGTCAGCGCCCGGGGCATCGAACGACATGATGGTGCCGTCGGGAGCGCGCAAAAAGCCGTGACCCACAAAGTTCGCGTCAAAATAGAAACCCGTGATCTCGCCCGGCTCATCGATGGCGTTGGGGTTGGTGAATATGGAGCCCGGGGGATCGAACTCGGTGATGACGCCGTTAGCCGAGCGTATGAAGCCGTGTTGCGCTGAGCTCGCGTCCACGTAGAACCCGGTGATCGCGCCTGCTGGGTTGATGCCCATTGGAGTGATTTCTGAGGGGAAGGTCCCCTGCGGAAACGGACCTGTGCCCGCGTCCGGAGCATCAATCTGGGCGAAGGTGCCGTCAGGAGCGCGTACGTAGCCGTGACACCGGCCGGCATTGTCGGTGAAAAATCCGGTAATCTGCCCCGATAGGTTGATGGCGAAAGCACGCGTACCCTGACCGTTCCCGATGGTTCCGCAAGATGTTGAACAAGTGCCCGCGGCCGGATCGTCGAAGATCGTAAAGGTTCCGTCGGGAGCGCGCAGGAATCCGTGCCGGGCAGAGTTGGCGTCCCGGATGAATCCCGTGATCGTCCCAGCTGGGTTGATGCCAAAGGCGACCGTGCCTTGGCCCGGCCCCGTGCCCGCACCCGGTGCATCGAACGTGATGGTCGTCGTCTTCGGTCCGCCAGCATTCGCGGGAAGGACCAGGCCCAACGCGCAGAGGACCAGGGAAAGCGCCATTGGTAGACGCGCGTAAGGGTTGGACGCGCAAATGGGCTTAAATATTTTGGTGCGAATGTTCGGTAGAGTATTTTTCATAATTCGTTTTTTGTTAGTTAGTCAGGGTGATTCATTGGAAAGAGGCTGGCTATGACCAGATCGCGCTAAAAAGGCAGACCAGTTTCGCTTGCCTCCCCGCAGCGCTAAAGCGTTGCAAGCGCGGTCGCGGGAATCAGAGGCCTTGAGCTGCGCAGGATCTCTTGAGAAAGCATTCTTTGGATGCGAAAATCGTGTCGTGAAAATGAATGGCGCGATCTACGGGCGCACATTTTCGTCCCTCCCAAAGCAGCGACGGCGTCGTTTAGTTATGTCGTTCGAAATGGTGCGGCTGGATCGCGCGTCGTCCGAGCCGCTCTACCAACAACTTTATCGTCAAATACGAGAAGAACTTGAGAACGGCAGTTTTGATTCAAGCGCTTCCCGTGTGCCTTCCTCACGAGTTCTCGCTGCAACTCTCGGGATCTCGCGACTAACCGTAAACCAGGCGTTCTCAAAGCTGCTGGCAGAGGGCTATCTCCAAACCCGGGAACGCTCTGGCATCTTTGTCGCAGATCATTTACCGGCCAGTTTTCTGAAGGCTGCCAGGTCGGTGCCGACCGCGCGCGCCGAGCATTCCCCGCGTGTCGCCCAACGAGTCACCAGAATGACCGATTTTCGCAGCGGCCGACAACTGGATGTCGGCGCTGGCGGCCCGCCGAGCGTCACATTCGTCGCGGGGTTGCCGGCCGTGGATGAATTCCCGATTGCTGTTTGGGAACGCTTACGCGAGCAGGTTTTGGCAAAAAAAGGTGCGCACCTATTGCGTTATGCCTCGAGCCGTGGCGAGGTCGACCTACGGAAGGCAATCGCTGCTTACTTGTGCGATTTCCGCGGCGCCAATTGTCATCCCGACCAAATCGTAGTCGTGGGCGGCATGCAGCAGGCGATGCTGGCGTGCGCGCTCGCGTTAATCAACGAGGGTGAAGTGGCATGGATCGAAGATCCCGGCTTTCATCAGGCCCGTAATGTCCTCGCGTTTGTCGGGGCTAAAATAATCCCGCGCCCAATCGATCGTGAGGGATTGGTAATCGAGAAGTGCTCGCGGCAGAAATCCCCCAAACTCATTTTCGTCGCGCCGTCGCACCAGTTTCCCCTTGGCGTAACGATGAGCCTGAAGCGGCGGAAAGCTCTGATTAAGTTCGCAGAGTCGCGTGGCAGCTACATTCTGGAGGATGATTATAATTCCGAGTTTCGTTTCGATGGTCCGCCACTCCCATGTCTTCAAGGTTTGGACCATGCCGGGCGGGTGATTTATGCCGGCACGATGAGCAAGATCCTTTACCCATCGCTGCGCCTCGGTTTTGTGATCGCACCGTCACAACTTGTCGACACCCTCGTCAAGGTGCGCGCTGTCATGGACCAGCACTCCCCAGCGATTGATCAGGCCACTCTGGCGCGTTTCATCACCGAAGGATTTTTCCTCAGCCATGTGAAACGGATGCGCGAACTCTATGCCGAGCGACGCGTATTCTTTATCGAACAATTCCAAAAATGGCTGGGCCAGTATTTCGATCTGGAAGTAACGCCGGCCGGCTTGCACTTCGTCGCCTGGCTGCGACGCAAAGAAGACTTTCCGTTGTTCATGCGTGCTCGTCAGGAAACCGGTGTTTGGCCCCGGCCTCTTTCTTTCTTCTGTATCAAGGCTCAGTTGGATCCGGCGTTCGTTTTTGGATTCGCGGCCTGGTCGCAAGCGCAAATTGAACAAAGTTTAGCAAGACTAGCCTCGGCGGTTAAACAACTGAAGCAGTGTGGCGCGGGAAACGGTTCATCGTTTCCAATCCACCATTTGTCACCTGCTACGAGTGAATACTGGCCGGCGGCAGCCATCGGATCAAGGTAACTGGCTAACGAAAATTGGGATCGAGCAAAACAGCCGGGGTCCCTTTCGAACCCACGCCACAATCAGAAAGACTTGCGGATGCAACCAACGGCTTGCGGCTCGTTCGCGAAGCGCGCCGTCGTCCATTTAATGAGCAGCTCCTCGAGCGGCCCACCGGGCAGGGCAATCGTGAAATGGTCGCGCCCAGCGAATGTCCAGTATTCGAGTCGTTGACCAGCAGAGCAGCGCTCTTCGACATAAGCGTCGGTGGCAGACGGCGGCACGACGATGTCCGAGAGGCCTTGTGCGATTACAACGGGAGCCTGTATTGGACCGTCCGGCGTGTTCTGCTCAAGCCGAGCTTGAAGCGCTTTGTTCGAGCTCGTGGCCAATGCTGGACCGTCGAATGTCGCGGCCAGTGTCTCGATACGTTCCTCGTCCTCGGGCGGAACGAAATCGCATAAGTTTACTATCTGACGCGCAGCATCGAGCGCCTCGGGGCGAAGCGCGTGCGCGAATGTGATGTCAGGGTAGAACCGGCTGTACGACAGCGCGATATACGGTCCAAACATCTTCTCGACCTCGACGCTCATCGGGAGAATGTTCTTAATGTTCGCAGCCGGTGCGATTGCCACGACGCCGACGATTTCGAGGTCCGGCGCGTAACGTGGCCCGACAATGCCAGTCCAAAGCGCTGAGTGTCCGCCCTGCGAGTAACCCCACACAACCATGCGTTTGTCGAGCGTAAGCTCGGACATCTGCCGCGCAGCACGGACCGAATCGAGCGTCGCGCGCGCTTCGCCTTCGCCGATCAAGTATGGATGCGGGCCACCCTTCTCTGCGAAGGAGTAATCTGTCGCGACCACGACCCAGCCAGCGATCGCAGTCTGCTCGCGCGCAGGGATGCCCTGGGTTGGCGCCGACACAAGCGACGGCATGCATTTCTGGAGCAGGCCCGTGGTGCCGTGATCCCACGCTATGACGGGGCGAGGGCCAGCGGGAGGATCCGTCGGCGCAAACACGATTGCAACGGCCGTCGCTGGCGTGCTGTCGTCCACAGTGGTTGTATAAAGGATGCGCCAGCCTCGCACGCCGGCTGGCAGTATCACATCCTTGAGCAGCTCGCTCCGCAGTAGTGCGCCAGGCTGGTGTGGCAGATCCGACGGCGGGTCGTAGAATATATCAGGCGCGTGCGCAGTAATCGGCGCGCGGATGCTGTGCGGTGTTGGCGCGACGCTCGACTCCGAAGACGCTTGTTTAGGCCGATTGCAGCCAGCCGCCGCGAGCAAAACAGGCAGAATTGCGAAGCCGATTGAACGAAGTCTCGCAATGTTCATAAGTCACCCATTTCGGTCCCGCCTGGGCGTGGAAAAGCCGTAGTCGATCCCGCCACGGCGGGAGTAACGGACCGCAGACTCCGCGGTTTTTGTATTATAAAAACTCTTAGCACGTGGCTCACCAGTCAGGCCACATCATAGCTTTCCCAATTCAACGTGGCGATTTTGAGCGCGACCAATCGGAGAATCGTTCTCGGCAACTGGCCTGCCCGTAACCAATGGTTGTCGGGATGGAATCCTCGATTCCAGCCGGTGTCAGATAACTCTTCACCGAAGTCGCGCGCCCTTCCGAAAGTCCCTGATCATGCTGCGGCGTCGAAGTCGAATCGAAATGAACTCCGTAAACGCGGACCACCTCGACTAAACGTCAGTCCACAATTCCGCAGACCGGTGTTATTTTGTTGGCAAAAGTGAATGACAATGGATGACACTAAAAGTTTATCTAGGTGCATCACCGTGCACTTTGGCCATTTTTCACATTCGTGCCTAAAGCGGCGCGGTGATGCGAATTAGCGCAGGTCGCGGCAACGAGATGAAAATTGCGCGACGATTTCGAGCCCCGTAGGCTCCGATTTTAAAAGGTTCTGCCACGTTCCCGAGGAAATCACGGTAACGAGGCTGAAATCTGACCGAGACGAAATTGCTTTTTTACGTAATTTGCCAATTCATCGGCAAATTTCGCGGCTGTTGCCGGGGAGGTTGGAATAGTGATTTTCGCTCCGAGCGTAGTGATAACGGTAATTTCTTTCTCGTCAATTATCGCGGCGACAACGTGATCACGGTTAAGAAAAGAAATTGAGTCTGGATTAGTCAATCGGAGTTCGAAGATCATAAGATCGCCAGTTCGCGTTCAGCGGTTGCACCCGCACGCGGCCTATCGCTTTGATTTGGCCAAAGAACAAAAAGACACCACACAAACACGATGATAATGTTCACTGCTATCGCCACTTTCACTGTCTTATTCATCGATTGCCTTCAAGTGGCGTAGGCTCGCTCCACGGCGGCACAGGCTTTTGCGTATCGTAGTATGGGTAGCTTGGCCGTGGTCGCTGGTAGGTTGAGAGAGCGAACCATAGTCCGAAGATCAAGCCCAGCGCTACGATGATGGCTGCCAGCTGCCTCAAATGAGTAAAGAAGAACGGAAGGCGTTGAAAGATTACATCCGGTCTCAACAGCGGCAGCCGGTCGTGAATCTGTCGCGGGAGACCAGTATAAATCTGGATTTGGGGAGACATTGGAAATGGCTTTGGTGAAAGACTCAGGGGCGCGGTTGATTTTGCCATAAAATCATTTCTTCTGGCCGGACTCGCGGCTTATGCGAGCAGCACTCTTCGGGGATCGAGGAGATTATCCAACTTATTGTGTAAAATCTTGCAAGAGGCAACCCGCAAACACCATTACTGGTGCTCATGTACAGGCGACAGTAGCGCACCTTAGACTCCAGTCAAGCCGTGAGCTTGGAGGGCGTTTTTCCTAACCGTTCAATTCCATTGGGGCACACGTTCCCATCATGCCTGCCTAGCCATTAATAGAGTCTAGAGTCACATGGACGATGGTTAGAAGGACTCGCAGTAGGTAGTCCCAAACCTACGCCTTCACTTCAAATAAGATCAACACGCGGGCGGCTGGCGATTGCAAAAAGTGGATGACACCAAAACTTCATCTACGTGCATCACCGTGCACTCTGGCCATTTTTCACACTCGTCCATAAAGCGGTGCGGTGATGCGAATTAGCACAGGTCGCGGCAACGAGATGAAAACTGCGCGACGACTTCGAGCCCCGTAGACTCCCAGATAGTAAAAAATTTCTGTTGGCAAATGCGAGGTTGCTTCAATCATGTAACGCACGTTGACCGGCCGTTCGAACAACTGAATCTCCCCGTTTCGGTAGGTAGGATCGCCATTCGAGTCTACTACGTAGTCGGCACTGGCTCGACGCACGAAGGTCTTATTATTACACCTTTGCAAGTTCTGCTGGTTGCTGCCTTAGGCGATGTTCACTTCGATTTGTTTGAGCTCGGCGTTTTCGCTCTTAGCGGATCGGCGTGCCGTACCGGAAAAGTAATCGAATCCCGTACCGGCTCCCTCCGGAATCTAATGGGCTGCCAGGAATCTTTTCGCAGTAAGTCTAAGGTCGTATCGACAACTCATGCGACTCGCGCGAAAGGTCTATTTTCTCATGAGCATTTCAATTTTCTCCGAAGCAACGGGCAACGAGTTGGAAATTGTGCGTAAGCGTCTTGGCGAGGCGGAGGGCGCGGTGGAAACGGCGCAGCAGGAATGGAAAGCAGCTAAGCGCAGGCGCAGAGAAGCGAAGGAAGCCGCACGACGCGCCAAGAAACAATTGAGGCGGGCGAAGGAGGAATTGGAGTTGGCTCAATGCGCGGTTACAGAAGCGGAGAAAGTTTATGCACGGCACGTTGCGATGGCGGCAAGAACAAACACCAAAGTTGGTGCAATCAAACGAGCGAAGAAAAAGACGAAAAAGTCTTCCGAAATGAATCCTGTGGCTGCAACCGCATTGATTGGCGATTTTCAAGCGCAGACCTCGGCCGCTTCCGAGCCTGGTCCGGTCGAAACAATCGCGCAACCTTCGACTGCTTCCTGAAAAGCTGAATCTATTTTCGGCGGGCCAATATTAGAAGGCCGCGTTCCGCCTGCCACCAATAACCGAATGCGAAACCGAGCTCGGGCGGAGGCGGATTTCGATGGTAAATTTCGGCCAGCGCTTGCTGATCGTATTTTCCAAATTTTTCGCCGTGTGGGATGAAGCGGCCATAGAACTCAAGAGTCCAATCCTTTCCAAACGCGCGCAACGGAATCCCGGAATCGTCCTGAACGATGCAGGAGCTGTGATCGAGCAGAAAGTTACGCACTCCTGAAAAACCTTCATTGTGCATCAGATAGGACGCAGCTTTTATCAGGCTGACTCCAATACCGTGCCCGCCGCACCAACGCAAAAAGCCGCTGTTGCCGCCGGAAAGGTCCGTCTTGAAGTAATACAACGTTTGCGTCCGGCCGTTGTGATCGAATGTGATCTTCACACCTTCTGCGGGACTATGGACATAAGCCGTGTCGAGCACGGTGCAGCCGAGCCGGGCGAGGAAGACATAAATAATCGGAACAGTTCCGGTGAGATTGCTACGTCCGAGTTCGGATTTCATTTCTTCGGTGACGAAATAATGAGTGGTGAGCAATGTGCTCATCGAATTGCGTAACGCGTCGAGATTGGCGTTAAGCATGTCCGCGTTCAGGCTTGTGACGTTAGGGACCTGACCAACGGGCTCGAGACCGGCGAGAATGTAAGTGCTCGCATTTGGAAAAAATGCGTACGCGTAAAGAAAATCCGGGCCGCTAAACATGTAATACATCGTGTCCGTGCTGCCGTAATACTCGCTAGCGTGCGAACTCATCCAGGTCGCGATCGGGCCGAGCTGAAAGTATTCCTTTGTCTTCCACGCCTTATCCATCGCGGCGGCGTGTCCCTGCCAACGCTGGTCCTGCGTGAACGCCGAGAGCGGACCGGTCACGGGCAAACCGGCGAGCAAACGTGCCGTTTCGTCGAGGCTCGCTTCTTTTTGTGCAAACGCTGACGAACAACTTGCCGAGAGCGCACAGAGCGCCGTAATCTGGCGATACCTCTGCAACTTCCATTGGCCGAAGAGTCTCCCCAGATCCATGAGGTGCGCTTTTTGCCAGATTGTCGGTCTTTCAGCAAGACTGTCGTTAAGGAAAACTGTATAAGCTCAGTGTCTTATTTTCGATAATGAAAATTGTGCGGACGATTCTTGCGACTGGGTGCACGCGCTCATTCATGAAATCATCACCGCAGAGCCACAGTCGCTAGCAAAGAGCTCGCCTCGGCGGAAAAATCGCTGTTCTAACGACTAGCTTTCCCACGCTGAGGCCCTGTTCCCACCAGCGCCATTGTTGCAACAGCGCATCGACCTGAAACGACATTTCGAATTAGCTGTTTCATGGCTGCTTGATTCAGCAGGATCAAAGCCAGATCGAAAATCTTTTGCCTGTCTCCGATTTCGGGCGTTTTCCTGGACGTTAGCGCGGGCCAGTAAACGTGCCGTTGCCTTCATCGAAGTAAATCGTTGAACCAACTCGCGAGATTTTTAACTGCTGGCGCCATGTGCCAACGGGGAACTTTTTCGTCGCTTCCAAATTTTCTGTCGCAGATTGCATGGATGTAGATTTCGGCTCCGTCATCGCCTCAACCAACATGCGACCATCCAATTCTGCCGACGACTTGATTCCTAAAATCCGAAGAATCGTCGGCGCAATATCGACATTGCCGCTCGGCAACTCATCTATCTCGCCGCGACGAAAATCCGGTCCGGCCGCGATCAGCGTGTTGTGCATGTCGAACTTGCTGAGCGTAGCGTGCGTGCCCTTTCCGGCCGCACGTTGCCAATCCCCGTCAATCATTCCAGCAACACCGAATTGATTCTTGTTTTCATTCCAGCGAAACGCCATCTCGACGTCCGGTGCGCCGTCACTGTCGATCTTTGCTTTATCAAGCCCGAACGCTCCGTCCATCGGGGCGCGTGTGAAGATGACTCCCGCGAAATCCGTTTGCTGCAAAGTTTCGACCAACCGTCGCGTGATCGCTGCGTCGTGACCAATCACATAAAACAAAACCGTTCCACCATTGCCAACGATCATCACCTGGCCCGGCTTCGGTTCGCTCGCGAACTCAGTCACGGCATTAAAGCCGGTATCACGCAAAATCTTCCGAACATCGATCGAACGCTCGATTGTAGAAAAACCGTGATCCGAAACGATGAAGATGTCCGTTGTCGATCTTGCATCATGTCGTTCTAACGCTCCGAGAACACGCGCGAGATTTTGATCACTGGATTTTATTGCCGCGATGGCAGACGGATCGCCCGGCGAAGTCTTGTGTTCGGTGTCGTCCGGTTCGCTCAACCAGAGAAGCGAAAATGTCGGAATGGTTTTTGTCCAAAGAAAATCCGTCAGCGCCTTGGTTGTCCAGGAATCACGATCGCCCGGTTGATTCGCCGGCGGAAACGGACCCAACGTTTTCGCAATCGAGTCGACCGCATCGCGCGTAAGCGATTCGCCCACAAAAATATCGGGGCCACCGCGACTGTGGTTATGCCGGTCGAACAAGAGCCCGACGGTTTTCGCGGTCGCGACCGTGCATTCGCCACCATTCTCGCGAATCACTTCAGCAAGCGTTGGAACCCGAACGTACTCGTCACCGCTAAGCTGATCGCCCTTGCGCACAACGCCGGCGTTTTCCACGTCAATCGATTTCCGCGCGTCGATCGCCGACAAATAATCGTGATTCGCGAGAATGCCGCTGCGATCAGGATAAACACCGGTGTTGAGCGCTGTGCCATTCACGATGGTCGCGCTCGGATAAACCGAGTGATGATTCCGAAAAGTGACTCCACTCCGCGCGAGCTCCCAAAGTGTGGGTGTGTTCTGTTCGCTCACGAAATCGGGACGCATCCCGTCCCAAACAACGATCAACACATGTCGATCTTGCCGGAGCGAAGCACCGACAGTGATTGAAGCTAAATTGACTAAGGCCGCGACAATCGCCTCCAAGACAAATCGGGCCTGAACATTTCGCATTCGCCATGATAATGAAATTCAGTAAACGCGCGATTGAACTTTCACCTCACGCTTGTGTCTCATCGAGAATGAAAGTCGCTGCGTTTGCTTTGACGTTGATGCCATTGATTAGCATTGCCGCCGAGCCACTCTTTCCAACGGCTGAAGGAACGATTTGGAATTACGAGCTCGTTCAGGAACGGCCGAGCGACAGCCTCGACTTAACCGAGCCGAATGAGGAAGAGCATTTCGCGGTGACTTATCGCCTCGGCGGCGTGGAGAAGATCGACAATAAGGATTTACGGCGACTGGAAATTTATCGCGGTGACGCGCTCGAGAACATTGACCTAATCGCGATCGAAGAACGCGGAATCGTTTGTCCTGCGCGCATGAATGGAGAAGGCACGCTCACAAAATTAATACCGCCACAGCAAATGCTGGCGTTGCCATTGCAAAGTGGAGGCGGCTGGACTTTTAGTGGGACGATTGGCGACACAAAGGTAAAGCAGCGTTACGAAATCGCCGGCGAGGAAGATGTCGACGTTCCGGCGGGAAAATTTCACGCCTGGCGCATTCGTTGCGGGCAAACGTTACCTGTGCCCGCGATAATCGATCGCTGGTTCGTTCCCGCCACTGGCTTCGTAAAAGTAGAAACGACTTTAAAAGGACCGTCGGGCACTGTCTTACAAAAAACGTCGTTGAAGTTGAAAGAGCGGCCGAAGGTTGGACCGGCTCCGCAAACAAAGCCGAGAACTCAACCTAACAAACTTTCCGCGGGTGTTTCGAGCGAGCCAAATGGCGAATTCAAAACCGAATTCAAATCCGACGCTCCCGCGATTTACGCCCACTGGCACGGACATGAATTGCGCGAGCAGGCTGAAATTCGCGCCATCTTTGTCGCCGAAAACGTCGCTGACGTCTCCGCGGATTACGAGATTGACGAATCCCATGCCGTTGCGCCGGCTCCGGATTCCGGCGCTACGTTTACCCTCTCGAAGCCGGAACGTGGCTGGGCGCCAGGCAGCTATCGGATCGAGTTTCTTGTCGATAACGAGCCTGCCGCTGCCGTGAAATTCAAGATCTCGAAATAGCCGCGCCGGTCTGGAAAATTCTTGAATCCAAACGCGTCGCTGACTTCATCTCACTAACAACAGTACTATTATTATGAATAAGCTTACGATCACCTTCCTTCTCATAGTCATTTTGTCGGCCGCAGGCTGCCGCTGGGGCGGGATTATGGGTAACGGCCACATCGTGACGGACACGCGTTCAGTGACCGATTTTTCAGAGATCGAAGCGGATGGCGGTTTTCAAATTGATTGGCGCAGTGGCCCGCCCTCACTCAGCATCACAACCGATGAAAATCTTCTGCGCTACATCCATAACGAAAACATCGACCATCGGCTCAAGCTCCACTCGCGGGATAGTCTTTGGGCAACGCACGGAGTAAAGGTCGCCATCT
>DATLJP010000053.1:0-77662 GCA_035538875.1 Chthoniobacterales bacterium | reverse complement strand
AAGCTTGACGACTGGCTCCGACCAGACCCGGAATCCGTCCGCGCGCTGTTCAGCGAACACTGCTTTCCACTTGTTGTAGCGCAACCCCATCAGGTCGCCGTCATCGCTCCAGTACAGAAATTCCTTCCGCGGCCACTCCGTTGTCTCGTCTTTTTGGTTCTGGTTGTTCCTGCTGTACTGAATGCAATTCGGGAACAGATACAGACACAGAATTAGAATCTAGTGTGAGTGACGGCGCCCAAATTTTGGCGGAGAAAAGCATGCTCACCCCAGGTGGGCGGGTGTCGGCCTTACGTCTCTGACGTTCCTTACGTTTCTTGTGGAGTGTTGAATTTGTGAAGCCGTTTTTTTCATGCGCCATTTTTCGTCGTGTAACATAGGGGCGCAACTTTAATCGTTTCAGCGGCTAGCCCGCCGGGTGCTACCGTCACCAGCTCGGTGAAAAAGCATTCTTTTAAACGTCACCCTGTCGCCGGAAAGGTGATCACATCCCCCTCCTTTTTTGTGACAGGAGCAAACGTCACCCGCTGAGCTTGAGCAATGCTGTGCTCGCGTCGCAAATGGCCGTAGGTTTTCATCGCCAGGGCGCCGCCATCTTTGTGTCCAAGCCAGCGGGAAACGGTTGGGATGTCTACGCCGCTTTCGATGCAGTGCGTTGCAAACAGATGGCGTAAATCGTGATGCGTTATTCGATCCGTGCCGACTTTTTTGCACGCACGATCAAGCGCCTTCTGGCATTCGCCAACACGGAACACTTTCGTTTCCAGCGGCTCGCGGGAGCGTTCGCCACGCATTCGTTCAAACAGCGCACGCGCATCGGGAATCAGCGGCACACGACGCAATTCCCAGTTCTTTGTGCCCGTCTTGGCGTCGCCGCGCACAACAATCTCGCCAGCGGCAAAATCAACGTCGCGCCATTCCAGGGCATTCGCCTCGCCCAGGCGACATCCGGTGAACGCGAGACCTGTCGCGAAGTCAGCGCAGTTGCGTGAATCGCGCCCGTGTCCATTTCGCATTTCGACAATCAGCGCGTTGAAATTGTCCGTGCTTGGAAGCACGATTTCTTTGGTACGTATCGTTACGCGCTTCAAAGCCGCTGCGGGATTGGCGTAAATTACGCCAGAGTCCACTGCGCAGCTCAAAACCTGCCGTAGCAAGGTGACTGTGTTGTTGTAGTTAGTCGGAGACACCTTCCTGGCGTACTTACCCGCCCAGCGTTTGCAGTCACTCTGCGTGATCTTTCGGATTTCGGTTTCATTCAACCCCTCCCAACTTTTGGTGAGGGCGATAAGCCGCTGGAGCCAATAGTCACGTGTCCGTGGTTTGAGACGCGGATTGTCGTCGAGGTTCCGTAGATGGATCTTGGCAGCTTGGTCGAAGGTCATCTTGGCCGAGTTTTCACCACCGTTGCCGAGCCGCTTGCGATGGTCTTTGACGAACTCTGCGAGCCTAGCTTCCGCTACAGAGCGATGTGAAGTCTTAAGGGACTTCCAAATTTCTTTGCCACCCGCAAAAGTGCGGGCATAATAATTGCCCGATTGCTGATGCTTAAGAAGATTTCGGTGCCCTGTTCTTGCCCATGTTTTCGTGGTTTTGCACAGTTTCATGGGTTGACCGTAGAATAGTACCGTGAAAAATGCAATACTAACGTTGGTGAATTTACAATAATGTATTGGAAATTATATGCTTGCGCCCGTAGCTCAACTGGATAGAGCATCTGACTACGGATCAGAAGGTTTGAGGTTCGAATCCCCACGGGCGCGCTTTTCCATCTTCTTCCCCCGGCCCGCCTAGCCGCGGCGAAGGCCGCTTCGGCTTAATCTTCGTCTTCGTCAGCGAAAACAGCCTGCCGACTGGTTAAGTCTTTTCTCTTAACCTCAACTGTTTACCTGATCGTCGTTATTGGCTCAGGCCTGTGGGTAATTCCTTGCTGGTTTGCTTCGAAAACTTCCCTTCGGTGCCGTTTTCGATTCTTGTCTTGCTTAAGGTTGCTTTTTGATCCTTTAACATCGTCAGGAATTTCGTGAGTCCTTGATTGAGGTCATTATTTCCGGCGTTCCATTCCGATCTCTGCTTAAAGGAGACGCCTGGATAAATCCTTTCCAAATCCGGAACAGTTTTGTTCTCCTTCTGAACTCGCTCAACGATCTGGATCAGGTGATCCACGTCGCCAAAGGCATATCCGTTGATGTATGGCCCGACCAACTGCTGAAAAGCGTTCGCTGCCTGAACCAGCTCGAACGCGGGAGCGCCCATGCTGCCCATCTCCTCTCGATCAACCAGGATCGCGAACAGACGCCCGCGATATTGAGCCGAATAAAACCAGTAGGTCGATTCGTGTCTGAAACCCAGATCGTAAAGACGAATCGCGGCGACATACATTTCGGGAAATCGCAGAGCATTCCAGGAATGCTTCATCTCCGAGATCGTCGGGACGAACTCCGTTTCGCTGTTCGCAGATAGCCCTTTGCTAAACAAGCCGACATTAATAGCCGGACCCTTGGAGTTGTAATACGGCGTGACATAGACCTCGATTCGCGCCGGATCGCTGATCGTCTGCCCAACGGCCAGATGAGCGAATACAAAAGCGATGACAACCGGATGAAGCCAGCTCTTCATTTTGACCTAAAGAAATAAGGCTGAGCTGCCGTCACAAACGCGCAAGATTTCATCTTCACTTGCCGGTCCGGCTCAACAGCTCAACTTCTCAACAACTCGACTTTGTCCCTCGGCTTCATCGATCCGTTAGGCATCAGCGTGCCGCACGCGCTGAAGCCAAGAACAACCCGAATCCCAGCGCGCCAAGCGGGAGAAGCACTTCGACAAGCTTGGAGGCAGTGTCAGCCTTCTTAACTCCATTGATTATCACTGTCGCGTTGGGATCAAAAAACACGACAACACCGCAAAAAATGACGGCGTAGCCAACGACGATGAACAACCAACTGATAATGCGAAGGGAGGCAATCGACCCCTCATTGCGCTTCTGTGCATCAGGCGACATTGTCATGGCTACTAAGGCCTAAGCAGTTTTTCACGTAATAACTTCGAATTGGCTCATCAACTTGAACGCTTCGTAGCGCTCATTGATTTGATCCATCGTCAAATTGCGCAAGCGCTCGAGACTGAACGCTTCCACGCAAAAACTCGCGAGCACGCTGCCGTAGATCATTGCTTTGCGTAGATCGGTGAAGTGGACCTTCCGCACCGTGCCGGCCAGATACCCGGCCATGCCGCCAGCAAACGTGTCCCCTGCTCCGGTCGGATCATGAATATCTTCAAGTGGGTACGCGCCGCAGCTGAAAAATTCATTGTCGCCGAATAACAGGGCTCCGTGCTCGCCTTTTTTGATCGCGACATAACGCGGCCCCATTTTGCGAATGCCACGACCCGCCTTGATCAGACTCGTTTCTTTCGTCATCTCGCGGGCTTCGCTGTCGTTCAGAATCAAAAGGTCGACATTCGGCAGGAGCGTATCAAGATCGGCGCGTGTGGTTTCAATCCAAAGATTCATTGTGTCGGCGACGACGAAGTGCGGCCTCTCCATTTGTTTGAGCACACGCGATTGCAACGCCGGCGCGATGTTGGCCAGCAAAACGAAGTCAGCCTTGCGATAAGATCGCGGCAGTTTCGGTTCGAACTTTTCGAAAACGTTGAGTTCGGTCGAACGCGTCTGGCGCGTGTTCAGATCCCAAGCGTATTCCCCCGACCAGCGAAAAGTTTTCCCCTCGACGCGCTGCACGCCCGCAGTATCGATCTTGCGCGATTTCCAAAAATCGAACTCTGTTTGCGGGAAGTCGGTGCCGACGATGCCGACAAGTTTGACCGGCGAAAAATAGCTGGCGGCGGTCGCGGCATACGACGCTGATCCGCCAAACAAGTCACCATGTTCCTCGACCGGTGTTTTCACCGTGTCCAGCGCGATAGAACCAACAACGAGGAGAGCCATCAGGTTTCAGGATCTAGCAGAGTTTTACATGCACGCGCGTACTTCGCGATGTCCGACGCTCTCAGCAATCCAGAGACAATGGCGACTCGGTGGGCACCATCGGCCAACAAGTGGCCGAGGTTATTAACGTTGATTCCGCCAATGCAAAAGATTGGGAGCTGGACTTGAGCGTGCACGGTTCTGATTTGCGTAACCCCGATCGGTTCGTAATCCGGTTTCGTCGGCGTGGCGAAAATTGGGCCGAAGCCGATGTAGTCGGCACCTTCGCGTCGCGCCAACATCGCTTGTTCCAAACTGTGCGTCGACTTTCCAACGATAATTTTGCGACCGGCCTTTTCGCGCGCGACCGCGATCGAATCATCATCCTGTCCGACGTGCACACCTTCAACCGGTACTTGCGCCGCGACCTCCGCGTGATCGTTCACAATTAAAGCAATTCCAGCGGCCGACGTAATCACGTGCAACTTGCTGGCAAGATCGACAACTTCGGCAACAGAGAGGTTCTTGGCGCGAAGCTGGATAAGATCAACATCGCCGGTGACCATTTCCTTTGTCACGCGTTCGGTATCAGCGACCGCGGCATAACTCAGATCCAAGATTCCGTAGAGCCGGCAGTCGTTTAGACTTCGCAACGTCTTATTCGTGCAATTGCACCGGCGCTGGAACGAGCTGGAACGTTTCCGAGCTCATCATCCGTTCCACAAAACCGGTGTCGTATTTTCCGTCGCGGAACTCGCCGCTGCGCATGATCGCGGCGTGAAACGGCACCGTCGTCTTGATTCCAGTCACATAATATTCGTCGAGCGCACGCCGCATCCGTTCGATCGCTGATTCGCGGGTTGACCCGATGGTGATGATTTTTCCAATCAACGAGTCATAATATGGGGGCACGCTGTAGCCGGTGTAAGCGTGCGAATCGATCCGCACACCGCGACCACCCGGTGCGTAATAAAATTTTATGCGGCCAGGCGACGGATGAAAATTATTAGCCGGATCCTCTGCATTGATTCGACATTGGATCGCATGAAGGCGCGGCTCGGCATGAGCGATGTGTTTTGAAAGCGGTTCGCCCGCAGCGATGCGAATTTGCTCTTTCACCAGATCGCAACGGTAAACTTCCTCTGTGACCGTGTGCTCGACTTGCAACCGTGTGTTCATTTCCATGAAATAGAAATGGTGATCGTCATCGACCAAAAACTCGATCGTCCCGGTGTTTTCGTAGCCAACTGATTTCGCGAGCTTGACCGCCGCATTCCCCATCTTTTTTCGGAGCCCGCTGCTGATGATTGGTGACGGGCATTCTTCGATCACTTTTTGGTTGCGCCGCTGAATCGAACAGTCGCGCTCGCCGAGATGAACAATGCGGCCGTGACTGTCGGCCACGATTTGAAATTCAATGTGGTGCGGGTTCACGATCAGCTTCTCGATGTAAACATCCGGATTTCCGAAAGCCTTCTCCGCTTCGAGTCGCGCGGCGTGATATCCCTTGATCAGACTCGATTCATTGTGCGCGGCGCGCATGCCGCGACCCCCGCCACCCGCGACTGCTTTGATCATCACCGGATAGCCGATCTTCTTCGCGAGCGTCGCCGCTTCCTTTTCATTCTCGACCACGCCGTCGCTTCCCGGCGTCACTGGTACGCCGGCTTTGCGAGCACACGTGCGCGCCATATCTTTGTCGCCCATTTTTTGAATCACATCGGGGGGCGGACCGATGAATTTGATTTTGCAACTCTCGACCACTTCGGCGAAATGCGCGTTCTCGGCCAAAAAACCGTATCCGGGATGAATCGCATCGACATCGCCGACTTCGGCAGCGCTCATGATCCGATCGATTTTCAAATAACTTTCCGAGCTGGGCGCCGCGCCGATGCAAATCGCTTCGTCGGCGAGTTGGACGTGTAACGAGTCGACGTCGGCGTCCGAATAAACGGCGAGAGTGCGAGTGCCGAGCTCCTTGCACGCGCGAATCACGCGCAGCGCGATCTCACCACGATTTGCAATCAGGACTTTTTCGAACATGCGTTGCTCTGGGTCCGAGCCGGACTGGCATTTGTCTCGGCCTGCGGTTCAACGGACTCGAAACAACGCCTGGCCGAATTGCACCGGCTTGCCGTTCTCCGCCACGACTTCGACAATGACGCCGCTGATTTCCGCCTTGATCTCGTTCATCACTTTCATCGCTTCGATAATGCAAACCACCGTGTCCTCGTCCACTTTCGTCCCGATATCGACAAACGGCGACGCGTCCGGCGACGCTGCTCGATAAAAAGTTCCGACCATCGGGGAAACGATATCTTTGAGCGCTGCCGATTCAGCTAGCGCGGCGGGTGTCGTTGCCGGACCGTTGGCAACTGCCGGCGCCGGTGCTACCGTCGACACCAAAATCGGTTGATCGCCCAAACCCTTTTGCAATTTCAACCGGAACCCATCCTTCTCCATCTCGAAGACAGAGAGATCGTTTTTCTTCATCAAATCGATGATGGCTTTGATGTCTCTAAGGTCCACGGTGCAGCTAGGCTGGTTGAAAGTGAGGGGGTTAGGTAAAGCGGTTTTGGGAGACAGGTCAAGTCAATGCCCGCTCGCGGGAAGTGACTTCCGACGTTGACGGACAAGGTCGACACCTAGTCCTTGTAGATGTCGGTCGCTAAGACCCCTTTCGGGAGCGTGGAGCGACAAGAAGAGCACTTCCGCTTTACACCGGATGTCAATGCCATGCTGGCTTATCGTTCGCTGGCTTCGTAAACAATTCGGCCATCCGTTATCGTCATCACAACTTCCGTTTGCTTGATCTCGCCCGGATCGATGTTGAAGATATCGCGAGAAAGGATGACGACGTCAGCCAGTTTGCCCGGTACAATGCTTCCTTTTTCCTTTTCCTGAAACTCGGCGAAGGCTGATCCAACCGTGTAAGCGCGCACGGTTTCTTCGATAGAGATCTTTTGTTCGGGGATCCAACCGTTCGGGTGTTTGGCGTCGAGCGTGCGGCGTGTGACTGCGGCATAGATCGACAATAGCGGATTAAGCGGCGCAACCGTCCAGTCCGTTCCGAACGCGAGCGTCGCGCCCGAATCTAACAACGACCGAAACGCATACGTCGTTTTCGCGCGTTCGGGACCGATGCGCTTTTCCGCCCAACGGCCATCGTCGATTGCATGATACGGCTGCATCGAAGCAATGATTTTGTCGCGCGCGAAGCGCGGAATGTCTTGCACCCGCAAATGTTGCGCATGTTCAATTCGAAAGCGTCGGTCGCGATCGCCATTTTCTTTTGCGACTCGTTCGTAGATCGACAGAATGTTATCGTTGGCTCGATCTCCAATCGCGTGGATGATGACTTGCAGAGCGGCCCGGTCGGACCCGCGGACGCGCTCGAGCATCGCGCCTTCGGGAAACATTTCGCCGGCGGAAATGCCGCTCGTATTCGGAGCATCGAGATAGGGCTGGAAGAACAGCGCGGTAGTTGAACCTAAACTTCCGTCGGCAAAACCTTTCAGACCCCCGGTACGCAGCATGGCGCTGCCAAAGTGCGCGCGCACTCCTGTCCGCGCCAATTCTTGCCATCGGGGCAACGGCCAAACTGCATAGATGCGCGTTTTGAGTTCACCGCGATCGAGCAATTTTTGATAAACCGAAACATCATCGGCCGCCGACATGTCTTGTATACTGGTTACGCCAAGACTTGCCGCGTGATTGGTCGCCGCGCGTGCGGCGGCCAATTTCTCTTCGAAACTCGGTGGTGGGATTACTCTGAGGACAAAATTCTGCGCTGCGTCTTTCAAGATTCCGGTTAGCTCACATGTCTTCGGATCACGCACGATCACGCCACCGTCCGGATCCTTGCTCTCGCGCGTAACGCCGGCGATTCTTAAAGCGACACTGTTTGCCAGCGCCATGTGACCGTCGAGCCGATTGACGAAAACCGGATTATTCGGTGTCTGCGCGTCGATCAAATCCTTCGTTGGCAGCTGCTCGCCTGGCCATCGCTCATGGTCCCAATCGCCACCGGTAATCCACTTTCCGGCCGGCTGCGTTTTCGCGAAATCACGGACCCGCTCGGCACACTCTTGCGGTGTGTTCGCGTCGCGAAGATCCACACTCGACAATTGAAAGCCGCCGCTCATGAAATGCACGTGGGCGTCGTTGAACCCGGGAACAACGAGCCGCTCTTTGGCGTCGATCACGCGGGTGTTGGTGCCAGAAAGTTTTTCAATTTCCGTTGTCGATCCAACTGCGATAATGCGATTGCCGTAAACCGCGACCGCTTCCGCCAGCGGTTGCTTTTGATCCATGGTGTGGATCTTCGCATTAATAATAACCAGGTTGGCCGCAAACGATCCGGAATCGGCAGATATAAGAGAAGCGATTGACATCAATGCGAGTACGGTCAGTAGCAGATAAAATGATCTTAGATTCACGATCGACGGAGAAAAATGTATCGCCGCGCTTCACCGTCGTCGATGAAGTCGACGATTACATCGTGGTCGACAAACCCGCGTTTTTGTTGATTCATCCGACGAAGCCTAGCCAGCAACCAACGCTTTGGAAAGAATTGCGCGAGATGCTGGCATTCGAGATCGCGAACGGCGGACAAATCTCAATCGTGAACCGGCTCGATCGCGAAACGAGCGGCCTTGTTCTGGTGGCGAAAACGGCAGCGGCTGCGCGACGATTCGGCTTGCTCATGCAGGAGCGGAGCCTGCATAAGGAATATCTCGTAATCGTTTGGGGCTGGCCGGCCTGGGAAAGGAAATCTGTCAATGCGCCAATGGATCGACAAGGTAAACATCAGCGATCCGCGATTTGGCTAAAACAAATGATTCACCGTAAAGGCGCAGAAGCGATCACCGAATTTCGTGTGGAGCAACGCTTCAGAAAAAAGATGGTGAAGTCCTTTGTAAACTTTACTGAGCCTTCACCTCAATGCTCTTGCTCACGGAGAGGAAATCGCAAAGCGGCAGCTGATGTTACGGATCATCCCTCTGAACAGAAGTTCGCTTTAGTGCGCGCGATTCCGAAAACTGGACGAACGCATCAGATTCGCGTGCACCTCGCTTCACTTGGGCACCCAATTGTCGGCGACAAAATCTACGGACCAGACGAGAAACTTTACCTCGAATTCATCGAGACCGGCTGGACCGCAAGACTGGAACGCGAACTTCTGCTGCCGCGTCATGCGCTTCATTCCGCGAAGCTCGGGATCAAGAGCGAAAAGGAATGGAAGAGCCCGTTGCCACCGGATTTGGACCGCTTCGTTACCGAGGCTGTCATCCTGAACGAAGTGAAGATCTCTCATAAACTCTGTTGACCACATAATTCAGCTTGCGTGATCCAAGATTCGATTGCGAGATCCGCTCGCCTGCGCTCGGGGATGACAAATTCAGAGATATCTCCAGACCAAAAAACAGGGCAACAAAAAAATGATTCCTTTTGCGTTCGAAGGAGACTGCCACTTATTGGTTTCTTCGACGTCGGGGCAGGTTCCGTGCACGAGCTCGCGTACGTGTTTCAGGATCGGGCGCGCAAACCGCTGCGCCCGTTTAATGTGAGCGTCAACGCGTGGATCTTTCCGGAGACAATTCGCTAATCGGTTTCGCGCGGATGCTGTGACGGCGTCGCCGCGGTATAAGCGAGTCTGCGTTTTCGAATCAACATCAAATTGCGAATGTAAATAATCGAGTTAGGTAGATACGCGAGAATACCGACCGGGTCGCGCCGAAAAATAAAATAGGAACACATGATAATGCTTCCGGCGATGCTCCAATGCCAAAAGGAAACCGGAATGACACTTTCGCCCTGACGCTCGGATGCGAGCCATTGCACCAGAAATCGCATCGAGAAGGTCGCGTTGCCAATCAAGCCGATGATCACAAGATAATTCCAGTCCAGGCCGAGAAAGCGATGTTCCTGACCGAACCACGTCACCGCGATACAGATTAAAGTATTCATTCGTTGTTGAGCGACTCCGCAATTTCGTAACGCAATCTTCTCGATTTCATCCAGCGAACGGCAAGCAAATCCCGGAACGACTTGAACAAACGGTTCCAAACGCCGTAATGACTTTTCCCGGCGCGGCGCGGTTTGTTCGACACCGGAACTTCCATAACAGTGAAGCCTTCGAGCTTAATTAAGGTCGGAAGAAAACGGTGCGCGCCGTTGAAGAATTTAATTCGCGAAATGCATTCGCGTTTGAACACGCGATACGTGCAGCCCGCATCGGTAATATTCTCGCCGGACAATTTGTTGCGGACCCAATTCGCGATCCACGACGAAACTATTCGCAGCCAGCTGTCGCCCTCGCCGCGCGTTTCGGCCCGCGTACCACACACGCAGTCGCAATTTTTCAACACGTCCAACATCGATGGCAAATCCTTGGGATCGTTCTGCAAGTCCGCATCGAGCGTCGCGATGCAACGACCGCGCGCGATTTGCATTCCCGCCCAGCTCGCAGCCGATTCACCGCAATTGAATTTGAAACGTTGCGCGCGCAAACGCGGATCATTGACACTCAGTTCCTGCAACACGCGCCACGAATCGTCAGTGCTGCAATCGTCCGTGATTACGACTTCAAAATTCAAACCAAGCCGATTAAGCGCCCCGTGAATCGTCGAAAGTAACGGCCGCAGATTTTCGGCTTCGTTGTGACAAGGAATGACAACGCTCAGTTCCGGCGTAGTCATTTCTTGCCGAAAAACTCTAGGATCGCGTCGCAAACAAGATCGACATCTTCCAGTGGCAAGTCGCCATAGACCGGCAGCGAAAGAATTTGCGTCACCGCTTCCTCTGTTCTCGGCAGGCGCGGCAGATCCGAATACATTTTCCTCATCGCCGGCTGTTGATGATTCGCGACTGGATAATGAATTCCGGTGCCGATGCCTTTGCCTTTCAGAAACTCGGCGAGCGCGTCGCGCCGTTCCGTGCGAATCACGTACATGTGATAAACATGCTTCGCCCACGGTCGCTCCGCCGGAATCTGCACTACTCCGTCTAACCGATCGTTGTAGCGCGTGGCGACTTCACGCCGATGATTGTTCAGTTGGTCGATGTTGCGCAGCTCGACGCGGCCAATCGCCGCCTGAAGCTCGTTGAAACGAAAATTGTAACCCACAAAGTCGTGGACGTGTTTCGAGCTTCGGCCATGATCGCGCAGCATTCGCAGTTTCCCGGCGAGCGCCGAATCATTCGTCGTGATGCAGCCGCCGTCGCCCAGGACGGTGAGGTTTTTTGACGGGAAAAATGAAAACGCACCCGCGCCAGCTATCGAACCAACGCTTTGCGCGCGATATTCCGCGCCGAAAGCTTGCGCGCAATCCTCCACCACCCACAGCCCGTGCTTCTTCGCCGTCAGAAAAATTCCATCCATGTTCGCCGGATGCCCGTAAAGATGAACGGGGAGAATTCCAACCGTCCGCGATGTCATCGCGGCCTCGAGTTGATCGACGTTGATGCAGTAAGTCTCGTCGATGTCGATGAAGATCGGTTTTGCGCCGCGATGAATCATCGGTTCGATCGAAGGAAACGCCGTGTGGGATGGCACAAGGATTTCGTCGCCTGGACGAACGCCCATCGCGTGATGCAACATCAGCGCGCCGGTCGTCCACGAAGAACAAAGCACGGCCTCTTTCGTCCCGACGTAGGCAGCGAGCTCCGCCTCAAACGCTTCGCATTCTATCGCCAAGATGTACCAGCCGGAATTCATCGCGCGAATTCCGGCTTCGCGGACCTCGTCGTTCACAAAGACACGGGAAAGCGGAATCTTTTTCATTTTATTCGCACTGATTCAATTGGCGATGTTGATCCAATTTCCCGTGCGTGCCGATTCCCATGCGGCCTCGACGATTCGGACCGCTTCTATTCCGTCTGTACCGTCAACAAGCGGCGATTTTCGCGCTTCAATCGAGTCCAGAAAAGCGACCAATTCCGCGCGCAACGGTTCCTCGGGTGGAAACTCGAGCTGATGCACTGCGCCTTCCATCGCTTTTATTTCACCGCCTTCAGCGGCATGGCGGTTCTCGAACGTTTTAATTTTGTACTGTGCAACGTTGTAATCGCAGACCGCGGACGAATTTTTTCCAACGATCGTGAGTTCTCGCATTTTCCCCGGCCGATGATAACCGGCTTCGATTGTCGCCAGGATCGACGCGCCGGCGCCGCGATCGTATTCCAAGGCAATCAGCGACTCATCGTCCATCCCTTCCTCGCGTCCGAGAAAATTGCGCATTAACGCGAGCACTCGTCGGGGTGACTTTCCGAGTAAGAACTGAAACAGATCGATGAAATGAATTCCGTCGGCGAACGTGACGCCGGTGTCGTGCCGCGGGCGTTTGAAGCCGCTGAAATTCGCCCGCAACATTTTGATTTCGCCGAAGCGTTCTTCCGCAATCGCGTCTCGCATCCAAACCGATGCCGGATCAAAGCGGAAAATATGGCCGACTTGTAAAACTAGACGGTTGCGTTTTGCCAGCTCAGTCAATTCTTTCGCGTCGACTGACTTTACGCTGATCGGTTTTTCAACGAAGACGTCTTTGCCGGCTTCGAGCAAATCGCGGCAAATCTCAAAATGAGAATGCGCCGGCGTTACCACCACCGCCGCATCGATGATCGGAAAAAACGAGCGCGCGTCCGTGGTGCGATGACTTTGCGGCACGCCCGACGAATTCAATCGCTCCGGATCGCTCTCCGCCACGAAAAGGTCGATCGGCATCGACTGCAAAACGCGTAGATGGTTTAGACCCCAGCGCCCAAGGCCAATGAGAAGAATTCGTTTCGCTTGTTGCATCTTTTGGGGTTGATCAGCAAAGTCCGTCATTTACGCGCAGCATTAGTTGGCCGCCATGAGATTCTCACGCAAGCTTCGGAAAGTCTTTTCGAGAGACCTGTTCGCGAGCGCGTTCGAACATTTCGTCCGTGCCACCCATCCCGTCAACAAGCGTCGGATTTTGGACGACATCGACCGGCTGCAATTTGAAAACCTGCGCGAGAAATACGCGTATCGGCCGGGCTCGCCGCGAATTAATCGTTTCGAAGACGTCGCCTATTGGGTCGACATCAACATCGAGCGGGCGCAGGATCTTTGGCTCGATCGCGCGCCGCTGCTGCGTATTCTCGATCTCGGCTCGGGCGCCGGCTACTTTCTTTACGTTTGTAAATATTTCGGGCACCACGTGCTCGGATTCGATACCGATAACGAACCGCTCTTCCGGGCGACAATTGAGCTGCTCCAAGTTCCGCGCGTGATCGGCCGGATCGAACGGCAAACTCCCCTGGCCAATCTTCATCAAACGTTCGATCTCGTAACTGCTCATCGCATTTGTTTTCACCGAATCGGTCGCGTCCGCGATGGCGTGGAATGGTCGACCGAAGATTGGGAGTTCTTCATCAATGACATTCGGACACGATTTTTAACGCAGAACGGCCGGCTGCTTCTTGATTTCAACCCGCAACCAGACGGTTCATCTTTTTTTACTCCGGAGCTGCGCAAATTCTTTTTGTCGCGAGGCGCAAGGATTTTCCGGTCAAAAGCGCTACTCGCGAAAAACCCGAACGAGCGGCCTCGCTTTAAGGTGCAGCGGGCGCTCCGGTGAACCGCCCTACCTCCAATCCGTCAAATCCCAGCCGAGCATTTGCTCGAGTTTGGTGATTTCGACCGAAAAAATATCGAGTAGGTATTTTCGTTCCTCCGGTGTCATCGCGCGCTCGTAGGGAACAATGTTTCGATCTTTATCGCGAATTCCTCCGAGCAACTTCACGCCGAGAAATTTGAAGATGACATCGAGCGTTTCCTGCTTTTCGTCGCGGAACGTCTCGAACTTCAGAATCAAGACCTGTTTGCACGGAAAAAATTTGAGGACCCGTTCGAGCTGCCCGGAATAGAAACCACGATCGATGTAAGCGAAGCGTCGCGATTCGATCGACAGCGGCTGCGCGATTCGCCTCAGTTCCTCCCTGAGCGCATCGAGAAAATCGAGCGGCTCGCGGTCTTTGAATCGCTGCATGTTCCAGTGCGCAAATGCGCGATCGACCGGATTCCGCAGCAGCATGATAAGCTTGATCCGTGGATTGTATTGATGAATCCGCTCCATCGCCGGCTTCCAATACAGATAACTCGGCGTTACGTCTCCGGCGATGGTTGATCTTTCGATCGGGCGAAAATGCCGATGCAACAATTCGTAATCCACCGGACGCGAAAAAACCTCCTCGTCATCGAAGAAATGCATTTCCTGGAGATCCGGAAGAGCGATCTGCGGATGTTTCTTTAGAAAGTAATGCAGCGCCGTCGTGCCGGATTTCTGCGCGCCGGCGACAATGAAATCGAGCCGTTCAATCTTATGACGTTTTACTCCAAACACTGATCAATCGTGCGCTTGCCGCCGCGCAATGTCTACGCGACAAATTTTGTAACCGATGGCAGCAAACCTCGGTCTTAGGGATTAATGATGCGCGGCGTGGCGAAATTGGGGTCAGCTACGCTCACGGTCGCTGAGTTCGCGATCGTTCTCAGCGTGCTTCTTGTCCTGGGCGCGACGACCATTCCCACATTGGTTCGCGCTCGCAAGCGTTAGCTTGTCGCGATTCCACCCACGACTATGCTGCGGAATGCGAACAATTCTTTCCGCGGCTTTTGCCTCGATGTTGTTCACCGGTTTCAGCGATCGTGCGTTTGGCGATGAAGGAATGTGGCTCTTCAACAATCCGCCGTTCAAACAGTTCAAGGAGAATTTTCAATTCGAGCCGAGGCCGCAATGGTTGGAGCATCTGCAAAAATCGAGTGTTCGGTTTAATTCAGGCGGAAGCGGTTCATTCATTTCCGCGACCGGCCTATGCATTACGAATCATCATGTCGGAGCCGACGCGTTACAGAAAGCCTCAAGCGAGCAACACAATTACTTGAAGGACGGCTTCTATGCGAAGTCTCAGGCCGAAGAAATTAAATGCGCCGATCTCGAATTGAACGTGCTGATGTCGATTGAGGACGTAACGGCACGAGTAAATGGCGCGGTCAAACCGCTCTTGTCTCCGGACGCGGCCAGCAAAGCCCGCGATGCTGCGATTGCTGCGATCGAAAAGGAAAGCAAGGACAAGACTGGACTGCGCTCCGACGTCGTCACACTTTATCAAGGCGGCGTTTACCATTTGTACCGTTACAAGCGCTACGATGAGGTGCGCATCGTTTTCGCGCCCGAGCAGCAGATGGCATTTTACGGCGGCGATCCGGACAACTTCGAATATCCGCGATTCGATTTGGATATCTGCATCTTTCGCGTCTACGAAAATGGGCAACCTGCCAAGATCGACAATTACCTGCAATGGAATTCGCAGGGACCGAGCGACGGCGAATTGACCTTCGTTAGCGGAAGTCCCGGGCGAACGGACCGACAACTCGCGGTGGATGAGCTCGCGGATCGACGGGACCGCGAAGTCCCCAATTGGCTCACGCTTTTCAATCGTCGCGAAGTTCTGGTGAACTCCTGGAGCCAACGGTCGTTTGAAAACGCGCGTCGTGGACGTGACGATCTCTTCGGAGATCAGAACAATCGCAAACGCTACGATGGCTACGTCGCAGCCTTGTTCGATCCGGAAATTTGGAAGTCGATTGATGTGCGCGAAAAGAAGCTGCGCGACGCAATTTCACCTGACGCAAAGCTAAAATCGGCAGCTACGGCCTACGATCGGATCGAGAAAGCGCAGGCGGAAGAGGCGAGGATCGCTCCGCGCTATGATTACTTGGAACAGGAGCGTCCGATCACAGTGGGGTATCGCTGTCCACGCGCGCTTTTCGGAACGCTGTTCAAATACGCGCGCTTGCTGACGCGAGCGATTGACGAACACGCCAAGCCGAATGGCGAACGCATCGCAATGTTCCGCGACAGCGCGAAGGATTCGCTTGAGCTGACTCTTTTTTCCACGGAACCCGTTTATGACGATTACGAGATCCTGCGCCTGACCGATTCGCTGACCGATTTCGCCGAAAAATTTGGCGCGAGCGATCCGCTGGTGGAACAGGTACTCAACGGAAAGTCGCCGCGCGCTCGCGCGGTCGAATTGGTCAGCGGCACAAAATTGAAGGATGTCGAAATCAGAAAGAAACTTTACGCTGGGGACGCAGCCGGACTGCAAGCTGCGCACGATCCGATGCTTGATCTCGCGCGTTTGATCGACCAGCCGGCACGTGAGGCGCGGAAAATCCACGAGACCCAGGAAGAAATTAAGAAACAGGCTTACGCCGAGATCGCGAAGGCGCGTTTCGCGGTTGAAGGCACCGGCAACTATCCCGACGCGACATTCACGTTGCGGCTGTCCTACGGAAGGGTGCGCGGTTACGAAGAAGATGGGAAACAGGTTCCGGCTTTCACCAGTGTCGCCGGATTGTACCAGCGCGCGGCCGAGCATAACAACAAACCGCCGTTTGATCTCCCGCAAAGGTGGATCGACAAAAAGTCGTCGCTAAATCCGGAAACGAAATTCAATTTCGTTTCCAACGCCGACATTATCGGCGGCAACAGCGGCAGCCCTGTAGTAAACAAAGCCGGTGAATTCGTCGGGATCATTTTCGACGGCAACATTCAATCGCTGGTGCTCGATTGCATTTTCAGCGACAGACAAGCGCGCGCGGTGTCGGTCGATTCGGCCGTAATCACCGAAGCGCTCCGAAACCTCTATCACGCGCAAGCGCTGGTGGATGAGTTGCTACCGCCAAAATGAGACAGAATTTGCAGGATTAACCAGACTTAATCTCGGATGTCGGCAATCCGATGAATCCTGGTAATCGTGTCTAGGATTTTGAAGCCAATTCCTTGAGCAGCGTTTTCCATCTCGCCCAGGCTTCGTCGCGCGCTTTTTTATCGCCTTCGCGCATGTTCGGGTTCGCGGGCTCACCCGAACGCATAAACCCATGACCGGCACCTTTATAAATCACAGGTTCGTATTTCTTACCCGCGGCTTTCATTAGCTCTTCCGCCTTCGGAATTGTCGCGTCCACGCGCTGATCGTTCTCACCGTAGAATCCGTACACCGGGCAAACCACTTTTGCGGCATCTTCCGGGTTATCGACTGCAACCCCATAAAACGAATAGGCAGCTTTCAGCTTGGGATTCGTGTGCGCATACTCAAAAGTCTTCCCGCCGCCCCAGCAAAATCCACAGACCGAGAGCGTTCCATTGCAGGCCGGAATTTTCAGTGCGTAATCGGCCGCCGCATTTAGATCGCTAATCACCTGGTCCTTCGACAGCTCGTGGGTTGCTTTGCCCGCAGCGTCGCCATCTTCGTATTTTTGACCACTAAGAAAATCCGGGGCGATGGCAATAACGCCGTTCTCGGCCAGCTCATCACACAAACTGCGCAACCAATCCGTTAATCCAAAGATTTCCTGAATCACCAAAACGACCGGCGTTTTGTTTTTTGATTCCGGATAAACCACGAATGCCTTGATCGTGCGATCGCCCGATTTGAGATCGACCCACTCCCCGTGGCGCGGCGACCTATTCAAACGATCTTTGCCAAAATCCTTGAACTCCTGCGTCGGCAACGACTCCGCAATGAAAACAAAAGCGAGCGCGACGAGCACACGTTTCATGAAATCAAATCTAGATCTTATCTAAGTCGCAGTTGTCGGCGCGGCTGAACCTCGCTTAAACAGCAACGCATCGAGACTCCAGCGCCCGGGCCCGTAGAAGAACATGAAGAAAAACACCCAGCAGTAAAAAACCGCGAGTTCGCCGTGATTTGAAAATTCTTTTCCGGCGGTGGCGATCGGGAAAAATTTTGCCATCGGGCTTGTGGCAGCCGCGACATGAATCGTGAAGTAAGCGTAGGCGAACGTGCCGCTGCAAATGAACGCGGCTAGATGGGTGAACAGTCCGAGAGCAATCATGAATCCCCCGATGAGCATAATCCACCCGCCAATCTGCGGCTGGGCGCTGTCCGATCCCGGCATCCCGCCAAACATTCCAAGGACCAACTGACCACCGTGACAAGCCAACATGAGTCCCACGATCAGTCTCATCAGACAATAAACTGGATCAGTAAACCGATTGAGCGAGTTCATAACCGTCGAGGCTGCACGATGTCGATCTTGAGTGTCAAGCCAACGCTCGATGTAAGGCAGCGACGAGATTGGCATTTGCCTCGACCCTTGGTGCGGTACACGCATAGCAACTCTATCCTCTCCCCAAGCATTCGAATTCTGCGAAGGCGCTACCTCCGGTGACTCAAAACCAAGCGGCGACAATGAACATGTTTCCTGTCCGCCCAGCGACAACTGCAGCAAGGGTGGCTGTTATTGCCAGCTGTTCAAACGCCCGAAAGGATCGGACGACGACGAGGCGTGGGATGTCGCGCATGAGCAGCACAAAGGTCTGACGAAATACCAGCAAACCAAACATGATTACAAATGCTTCTGCGTGAAACCGATTTTGGAGGGTGAGCTGAGCATTGATGGCGTCAAGTACAACCTGCGCTACGAACTCTGCACCAGAGGAACTTGCAGTCTCGATTCAGTGGAACTAATCGATGTTCCCAAACACACTGAAGTAAAGTGTAGCGGCACGTGTGAAGGCAATTGCAAATGCACATTGTTTCGATTGCAAGTCACGGCCGAACCCCCGGCCGCGTTCGATCCGAAGAATGCAAAATGGGGGCGGCAGGCCAAAACTGACACGCAAGTGAAGTATGACGGTCATTACGTCTACCGCTGCTTCTGTTTGAAGTAAGCAATTTCGATCTCAGGCAGCGAGCTCGAGCTGCTGGCGCGGAATTCCGCGCAATTCAAACAATCGGATCAGTGTTTCTTCGATCAAGTTGTTCGGGCACGATGCGCCGGCGGTGATTCCAACAACGGCCGGACCCTGGGGCAGCCAAAAATGGGAAACAACTTCACGTTTCTCGTGCAAGTTGTAATGCTTGATTTCGTTTAGCGAGACCAAGCGCGATGCATTGAGCACGAAATAGGTCGGCAGTTTCTCCTCGCCCATTTCGGCCAGATGTGAAGTGTTCGAGCTGTTATAGCCCCCAACGACGAGAAGCAAATCCATCTTGATATCGAGCAATTCGCGCAAGGCGTCCTGGCGTTCCTGGGTCGCGCCGCAAATCGTGTCGAAGAAGCGAAAATACTTCTCCGCAGCGTCAGCGCCATCACGATCGACAATGGCCTGTCGAATTCTTCGCTGCACTTCCTCAGTCTCACCGCGCAACATCGTCGTCTGATTCGCGACGCCGACGGTTTTCAAATGCACGTTCGGATCAAAACCCGGCGAATACGCGCCCTTAAACTTTTCGAGGAACTCCTTTTTGTCGCCGCCATGTCGAATGTAATTACAAACGTAATCGGTATCGGCCAACGTGAGCACGACGAGATAATGACCTTTGCCGTCCCCGAGTGCGCGCGAACTCGTCGCTTTCGTTTCCTCGTGCTCCGCTTTGCCGTGAATGATCGACGTGACCGATTCACTGGCGTACTTGCGGACGCGTTTCCAGACGCTCATCACGTCGCCGCATGTTGTGTCGACGATCTGGCAGCCGCGCTCCTTAATTTGTTGCAAGATCGATAGCTCGGTGCCAAACGCCGGCACGATCACGATATCGTCCGGTTGCAGATCGGAAATGTCGGCTTGTTTGTTTCGACCGGTCAAGTTTTTGATTCCAAGGGACGCGATCTGATGATTGACCTCTGGATTGTGAATGATCTCCCCGACGATAAAAAGCCGACGGTCTTTGAAAACCTTGCGTGCGGCGTAAGCAAGATCGATCGCGCGCTCGACGCCGTAACAAAACCCGAATTGCTTCGCGAGCCGCACAGTCGTGTCGCCGACCTTAATGATTCCCCCGACGCGGCGAACTTTATCGACAATATCGCTGCGGTAGTGCGACTCGACCTGTTCCTGCACCGCGGCCATCACGTCCGGCGTGCGCAAGTTCACTTTCTCGCGCGCCGTCGTTCCGCTGGAGATGAGGTTGGTGCTCATGCCTAACAAAACATTAACATGTCACGGCCGTTTTTCAGCCGGCAATCAGACTCGTTCTGTCGAAACAAGATCTATTGGTCAACGAGGAGTGGACCTGGCGGATCTTTGAACCACGCCGGAGACATCAGCAGCGAACGAGGCGGATCCGGGTCGCGGCTTTGATCGATCCTCATCACGTCCTTCGCGTATTTTGCGTCTTCGGGCAGCGACGCCGCAACGTCCACCGGCGTTCCAATCTGCACCAACGCGTAAAGACGGGCTGCTGCTTCCTTATGCATCCGGACACAACCGTGCGTCCGCGGCGTCGACCAGACAAACCCTTCATGAAACCCATAGGCCGGCGCGAATTCGCACCAATAGGCCATCGGATACCCAGCGTCCGGCTCGCTGGCACGGCGCTTGGTTTTGTCCTTGTTGATAATCGAGAAGTGGCCCGAAGGCGTTTCGGCCCCGCCTCGGCCAACATTCGCCTGCGCGGCCATCAACAATCGGTCGCCCTCCATCACGTACACGGTTTGCGTGCCTTTCGAGAGCTTTACTCGGACGGCCGAAGGATCGTGCGGCTTGTAAGCGACCACATGATAAGCCCTGCCTCCTTTGTAGGCGGATCCCCCGGTGGTTCCACAACCGGTGAGCATTGCGAGCGCGACAGGAATGGCCAGGAGAGCGAAGCGGAAAATGATCTTCATGGTGGTACTTGAAAAGCAGCGTCGACTTTTGTCAACGCTACATCTACACCGGCTTTGGCTTATTCTCCCCGAGGCCCGCGATCCGTTTGTCGAATCGTTGATGCGGCCGCGCGTAAAACGGATAAGGCCGGTCCGCCGTTGCTGGTTTGTAGCGCCACTGTTTATACATCCAAAGCCATGGGGCGGGATTCTTGCGCAGGTAAGGTTCGAACGAATTCCAACACGCTTGCGCGATCTCCTGATAATTTTTCCCCGCGGTTTCGATTCTGGGATGAAACACTAATCGGTAACGGCCATTCGGCAGCGGCTCGGTGTGCGCGGGAATAATCGGCGCGCCGGTTTGCTCGCTCAGCCATGCGTGCGCCGAAGTCACGCTCGTTTTCAAACCAAAGCAATCAATCGGGACCGACGGCATCTTTGGATGCAAAGTAAGATCGACCAGCAAGGCAGTGCGTCCTTTTCGCCGAAGCACTCTGTATAGCCGAGCGATTCCACTCTGTCGCGGAATCAATTCATGTCCGGATTGCTCGCGAAGTTTTTTGAAAATCGGATCGAGCAATGAGTTTTTGAACTCCTGCGAAATAATCGTGCCGCGCAAATCGAGAAAACCGCAGGCCAGACTGAGCCATTCAAAATTGCTGTAGTGATAGCATGCGATGATGATCGAACGCTCCGGTCCGTAGGACGCCGTTTCTTCAAAATTTTCCAGCTCGATGTATTTGGAAAAATTCTCCGCCCTTAGCCGCGGACTCCACAAAAGATCGAGCATCGTCCGGGCGAAATGTTGAAATGATTCGCGGACGATTTGGTCACGCTCGCGCGGCGTAAATCGATCTCCAAAGGCAACTTCAAGATTGCTCAGCGCCACTTTACGACCGTGCTGATCCATGATCGACATCACCTCGCCGAGCACGAGCCCGAGCCGACAGCATCCATTGCGCGAAAGCAAAGGCACAATCCTAGCGGCAATCAGTAGACCGGCCCATTCCAGCCGGTAGCGGATTTTTTTCCAAACTGAGCGCATTCGGCAGCATTCTAGCGTGTCACGGGTCCCTCGCCACCGCGCGAGTTTCGTTATCAGCCCTGTTCACCCTAAGTCGATTTATCGCCCTCGACCTTACGCAACCGGGCTTCCAACTCGCTGATGCACAATTCGCAACGCTGCAAAATGCGCGGCATAATTCCAGCGATGCGGTGCTGTAAACACGGATGGCGAGCTAAACGACAAACATCCCGAAAATGCCGATTGAATAGAGTGGCTTGTTGCGCACAAGCGCGAGATAAAGGAAAAGCCCTGCGAGCACGGTGCAGTAGATTGATGAGCGTACAAGACGCCGAGGCCGCCTTTCGTTGACTCACTGAACCGCCGTACGGCTGTTTGCTCCCGCGGACCCAAGTCCCATTGGAAACAGTTAGCGAATAAGAGACGCTCCGATCAAGCCACAAACGCGCATTTCGCCAGCGGCCCGATTGACCTTCTTCGCGTTCAAACTTAGTTTCGCTCTTACATCCGCGAGCGCGGGTGCTCCATCGTGAAAAGCGTCCTCTTTGTTTGCACCGGCAATATTTGTCGCAGCCCGATCGCTGAGGGACTCTTTCGCCGACTGGTCGGCAATCGCAAAGATATCGAAATCGCTTCTGCCGGCGTGCACGCAGTGCGTGGTCAGCCACCAAGTCTTTACGCGGTGCAGGTTTGCGAAGCCGATGGCGTAAACATCAGCGATCAGCGGAGCCAACCGCTTACCGCCGATCTGGTTGATCGCGCCACGCACATCTTTGCCATGACCGGCGCTCACCTCGAAGCGATTCACATGCTTTTTCCAAGCGGCACTGAGAAAACTTTTCTCCTGCGCGAATTTGAAGAACCCGGCGCCACTGTCTGGCGCGATGTGCCGGACCCGATCGGAATGGGGCGCGAAGCTTACGAAGATTGCGCGCGCACGATCAAAAATGCATTGCCGAGCGTCCTGAGTTTTGTCGAGCAAAGCGAGCTGGTTCCTCCTGGTGCGGCGCGCAATCGCGGAATATCTTCGTACTCAATGGAAGTTCCACGCCCTACTCAAACCAGCGCCGGGTCGACATCTTACGGCGGCGGCTCGATGGACGCGTTGCGCAAGATTGATCCCGAAATTTGCGACGCGATCCGCGCCGAAGAAAAACGTCAACGCGAAAATATTGAGCTAATTGCGTCGGAAAATTTCACCAGCCGCGCGGTAATGGAAGCGCAGGGCTCGTGTTTAACGAACAAGTACGCCGAAGGTTATCCGAAGAAACGCTGGTATGGCGGTTGCGAGAACGTCGACATCGCCGAGCAACTGGCGATCGATCGCGCGTCGCGACTGTTCGGCGCCGAGCACGTCAACGTCCAACCGCACAGTGGGGCACAGGCGAACATGGCGGTCTATTTCTCGGTCCTGAAACCGGGGGACAAGATCCTAGCTATGAATCTCGCGCACGGCGGTCACCTGACTCACGGTCACCCCGCGAATTTTTCCGGCAAGTTTTACACCGTCTCGCAATACGGCGTGAGCGAGAAGACGGAGCAGATCGACTACGACTCATTGCAAAAACAAGCCGAAGAGGTTCGGCCAGCGATGATCACTGCCGGGGCGTCGGCCTATCCGCGAATCATCGATTTCCCTCGGTTGCGGCAAATCGCCGATTCAGTCGGCGCGCTCCTTTTCATTGACATGGCGCACATTTCCGGTCTGGTCGCAGGTGGTCAGCATCCGAGTCCGATTCCGCACGCGCAGTTTGTCACCACGACTACACACAAAAGTTTGCGCGGGCCACGCGGCGGGATTATCCTGTGCCAGAGAGAATTCGCCAAACAGATCGACGCCACTGTTTTTCCGGGGGTTCAAGGCGGACCGCTCATGCACGTGATCGCCGCCAAAGCGGTTTGTTTTCATGAAGCGCTGCAACCCGCGTTTCGCGACTATCAGCGTCAAGTAGTGGTCAACGCCAAAGCGCTCTCCGCCGGCTTGGCAAAACACGGTTATCGTATTGTCTCCGGCGGCACCGACAACCATCTCATGCTCGTTGATCTTCGTCCAAAGGAAATTAACGGCAAGGATGCGCAGGAAGTCCTCGATCAGGCAGGGATTACCGTGAACAAGAACGGAATCCCGTTCGACACTTACCCGATTTTCAAACCAGGTGGAATTCGCGTTGGCACGCCGGCGGTCACGACGCGCGGCATGAAGGAAGAAGATATGCTTGAGATCGCCGACCTGGCCGCAGAGGCCTTGGTAGATCGGACCGATGAAGCCGCGCTCGCGCGCGTCCGGGAAAAAGTTCGCGATATGACCCGCCGTTTCCCGCTGCCCTGCTGAACTCAAGGCAGTCTATGACGGCCGAGATTATTTAGTTTTGGCGCTCATCGAGCGTCGCTACAATTTTCCTATCTCATGAATCGCGCGGCCGAACAAACGCAGGGGAACCCGTTGCGCGAAGGCTTATCAACACGCGCGGTGCCACAGCCGTGCAGCGTCGTCATTTTCGGCGCGACCGGCGATTTGACGCATCGGAAGCTTCTTCCCGCCCTTTACAATCTCGCGGCTGATGGCGAGCTTCCGCCAGCAGTTACCGTGATCGGTTTCGCCCGTCGACCAAAGAGTGACGACGATTTCCGACGGGAGATGGACGACTCGGTCAAAAAATTCTCGCGGCAATTCGTCCGTGACGAAATCTGGAAACCCTTCAGCCAATCAATTTTTTATCATCAAAGCGATTTCAGCGACGAAGCCGGTTTCAGAAGTTTGGCGGAACGTCTGGCCCAGATTGACAAGGAACGTGGAACCCGCGGCAACCGTCTTTTTTATTTTGCTGTCGCGCCCGATCAGTTCGAACCGATCCTCAAACATCTCAAGACCGTCGGTCTAAACAAAGCGGGCGAAGGAAGCTGGGCGCGCGTGATCATCGAGAAACCGTTCGGAACCGATCTCGCATCGGCTCGCGAGCTCAATCAAGTAATTAGCAATTCATTCAACGAAGAACAAACCTACCGGATCGATCATTTCCTTGGAAAAGAAACGGCGCAGAACATCTTGGTGCTTCGTTTTGCGAATGCGATCTTTGAACCACTTTGGAACACTCGCTATATCGATCACGTTCAGATTACGGCCGCGGAAACACTCGGGGTCGAAGGTCGCGCCGGTTATTACGAGGCTGCCGGCGCGCTGCGCGACATGGTTCAAAACCATTTGCTCCAGCTGCTTTGTCTCGTCGCGATGGAAGCGCCGAGCGATCTGAGTGCGGACAGCATTCGCGACGAAAAAGTTAAGGTCATTCGTTGTCTGCGACGCATGAGCGCAGACCAAGTGCGGCACATGGTTGTGCGGGCCCAGTACAGCGAAGGCGCAATCAACGGTCAACCGGTTCCCGCGTATCGCGCCGAAGACAAGGTCGATCCAGAGTCGATGACCGACACGTTCGTCGCGCTGCAACTCCACATCGACAACTGGCGGTGGTGGGACGTGCCGATTTACATGCGCGTCGGCAAACGCCTGCCGAAATCCGCCACTGAGATTTCCGTTCATTTTAAAAAAGCGCCGATGGTTTTGTTCAGCAAGGAAACCAACGACGCGAACGTTCTCGTGATTCGTATCCAGCCGGACGAGGGAATTTCGTTGCGGATGCAGGCGAAAATGCCCGGAACAAGTTTCCGGATCGAGCCGGTAAAGATGGATTTTCATTACGGCACGTCGTTTGGCAAAGCGAGCCCGGAAGCTTACGAACGGTTGTTGCTCGATGCGATGGCTGGCGACGCGACGTTGTTCGCTCGGCGCGATGAAGTCGAAGAAGCATGGGCCCTCATCGACATCATCGAAAATGCCTGGTCGGCCAAGAAGAACGCGCCGGATTTGTATTTTTACCCGGCGGGCTCATGGGGACCGGACGAAGCGGATGAACTATTGGCGCGCGACGGACGCACTTGGCGGAGACTTTAGTCATGCCGGCAAACACCCAAAGTTATTCGTTAGGCAAACCTGTCGAAATTAGCCAGATCGGCAGGGAGTTAAAACAACTCTGGCGAGACGGCGAGGGCACGTTGACCCGCGCGTCGTTGATAAACTTGGCCGTTTACAGCGAAAAGCCCGGCTCGCTCGAGAAAAATACGCAGTTGATCGCAAGGATCACTAAAAACCACGCCTGTCGCGCGCTGGTGATTGGCGCAAATCGAAATTCAAAGGAAAGCCGCTTAGAGGCGTGGATCAATGCGCATTGCCACGTCGGTCGCGCCGGCAGCAAACAAATCTGTTCCGAGCAAATTTCGTTTTTGCTCGAGGGGCCATGCGTGAAGCTTTTGCCGAGCATCGTCTTCTCTCATCTCGACTCCGATTTGCCGCTGTATCTTTGGTGGCAGGATGATTTTCCGGAGCCGATGGATCCGCAGCTTTGGACGTGGGTCGATCGTCTAATTTTCGATAGCCAAACCTGGAAGAATTTCGATAAACAGATGCACCTGGTCGAAACAGCGCAGCAGGAAGCAAAGCAGCGCATCGTCCTGTGCGATTTGAATTGGACCCGCCTCGACAAGGTGCGCTACGCGATCGCCCAATTTTTCGATCATCCCGCGTCCCATCATCATTTTGTGGAAATGGAAAACGTGATGGTCGATTTCGCGCCGGGCTGCAAATCGACCGCGATCCTGTTGATTGGTTGGTTGGCCGCGCAGCTAAAGTGGAAAACGAATCAGCAAGCGATGAATGGGAGTTGTAGATTCTTGGATGCGAACAGACGCAAGATCGACATCGAACTGCGCGAGCGGCCGGGCAAACCGGTCGGCGAAGTTGTTCTACATTCAAGCGGCGCGAAGTTCTGCGTGACGCCGGCGAACTGCGGCGACCTTCTCGAGATTTCGCGGAGCGTCGAAAAGGAAGCAGCGGTTCCGCAAATGATGCCGGCGCAGAGCAACGACCCGATCGACTTGATGACGCAGGAACTCCTGAGGGGTGGTCCGCACTGCGTTTATCTGCGTGCGGTCAGCTGCGTGCGCGCGTTGCTAGGTGGCGAACCGCCCACCGGCGATTGAGGGTAATCGCCCTCACTTGGTTCGGAAACTCGCACGCGCGAACCGGTGGCGGTTTGTTTCCTCCAGGCCTTCATCCACCGAAAAGGCGGCCTAATACTCCCTCAGCTCCCGCGAAGAACCAGAATCGGTTTCCCGTCCGGCCCGACTGCGACGTAGGTAAAAACGCCTTCCGTCACTTTGACGCACTCACCGGTCTGATAACGTGTTACCCAGACTTCGACCGGAATCCGCATTGACGTGCGTCCGATCTTTTCGATGCACGCATAGCACGCGACCCGATCCCCCACCCGCACCGGCTGCAGGAACGACATTCCTTCCATCGCGACTGTGACCACGCGCGACTTCGCGGTCCGGGCCGCGAGAATAGTGCTGCCCAAGTCCATTTGCGACATGAGCCAACCGCCAAAAATGTCGCCGCTCGGGTTCGTGTCGCGCGGCATGGCAATCGTTTGAATAACGAGCTCGCCCTTTGGTTGATCGGTTTCCGCCATCGTTACTTTTAACCACGAATGGACACGAATTTACACGAACAAAAATTCAGCAATTCGATCCTTTCTGGCCTTTGCGTCCATTCGTGTTGCTTCGAGGTTATTTTTTACAGAATCAACATGCAATCGCCGTAACTGTAAAAGCGGTAACGCCAGCGAATGGCCTCCGCGTAGGCCCGTAACAAGAATTCACGTCCGGCAAATGCGCTCACCAGCATAAGCAAGGTCGAGCGCGGCAAGTGAAAATTCGTGAGGAGAAGATCGACGCGTTCGAACCGATACGGCGGATAAATGAAGAGATTGGTCGATCCATCTTGGGCAATTAATTTTCCATTTTCGCGCCGGCCGGATTCCAAAGCTCGAACGGCGGTCGTTCCAACCGCGACAACTCGGTCCGCGCGGTTGATCTTCGCGGCAGCTTCCGCGGAAATTGAAAACGATTCCGAATGCAGTCGATGTTCCGCGACATTCTCGGAATGTACCGGCCGAAAAGTTCCCGGCCCAATGTGCAAGGTAATAAACGCGTGGGGAATCTCGGATAAAATTTTCGACGTGAAATGCAGACCGGCTGTCGGCGCAGCAAGCGCGCCCAGCTGTTGGGCGAAGACGGTTTGGTAACGTTCGTTGTCGGCGAGATCGCTCTTCCGGCCGATGTATGGCGGCAACGGCATCGACCCGCGCGCGTAGAGATCGATATCTTGACTCAGCGCCACGATTCGTTCGCCCTCCGCCAGAATTTCGACGACGCGCAATTGCGCGTCGTCAATCGTCGCCATCGCTCCAATACGCAGTTTGCGGCCCGGCTTAACTAAACATTTCCAGCGGGCGGCCCCAAGTTTTTCCAAAAATAAAAACTCGATTGCGCGATCGTCAGAAAAGCGACGCGCTGGGAGAACGCGGGTGTTGTTGAGGACGAGCAGGCCCCCCGGCCGCAAAAAAGCTTTCAAGTCGCGAAATCGCCGATGTTCGATCGTCTCGGAATCGCGATACAGGACCATCATGCGCGATTCGTCGCGACGCGGCAGCGGTCGTTTCGCGATCAGCTCTTCGGGCAATGGATAATCGTAATCGCTTAGCTTTGAACTCACGGGCGCACGATCAAATCATTTGCGGATTCGCGCAAAACTTCACAATATGCGGCTGATGCAATTTCCGCAGGCGCTCCAAACCGTTTTGCAAACGCTCGAGCGCATACGCGATGAAGTAGAGCACCAACCGTGCGCGTCACGTCGCGCGCTCGAGGTGCTAACCCAAGTTTCGACGGAGCGTGCGATCAACACCGGAGAGGGACAGGCACCGACGTTTCTCAAAAAAGATTTAGGCGCCGACAGCGCGGCTCCCTCCAAAAGTCAAAAGGTTGACAAGCTCGTCGCGATCAACGAGCGCGTCTGCGCTTGCGTGAAATGTCCGAACCTAGCGAATTCGCGCACGCAAACCGTTTTCGGAGTTGGCAATCCAGACGCCGATCTCATGTTCATTGGGGAAGCGCCGGGCGTGGATGAAGACGCACAAGGCGAACCGTTCGTAGGTCGTGCGGGCCAGCTGTTGACCAAGATTATCAAAGCAATGGGATTCGCACGCGAGGAAGTTTACATCGCAAACATTCTCAAATGTCGCCCCGACACTCCTGACAGTACTTATGGCAATCGGCCCCCTACTCCGCGCGAGATGCAAACCTGCCGGCCGTATTTGATGGAGCAAATCGAGATTATCAAACCGAAGGTAATCGTCGCCCTTGGCGCGGTCGCAGTGGAAGGACTTCTTGGCATGAGCACTCCAATGCGCCAATTGCGCGGACGCTGGAATTCGTTCAACGGTACGCCGCTAATGGTCACGTATCATCCGGCATACTTGTTGCGAAACCAGTCACTGTCGGAAAAACGGAAAGTCTGGGAAGACATGATGCAAGTCATGGACCGGCTCGAAAAGCCAATTAGCGAGAAGCAGCGAAATTATTTTCTGTAAGCGGGCGATGAGGGCAATCGCCTATCTCGATAGGTCGCGATAGAGTGCCCGACTTCGCGCACGCGCGCCGAATCCGGAAATCAGCGACGTCATGGTCGTGCGGACTTCTTTTCGTGGGACTTTGATATGTCGATGCAACGCCGTGGCGCCGGCATCGCGCAAGAGGGCAAGCGTGCGCGCGCCGATTAGCGCTGGCAGGACCGTCGCGATGCGAACTCGACGATTTTGAATCGCGTTGGCGTACTGCAGACCGGCGTTGATCCCGCGCTCGGCGTTCTCGCGCCATTCGCGATAAATGGGCTGGAAACGTTCGGATTCCCGCAAAATTTGGGTTGGCTCCATCGCGAGCGCAGCCAGCTGCTCATTTGGAAAATAGCAACGCCCCGTCCGAAGATCGGCGCCCGCATCGCGCAGGATGTTGATCAATTGCAAGCTCATTCCGTAACGCTTCCCTAGGTCCAGCATTTTTGTTTCGCTTTGCGTAGTGAATTTCGGCAAGCGGCGAAAGCAAAGCCGGGTCCAAAATTCTCCGGCACTGCCCGCGACAAGATAAGTATATTCGTTCAGCTCCGCAGCCGTCTCGAGAGCGACGATTTGTTTTGGATTTTGAAAACGATCGAGATCGAGGATCTGGCCGCGATTAATCTGTTTCAGCACGGCCCGGACTTCTTCGCGATCCGAAACATCACTTTGATCGAGCCAATCCAAACATGGCTGGATTGATTCAATCAGAGCGCGCTCGGCGACATCTTTTTGCAACGGCGCCAGCGACGCGCTTAGATCGACAATCGCGTCGCGGAGCGGTTCGCCCTGGATTCCGCGCGCAAGGAGACGCAGGTCTTCGATGCGCAGCTCGATCGGCACCTCCGCAGTGTCGGCGATCGTGTCCGATGCGCGCGCCAGCAAATAACCGAGCGAAACCGGGTCACGGAGGTTTTTCGGGAGAAGTCGAATCGAAAGATAAAACGACCGCGAGACACGCGACAAGATCGAGCGCCGCAATGTTGAAACAGAAACTGAGAAACCCGATTTGCCTAACGAATCGTTACCGCCCCACATGTTTCACCTCGATCCGGCTAGTGTCTGAATTTCCGAGGCCGACCGTCGTGGCGGTTTGCACGTAACTCGCCAGACGGCCAATTCTTGGAAAATTTTCTTTCGCGCGCCATTCTTCCAACCGCTTAAGCGCAACTGTGTCGAGCGCGACCGGATCTTTGCTCGCGTAAATTGTGGCGTAATGAATCGCAAAGTTGGGTTGCGATGCCGGTCCGCCGCCGTACTGCGCGACGAGGCCGTCCATAATGTTGAGGACAACTTTTTGCGAGATCACCGGATTGGAATAGATCGTCGCGATACTCTCGGCGCCGAACGGAGTGCCCATCGAGAAACGTCGCCAATTGTCGATGTTTGGAATCGTCATGTTGTAAAGACAGCCGGCGATGCCGTTGGTCGTGCTATTGCACATTACCGGAACGTTGATGACTTTTGTTACCTCAGTTGCGACGATGCGTGAGAAATGGCTGACACTGCTTGTGTTCTCCGTGTCTGACAACGGCACGCTTTTCCCCTTTTCGGGAATGTAGTCTACATCGCCCCAGACCAATTTTCCGAGCAATGGCGCGGTCAAAGTCGCTTTTAGGTCGTAGCCGTCGCGCGGCGCAATCGATTTTAATTCAAAACCATCCCCTTTTTTGTAACCGGCGCCTTTCGTTCCTTCGATTGAGCGGTCCCAGACAATGATGCTGCCGCGCGAATGTCCTGCTTGAACCAACCCATCCACGATCGCGGCCACGACGTCATGATGAGTCGTGAACAATTCACCGCCAGCCGCGGAAATTTTAATTCCAACCTTGTCGCTAGGCGCAACGAGCGAGCCCCAGGCTTTGCCGACGTCCGGCTGGCCTGTGACTCCCAACAGCAATCGATCCACCATTGATCGAACCACGTGCGAGTTCGTTTCATAATCGGTGATCGCGTTTTCGTCGTGAACGGCGTAAACGATCGACTTCTCAGGCGGCGGAGGTTGCGCCGACGCAGCAACGATGGCGCAAAAGAAAACCGGAGCTACGTTTCGGATCGACACGGGACTCTGATTTTATGGCCGACACACCGAATCACAACTCCGGAGCCATCTTTCCAGCGGATGAGCGAATCGATCATGCGCCATCCGACGTCGTCCACCATATTTATGTCCATATTCCTTTCTGCGCGCGGATTTGCCCGTACTGCGCATTCTACAAAGAGCTCCCGGACCGATCGCAAACCGAGCGATTTTGCCAAGCGATTTTGTGTGAGCTTAGCAAGCAGGCAAAAAAACAACGGCTCCTTCCATCAACAATTTATTTCGGTGGCGGCACCCCCACCGCGCTTACGACGGCGCAGTTAGAATTTCTTCTCTGCGGATTTCGTGACCAGCTCGACTTGTCCCACCTGGTCGAATGGACGATGGAAGCAAACCCCGGAAGCGTTTCGCTACGAAAGGCGGCGCTGCTGCAACGGCTCGGGGTTACTCGCATCAGTCTCGGCATTCAATCGTGGGATGATGATTTGCTGAAATTGTTAGGTCGCGACCATCGGGCAAAACATTTGGAGGAATCGTTCTGCATTCTGCGCGAGGCGCGCTTTTCCAGTATCAATGTTGATCTAATGTTCGGACTGCCCGGCCAAACGTACGACCAATGGCGAGCGAGCCTCGAAAAAACTGTCTCGTTGGGACCGGATCACATTTCGACCTATTGCCTGACTTACGAGGAAGACACCGAATTTTTTTTGCGGCACGCACGTGGCGAGTTTCGACAGGCTTCCGACGCGGACGCGAGATTCTTCGAGCTGACAATGTCGACCCTGGAAGCGGCCGGCTACGAACATTACGAGATCTCGAATTACGCGCGTCCAGGTTTTCGATCAGTGCACAATCGCGCTTATTGGTCCGGCTCGGACTATCTCGGCATTGGTCCGAGCGCCTTTTCAACAATCGGCCTAACCCGCTGGCAAAACATTCCTGATTTCCGTTGCTACGCAGATGCGCTTCTTTCCGGGCAATCCGTAATCACCTCGGTCGAGCATTTAACACGAAAAATGAAACGCACAGAAAAAATCGCGCTCGCGCTCCGTACAGATCATGGCGCTCCGGCACAATTGTTGAAGGCGTTCCCCGACGAAACGCGCGAATTTGTCCGGCTTGGCTTGCTTCAACGCGCGAGCGATCATTTCGTTTTGACGCGCACCGGCAAAGCGTTGGCCGATTCCGTGACCGAGGCGTTCGTTTGATCAGTGGACGCCGCCGTAGCGGCGCTGGCGCCGCCCGTATTCTTCCACCGCCGCATACAAATCCTTTTTCGTGAAGTCCGGCCAGAGTTTCGGCGTCACGTACATTTCGGTGTAGGAAAGCTGCCAGAGAAGAAAATTCGACAAGCGCATTTCACCGGAAGTGCGAATGAGCAGATCGGGATCGGGATAGTAACGGGTGTAAAGATGTTTGCTGAACATCTCGACATCGACCATCCCCTTGTCGATGTGACCGAGCTCAATCGCGCGCAGCAAGCTCTTGATGCCATCGATAATCTCGAGCCGGCCGCCGTAGCTGAGCGCCAGGATCAGCGTGACGCCGGTATTTCCCGCTGTTTCCTCAATCGATTTGTGCAACTGTTTCTGACACGCCTCGGGCAAGTCCGTAAGGCGACCGATGGCCTGAAGGCGCACATTTTTCTCGATCAGTTCCGGCGTTTTCTCCTTAAGGAACTTTTCCAACAGCCGCATCAGCGCGAAAACTTCGCCTTTTGGCCGCTGCCAGTTTTCTGCCGAGAATGCATAGAGGGTTAGGTATTCAATCTTTAAATCGGCGCAGGCTTCTACGCATTCACGCGCGGCACGCGCCCCTTCCTCATGCCCCTTAATCCGCGGCAAGCCGCGCGCCTTCGCCCAGCGACCATTCCCATCCATGATGATCGCGATATGTCGCGGCGGGATAGCTTTCGTAGCGGCGGCCATTGCTACAAAAAAATCGTCTGGACCCGAGTCGGCCCGACACTGATCACGGAAACCTTGGCACCCGTGAGTTCGCCAAGTCGAAACACGTAATTTGTTGCAGCTTGGGGAAGTTGCGACAGTTTTTTTGCAGAACTCGTGGATTTCTTCCACCCCGGCATCTGTTCGTAAATTGGCTCGCAATTCTCCAACTGTACCACGTCGCAAGGAGGAACGGCCAGCCGCTTCCCATTCAACCGATACCCCACGCAAATCCGGATCGGATCGACGCTGTCTAACCCGTCCAAATTCGTAATCGCCAGCTCATCGATCCCATTGATCATGGTCGCGTAACGCGTCGCAACGGCATCGAACCAACCGCAGCGGCGCGCCCGGCCGGTTGTCGAGCCGAATTCACGCCCCAAGGAATGCAGCATTTTCGATAGATATCGATCTTCGCTCGGAAGCGGCCCCTCGCCCACGCGAGTCGTGTAGGCCTTCATCACGCCGACGACACAATCCATTCGGTGTGGTGGTACGCCCGTACCGGTGCAGGCGCCGCCGGCCGTCGTATTCGACGAGGTCACGTAGGGATATGTGCCGTGATCAATATCGAGAAATGTACCTTGGGCGCCTTCGAACAAAATTTCTTTCTCGCGCTCAAGCGCCCGGTGGAGGTAAATAACAGTATTGGTGACGAACGGCCGCAATTTTTCGCCGGCAGCGAAGTAACTCTCAAGGACTTCACGACAATTGATCGGCTTGGCACCGAGCGCTTGGAGAATGTTGTTGTTGTCCCGCACCTTGGCCTGCAATTTTTTTGCGAACAAGAACGGTTGCATCAAATCGGAAATGCGGAGGCCGGTGCGCGCTGCCTTGTCTCCGTAAGCCGGACCGATTCCACGTTTGGTCGTCCCAATTTTCGCGCGGCCTCGTCGCCGCTCGCGCTGTTCATCAAGCACCCGATGGTATGGCATCACCAGGTGCGCGCAGTTACTCACCCAAAGGTTCTTGCCGATTTTCACTCCGAGCCCGCGCAGCTGCTCGATCTCAGCCACCAGCGCGATCGGATCGACAACCACGCCGTTTCCGATGACGCAGACTTTTCCGCGCCGCAAAATTCCAGACGGAATAAGATGCAGAATGTAAGTCCGGCCGCCGTGAACAATCGTGTGTCCGGCGTTGTTTCCGCCTTGGCTGCGCACAATCACATCGGCCTTGCTCGTCAGCACGTCAATGATCTTGCCCTTCCCTTCGTCGCCCCACTGCGCACCAATTAGAATCGTATTTGCCATTTCAACTTAAAATCGGCAAAAATTTTCCCGACGGCATCCGGCAAGACGCAGTCGGGACTTGCCCACGAATGATAAGAACCGCGCGCTTTCGCGCAAGCGGTTTTCAGGCCAGCGACGCCAGGTCTAGTGAGAGCTCTGGGCGGCGAGCGCCTTCTTCAGCGCATAGGCCGATTCGCTTGATCCGCCACCGGTGTGCGCGTGCGTGTAATTACGCAGCTTGTCCCATTGAATTCTCGAATCGTAAGTAAACGTGTTCATCGCGACGCGCGTACTGGCGCCGCTGCTTTGCAGATGTCGATGCGACGCGATGAAATCGGAAGGGTCGTAGTAATTCGTAAAATCTTGCGCGAATTTATCGCGGCTCATCCCGATCGCGATGTTCTTGCGCACTTCGAGATGCAAATGCGCGTCGTAGAGGCCGTGCGCGTTGCCGATTTCGGCAATTTGCTCTCCGCGTTTTACAGTCTGGCCGCGACGAACAAGGATTTTATTAAGATGGCCGTAAAGTGAATCGACGTTGCGCACGCTTCCACGTTCACGAAATGCGTGCCGGACAATGATCACGTTCCCCCAGCCCTGATGACAATCGCGAGCAAAGACGACAATCCCATCGCCGATGCAGTAAACCGGATCACCCAGGTCGGTGTCGCCACCGCCCACTCCGTCCCAATCTTCGCCGAGATGTCCGTGCGAGCGAAACCCGCGTGCCCTGTAGTACCCATGCGCCTCGCCGCCTTTGCCGACTGGAAAATCGAAACCATCCGCCAATCTTGTGAATGCACTCTGTGACGAGAAACTGATCGACTGCACGGGCGGCGGCAGCTCGCTTTCGTGCGATCGTCGATCTATCGGACGAACGGCATCGGCGGCGACTTGCTTTTTTAGCAGAGGCGCCGGCTCGGGCTCACTCGCATTTATTTCAATGTCGTGATCTTCTTCCTTCACTCTTCGGGCGGCCAGCGCTCCCGCTTGTCGCATCTGCTCGATGCTAAGTTTAGGGGTCAGCAGATTCGACGTGTCGGCATAGGCAACCTTTTGCGGACGAACGTCGACCGCCTGCTGCGAAGCTGAACGCTTGACCTGGACGATTTTGCCGGCTTTCTCGCGCGGAATCTCGACTTGTTGCGCGTAGGCCGCCGCGACGAACCCACAAGCCAAAGCACAAACGACGACCTTCCGGACCATGATCGGCGTCTCTGATAAACAACCGGCGCCTGCATGGCAAGCACTTATTCACAGCCGCAATAGAAAACGGTGCGACGCTACTTGCGTTGAATTCGCACCACCGGCAGCGGAAAGCGCAACCGCAATTCTTCCTGCAAATAAATCTCTACGTGGTGTAGACCGAATTGCTGGAACTGAACGCCGCCGAAGTAATGAACATTCGTAGCGTGGCCCTCCATTTCCTTGAGCGCGAACTCGACCTCGGCCTGCGCTAGGACATTCTGTTCATCCACGCCGACAATGCGCGATCGCTGCTTGAACTTTCCCGCGCCGCTACACCAGCGCGTCCAAATACACAATCGCAAATAATTGATGGGCAACGACGGCGCCGCAATGACGTTGAGCACGCCGACAAGTGTGTTCATCCCGTTAAACTCGCAGCGAACATCCTCACACAGCACGCAGCTTTGCAGATCGGGTAGAATTGGTTCTGTCGGTTCCATCAATTAGGATCAAATCGAACCGCGCATCAGAAAAATGATCAAAACGATTCCCAGCACGATTCGGTAAATCGCGAACGGCGTAAACCCTCGCTGGCGCACCCAGTGCATGAACCAGGCGACAACCGCGAGCGCCACAATGAATGAAACAACGAAACCGATCGCGAGGACAATCCAACCGTGCGCGTCCACCGCCAGGGGGGCAAGATTGCCTGCACTGACTGTGTCGCGGTTCGGCTTCAATGTTTTGTAGAGATCGTACAACGTCGCTACCGCCATCGTCGGCATCGAGAGGAAAAATGAAAATTCGAGCGCGGCCGGGCGCGACAGTCCCACGATTTGTCCCGCTGCGATCGTGCTCATCGAGCGAGACGTTCCGGGAAAGACCGCCGACAGAATCTGGCACGCGCCGATCCAGATCGCTTGCAGCAAATTCATCTCTTCCATGTGCGTCACGCGCGGCCGCGTAAATGTTGCATCGACAATCCACATCATGACTCCACCGATAAGCAGCGCGAGGCTAATCACCCACAAGCTCTCAAGATTTTCCCCAATCACTTTCGTCAGCGCCCACGCCGGCACCGCAGTCACCACGAAAGCGATCATTGTCAGACTGAGCGGATGCGTCAGGAAATTGCGGTCGCCGCGTTCGCCCTTTGGAAATGTGCTGAGAAATTTCAGGATCCGATTCCAAAAATAAACCGGCAACGCTAGAATCGCACCGAGCTGGATCACGATCGTGTACATTTTCCAGAAGCTATCGTGCAGGTGCAGACCAAAGAGCACCTCGACAATTCGTAGGTGTCCGGTTGAGCTCACCGGCAGGAATTCGGTCAAGCCTTCAACGATACCGAGCAGGATCGACAATAAGAAATCGTTCATGTAGTGGAGCAGTTAGCGCGGCGTGTCCCGTTTGTGGATTTGCCAGTGTGACCTCTTAAAGAGAACTTCTCAACCCGTCATCTCAATGGGCCTTTTCCTTTCCTCTTCATGCAAACGCTGACGCGATCCGTCCCGCCGCATGTGTGGGTCGCGATCAGCGCCTGGCTCACTCGCGCGGTCGTCGCGGTCGTTTCGCGCGCCGCGATCCGAATTTTGCTTCAATCGCTCGGGACGGAGCAATACAGTGTGTTCGCGATTCTCAGTTTACTCATCGCCGCCTTTATCCCCGCGAATTGCTCGTCGTCATGGCCGAGAGTCAGGGATTCAAACGCGCGACTGCGAGAGCAGCTCCTCGGCCGCCGCCTTTGACCTGTTAGGCCGAGGGCCTCTGGATTTGCCGGCGATTCTGGTGTGGAAAACACAAGGTCTTCCCAATCTCTTATTGGATTGTTCCTAAGAGCTCTTCCTCTTCCGCTTAGTCTTCTTCCGCCTTCTGCTTTCCGCCGTGAAACTCGTTCGCTGCTCGCGCTTAGTCGCTACCACGATCATCACTTTACCTTCTAGGCCGCGCGTCCTACGCGGTCCATTCAGCTTTTCAGTTTTGCGCTGTTCAGCGTTTCAGCTTTCAGGACACCGCTTCACCGCCCCGTTCGTCCGTTCGGATCCGGATCGCTTGCTCCACTTCGGTCACGAAAACTTTTCCGTCGCCGATTTTTCCGGTCTTGGCCGATTGCAGAATCGCCTCGACCACGCGTTGTGCTACGTCGTCCGCAACCACGATTTCAAATTTCACTTTCGGCAGAAAATCGACCGTGTATTCGCTGCCGCGATAAATTTCGCTGTGACCTTTTTGACGGCCGAAACCGCGCACTTCGCTCAACGTCATTCCTTCAATGCCGACCGCGGCCAGCGCGTCCTTCACCGCTTCGGTTTTAAATGGTTTGATAACCGCTTCGATTTTCTTCACCGCGCCAAGCTAACCATGATCCTGAAAGCGGAAAGCTGAAATGTCGAAATTGATGATCTATTGGGTGGTTCCAGCATTCCGTTTTCAGCGTTTTCAGTTTCCTCCTTTCGGATTTCATCGGCGCAGCGGACCAGTCGCGCCGGCTCGATTGGTCGATCAAATGCCGTATCCTGTTTTACATATTTTTCCCAAGGCAGATCGACCGCTTTGAACGCCGCCTCGACAAATTCGCGCACCGAATGCGTTTCGCCGGTCGCAAACATCCCGTACGATCTCCGGTAAACGCGCACCAGCAGGCGGAAGCAATCGGCAGGCAATTGTTGGGTTCGGCCACCTGATTTTACATCTGCCTCAACACTTCAACTTCTTCAGACTTTGCGGCCGAATTTCTTTTCCAATTCCGCATGCGAGATTTGGATCATGGTCGGTCGGCCGTGCGGACAGCAGTAAGGCAAGTCGCAGTCGAGCAAATCCTGGATCAGTTTCTCCACCTCGAGGTAACGCAACGGATCGTTGGCTTTCACCGCATGACGGCACACCGTTTTCGCAATCATTTCTTCGCCCAGCCGCAGCGGCGAGCTGCGATCGCTCGCACTTTTCAAATTGTCGATCACCGTCCGCATAAACTGCGCGCTGTCGGTCACGTTCAGAAATCCGGGCAGACTGTCGATCTTGAATGTGTTCGGTCCAAAGCTTTCGATCCCGATTCCCATTTTCTGAAAGATCGACATGTTCTGTTCGATCCAATCCGCGTCACGCGGAGACAGCTCGAACGTCTGCGAAATGAGAAGTTTCTGCGAGGGAACCCCCTGATCTTCCATGCGTCGCCGCAGTTCTTCGAACAAGATCCGTTCGTGCGCCGCATGTTGATCGACCAGCACGAGTCCGTCCGCGTTCTCCATCAACACGTAAAGTTTGTTCAGCACGCCAATGATCTGGAATTGTTGCTGACGACCGTCGCGTTTGGTTGCCGCGTCCGGTTCAACATCGACAGGCTTACCAAAAACTTGCTCACGGTGAGCGCTGCTCGTCGGCGCGAATTGTGGCAATTCACGATCCGATTCTTCCGGGGCGACGGCTTGCGGCCGCAATGTAAGATTCACAACCGGTTGTGTCGGCGTAGCGGTGGCGGTTGGCGCGCGAAATTTTTCCTGCCAATCAACGCGACCGCGTGCCAGCCTTTCCTGGATCGCGCGCACGATCGCTTCGCGAACTGAATTTGGATCGCGAAAACGCACTTCGCGCTTCGCCGGATGCGCGTTAACGTCGACCGCGCCAGGATCGAGTTCAAGGAAAAGAAAAGTAACGGCATATTGCCCTTTCATCAGCGCGGTGTGATAGCCTTCGCGGATCGCAGTCGTGATCAGCGGACTTTCGATCGCGCGACCGTTCACGAAAACAAGTTGCTGGGATCGCGTCTGCCGGCTTAATCCCGGCTGTCCAATTAAACCGCTGATCTTTATCTGCGAGGAACTGGCGCCGTTGAGCGAGAGCAGCTGCGCTAGCAGTTCGTTTCCGTAAAGATCGCGAATTCGATCGCTGAGCGTCGCAGTTCCTGGAAGTTGGAACACAACACGATCATCGCGCGCAAAAGTGAACCCAACGCCCGCATGACCGATCGCCTGCAAATGCAATTGATGTTCGACATTGCGGCCCTCGGTGTTTTCCGCACGCAAAAATTTGCGACGAGCCGGCACGTTGTAAAAGAGCGAGCGCACTTCGACTTGCGTCCCGGGCGCTTCGCCGCCGTCGCGAACAATGTCGATTTTCCCACCGTTGACGACGATTTCAGTTCCCACAACCGCGTTGGGTTCGCGAGTGGTTAGGCGAAAACGCGACACGCTGGCAATGCTCGGCAACGCTTCGCCGCGGAATCCAAGCGTGGCGATCGCTTCCAAATCTGAAACCGAACGAATTTTGCTGGTAGCATGTCGCTCCAGTGAAAGGAGCGTATCGTCGCGATCCATTCCGCAGCCGTCATCGATCACGCGCATCAGCGAAATTCCGCCGCGGCGAATGAAGATGTCGATCTTGCGCGCGCCGGCGTCGATGCTGTTCTCGATAAGTTCCTTGATGACGGAGGCCGGCCGCTCGATCACTTCCCCGGCAGCGACCTGGCTGGCCACGGTTTCGGGGAGCAGACGAATGCGAGACATGCGAGGTTGAGACGTTGAGCGGTTGAAGAGTGGAGCTGAAGCGTCAGTTTGATCCCAACGACTCAACATCTCAACACCTCAACGACTTAACTTTCGTGTCTCAACCACTCATCCTCTCTAGGTCCGTCTTTTGACTTGGACAACGTGAGATCGTAATTTGTGGACGATGGTAAACGTTACCCAGAACGCAGCGCGGCAGCTCAGAAGTCTGCTTGATACCCAGAAGCAAAACGCCGGCAAGGGCTTGCGCGTGCAGATTACTAAAGGCGGTTGTTCGGGTCTGCATTACGAGATGACGCTCGACGAAAAGAAAACCGGGGACGTAGTGGTCGAGCGCGACGGGGTTGAGTTTTTCATCGATAGGGAAAGCGCCGAATACTTGCGCGGCGCAACCCTGGATTTTCGCGATGGCCTGACTGGAACAGGCTTTCAAGTCGTGAATCCGAATGCGAGTCGCACGTGCGGATGCGGCACCTCATTCGAAGTGGCGAAGTCAGCTTGAACGCGCGACCCGGAATCTTCTCTTCCGTCTAAATGGACTACGGCCTTTATCGCTACGACGAACCGTACTCGCGCCCGGCCCGGCGCCGGATCAATTACTTCGCCTGGACGGTCGTGATTCTATTGCTAACCGGCTTTGCGTTCGCGGCCTGGCTCGGCAGCTTTTACATCTTCAGCCAACCAGAGCGGCCGGACAGTTACCGGATCCTGCAGAAGCTGCACAAGGTCGAACCGGCGAAGCGCTTCGAACTCACGGCCGCGCCGGGCGGAGAATTTTTGAGCGCGAAGCAACTTTACGATCGCTACAACGCGATGGGTTCGGCCGAATTTGTCAAAACAAATGCCGAGTTGGCCCGCAATTATATTCGGAACTTTCAACGGGTCCCCGGCCTCGTGCCGTACATTGTCGGTCGTTACGTAATCGAGGAAACGCGTGAGCTGAGCTCGAGTGATTTGTTCACGTCGGGCATGGTTGCGTTAACGGATTCGGTCGAGAACCCGGAGTTGTTGATGGAACATCTTTATCCGTCCGATCCGAAAACTGTGCGGTTGATCAAACAAACGCTCACCACAGGTTTGGAATTGAAACTCGATCGCGCGCACGATTTGTCGGCAGTCATTCACGTGGAGCGGTTCAACGACGGCCGCATCATGCTGACCGCGGTCCCATTGCTCTACGGAACTTATACCGTAATGCGCGGCACCGGAACTTTCAGCCTCGAGCCGCCACTCAGTCTGAACTTGGAAGCCGGTTGGCCGTTGTTTAAGGAACAATCGCGGTTACGCGCGGAAATGCGTTACGCGCAATTCAAACAAGGCAGACAACAGCCGCAAGCGGCGCCGCAGGTTGCAATTCCCGGCTTTGCTCCGAGCGGAACGCCGCCGTCGCCGGAAAACCAACTCGTGCGCGTCGAACCTGCGAAAGCAGTCACGCCGCCCATTGTTCAAGTGCAGAGGAAGAACAAATCGGCCAAAGAGACGCCGACTCCAAAAAGCAAATCGACGAAAGGCAAACCGACGCCGAAAACATCCGCTTTCCCCGCAACATCGCCGCCGATGGTCGCGGAGGAAACCCCGCCGCCGCCTGCTCCTGCGTCGTCGCCCATTGCGCAGAATTCTCCGCCGCCACCAGCTCCGACAAAATCACAGCCGCCGAAAGCTGCTCCGGCGCAAACTGCTGTTGCTCAGGCGGTCCAAACTCCGGTCCGTGGGCAGCCAGTTCAACCCGGCGCCAACGACGTCGGCACATTGGCGTCAACAACCGGCGTTGGAAATTGGAAGACCTTCCCGCCTGGGAAAATGCCGCTCGGGCGATTGATTGCGACAAGCGACCTGAAGGAAATCGCCGAACAAGGGACCGGCGGTGAACGGATTTACTTAAAAGGACAATTCGTGGTGAATTTTTCCGACGCGAACCGTGCGGTGATGCGGCCCCGCGGCAAGTTAACCGACTCGGTTCTCCATTTCGGCCAGACGCCCACGCGCATCATCGTTGAATTTCCGGCCGGTTACACGCCCCCGGCGCAAGGATCGACAGTCAGTCGCGACGAAGCGCGCCCGCTCGAGATTACCGAAGTGCGCCGCCAGGAAGACGGTCAGCTCAACGTTTTCGCTCGCGAGATTATGCAGTGACACGCTCGAGCCTTACGGTGAGGGCGACGGAGATGGAGACGCAAGCCGGTCGTCGTCGTTACTGCTCGCGTTGGTTTCAAAGATCACTTTCCCGTCAGAAATTTCGAGCGTCTTGAGATTGGTCTGAGCCGCCCAATCAGCCAGGTAGCGTTTGAACGACCAGGAGCCGTACTGCCAGCTGAGGAATTCTTCGCCAACCGGTCGACCGTTCACGATGATGCTTGTGATGCGTAGGTTTTCCGGATTCCCTCCTGTTGCCGATTGGACCGAGCATTGGGCGTTGATGTAGCGGCCGGTCAGCCAGCGCGACTTCACTAGGGGCATGCTGACCTGCACGTGCGCGGTGCTGTCTTCGATTGTGACGTAAGCGTTACCCCGGAGCTTTGGCTCGAAAGCGACCAATGCGTTCAAATCCTCGGCACTTAATTCGATCCGCGCTGATTCGCGAGCGCGGGCCTTTTTCTCGAATGCGTCCCATCGCGCGTGCACTTCCTCCTCTTGTTCGACCGTTGCCTGACTCGCCGGCAGGCGCTCGTGATACATAGAGAGGTATTCGGTTCGCAAATATCTCGCGGCGAAATATGTGCCGGCAAAAAAGGAGAAGACGAGCAAGATGAAAAAGATTGCGAGAATGAGGCAGCTTTTCGCGAAACGACCGAGTCCGCGCCTCTGCGGGGGCTGTTCGATCCACGACGAGCCGCCGTTCATCATTCGCTCGCCCTTTCCAACTTCGCCTGTGCCGCCATCAGTTTGTCGTAAAGCGCGTGCAGTCCTTCCGAGATCGTCTTCGTTCCAGCGATCACCGGCATAAAATTGGTGTCGCCCTTCCAACGGGGCACAATGTGAATATGCAAATGATCGACCACACCCGCGCCCGCGCATTCGCCGAGATTCAATCCGACATTGAATCCCTGCGCGCGCGTCGCGGCCCAGAGCAGCGCCTGCGCGTGCGTCACCAAATTCCAAAGCTCGACAACTTCGTTTTCGCCTAACGAAGCCAAGTCGGCGGTTTTCCTGTAAGGCACCGCCATCAAATGACCGACCGAATATGGATAACGGTTCATCATCAGAAACGCCGTCTTGCGCCTCGTGATCACCAAGTGCGCGGCATCATCGTTCGCTCGCGCCGCGGCCATGAGAAATTCTGTGTCACGCGGCTCCTTCTCGAAATATTCCACGCGCCACGGCGCCCAGAGCATTTCGATTTCTTTCTTCGGAAACTCGGACATCTGGGTGCGCGAGAGTAAAATGCTGACCGAGAAAGTCGAGTCTTTTGAGCCGTTAATGCGTCAGCAAAACGTAATTCGGACGGTGCAGACTCCTTCGCGGGGCGGATTCAAATCGTCGAGTCGAGCCGGGCAAGTCCCGGACGAAGTCGAGCTCCTGGTTTGCCGGAACCGCCAGGGCGTCGATTTCGCCATTCTGCCATTTGGCAACGGCGACGTCCGGTTTCAAAAAATGCGGCCGCATCAGGTAAAGCGGCAATCCTTCGTCGGTCGAACCAACCGCTTCGTACCGCCAACTGTTCCTGGCCGCTTCTTCGCGCACTCGCCTGCCAAAGATCGACAAAGCACCGCGATTATCGCGATACCCGCTGAAAACTCGGTTCGCGGCATAACCTGTTGTGAAAAAGAGCGCGCATATTAATGTCGCGGCAATCCATCGAGAATTTCGTTCGCGCATTTTTTCCTCTGCGAGGAATCGGGCAGCTTGAACCGCGACCAACAAGCAGAGCGGCGGAATGACCGGGAAAATTCGATCAACCCGTTTCGATGGGATCAACGACATCAAGAAGAGTCCCCCGACGCTCCAGCAGATCAGCCAAACCGTGGCCGGCGACATTTCGCGGAACGCGTTTGGAAGACTCCAGCGACGCGACTTAAGCTCGAGAATCGCAAGTCCAATCAAAAGCGCGCTCCACGGAAAAAATTTGTGGAGCAAATGCGGGATGTAGAAAAAGAAAGATTGGGCGCGGTGAATGTGCGTGCCGACTTCAGCGAATCGCGCGAGAAACTCGCGGGCGATAACTAGTTCGTAAAAGCGCGGCACCCAAAGCCAGCCGGTACCAACCCAAACCAAAAATATCGCGAGCGACACGCTCCACGGCCACCAACCGCACCAGACGCTTGCGCTTCCCGTTTTTCGGAAAAGCAATTGATAGACCACAATTCCGGGAAGCAAAAATGCGTAGATGATCGGGCCTTTGATTAACATTCCCGCGGTCAGTAAACCAAACATGAGCCATCGGTCTTGGGTCGACCACGACTGCTGGTTGCAAATTTTCTCCCGGATCAAAAGGCCGATCAGGAAAATGACGAGCGCGAGCGGCATATCGGAACGAACGAGCGTCGCCAGGCGGGGACTCAACAAGTTGAATCCGAACGCCGCGAACGCGATAACTCCCGCGGCCTTTCCATACGCGTGCGAGGCGTTTCGAAACAACATGAATGCAATAAGCGCCGCGCAGACTAGCGAAGGCAATCGCCACGCCACGTCCCATGACCGCGTGATGGCAAAAATGGCGACTGACGTCCAACCGGTTAGCGGCGGTTTGGTCGCGAGTCCCTGGTCGTCAGAGGTGCGCTGATAAAACCAATGTCCTTCCGTCACCATCTCGTACGAAGTCCACGCCTGTTTCGCCTGATCGTAATCGTCGAGCTCCCAGGGGAGATTTGTGATCGAAAACAAAATCAACATCAGCGCCGCGAGCGACCAAAGCGTCGCACGACCGTCGAGAGAATTTCCCATCATTCGATTTCAGCAAGAATCGCTTTTGCCGCGCGATCGCTGGCGCCGGGTCCACCAAGCATCGCAGCGATTTTATCGCACTCCCAAGTCATTCGCTGACGCGCCATTGGATCGTCGAGCAAATGTAGAACCATTTCCGCGAGATCGTACGGCTTTGCGCGATGTTGAATGAACTCCGGAACGATTTGTTTGTCGGCAAGCACATTCGGCATCCCGAGATATCTCACCTTTACGACCAGTCGTCCGGCGAAATAAGTCGGCCAGGCGACTTTGTAAACGAGCGCGAACGGCATTCGAAAATATGCTGCTTCCAACGTCGCGCTGCCGGAAGCAACAATGCCAGCAAAAGCGCGCTGCATAATTTCGACAGTCTGTCCGACTTTGATTGCGAACAGATCTCGATCTTGCTGATCTAACATTGCTTCCATTTGTCGCGCCAACTCATCCGACGCAGCTGCAACTTCGAAACGCAACTTCGGTTTCGTTCTCAGAAGTTCTCGGGCCGTTTGGATCAGAATCGGAAAAATTTTCCTGACTTCACGCGATCGGCTCCCCGGAAACAACCCAACGAGGTTCGGATCGCGCCCAGTGTCGATCCTTTTAGCGCTCAACCGCTCGATCATCGGATGACCGACAAAGATCGTGCGCAATCCACTTTCGTTGTAAAGCTCAGCTTCGAACGGAAAGATGCAGAACATTAAATCGAGCCAGATCGCCATCTTTTTGATTCGGCCACGGTTCCACGCCCATACCTGAGGGCTGATGTAGTAAATGATCTTTGGGGACGGCGATTGTTTTCGCAACGCCCGCGCGAGTCGCAAATTGAATCCCGGGTAATCGATCAACACGACCGCGCTCGGTCTGGTCGTTGCGATTTCACCAAGCGCTCCATGGAACTGCTTTCGAAAGTAGCCGTAGTGCTTGATCACTTCCCAGAGGCCGAGCACGCCGGATTGGTCGATCCAGTTTTGAAAATCCGCGTCAGCCACCGACTTCATTTGCGGTCCACCGCGTCCGACGAACCGAAGATCAGGATCAGCGTTGCGCAGAGCGCGCATTAACGCCGCTCCATAATTGTCCGCGCTCGCCTCGCCCGCGGCAAAGTAAATGGTTTTAGCCACTCGATTCGATTCGCTTGGTAATTTCGACTGCCAGCTCGAGCGCCGCAGTTGCCTGAAATCCCGAAACGCGCGGCTCGCGCCCCGTACTCGAACATTCGATAAACGACGTGAGTTGTTGCTTTAATGGTTCCTCGCGCTCGATCGGAACTTTGTCGCGCGTAATTTTTCCAGCCTCACGGCGATAAATTTCGCCGCTTTGTTTTTCATAATCGAGTGAGAGGTAAGCGTCCTCCTGAAAAACGCGGATCTTGCGCATGCGCTCGGGACTGATCCGACTTGAAGTCACATTTGCCACACAACCGCTTTCAAAACGGATTCGCGCGTTAGCAATGTCTTCTCCTTTGCTCAAAACTGGAATCCCAACGGCATCGATGCTCTGAACCGGCGAGCGCACGAGATACAAAATGACTTCCAGATCGTGAATCATGAGATCGAGGACTACGCCGATGTCGGTGCTGCGATTCGGATAAGACGAAAGCCGATGCGCCTCAATGAACCGCGGATGGGTGAGGCGCGCTTCAAGCGCGCTCAGAACCGGATTGAATCGTTCGACGTGTCCGACTTGAAGAATTAATTGATTACCCGCAGCCAATTCCGCGAGCTCGGTCGCATGCCGCGGGTTTTCGGTAATCGGTTTTTCCATGAGCAGATGTTTGCCTTTCTCCAAAAGCGGGCGTGCGATTTCATAGTGCGAATTGGTCGGCGTCGCGACTGAAGCTGCGTCCACGAGCACGGTGAATTCCTCGAGGGATTTCGCGACGGTACCGCCGTATTTTTTCGCAATCGAATTGGCCCGCGTCACATCGACATCGTAGATCGCGGTGAAGTCCGCATTTGCAATTTCGGAATAAAGCCGGGCGTGATTGCTTCCGATGTGACCGACGCCGACCACGCCGACGCGAAGTTTTTTCATTTGGCAATGTTTCTTAGAAACCAATCGTAAGTTCGCGCGATGCCGTCGTGAAGCAGAACCGTCAGCGCCCAACCGAGCGCGCGCAATTTGGAAAGATTGAGAAGTTTTCCGGGTGTGCCGTCCGGTTTCGTTTTGTCCCAACTCAACTCGCCTTTGGATCCGACCACTTTCGCCGCCGCCAAAATGACAATCTCCGCTTTTTCTTTCCCGAGAAAGTTCGCACCGGCTGTGGAATCACTGAGATCGAGCTCGCTCCGATTGCGCTTGGTCAGGTTGGCGAACCCTCGCCCTTCGAGCGTGTGGGCGAATGCGCTGCCCACCATCCCGCGACGGCCGGCGATAAAGATTTTCTCCGATTTCTGGATCGACATCAGCGGTTTAGCATTTCCTTTCCAGCAGTTTTACGCAATCCTCGCTTCGTGCAACGAAAGCAGACTCGGCTGGCGGTCCAAAAGACATACAAGCTGTTCATCAGCGGAAAATTCGTTCGCGCCGAGAACGGCCGTATGCTGCCGGGCTCGCGGAAAAGTCGGGGCGCTGCTTACATTTTTGTCGCGCTTCCAGCACACGTGGAGCGCTAACCCGGACGCGATCTTTCAGAAAAAGTGTCGCGGCCCGGAAGCGAAACACGCTTACTGGATTCTGGATACGGTCGAGATGAAGACGGCCTGGCACTCAATCGCGCTGTAAATCGCGCGAGCAATTCAAACCCGATCATCGTTCTCATCGCGTTCACCTTCCCTCAAAAAGTGTGCCTTTCATTGAAAGGCACCGTATTGAAGATTGCTTTTCTTAGAAAGACACCGTAATGTCTGGCAAATGCCCCGACTAATAACCCAACGCAAAACGCTACGTCGCGTTCCGCCCTGTGGCCGATTAATTCATTACCGAGCCCCGCACTCGCCTTTTCAAAAACTGATCGATTCGGCGCGGCACCGACTCCGATTTTCGGTCCGCGACCTTGCGAGGAGAATTCAGGTCTCGCAATCCACGCTTTGGATCTGGCTGCACAGCGAAAACGGTTTCCCCCACCCCAAGGCGTTCAGACCGGAGCACCTCGATCAACTCAGTCGCGCCCTGAGCATTTCGAAGACTGCAATCCGGCACGCGCTTGACGCCTCACGACATCTTTACACCGCCCGGGAGAAACGAACGCCGCCCGCTGCGCTCGACGCTTTCCAAAGCTTTATCGACATCCTGGACCACGACTGCCGCCAGACGGTCTCGCGGAGTTATGTTGTGAATCTAGCGAAGAAGTTGTACAGCGGGGCACGGCGCCAATGAACGTGCCAATTTTGCCACGCGTCGCGCTGCAAGATTTTCTGTATGCATGTCCTATCGCTAATCGAAAAAGAAACGGGATGGCCACACGTTTGACGACGAAGCAAATCAAGCGCCTGGTCGAGGAGTCCAGGGTTGGCGAAATCCCGGATTACCAAATGAGCCGGCCATTGGGAACAAGGTAGCAACCGCGATGTAGCGAGGAAGCAATTGTGGCCTCGAGCGCGAGTCGTTAGGGATCACTACTGAGAACGCGAAGCACTCGCGGGAAGTGCCTGGCAGCCTTCATCGTCTTCGTCAGCTTGGTGATCGGAAAGCAACTACAATCGCCGCAATAGCAGAAGTGGTATTAAGAGTGAGCGGAAGAGGAAGATTACACTGGGTTGCTCAGAGTCGCGGAGAACGGTAAGCTGTGGGCGTCCATGATCTCGCAGACAAGGGAGACGTTTCAGTTCGACGCGATTGACGACGTGGTGAGCGACATCGCCAAGGGCCGGATAGTGATCGTGACGGACGACGCTGATCGCGAAAACGAGGGCGACCTTGTGATAGCGGCGGAAAAGGTGACGCCGGAGGCAGTGAACTTCATGGCAACGCACGGCCGCGGTTTGGTTTGTGTCCCGATTTCGAACGAACGCGCGGAGCAGCTCGGTCTGCAACGTATGGTGACACAAAACCGCGAGGCTCAGCGGACCGATTTCACAGTTTCGGTGGATGCGGCGCGCGGAGTGACGACCGGGATCAGCGCGTACGATCGCGCAACGACGATTCTCGCGATTGCGAATCCTCATTCGTCACCAGACGATCTAACGCAGCCAGGTCATGTGTTCCCATTGCGTGCGAAAGATGGTGGCGTCTTGCGACGGGCCGGCCACACGGAGGCGGCTGTCGATCTTGCTCGAATGGCGGGGCTGCAACCAGCCGGCGTGCTTTGCGAGATTTTGCATGACGATGGAACGATGGCGCGATTGTCCGAGCTGATGGAGTTTCGCAAAAAACACGGGCTGCGCATTTGCACGATCCAAAGTCTGATCGCGTATCGCCGGAAGCGCGAAAAGTTAGTCGAGCTCGAACAAATCGTGAGATTGCCGACCGATTACGGTGATTTCGATCTGCACCTGTATCAATCACTGCTCGACGGGATGCATCATCTTGCGCTGGTCAAAGGGAAGATCGACAAAAACAAACCGACGCTGGTGCGCGTGCACAGCGAATGTCTCACCGGTGACGTGTTTGGTTCGCGACGATGCGATTGCGGCAATCAATTGTACGCGGCGTTGCGCCAGATTTCGGAAGAGGGCAACGGCGTGCTGGTTTACATGCGACAAGAGGGCCGCGGGATCGGTCTCGCCGCAAAAATTCACGCCTACAAGTTGCAGGAACAAGGGCTCGATACTGTCGAAGCGAACACGAAGCTCGGACTTCCCGCCGATCTGCGCGATTACGGACTCGGCGCGCAGATTCTTTTCGATCTCGGCGTGCGGCAGTTTCGATTTCTAACGAACAATCCGAAGAAAGTGATCGGGCTGGAAGGTTATGGACTCGAAATGGTAGAACAGGTTCCGATTCGAACGGAATCGAATCCGCACAACGAAAGGTATCTCGAAACCAAGAAGACCAAGCTCGGGCATCTTCTCTAGTTTCAGTGGTCGGCGCAACTCCGGTTCTGCGAGCGGCCTCAAGCAAGTGCGGACTCGCGAGAATCGGACACCTGCGCTATATCTTCCGACCTATTTCATGAAACGATTCCTTCCATTCATAATCGTGGTTGTAGTCGGGCTGCTCGCAATTGGCGGCGGCGCTTATTTTTATCGTGTTAAACGTTCCGCGAACCCGGCTCTCAAGATTTCCCGGACGGAAGCGGCGCCCTCTGGCGAGGCCGTTCATGTTCTTGGGCCGGCAGATGCGTTAGTAACGCTCGAGGAGTTCGGAGACTTCCAATGTCCACCGTGCGGAAGACTCTCCGAGTCGATCAACCAACTGCAAAAGCAGTATAACATTCGCGTCATTTACCGGAATTTTCCGCTGCCGATGCATGCTCACGCGAAGGAAGCGGCCTGTGCGGCCGAAGCCGCCGGCCAGCAGGGGAAATTTTGGCAGATGCACGATCTGCTTTTCCGCGAGCAGGAAGTTTGGAGTCACTCCAAGGACGCGCGCTCGCTCTTCCAGGCTTACGCCGGGATGCTTCAACTTGATTTGAGCCGTTTCAGAAACGACATGGACAGCCCTGAAGTGCAGCAGCAAGTCGAAACCGATCAGCACCGCGGCGCAGCCATCGGTGTAAAAACAACGCCGACACTTTTCCTGAACAACCAGGCCGTACCGCCGAGCGACACGGACCCGAACAAGCTGCCAGCATTGGTCGAGAACGCAGTCAAAAGCACGAAGCCTTCCTCATGAAATCTCAAGCGCCAACAACGGTGAGACCCACGTCTTGGGGTTCGCGCTCTCAAACAATTTTTTATATCGCCGCGGCTTTAATCGCACTCGTCGGTTTGGCTGAAGCCACTTATCTCACGGTGCTGTATTTGTCGGGAGAAACCGCGGTTTGCGGCGGTTCATCCGATTGTTTTCAAGTTCTGGGCAGCAGTTACGCGAAGATCGGCCGCGTCCCGGTGAGCGGATTGGGGGCGCTCGCCTACTTCAGTGTGTTCAGCTTTGCTACATTTTCAGTATTTGGCTACGCGCGCGCTCGAACATTTTTGAGCTGGACCGTGGTAGCGATGTTTTGCATGACACTCTGGCTACTCTACGTGCAGGCGTTCCGGCTTCACGCATTCTGCCGATATTGTTTGTTTTCCGCAGCGCTAATTTTCTTGTTGACCGGTTTGGTTGTTGCGCGTCCGGCAGCCGAAAGAACCTAAATTTATGGCGGCCGCATTCCTCGCGTCGCCAGTGCTCTTGCTGAGACTGATTTGTTAGAGCATTAAAGGGCGATGTCGAACTTGATCTCCCCTCAGCCGCGGACCGTCGTCGGCGCCAAGCGACATTTCTCGGTTGTCGCGAGTCAATTCAACTCCACTTATGTCCAGGGTTTGATTGATCACGCGACAGCGGAGTTGCGCCTGCTCGCCCCTGACGCGACCACAACGCTCACCGAGGTTCCCGGCTCGTTTGAGATTCCAATCGTGGTTCGCGAGCTCGCGTTGCAAAAGCAGGGAGACGCCATCATTGCGATTGGTGTAATTTTGCAGGGTGAAACAAATCACGCGGAAAATTTGGGTCGCTCGGTCACGGATGCGCTTCAACGAATCGCAATCACTCATGGCGTCCCTGTCATCAACGCGGTCTTAACTTTCGATAACGAAGATCAGGCGCGTGCGCGATGTTTGGAAAGCGAGATCAATCGCGGTACTGAAGCGGCCCGGGCTGCGGTCGAGATTTCCAACGTGATCTGGAAGTTGCGAAATAAATAGACGTATGGGAAAACGGCGACGCGCACGGGAAGCAACCATTCAATATCATTTCTGGCGCGATCTTCAGCGCGGCGAAGGTCCGAAGCGAATCGATGACTTTTGGGAATTTTGTCCGGTCAAACCGAGCGTCCGTGAATTTGCGCAGCCACTGATTGAGGGGATGATCGAACACCTGCCGGAAATTGACGAACGAATTAAACGCTATTGCGAAAACTACAATCTGAATCGCATTTCTGCAGTCGATCGCAACGTTCTCCGGCTCGCGATTTACGAAATGTTGTATCGCGAAGACATTCCCCCAGTTGTTTCAATCAATGAAGCGATCGAGCTCGCCAAGACCTTTGGCGGCGCTGAATCCGGCGCTTTCGTGAACGGAATTCTCGACCGGATTCGCAAAGATCTCGATCGTCCCGCGCGCGAACCGGTTTCACATTCGCAAAAAGAAAGACAGGATTAACAGGATTTTGGGATTGGAAGGACCAAGATCGACATCCTTTTTGTAAATCGAATGAATCCTGTAAATCCTGTCTAGTAAGGCAGTCCAACGCCAGTGCGGCTCGCACCTCAGACATGAAGTTTCTTCTACGGCGCGGCAGGCGGCGAATCGCCCCATGAAACCCTCTTAGTTGTCGATGCGACCACCGGCGGCAATGCGCTCAGTCAGGAGCGCGAGTTTCATCAAGCGTTGGGTCTCACCGGCCTGATCGTGACCAAGCTCGACGGCAGCGGCAAAGGCGGAATCGTGCTCGCAATCCAGGATGAGTTGAAAATCCCGACGCGGTTCAGTGGTACAGGCGAAAAGATCGACGACTTCGCGCCGTTCGACGCACGCGAGTTTGTGGCCGAAATTTTATGAGGAGCCGCTCGCCGCGCAGCGGCTTGCGGTTGGGTTCATCGTTTGATTAGATCGCAGAACTAATCGTGACGTAGTAGCCATCGGGATCTCGAACGGAAAACTCCATAGTTCCGGTATTCGGATTTCGATGAGGTTCCTCCTCGAATCCCCCAACCATGGCACGCGCTCTTTCCAACGCTACATCGAAATCGTCGACGCGAAAGAATCGCAACAAACCATTGCCAGGTGGCGCAATCTCAGGGCTCATCAAGGTTGGATGCTCATGCGCGCCCCACTGGTGGAGACAGAGCAGAACGGTTCCATCTGTATCCAGGACCTGACCCCAGCCCTCATGGACGAGACGCATCTCCCGCTGGCCAAAGAGCGACTGGTACCATTTGAAACTGGCGGGAACGTTGCCTACGCCGATGATCGTCCATGTGCGCTTCATCGATTGCTGAGTCGCTGAAAATTTTAACTGCAGCGCCGACAGCGAGCGAGCCGTCAGTGTGCTAAGATCGACATCGTCGTGCCAGAAACCTTGAAGCAAGCAGTCGCGCCCGAGGAACATGTCCCTGCGCCCTCTGGCATTCGCGGTTTCATCGCGAAGTTCACCGTCCTCAAGACAGCGCGGCGCGAGCTTTGGCTCACGTTCCTGATCAAACTTTTCATCTACACCGCTTATTCGATAACGAACAAAACGATAGTGCTGTGGCTGTCGAAGGATCTTGGCTTTAGCGATCAAGCGGCGCGCGAATTGGTGGGCTGGGTCTGGGCCCCGGCAATGACGATTTTCACGTTGCTCGCTGGTTCACTGACGGACGCAATCGGGTTGCGGCGAACTTTTTTTCTCGGCGTCGCGATCTGCACCTTTGCGCGCAGCGTCATGGTTTTCACTACGATTCCATGGCTCGCGCTTCTTTGCGGGCTTCTTCCACTGGCGATTGGCGAAGCGCTTGGAACACCGGTCCTGCTCGCCGCCACGCGCGTTTACTCCGCAACCGCGCAACGTTCGATCGCGTTCTCGATCATCTACGCGCTCATGAATGTCGGCTATCTCATCGCCGGTTACATTTTCGATTTCGTTCGTTCGCTCGACCTCCATGTGAGCATCAGAGGCTTCCAGCCGACGACACATGAACAGCTCTTCGCAGTTAGCCTCGCGCTCGAGATTGTGCTTTTCCCGACGATTTATTTTTTGCGACGCGACGCGGAACGCGACCGCACCGTGACGGCAGGGGATGGCGCGCGCTCCGGCTTTTGGACAGAGATCGCGCGAACCGTGCAGAAAGCCACGCGCGACACGGTCGCGCTTTTTCAGCGACTGATCGGGCAATCGGCATTTTACCGGCTGCTACTGTTCTTTGTTTTCATTGGGTTCCTAAAGGCGATCTTCCTCCAGATGGACTATGTGTTTCCGACATTTGGTGATCGCGAGATGGGATTGAATGCGCCGGTCGGGAAGCTGGCCGGGATCAACGCCGTTATCATCATTATTCTCGCGCCGATTGTTGGGGCGCTGACCCAACGCATCGCGTCGTATCGCATTGTCGTCATCGGCAGCCTCATTTGCGCGGCCGGAGTTTTCATAATGGCATTGCCGACGGACTGGTTTGTGCCAGCGGCAAACAGCGTCATCGGAAGCGCGCTCGGTCACGGTTATCTGCAACTGACCGGAGCGATCCACCCGTATTACATCATGTCTGCGCTTTACCTCACGGTCTTTTCCATCGGCGAAGCCTTCTATTCCCCCCGTGTTTACGAATACGCTGCGTCCATCGCGCCGCTCGGCCAGGAGGCGTCGTATGGATCGCTCGCCTACCTTCCGTTTCTGGTCGGCAAACTTCTGATTGGAACGACAGGGTTTTTACTGGCGGCATTTTGTCCGGAAAACGGACCGCGCCATTCGGGAATCATGTGGTTCATCTTCGCTTGCGCGGCATCGGTTGCGCCTCTTGGATTGCTCGTGTTCCGACGTTACATTCAGGTCCACGAAGTTGGCCGACGGGATTAAACAAACGACGCAAATCACTGTCTAATCCCACTACATGATTCAACTCCCGAAACGCCCACCACCTTCCTCGCGCGGAATGCTCCTTTTCTGCGCGGTTATCTTCGTGGCGTTGATCGCGGTGATGATTTTCCTCAATCGCGCCCGCGGTCAGGCTCCGGGTCCGTCCTCTACCCAGTCAACCTCTATGACAACTCAATCAACCAGCGATCAAACTGCCACCAAACCCTCGGCCGAGGGGTTAAAGAAAAAACTGACCCCCGAACAATATCACGTTACTCAGCAATGCGGCACCGAGCCGCCGTTCCGCAACGAATACTGGGACAACCATCGCGCCGGCATTTATGTCGACGTCGTCAGCGGCGAACCGCTTTTCACTTCGCTCGATAAATTCGACAGCGGCAGTGGCTGGCCCAGTTTTACTAAACCGATCGACAAAAACAACGTCGCCGAAAAATCAGACCGCACATTGGGGATGGATCGAACCGAAGTCCGTAGCAGTAAAGCCGATTCACATCTCGGCCACGTGTTTGACGATGGTCCGACAGAAAAAGGCGGACTACGTTATTGCATCAACTCGGCCGCGCTCAGATTCATTCCGGTCGAAAAGTTAAAAGACGAAGGTTACGGCCAATACCTGTCTCTCTTCGAAAAGAAAAAATAACCGCGGATAGTTTTGCCAAACCGATCAACGGTTCTAGCTGCGAATTATTTAAAAAAAGTTTGATGGTTAACGCGCTTCGAATTGTCAAACATTTAGGAATGACAACAGCAACAGGGAACTGCGCATGCATCGGATTCGACATCCTTCAAAGCGTTCGTCACATGTGACGCTGTGGCTCGGCGTATTCGCCGAATTCCGCTGCTTTGCGATTCGTTCCCACCGATAAAATGGAAGACGAGGGTTACTCTCAATATCTCGTTCCGTTCAAAAAAAAGAGTGACTTGAGCCTCTCTTTTTGGTTCACTGTTGACGGAGAGACTCGCAGATGAACGAGGGCGGTCGAATCCAAAGTGGTGACGCGTCGCGCGTAAGCCTGGTCATCGGGATCATTATCGCAGTTCTGGCGATTGCCGTGGTCCTTTACTTCGTGGTTTTTGCGCACAGCGTTAAAGAGACGATGACCGGATTCGATCCAAACCGTCCCCTACCCGATGACGCGACATTGCGCAAACGTTTGTCGCCGGAGCAATATCACGTCGTCCGCGAGAACGGCACGGAGACGGCATTCAAAAACAAACTGTGGGACAACTTTCGTCCTGGAATTTATGTCGATATTATTACCCGCGAACCGCTCTTCTCATCCGTCGACAAATTCGACGGCGGCACCGGGCGGCCGACCTTCGGCAAACCGCTCTCGAAAGATCTGATCGTTGAGCGTGACGATAACTCCTACGACATGCATCGCGTTGAAGTGCGCGCGAAACGCAGTAATGCCCATCTTGGCCACCTAATTCAGGATCCAACTTCGCCAACTGGAAAACGTTATGCCATTAACTCGGCGGCGTTATATTTCATTCCAACAGAAGACATGGAGCACGCAGGCTACGCGGCCTTTCTTTCTCTCGTCCCACCCGTCGCGCAAAAGTAAACTGGATTGGTAGATCGACCAGTCCCTTGCTCAATGCTAAATAGTCGCCGCGAAAGCTTTTGGGCCAAAAATTAATATCGCCCGCGGAGCGGCCGATCCACCAACTCTGTTTCGTGAAATAGCAACCGGATGTCGATCTTGTCCGCCAATAGGACGGACCCGCCGCCTGGCGAGCGCACTTGTCCGGACAAATTCCACGAAGCCCTTGGTCTCATCGCCGGGATCGCCTGCTTCACAACCTGGGGTCTGATCCCGATTTATTGGAAACTGATCGCCGCCGTTCCCGCAGCTGAGATTCTCGCGCATCGTTTTGTCTGGACGACCATTTTTCTCTCGACCGTTCTCACCTGGCAGCGCCGCTGGTTGGAGGTGATCGCAATCATTCGTTTGCCGCGGGCGCGGATTTTTTGCCTGACCGGCGGACTGGCCATCGCGTTCAACTGGTTCCTTTTCATCTACGCAGTCAATATCGGCCGTGTCATCGAAACGAGTCTAGGCTATTTCATGACGCCGCTGATAAACGTTCTTTTTGCTGCAGTTTTTCTGCACGAACGTCTCACTCGCTGGCAACTCGCATCCGTCCTTCTCGCCGCGCTCGGCGTATTGAATCTCACGTTCGGCTACGGCCGCTTTCCCTGGATCGCCGTTTCGCTCTGCGTCACCTTCGGACTCTATGGATTACTCCGAAAACAATCCGGAACGGCTGCGATTCCCGGACTGTTTCTGGAAACAATTCTCCTTGTTCCACTTGCCGTGATTTTTCTTTTTTATCTTCAACGCTCCGACACAGTCGCTTTCGGCCGCGCTGGTTGGTGGTTGTCGATTTTGTTAATTAGCACCGGCATTGTCACTGCCGTTCCGCTCTTTTGGTTCGGTTACGCGACGCGGCATCTCCGTCTGATTACGGTCGGGTTCCTCCAATACCTTTCGCCGATCGGCTCGTTCTTTCTCGGCGCGTTTCTTTATCGCGAACCGTTCACACGCGGACATCTTGTTACCTTTATTTTAATCTGGCTTGCGCTCATCATCTTTACCGGCGAGGCCGTCTTGCGCTGGCGATCAGCACGGGTTCGGGAGATCGACACCTGCGCGTTCGAAGCCTCCGCGCTGGATTGAAAGAACCGCGCGCTGATTTAAATTGCCGCGATAAAAGTGAAAGAAGACGATTTTCAATACGCAATTGAAAACACCCAGGTGATTCTCGCCCCTGAGCAGAAGATCGCCACGTTCGGCACAACCAGCTTCCGTTTTTATCTGATCTCGGAGCTGATGGATCGGGTTAACGAAGTCCGCGTTCGCGATGGAAAAATTCACGCCGACCGGCCACAGATTTTGACGCCGGAACACTTCAGTCGCCTGTTGCTCGAAGGCTTTGGCGAGAAAGCGCAACGCTACGCTGAGCAACTTCGCGAACACGCGCGCAATATCGCGGTGCTCCGCTACGGATTTCAGTTCCGCAAGACCGACGTCACCGAACAGATGTTTCGCGACCCGATCGAATCGGTGATCGAGCGCACGAAATCGTATGTGCAACATCGCGACGATCCGCTCAGCGCCGTAATTCAAGGAGTGGACGACGCGTGGGAAGTTTGCCTCCTAAAATTCACAATCGACATGATCGAGCGTTCGAGCGGAGGAAACATGGGCGACTTTCGCAAACGCGGATTAATTTAGCCGCGCCGAATGCATCTCGATCTCGCGGCCTGGCTGAATCTGATTTCTACTGTCGCCATTGTCGGCGCCCTCATCTTCGCAGCGGTCCAGGTGCGACAGGGAAATATCAAACGCCGCGACACGGCCGCAGTTATGCTCATCGAAACCGTTCAAAGCGAAGGTTGGACGCGCATGCTCGATCTCATCGGCAAACTGCCTGATGCCGCTCCAGCGTCCGATGTCGAAGCAGCTGGGCCAGAGGTCCAACGCGCAATAATTGAGTTCGGCGTGCGACTGGAAACTGTTGGTTACATGGTATTCCGGCGCAATGTCGATCTTCAAACCGTGGACGATCTGATTGGTGGCGTCACCTTAGCGTTTTGGTCACGCGGCAGGAGTTGGATGCAACGAGAGCGCGAACGCACCGGTACTCTAAAGTACGCGGAGTGGTGTGAATGGCTCGCTGACCGAATCGCCGAGCGGCGGGAAAAGGTCGGCCATAATCCAGCTTATCTGCAGCATTCGCGCTGGCGTGAATAACTCTATCAACCGTTAAGCCGGCTTGAATTTTCGGCTTTCGTCATAGAGCACCGCTTGTCATTCTGATGCGCGAGCAGCAAACTGCTACCGGCGAAAAAGCCATAGTTTCGGTTACGAATTTTTGTATTGCCGCATCAACTTGAAGAAGCGAATGGTGTCGCGCACCGGATGAATGCTGCTGACTTCGTCTGAGTAAACGGTGCTGATCGGGACGGAATCGATCCGAAAACCCTTTCGACACGCAATGATGAGCATTTCGCTTTCATAATCGAATCGGGCTGCGCCACCGAGCAATTCCGGAATCAAATGCTTATGTAACATTCGAAAACCGCACTGCGTGTCGGGAATCTCCTGGCCGCATACCGCGCTGATGCGTTGACTCATCCAACGATTCACGAATTGCCGCAGTCGCGGCATCGAAGAAAGATCTTTCATCCGGTTGCCGACAATCAGTTCCGGTTCCTCTGCTGAAAGCGCGGCCGCAACGAATCGGTCGATTTCCTCCGGCCGATGCTGGCCGTCGGCGTCGAGAATGACTACAAAATCGACATTGCGCTCCAGCCAGTGACGCAATCCTGTCTTGATGGTTTCACCCTTGCCGCGATTCTGTTCATGGATGATGACCTGGGCGCCGGCTGCGCGCGCGCGGTCCGCCGTTTTGTCGCCGGAACCATCGTCGACCACCAGAACATCATCGAGTTTTTGCCGCGTTCGCCAGACAACGTCGCCGATGTGTTTCTCTTCGTGATAAGCGGGAATGACCGCCGCGATCTTGGCCGCTTCCATCCTCAGCGGACAACCGGACGAAAGTCGGCCGCGTGATAGGAGCTGCGAACGAGCGGACCGGACGCGACGTGCTCGAACCCTTTTTTGCGTGCGATCTCGCCGTAAAGATCGAATTGCTCCGGCGTGATGAATTCTACCACCGGCAAGTGATTTGGCGTCGGGCGGAGATATTGCCCCATCGTTAAAACCTGACAGCCGACTTCGCGCAGATCATCCATCGCTTGAAAAATCTCGGGCTCGGTTTCGCCGAGGCCGAGCATGATGCCGCTTTTCGTCACCGTTTTCGGCGAAAGCTCTTTAGCACGCCGGAGCACTCGTAACGAAGTCCGATATTTCGCGCGCGATCGCACGACAGGCGTGAGCCGCTCCACCGTCTCCATGTTGTGATTGTAAATCTCTGGGCCAGCGTCGAGGACGGTCTGAATGCACGAATCGTCGGCATGAAAATCTGGAACCAGGACTTCGATGATAATGGACGAATCGGCGCCTCGGATCGCGTGAATCACCCGCGCGAAATGGTTTGCACCGCCGTCCTTCAAATCGTCCCGCGCGACCGCCGTGATCACGACATGCCTTAACTCCATTCGCATCACCGCTTCAGCAACACGCTGCGGTTCATCTTCTTCCAAAGCGAACGGTTTCGCGGTTGTCACGGCGCAAAATCCGCACGCACGGGTACAACGATCGCCCGCTATCATGAACGTCGCCGTGCCCTGGCTCCAACACTCCCAGCGGTTCGGACATTGTGCGCTCTCGCAAACCGTGTGCAGTCGTAAATCAGAGATCAGCGCCTTGGTCGAAAAGAAGACCGGATTCGACGGCAACCGCACTTTAATCCAGGACGGCTTGTGCGACTTGTGCAGGACCGGATCGATCTTCGCGCACGACATGCCGACAAACTAGCTCAACGTCCATTTGTTGAAAAGCTCCCGGCGATGGCGTTTTGTTCTCGGTCTTTCATCCTTCATCCGTCAATGAGCCTATCCGAAGACGCTCTCAAGATTCTCCACGAATGGGTGAAATCCGAGAGTTTGCGCAAGCATTGCCACGCGGTTGCTGATTCGATGAAATATTTCGCGCAGCTTCACGGCGAAGATGCCGATCTTTGGGAGGCGGTCGGCTTGTTGCACGACATGGATTACGAGAAACATCCGAATCTGGAACGCAGCTCGACCGAAGGTCATCCGTTTGTCGGCGTCGCGTGGCTGCGCGAGAAGGGGTGGAGCGAAGAGGTTTGTCGCGCGATCTTGTCCCACGCTGATTATTCCGGCGTCGCGCCGGCAGCGCCGCTCGAGAAAACGCTGCGCGCAGTCGATGAATTGAGCAGCTTTGTCGTTGCGGTCGCGCTCGTTAGGCCGACGAAAAGCATTAACGATGTCGATCTTTCTACGGTAAGAAAGAAGATGAAAGACAAAGCGTTCGCCCGCGCGGTCAATCGCGAAGAGATTGTCCGCGGCGCAGAACAACTCGGGATGCCGCTGGACGAAATCATCGTCAACGTCATCGCCGCGCTCAAAGCCGATGCGATGCGTCTCGGCCTGAGCGGAGCTTAAAGTTAAAAGGCCGCCATTAGATTCGATACAAATCCGCACGGTGGAACGGTGCAGTGACCGCGTGGATTTGAGGCTAACAGGCGGAAGGAACTTCGGACTACGACGCCAGAGTCCCGTCAGGTTGTTAAGCTTGGTTATGAGATCGACATCAATTTGCGTTCAGCCGCGCAACGCTTCAGTGAACCGGATCAGTTCGTCCGCGGCTTGCTCGATCCGCGTAACCACTTTTTTGTCCGTGACTTCATCGCCATCGAACGAGTCGCCAGTCGCGTAAACGAACCGCGGAATGATCACCGTCCGAAAATCGAGCATCAGACTGTTGGCATACGCCATTACCGCCATGTAACTGCTTGTTCCGCCGGCGGCGCAAAGAAAGCCCACGACCTTTTCCTCCCACGAGCTGCCGGTCAGCTCGATCATGTTCTTCGCCGCCGCCGCGACGTCGTAATTGTACACGGGCGCGGCAATCATGATTCCGTCCGCCGATTCAACTGCTTTGTTCAACTTCTGCGCCGCCGGATTCAGATAACATTTGTCCGCATCGCAAAGCGGGAGATCTAAATCGCTGATGTCGATCCATTCGCAGTCGACTCTGCGTTTTTGTAAATGCTTAAACGCCATCCGCCCCATTCGACGGCTGTTGCTGTCGGGATTTCCACTCGTGCTGATGACGAGAAATTTGGGCATGGTCTGCCGCACCTTAACGCGCAGCGCGAAATTTCCAATCGCTGCAATTCGCTGTTCTACGCGACGGCCGTCATTTCGCACGCAGGTGATATTGTGGATGCGGCTCTGAAGGGAAAGGGACCACAGCCAGATTCGCATGCTTTTCGCTGACTGAAGTTCTAGGTTTGGTTCCAGGAACACACTCGTCCGACCGATCTACAGATCACGCTGTTTTGGGCGGGGAGATTGGATTTTGCCGTGGACTTGCGTCGATCGCCTTCCGCGCCGCCACCAGCGCAGCTCGCAAAATCCTCACTGGCAGCTCCGCGCCAGGCCTGGTTAAAACATTCGTCGGATCTCCTTAGTGGATGCGGGTTACCGTCCCGGCTTTCGGCAGATGATCGCGGGCCCAATCCTTCAATTTGGCACGCGTTTCCGCGGTAAAATCGCGGACCGCCGATCACATAGAAGCAGTCGTGCTCGGTGACGGGAGAATTTTCACGCGCCGGACATTGGCAAACTCACTTTCGGCGCTTTTCACCATTGCGTCAGGTGGATCAATCGGTCACGAAGGTCCGCTTGTGCAACTTCCATCAGTGATCGCCTCCGGTCTTGGCCGTCTTCAACAGATGTCGCTGGCAATCGCAACCTTCTTGAGAAAATCAACGGACCGAGCATTTCCATGGCCATAGCTGCAACGACTGCTACTACGGCGTAAGAAAAACTTTGCCGGTGTAGGGATCCTTCACCGGCGTGCCGGGAGCAAAGCCACGAACATCGATGTAACCGCTATTTGGCGAGAACGGACTGGTCACAAAACCCTGCCTACCGGGCACCGGCGTCCCGTAAGGGAGATCCTCTCCTTTCTTGGTGAGCGCCCGGCTTGTACTTCGGGTATTGTGTTCGCTCGGCGGCGCGCTGACGTCAGCGGCAGTCCCACCTTGGGCATTTGATCCTTCGTTCTGCGCAGTGGATCCCGCCTTCGAAGGATTCGCTGTGCCCTTGGTTTGCTTCTGAGCGTTGTGCTGGGTGGACTTGTGTTGGCTGAATGAGCGTCCAATCGAACGAAAAAATCTCTCCAACGGTCCAGGCTTTTCCGTTGCGGCTGACAACGTGGCCGTACCTGTGATCAAGATCGAGATCATCAAAACGAACCCTCGTGCTCCAACTTGTTTCGGGATTTTCATATCTCAAATGCGGATTTCATCGGCAAACGGCCGTGTCCGGGGATTCATTTTGCCCAGTCACTATTCAACAACTCCAAGGTCTCTTGGACGGCCACAGCCCAGACTTTCTTCATCTCGTCGTCACTTTTTTGATAAACGCCGCCCCAGTTTCCATCGCCCAGGTACACGCGCACCGCTTTCGGATCGAGCTGACGAAGATAGTTCATGTCTACTTCGGGCTTCTGTTTCGATGGCATTTTGATCTTTTCCAAACGCGTCCACGGAAAATTTTCCATCCAGGAAGCGTGCGACGCTACCGGATCGACCGCCGTCACTTGCGCCCAGGTCTTCGGCGCGTTCCACCAGTTGTGAAATTTTACTTTAATGCCCGGATGGTCCGCGATCCATTCGCCGACCGAATTCTGAGCCGGCGTGTTCCCACCATGTCCGTTCACAATCAAAATCCGTTGAAATCCTTGCTCGGCCATCGCATCCAGGATCTCGCGCACGAGCGATAGGAATGTTTGCACGCGCAACGTGATCGTCCCCGGAAACGCGCGGAAGTAAGGTGCGATGCCGTAAGGTTGAACCGGAAACACCGGAACGTTGGCCAACTCCGCCACTTCAGACGCGAGACGTTCCGCTAGAACACTGTCCACACTTAGGCTGAGATACGCGTGTTGCTCCGTGCTGCCGAGGGGCAACACGCAACGGTCGTCGCGCTTCAAATACTCCTCGACCATCATCCAATTCATGTCGGTGATGCGCATAACATTCAACCCTACTCAGAAATTTTAGAGGATCGATTTCTTAATTCTTCCTTCTCACTTCTGATTTGGTAATGATGCGCGCCATGAAATCTAATTGGGAAGCGAGAAACAGATCGTTTCGTTCTCCGAGCGATGGTTCGACCAAAAGTTCTCGCCGTCGAATGTGAGTGAGCGAGCTGCGAACGGAACGACTGCGAGATCTTCTACCGTTGGCTTTTCTTCACGCGGATTAAGCCGCGCAATCCACCACCGCTCAGTTCCTTGCTTCGCTCCACTTCTGAATCGCGCGGCGGTCGGTGGACCTTGAGCATACGGCGGCCTCGGTACATTCTCAGTTCCCCGCAACGTATAGATCGCGTCGTTCGCAAACGCGTGACCGCAGATTTCTGCGCCAACGTCGATCTTCCGGATAACATTACCGCTTTCATCCAACTTCAGAATCCGCTGTGCGTACCACTGACTGAGGTAGAGATTCCTGCCGTCGCAGCTGAGATACGAGCCGGTGAACTCCGGGCAGGCAAAAAGTTTCGTGAACCCGTTCTTTGAGTCGTAACGATAAACGTAGCGGTCGTCATTCGTTCCTTTGCCGACCGTCAGATGCATCGCACCATTCATCGCCACTGCTGCCCAGACGACCCCCGGCGGGTCGATCTCTTGGAGAATCTTCGAGCCTTTAGCGTCGAGCTTGTAAAGAAAGCCGAGATCACGCGAACTCATCCAAAGTCGATTGCCATCCCACGCCAGCGCCTGAGGCGTAACTGTGGGTGATCCAAAACGTTTTCGCTCCTTAATTCCTGGAAGTTTCATCTTGCTAGATAACATCGGTGGACTTTCATCGTTTTCTACTTCCTAATTTTTACGTGGTAACTTTTACTTTCACCGGTGTACAATCCTGAGGACCGCAGTTTTCTCGGACACCCGCGCGGGCTCGGCTACATCGCATTCGCCGAGGCATGGGAGCGCTTCTCCTACTACGGCATGCAAGCTCTTCTCGTGCTTTACATGGTCAATCGCCTGCTGCATTCCGGACATGTCGAGCATGTCGCCGGGTTCGGTTCGTTTCGTCACGCAATCGAGTTTTTTCGCGGCCCGCTCGATATCCAACCGCTCTCCTCAACAATTTTCGGTCTTTATACCGGGCTCGTTTATCTCACGCCAATCGCCGGCGGTTTGATCGCCGACCGCTGGCTCGGTCGCACTCTTACAATTACGATCGGCGCGTCGCTAATGGCACTCGGCCATTTTTTGATGGCGTTCGACGTGACGTTTTTGCTCGCGCTGACTTGCCTGCTCACTGGCGTCGGTTGTTTCAAAGGCAACCTCGCCAGCCAGGTTGGCGCGCTTTACTCCCCGGGCGACAACCGCCGCGCGGACGCGTTTCAGATTTACTACATCTTTATCAACGCCGGAGTCATCGCCGCGCCGCTCATCGCCGGCACACTTGGCGAAAAAGTCGGATGGCATTGGGGGTTCGGCGCCGCCGGCGTCGGAATGCTGATCGGCCTGACCATCTATTTGCTAGGCCAGAAATATCTGCCGCCCGACTCACCCGTTGTCGAAGAAAAGGAAGCGAGTGCGAATCACACCGCGAAGCCCAAGCTGACACAACGCGACAAACTGGCAATCGTCGCGTTGCTCGTGCTTTTGCCTTTTCTCACGATCGGAATCATCCCAAATCAACAAATCTTCAACGCTTATCTGGTTTGGGCGCAGGACCATGCCGATCTAATGTTCTTCGGGAAAAAAATGCCGACCACGTGGTTGATCACACTCGATTCGATCGTGTCGGTCAGTTTTCTTTTCATTGCGGTCGTGTTTTGGCGACTTTGGTCGAAAAAATTTCGCGAACCGGCCGAGATTACAAAGATCGCCATCGGAAGCCTTATCGCAGTAACCGGCATGCTTTCGCTCGTGATCGGCACGGCGATCGCGCGTACCGGAGAAAAGGTGTCGATCGGTTGGCTAATCGCCTTTCACGTTTTGAACAGCGCCGGATTTGCAAATGTCTTTCCGGTCTCGCTCGCCCTTTATGCTCGCGTCGCCCCTGCCGCGTTGTCCGCCACTATCATTGGAATTTACTACCTAGCGTTTTTTGCCGGGAACAATCTCGTCGGCTGGATCGGCGGTTTCCTGGAGAGGATGCCGGCCACACAATTCTGGCTTTTGCACGCGGCCTTAGCCGGCGCAGCCGGCATTATTTTCCTCGCCGCCGGCAAAATCTTCGGCCATCTCCTCGCGCCCACCGACACTATTGAGGACTGAGTACATGAAAATAATTCTTGTCGCGATCGCGTTCTGCCTGATCGCGACTCCGCGAGTTGACGGTCAGAGCGATGTGACGGCGGCACAGGTCAACGGCACATGGAAAACGAAGATCGGAGAATTTAAAATCTGGGCTCTTGGTCAGCAACGGCTTCAAATCGAGTTTCTTGGAGTCTATGAATACCAATCGCCGCAAGGTCCGACCGCAAACGAGGGACAAGGCGGCGGTATCGCCCGGATTGAAGGCGACACCGCTATCTTCAAACCCGAAGGTGCCGAAGATGAATGCAAGATCACGCTAAAGTTCACACACGGAAAATTGGTGGTCGCGCAAATTGGCATTTGCGGTTTCGGAAATAACGTCACCGCTGCCGGTACCTACAAAAAAGTTTCATCGAGCAAACCGAAGTTCGATTCCTGATCGGCTTGGATCCAAACTCCTTCGACCACAACAATCTCACGCTTAAGCGCGCGCTGCCGCAGATCGCTAAGCTGTCGGTAGGTCGCATCATTGATACACGCACCCACTGAAGTCTTGTCGAGAAATTTGACAATGATCAACCGTTTCGGGTGCCAGTCTCCAGAAATCGCTTCCATCTCACTGCCGCGGACAATGTATTCTCCGTGGTGCTTGGCGATCCGGTCGCTCGCCGCAGGCCCGATATTGCTCGTAGACTGCGGGATCTTTAACGGGCACGTCTTCGATCACATAACTCGGCATTCCAAGTTATACCTTTGACTCTTCGCGAGTGAACTTGGCACGACTTGTTTTCCTTACGTTGACCGCGATGATCGCGTTCGCGAGCAACTCGCTTCTTTGTCGCGCTGCGCTCCGAGACACAAACATTGACGCTGCAACATTCACGTTCATTCGCATTTTTGCCGGCGCTATCGCGCTTTCGCTCATTCTAAAGATGCGGGCACGTTTGATGGCCGGAAGAGTTTTGCCCTCACCTCGATCCTCTCCTAAGGGGAGAGGCCCCTTCAATCTTAGGGAGAAGGTTGAGATGAGGGATGCCGGCGATTGGATCTCCGCGCTCGCGCTCTTTGTTTACGCTGCGGCATTCTCATTTGCTTACAACACGCTTTCGGCCGGAACGGGCGCGTTGCTTTTGTTCGGCGCAGTCCAGGCAACCATGATTCTCTGGGCCCTTCGCAAAGGCGAGCAATTGGATTCGTTTCAAACTGTCGGGCTGGTCGCCGCTCTCATCGGTCTTGTCGTACTCGGGTTTCCCGGCCTTTCCGCGCCGTCCCTGATCGGTTCCGTTTTGATGCTGGGCGCCGGCGTCGCCTGGGGCATTTACTCGCTGCGCGGCAGAGGAGTCGGAAACCCCATCGCCACTACGGCAGGAAATTTTTTGCGGGCCGTTCCATTTGCCGCGCTGATTAGTGTCCTCGTCATTCGACAAATGCGGCCCGATTCGTTAGGGATGATCTATGCGATTGTTTCGGGCGCGATTACTTCCGGGCTCGGTTACGTAATTTGGTATGCTGCGTTGTCCGGTTTGAATGCTACCAGCGCGGCAGCAGTCCAACTGAGTGTCCCGGTGATCACCACAACCGGCGGAATTCTATTGCTCAGTGAACCAATCACACTGCGTTACATCATCGCATCGGTCGCCGTTCTCGGCGGAATCTTTTTAGTGATCATCAAACGAAGATCGGCTGCGCTTAGCGCACCCCGGGACGCTACGGACTGAAGATCAGCAATAAGAAGACAGTGAAAAGCAGCACGTGAATGCAGCCTTGCAAAATATTCGTCTTGCCGCTGCCAAACGTCATCATGCTCACGCCTAAAGTTAAAATAAGCAGCGGAAGATTTCCGCCCTCAAGTCCGAGCACGATTGGGTGGCTCGTTACCATGCCAATGTTAAGCACTGCCGGAATCGTGAGCCCAATCGAGGCGAGCACTGACCCATGAAGCATATTTACTGACCGTTAGGAATGATTTTGCCTAGCCGCTTTGATCGCGGCCAGGGCTTCCGGCGCCAAAACTAGTCCGGCGACGATGGCACCACCAAAAGCCTGGGGCACTCCAAAACGCTCAATGCAGTTATCGAGCGGGATCGCAAACTTCTCCGCTAAGATGATCACAACGACCAAGTACAGAAACAACATCGCAGCATGAAAAACGGTTGAGCGCGGTTGCAGTGAAGGATGATCATCACTCGAGTCGGACGCAGCTCCTGCGTCCTTGAAATATTGCCGGTGTCGCCCGGTCTGAATGACCAGAAAATCGCGTAGAGGATCACCGACACCGTAATGAGAAATATTTCCTGAACCCTGGTAAAACGCGGTCCTGAGAGGGACGTCGTGAAGTTCGGTAGCACCAGTCCAAGCACCACCGGCCCCATGATCGTATTCAGATACGCGCCTGTTCCTTGGAGATTATAATCGTGTTGCTCGTTGCCGTTCTCTGGTCGGGGATTTCGGCTCTGCATCACGCCGATTGTCTCGCGATAAAATGCGGCGAACCATACGGAACACTTAGGCAGCGTTTGCGTTTCTGTTATTTGAGTTGGATTCGTGTTGAACCCGAGCACGGCGTCGCGTCATCATCGCGGACGAGTGAAAGCTTTCGTCCACCGAAACAGCTTGGTTGTGTTCTTTTTGCTCGCGTTCGCGCTCTCTTGGTACCCGTGGATCATTGCGTTAATGCGCGGTCGAACCAGCGGTCCGAATCCGCTCGGCCCGCTTATCGCCGGAATCATTGTGACCGCGATCATCTCCGGTCGATCGGGTCTTCGCGAATTTTTTGGCCGGATCGTGCGTTGGCGGGTTGGCGCAAAATGGTACGCGCTTACATTCGCAACACCGATTCTGATTTGTCTTGTTGCAATTGGATTCGTTCCTCTCTTCAGCAGCGGTTCTCCCGTATCTGGCCCCTCCGTCGCGAAATTTCGCGAATTGCCGGAGCGCTTTCTGTTCATCCCCCTCTTTGTTGGTCTGGGCGAGGAACCGGGTTGGCGCGGGTTCGCTCTCCCCCAACTGCAAATCAAACGCTCTCCATTGGTCGCTAGTCTGATTCTCGCTCCCATCTGGGCTTTGGCATTTGCCGCTTATGGGAAATGAATTTCCGTTCCCGATCGTTGCTCCGTTCGTTCTTTCGGTTTTTGGAGGAACACTCATGCTGACGTGGATTTTCAATCGAACGAACGGAAGCGTGTTGATGACAATGCTGTTTCACGCGACGCTCAACACGATCGGTGCCAAATTAATATTCCCGCTCTTTTCCGGCGGCATGCTGATTACCCTCTGGTGGATTTATGCAGTGACCTGGCTCGGCGCCGGTTTCTGTGCGCTTTTCTTCGGCACTGAGGAAAAACGAGACGCGCAGTGAAACGACTCGGCTGGATCGACATTTCGAAGGGTCTAGCGATTCTTTTCGTCGTTTATTTTCATTTCTTTCGAACGGTCTTCGAGCACTACCAACCTCCGCCTAGCGACTGGAGCAGTTTGGTCGCCAGGGGAATGTCGATCTTGCGCAGCGCGTGGTGGCAAGTTTCCGGTCTCGGTTTCCATGCCGTGGGCGCTTTTATCATCTTGAGCGGCTGGACGCTGATGCAATCGACCATGGCACGCGCGGAATCAGGTCACGTCGCGTGGGGCAAATGGTACGGCGCGCGATTCGTCAGGCTTTATCCAATGTACTGGGTCGCGCACGTCGTTTATCTCGTTTCGCCGTTCGTCGCGCGACTCGAACCGGTCGACCCGCGAATCATTCTCAGTCTGCTCGGGCTCCGCTTCATCAACATCGAGATGAATTTCATGTACCTGAACGCCGCTTGGTGGTACTTCTCGATGCTGATCCAATTCTATCTGATCTTCCCCCTGCTCTTCCTGGCGGCGCGAAAGTTTGGAGCGTGGAGTTTTTTGTTGATGACCTGCGCGCTCGGATTTTCTGTGCGTTATTTGATGCTCGATGTTTATCCGGTCAACGGCCTTTGGACTCTTGGCGGGTTCGCGGTTTGCCGGTTGCCGGAGTTCGCGCTGGGAATGACGCTCGGGATGTGGCACGCAGGATCGACATCACTCGTCGAATCGCTGCTTTTGCGCGGTCCAGGCCTTGCCGCCGGGATCCTTGTGTATCCGCTGGCGCTGAAACTTTACGCCCACGGCATCACGTATGTGTTCTGCGATTTCGGGACCGGGGCGTGTTGCTTCCTGGCAATCGTCGGAATTGCCGGATTAATTTCGCGCGCCGCTCCTCTGGCCAAAATGCTTACCGTCGTTGGAATGTATTCCTACGGCCTTTACCTCATTCACCAGCCTTACGTTATCTGGCTCGGGCTGAAGATTCGCCCGCAACCAATTTTAATTTTCATTTTGATCTTTATCATCAGCGCCGCCGCCCTGAGCGCATGGGGAATTCTTTTGGAGAAAACAACCAACGCGCTGGTGAACAAGTTGCTTCCGGCCAGAAAGCCGACGCCAGCTTCATGACTTCGCAGTCCGATGCTGTTGTTCCTTTTGGCGACCTTGTTCTCTTGGCTTCAGCGCTGCTAAACTGCCTACCATGAAGAGCGACGCAGACGACATCCAGCTCGGGGCGGTGGAAGATCACGATGGAATCCTGACGATTCGCGGCGGCGGCGCGCGGAGAGATTGGAACGGCATTCATTATAAACAGGGGATGTCGTCCAAAAATGTCGGTACCAAAAAATTGTCGGCTAACATTGCGACCATTCCGCCGGGCGGCGTCGCTTACGCGCACATTCACGTCGATTTCGAGGTGATCCTTTACATTATTGAAGGGAAAGTGCGCCACGAGTTCGGCGATGGATGCAAGAAAGTCCTGGAAAACCAGGCGGGGGATTTCATTTACATCAAACCCGGCGTGCCGCACGAAGTCTTCAATATGAGCGACACCCAACCAGTCGTTGCCTTTGTCGCCCGCTCCTCGGCGGACGAGTGGGACAACATCGTTCCCTACGACAGGAAACGGTCCGAGTAACGCTGCATGCTGTTATTCGTCCGGAACCAATCAGCTTTCACTTCTGAAGTCTTCCTGCGTTCCTTAAAGATCATGAAGCATTTTTTTCTGGCCTGCCTTTTCCCTACGTTGTTAACAGCTCAGACGATACATCTCACCGAACAGTTAGGTAAGACGGTTCTCTACGGAGATATCGCAATTGCTCCAAACGGCAAAAGTGTCACGTGGGTTCAATCGACCGCCGCGAGTACAGTGAAACAAACCTACGTCCGCCCGGCTTCAGGAGATGCGCCGGCCGAGATGATCAATATCGACGGCGCCGGCGAAAGAATCGACGCCGATCCGGCGTGGTCACCCGATTCCAAGACGCTCGCATTTTTTTCCACCGCCGGGGAGAACAACGCCGACCAGAAACAGCTGTGGACGGCGAACGGAGATGGCTCAGGCGCGAGGAAACTAACGCGGTTGAGCGGATATGCGGCGCGCCCGCGCTGGTCGCCCGATGGGAAACGGATCGCCTTTCTATATATAGAGGGCGCCGGGGGCGGTGGTCCGCTCCTCGCCGCACCTTCCACAACCGGGATCATCGACAAGGCGATTCACAATCAACGGATCGCGGTTGTCGATATTGCGAACGGCGAGCAGCGCGAGGTCTCACCGCCCGATCTTCACATTTACGATGTCGATTGGTCACGAGACGGCAAGATGTTTGTCGCAACCGCCGCTCCAGGCCCCGGCGACAACAATTGGTGGATCGCGCAGATCTACAAGATCGACATCGCCAAAGGCACAGCGACGTCGCTCTACAAACCTAAACTGCAACTTGCGGTTCCGCGCTGGTCACCGGACGGAAAATCGATCGCGTTCATTGAGGGTTTGATGAGCGACGAAGGGTTTCATGGCGGCGATCTTTTCACGATCTCTGCCGATGGAAAGGACCTAACAAATCGCACACTTGGGCGAAAAACGTCGGTGAGTTCGCTCTTCTGGCTGGTGCCGGATCGGATCCTGATTACTGAATATGTTGGCGGCGGAGGCGCCGTTTCGGAATTAAGCGTGGCGAATAATTCCGTGCACACCATCTGGAAAGGTGAAGAAAGCCTTCACGCGTTCGGCAATTTTCCTGATTTCGCGCTCGCGAAGAATGGAACATTCGCGGCGGTTGTTAGGAGCGCTTACAACACGCCGCCGGAAGTTTGGGCCGGTCCTATCGGCCAATGGAAACAGCTAACGAATAATAACTCCGCGGTTGCGATGACTTGGGGCAAAGCGGAGAGCGTCGAATGGACAAATGAAGGATTCAATATTCAAGGCTGGCTCGTTCCGCCGGCGAAGGTCGTGGCGAACAAAAAATATCCGATGGTCGTGTTGATTCACGGCGGACCGTCTAGCATGTCGGGAACGGAATGGCCGGCCTCATTTGGAATGTCGCGCGCGATTATCGCCGCGCTTTCAACAAACGGTTACTACGTGCTTCTGCCAAATCCGCGCGGAAGTTACGGCCAGGGCGAAGACTTTACTCGCGCAAACGTGAAGGATTTTGGCCACGGCGATCTTCGCGACAACTTGGCCGGCGTCGACGCAGCGATTAAAAGATATCCAATCGATCCTAACCGTGTGGGCGTAACCGGTTGGAGCTATGGCGGATTCATGACGATGTGGACCGTCACGCAAACGAACCGCTTTCGCGCATCCGTCGCCGGCGCCGGCGTCGCCAATTGGCAAAGCTATTACGGCCAGAATCTGATCGATCAGTGGATGATCCCGTTCTTTGGCGCGTCGGTTTACAATGATCCTGCCGTTTACGAAAAGAGTTCGCCAATCAAGTTCATCAAAAATGTGAAGACGCCGACGCTCGTGATTGTCGGCGAGCGCGATGCCGAATGTCCGTCGCCGCAATCGTATGAATTTTGGCACGCGTTACGGACCCTGAATGTCCCGACCCAGCTCATCGTCTATGCCGGCGAAGGACATCTGTTTCTCAAACCGGAGCACCAAGCCGACCGCATGGATCAAGTGCTCGCCTGGTTCGAGAAATATTTGAAGTAGACGCCGTTACGGTGTCTCAACGCCGCTGAGGATTCCGCCGACATGGCCGGTAAGCGTGATCATCATCAACGCCAGCGTCATCACGACGAAATAAGGGAAACTCGGCGGTTCATTCTTGAGGCGCAGCCGAGATCGTTTCCAACAAAGGCCAAGAATGAGCGCTGCTGAAGTCAGCGCGCAAATAAGATGCAGCAGTAAATTGCCCTTCAGTGTTGCGCCTTCCAGCTGCCATCGCCAAGCTCCGAGGCCGGTCGCGACTGTAAAAGGAATGCTCACTGCGGCGCCAAGAAGATTGAAATAAGCGACTGATGCGAGGATCGGTTGTTTGCGCCAAACAGCCAAGACTTCGAACACGGCGCTTGCAATAAAGAGTGCAATCGGAAAATGAACGATCACCGGATGCTGTGCATGTCCGGCGAGAAGCGCGGCCTTGACATCGAAAGGATTTGGCGTCGCCGCAAAAAAGAGATTCATATAACTTTGGGACAGGGTTCGCCCGCGGCAATCGATTGTATTACTTTTCAACTACGATCGTCCCGGTCATCTTCGGATGAACCGAGCAATAGTAGCTGTACGTGCCGGGAGCACCGGCGGTGATCGTGTATTCCTGATCGGTGTCAAGCGCTGGCGATTTCTTAAACTGCTTGTCGACGCCGACGATGGTGTGCGGTTCCTCGTCTCGATTAATCCAGGTGATTGTCTCACCCGACTTGACGGTTATGGTCTGAGGATTGAAGGCGAAATCTTTGATCTCGATCTTGTTTTTCATGTCCCCGGCGGTGGCACCGTTTTTCATCTCGTCTCCCCATGCGGCAAGGCAGAAATTGAGGAAGACCAGAATGAACAACAGGACTGCTTTTTTGTTTCTTCGAATGAACGTAATCATGTTTTGAATGAGTTAACTAAGGTTTGAATCGACAACGGCGAGTGCCGTGTTCCCCTGTTTGTATTGCACACTCGTTAGGCCGAGCATGCTGCGTAGCTGCTCGGCTGGAACTTTCAACGGGCCGGGCGATGCGGCAGCGCCAGGAGCGGGCTGTGGAAACGCCGTCGACATCGCGGTGTGAAACGTGACGTTTCCTTCAACTTTTTGAAGCACTTGGTGAATATGACCGTTCAAAACTGTCACCGAACCAAAGCGCTTGAGGTATCCAAGAGCGCGCTGACTGTCGCCCGTTCCCCAGCCCCACTGTGGATAAACCGTCCAAAGCGGAATGTGCGCGAAGACAACGATCGGAGTATCTGCGCCGAGACCTTTTAAGTCGGCCTCGAGCCACTCGAGTTGTTCATCGCCAAGTTGACCGAGCCCGCCAGCCTGAAGATTCAAGACGTTCACCAGTCCAACGAAGTGAACGCCGTTCTTCTTGAAGCTGTACCAGCCGAGGCCCTTGGCGTCGACGCCCCTCAAATATCGCTCGCGGTAAAGCTTTCCTCCGTCGTTGAGCACATCATGCTCACCCGGCACATAGAACACGTCTTTGGTTCGGCAGTTCTTTAGGACTTCGTCGAAGGTGTCGAACTCTTCCGGCTTCGACAACTGCGTGATATCGCCGGTGTGGATTAGAAAAGAGGGCGGCGTCGGCGTCGCGTTAATGCGATCAAGCGCAATCTTGAATGTCTCGATGACATCCTTGTTCGCTTCCTTGCTGAAGCCGATGTGGCTATCGCTGATTTGCAGAAAGCTTAGATCGGTAGCGATCGGCAATGAGTGCCCCGCCTTGGCGATTTGAGCGAGGGTCTTCGAGGCAAGAATGCCGCCGCTTACCGTCCAGAGCACTCCGGTACCGGCCCACGCCATGCACTTGAGGAAGCCGCGGCGATCGATGCCGTCGGAATCGACATTGTGAAGAATGTGATTGTGATCGTTCATAATTGGCCTTTCCTTTCTGTTCTGATCGCGATGACCGCGCGAAGAAGGCCGTTATTCCCGATCTCGAGAAAATTTCGGCCTCGGGAATAAAATTCCAGTTCGCGTAGTCTGCATCCTTATGATTGAAAGCGACGACACGTGTTTCGATTGACCGAGTCCCCTCGCCTGAGCGACTTCGAAAGAAAAGTGCTGCCGCATCTCGACGCGGCCTACAACCTCGCCCGTTTTCTTATGCGTAACGATCAGGATGCAGAGGACGTCGTTCAGGAAGCGGCGCTGCGGGCGTTTCGGTTCTTCGCAAGTTTCCGCGGCGAGAACAGCCGTGCCTGGTTTTTGAGCATCGTGCGCAACACTTCTTTCACTGTTTTAAAACGAAACCGTCCAGATGAAGCCAATGTTGTCTTCGATGAGGAGTTACACGGCGCGCAAACACCGCCCCTCGAGGCTGGAGTCGCGTTGGATCGCGCGCAAGACCGACAAACGATTCGGGCCGCGATCGAGCAGTTACCTCCCGAATTCCGGGAAACCATTACCCTGCGCGAGCTGGAAGACCTTTCTTACAAGGAAATCGCTGACATCGCTGGAGCTCCGATCGGAACGATTATGTCGCGTTTGGCCCGAGCGCGACGCCAGCTGCAAGTGACTCTATCCAAGAGGTATTCCAAATGAACCACGACGAAATCCGCGAACTTCTGCATCCTTACTCCGACGGTGAGCTTGATTTGCTCACCGCGCGTGAAGTCGAGCACCATTTAAGAAGCTGCGACGATTGTCGCGCGTTAGAGGCACAAATCGGCGTGCTGCGCTCGGCACTAACAAACGACGCGCCAGCGTACCGCGCGCCAGCTCAACTGCGACGGAACGTGCGCGCAGCCTTGCGGCGCGAAGCCAAAGCAGATGAGCGAGGTTTTTCTCCATGGCTGATCTTCGCGACCGGCGCCGTATGCGCGATCGCTGTTGCGGGCTTGATACTCCTTCAGACAATCCGCACTTCGCGAGGCAACGCGATCGTTGATGAGGTCGTTTCGAATCATGTGCGCTCACTTCTTGCGACCCATCTGGTTGATGTGGCTTCATCCGATCAGCACACGGTTAAGCCGTGGTTCGATGGCAAAGTCGATTTCGCGCCGGAGGTGCGCGATTTATCGGCGGCTGGTTTTCCGCTGGTTGGCGGCCGGCTTGATTATCTTGGCGGCAAAACCGTAGCCGCGCTTGTCTATTACCGAAACAAACATCCGATCAACGTGTTCATCATGCCGGCAATCAAGAGTCGCGACACAGCGGTCTCAGCATCGACTCTCCGCGGCTACCATATTCTGGCCTGGACGCACGATGAAATGTACTACTGGGCCGTCTCAGATCTGAACCAAACCGAGTTGCGCCAACTCATCGATCTTCTTGAGCAATAACTGGTTTTGGTCCTTGGCGTTTGTTGATCGATGGACCTAAGGAGGACCTAAGGATAATGCATTCGCAATAGCTGCGGCTTCGCCCCAAGCGGGACGATGAATAATTCGGTGTAGTCATTGTCGGGAATTTGTGCCTGTGTGTCGGCACCGAGTGCTTTAATTATGTTCGGGATTGTGTCGCCGTGACCAACGACCAGGGCGTTGCCATTCAGTTGATGCAATTTCGAAACGAGCGACTCGATGTCCTTTCCCGGAACCACTGTTGGCACAACGCCGGTTGATTTCGATGTTGGCGCAGCAGTTTCCTGAGTGCGCTTGAATTCACTCGTAAAAATGGCGGTGACGCCAGCGTCCTTCAGCATTCGTGCCAGCGTTTCTGCTCGCGCCTGACCGGTTGGTGACAAATCAGGATCTTTAGGATCGTTCGCCGCTTTTTCGGCGTGACGCACGACCACGACGATCGGCTCCGCCGCGGCCACCGACACTGCAAAGAGGATCGATAAAACGAAAGTGCCCGTTTTCATGTCGAGAGATTGCTCTGAAAAACTTAGATTCATAAAAAATCTGAATCTCTGAAATTGATTTCCTGCTTTCCTGCGTTCTTTAGAGACGAATGCGGATTGATGCCCATGAAGAAGTCTGGCCGCTGAAGCAAGTGTTTCGAATTTCGCGCGGCGAGCGACGCGAAACGCACGTCGTAGTCGTAACCATAAAAGAGAAAGAACACACGCGCCGCGGGGAAGCGGTCCCGATCAAGCGTTACAATCAGAGCCCGGCGTCGGCGTTGGCGCAGATCGAATTAATCAAGACCGAGAAAAATCTGGATCGTCATAGACTGCAGAAACTTTTGCCGGCGGGTGCGGCGCGCAACGCACTGGACTGCGCGTTTTGGGACCTTGAAGCGAAAGCCTCGAGCAAACGCGTTTGGGAACTGGCCAACATTCCAATGAAACCCGAAGTTGAAACGTCATTCACCATCAGTTTGGACACGCCGAAGAAAATGATGATGGTGGCGAAGACGAGTGCCGCGGCTCCGATTCTGAAACTCAAGCTTGGCGGCGATGACGCGGATCTAGCACGCGTGAAGGCCATACGCGATGCCGCACCTGCGGCGCGTCTGCTCATCGACGCGAACGAATCGTGGTCACCCGCGCATTATCAGAAGATCGTTCCTTCATTAAAAGGTCTTGGAGTCGAATTGATCGAACAACCGTTTCCGGCAAATGCCGACGAAGTCTTGGAAGACCTCGATCGCCCGATTCCAATCTGCGCCGATGAAAGTTGTCATACCAGCGCGGACCTTTCTCGCCTAACAAATCGCTACGATATGATCAACGTAAAACTCGATAAGACCGGTGGACTAACCCAAGCACTCCAGTTATCCGAGCGTGCACGCGAAGCCGGATTCAAATTATTGATTGGCTGCATGGTAGGGACGTCTTTGAGCATGGCGCCCGCCCGCGTTCTCGCAAGCACAGCCGACTATGTCGATCTTGACAGTCCGCTCCTCCTCGCCCGTGATCGTGATCACCCACTGCTTTACGAAAATGGAAGGATTGGCATCCCTCCACGAGAACTCTGGGGTTAAGATTTTGTGCGAGTTCCGTCTTACATCGCCAAGATTGGCTAAACGCTGACATCAACGTTGTCCGGGCCAGAGCAAACCCTAAGTGGACGATGCTCTTTTAAGAACTCATTGAGCAACATCGCGTTGACGACCTCGTAGCGGACCGTGTAGGGCTTGCCGTCACGATCACGAGTAATCAGATCGGGATTCACCTTTTCCACTTCCTAAACAGATTGGGCTCGTTAAGAGAGCTAAACTGGATAAAGGTAGAAGCTGACCGTTCCAATGTCCGCGGACCCTGCCTCCGAGTTAACATTTGAGATTGGCCACGTTCTGTTTATCGACATTGTGGGCTACTCGAAGCTGCTGATTAA
>DATLJP010000052.1:0-74604 GCA_035538875.1 Chthoniobacterales bacterium | reverse complement strand
CCCTGCGGGAGAGAGTGTATGGTGAGTAGGACACCTGCAAAACCACCACCAATCGTGAGAATTAGGAGCAACCTGCGGAACCAAGCGTTCATGAGACCTAGCGAGAAGTAGACGGACAAATGGCGTAAAATAAGGCGCACTTTGTGCGTCTATTTCTTGCCTCTCCAAGGAGAAGCGCCGCAAAAGGGTGGATCGCGAGCACTCTTTCAAAGCGAAGCCGAGGTCGCCAAGTGAAACGGTTCATGCCGCGGATTGTGGCGATAATTTCGATTGTTATCCAGCGAATTCCGTCCGTCCGCTCACACCCCTAGGGAATCAGCGGACGAACAAACAGGCGTCCGCTGTTTGTTCGCGGACAATCCGTGGACGCGAGCGGAAGTTTCACGGACGGATTTACATTTTTTTCCCGATCCCCACGACCGTCCGTTTGTCCGATTAGAGATTTTTACGCAACGTTTCGTGGACGCCTCGGCGTGGCCCTTGACTGTTGGCTCATTTATGGGACTGGAGGCGCCACCGGCATGAACTACAAAACACGAGATCCGCGGAGCCTACCAGGCTGGAAATCGTCACAAACTTTTTGGCAAGTCGCGCAATTTTTTTCAGTGATTTCTGAACGCGCAGCGTCGAGGTCGCTGCAGGAGGAGAGCGACCTTGCGCGAGCGGCTACCGCGAGAAAATTTCCGCGCCACCACCGGCAGGCAAAGACTCAATCAAAAACCACCGTCTTCTTTGCATAGACCAGGATGCGGTGCTCAATGTGCCAACGCACCGCGCGCGACAGAACCGCTTTTTCGATGTCGCGCCCCTTTTGGATGAGATCTTGGAGCTGATCGCGGTGCGAGATGCGCACGACGTCCTGTTCAATAATTGGCCCTTCGTCCAATTTCTCCGTCACGTAATGGCTGGTGGCACCGATAAGTTTTACGCCGCGCTCGAAGGCGTGATGATAGGGCCGGGCTCCGCTGAAGGCGGGCAAAAAGGAATGATGGACGTTGATGATTCGCTGCCGGTATCGCCTCACGAACGGTGGCGAGAGAATTTGCATGTAGCGCGCCAGCACCACGAGGCCGATGTTGTGCTCACGTAACAAGGCCAGTTGCTTTCGTTCTACCTCCTGCTTGCTGACCGAGCCCGTAGGGATGTGATGAAATGAGACGCGGTGGAACTCTGCCAGCCGTTGCGCATCAGGGTGATTGCTGATGACGAGCGGGATTTCACAGTGCAACTCGCCGCTTTCCCGACGATAAAGCAAATCCGCCAGGCAATGATCGTAGTGCGACACAAAAATCGCCAGCCGCGGCCTAACTTCAGAGAACTCCAGTCGCCAGTGCATCTCAAACCGCCTGGCAATCGGCGCAAATTTTCTAGCGAATCCCTCTGGGTTGAGATCGAACCCGCTCAAGTCCCATTCTATTCGGGTCAGAAACAAGCCCAAGTCCGCGTCCTGATGCTGGTCGGCATGAAGGATATTGGCGTTGTGGCGAAAGAGGAAATCAGATACCACGGCGACGATCCCTCTGCGGTCGGGGCAATCGATCAACACGATGGCGGTCTTGTTCCGGGCCGTAGACGTCATAGCGGCGGCATCTTATCAGAAGCGGTGACTCGTTGACCAGTAACAGCCAAAGAGATTTCTACTTCCAGCCTAACGAATTGCGCAGGATTTTCACAGCGTTGCACATCATTGCGGACCCCAAACCTCTTTGCCGCCTGCGAAAGCTCTGGCATAATAGCGAGCCGATTTATGGCGGAGAAGATTTTGGCGCCTTGTTTTTGCCCATGTTTTTCTTCGGTTAGTGCGCTTTTCACAAGGCCAACCGTAGAAGCAGACCGTGAAAAAGGGAAACCAAAGTCATCCGCTATCGACTAATTTACCTAGCAAAAGCGCCCGTAGCTCAGCTGGACAGAGCAACGGATTTCTAATCCGTAGGCCGGGTGTTCGAGTCACCCCGGGCGCGCGTGATCCGGTTCTCCTTTTTCAATCTCGGAAATTCTTTGTTTAAAGCGGCGTGATCGGCATTGTGGCGCTGGCGCCGCGAACCCCAAAATCGCGCGCGCTCTGTTTTTTTGCGCTGGCAGCGCCCGTGTTTTGCGGATCATGACTACCAGCGATGAAAAGCGGGATGGCCTTCCCTCACCGCGACAAAAATTCCGCGACAGGTCGCGCAAACTTTTCCGCCGCCGCTCAATGTGCCCTCAACCGCAGCGCGATCGCCGCTCAACTCGACAATATGCGCGGACAGCAAGATTGGACCGTTGGTCGGCGTCGGGCGCAGCAGTTTGATGGAATACTCAGCCGTCACAGTGCATGGCGGATGATCAGCGCCCGCCTTTTTCATCAAATGATACGCCGCGGTCCAGTTGCAGTGACAATCAAGCAACGTCCCGATTACCCCACCATTCAACACGCCGGGAAATGCTTCGTACTTCGTTTGTGGTTTCCATTCCGCGACGACTTCATCGTCCTTTGCGAAACTTCGAATTCGCAAGCCGTCAGGATTCGATGGCCCGCAACCCCAGCACGAATTTGCCGGGGCGTACTTCTCCTGAAGCGATTGCTCCATGATGACCCGGGCCTTTATTGACGGTCCGCGGTCCCCGGATATTTTCGCAGCTGCGGTCCCGTGTAAAGTGAGCGCGGACGAATTAGTCGGTTGTGATCGTGTTGCTCGACCACGTGCGCACACCAACCGGCGACCCGCGACGCCGCAAATAGCGGAGTGTTTAATTCGGGCTCGAACCCCAGCATCCAGAACACGGGCGCGGCATAAAGATCGACATTTGCGCAAAGACCTTTCTCGCGCTCCATCACTTTTTCGAGCGTCTCGCAAATCGGAACCCAGTTTTCCTTGCCGGTGCGTCTGCCAAGATCGCGCGCAATCTCGCGCATTGTCGGTACGCGCGAATCTCCCTTCTTGTAAACACGATGACCGAAGCCCATGATCTTTGCTTTGGCCGCAAGCTGCTTTTTCAGCCATTCTTCGGCACGGTCCGGCGTTTTAATCTCTTCGAGCATCTTCATCGACTCCTCGTTCGCGCCGCCGTGCAACGGGCCTTTGAGCGTCCCGACCGCGGAGGTAACAGCAGCATAGATTCCGGCGAGCGTGGAAGCAGTCACGCGCGCTGCGAACGTCGAAGCGTTGAACTCATGGTCGGCGTAGAGATTGAAAATCGTATCCACCATCCGGGTTTTCCACGCCTCTGGCAGGTTGCCGTCCAATTTGTAGAAGAAGTTGGCCGCCTGACTCAGCTCTGGCTTTTCCGGCAACGGCGCTTTCCCTTTCAAAATCCGCCAGCCGTCGGTGATCAGTGTCGACACGCGCGCGATAAGCTTGATCGATTTGCGAATATTCGCGTCGTGAGAGTTGTCGCTCAGATCTTTGTCGAACGCGCTTAACATCGACACGCCAGTGCGGAGCATGTCCATCGGGTGCGTTTCGCGCGGCAAAAGTTGTAGCATCTGGTTGACTTCCTTCGGCAACGCGCGCTGCGACGCGATCTGCTCTTTGAATTCCTTGAGTTGTTTGGCGTTTGGCAGCTCGCCGTTCAACAGCAGGTAGGCGACCTCCTCGAACGTCGCCTTGTCGCCCATTTCGTGAATGTCGTAGCCACGATACATCAGGCCGGCGTTCGGGTCGACCCAACAGATTGCCGTCTCACCAGCAATTACGCCAGCCAAACCCGGGCTATACGCTGGTTTTGCTTCGCTGGTCATTGGCTTTCGCTCACGTTAACAACGATACGCCGTTCGACAAATGTTCAGTCGCGAAAACCTTTCCATTCTTCGGCCGCCGGATCGTAGTCCAACAAGTCATAAAGTTCCTGCCGCGTTTGCATCTTGTCGAGCAGGTCCTTTTGCGTGCCGGCCTTTTTTAAAGCTCGAAAGAATTCCTCGCTTCTCTTCATCGAAGCCCGAAACGCGCTCTGTGGGAAAATCACCATGGAATAGCCGAACTCCGCGAGCTGCTCAAAGGTCAACAGCGGGCTCTTGCCGAACTCGGTCATGTTCGCCATCAGCGGCAGTTCAATTTCCTTGGCAAAATCGCGGAACTCTTCGGCACTTTGTAATGCTTCCGGAAAAATTGCGTCAGCGCCTGCGGCCACATATGCATTAGCCCGTTCCACCGCGCGATCGAATCCTTCCACCGCGCGCGCGTCCGTTCGCGCGATGATCATGAAGTCCGCGTCCTGGCGCGCCGCGACAGCAATCTTGATTCTCTTAACCATCGTTCGAAGATCGACGATCGTTTTGCCGGACAAGTGTCCGCAGCGCTTCGGGAATTCCTGGTCTTCGATGTGACAACCGGCGAGCCCCGCTTTCTCCAGCTCGCGGATCGTTCGAGCGACCGGTTCGCCTTCGCCGAAGCCGGTGTCCGCATCAACAATCGCCGGGATTCTGACCGCATGAGCGATGTAGCCGGCCAGCTTGACCACTTCTTCCATCGACAACAATCCAATGTCGGGCACACCCGCCGTTGAATTCGCCATTCCCGCGCCGCTGACGTAAACCGCCTCGAATCCGGCTTTCTCGACCTGTCGAGCCATCGACGCGTTCGGCACGCCCGGCATCATTACCGGGCCTTTGGAAATCAATTCGCGGAGACGCGCAGCTTTGGTTTTCAATTCATCACGAGCGACGCCATCAACTCATCGACGTTTCTCGCCTCATTCAACTTCCACGCAAGATCGACAATCTTGTTCGCACGCGCTTGGCCCAAGGTCGGAACTACCAGGGCATCGAATTTCCTCTCCAATTGTTTGTCACTCACCGGATTCAGCGCATTACCCAACGGATAATCGACACGCCTAGTCAGTTCGCGTCCATCCTGTAACGTCACGTGCACGATGTTTGCGACTGCCTTTGCGTACAACGAGCTCAATTCGGCGTTGCGTTGCACGGTGACGTTCTCGAGAAATTTCCAAATCGCAGGGTCCAGAAAGCGCTCGGGTTGAAATTGCCGGTCCGTAACCTCGCCGTCGATCAAGGCGATGCTCGTGATGTAAGGCAAACTGTGGTCCGCCGTCTCGCGCGTTTCCGGTTTCCATTTCTCCGGCTCGCTCCCGATGATATCAACCGACGCGTCATGGCTCTCGATCCGAACAGATTGAATTTTCTCGGGATCGCCGATTTGCGTCCGCAAAAACAACGCGGCTTCGATCGCGCTCTGGCTATGATATTCCGCCGGCCAATATTTGATGCTGGTCTTCAAGATCATTGACGCCGGACCTTTCCCGGATATCGCTTCCTTTTTCTTGTCGAATACCGACGCGACCTCACCTAACGAAACGCCGAGCTCCTTTTCGAATCCCATTTGCCCTTCGAAGATCGGCGCCGGCCCCGTCATTCCGGCGCGAGCGAGAAGCGCGGCGTATACGCCGTGACGCGCGGCGTTCGCAAACGCAACGCCCTTCCAATGCGACAGCTCCCCCACTCTGGCTTGTCGAAAAGCCGCGCAATTCACGCCGGCGATGTTGATGGCGTGTCGCGTCCGCTCCGAGTCGAGCTTCATCAGCTTTGCGCTGGCGAGCGCAGTCGAGAACGCACCGTAAGTCGGATGATCCCACCCGCGCACCCGAATACTGGCCGCATCGCATAACCGACATTGCACTTCGTAAGCTATTGCCGCAGCGGTGATAGCTTCCTTTCCGCTCGCACCGACGCTTTCCGCAACTGCGAAAACTGCGGCGAGGTTATCGCTCGGATGCGCCGGCTCTTTAGAAAGGTAGGTGTCGTTGTAATCGAAATAGCGAATGCAACAGCCGTTGGCGAATGCCGCCCAATCCGGCGGGGCTTTGTGCTTGGTTCCGATGATTGTCGAGCCAGCTTTCGCTGAAAACTCTGAAGCCACGTTGCGCGCGATCGCACACGGCTCTTCCTTCCACGCCCCAACTGCGCACCCCAGCGAATCGACGACGCGCCGTTTCACTTCATGAACCACTTCCTCCGAGAGGTCTTCGAAATTCAGAGAGCACGCGTACTCTGCGAGTTGATGTGCCAAGGTTTTTGGAGCCATGAAAATTGAGGTTCCAATCTGCCGATGAAAATCAGGTCGGCAAGCTATTGTCGGTGTCCTTGCGGTTGCTCTGCGGTCGAAAAACGCGCAGAATCGTTTTCAGATGAATAAAGTTTACTCCGATGCCAAGGCCGCGCTGGAAGGCCTCCTTCACGACAACATGACGATTGCAGCGGGCGGATTCGGATTATGCGGCATCCCTGAGAACCTCATAGGGGCAGTGCACGAGAGTGGTGTCCAAGGTCTTACCATTGTCGGCAATAACGCAGGTGTTGATGATTTCGGCATGGGGATTTTGTTGCCGGCACGGCAGGTGAAAAAAGTAATGGCCTCCTATGTCGGCGAGAACAGGGAGTTCGAGCGGCAGGTATTAGCGGGCGAGCTGGAACTTGAGCTCATTCCCCAAGGCACGCTTGCCGAACGATTGCGGGCGGGCGGAGCCGGAATTCCCGGATTTTACACGCGAACCGGCTTTGCCACGAAACTCACCGAGGGGAAAGAGACCAAGACTTTCAACGGCACCGGCTATGTGCTCGAACCTGGAATCACCGCGGAGCTTTCGATCGTGAAGGCTTGGAAAGGTGACAAGTCCGGCAACCTTATTTACCGAAAAACATCACGGAATTTTAATCCGATGATTGCCACGTGCGGCAAAGTCTGCGTGGCCGAGGTGGAGCAACTCGTGGAGATCGGCGAACTTGATCCCGACCAGATCCACACGCCAGGCGTCTTCGTTAATCGCATCATTCAAGGCGCGAAGTATGAAAAGCGGATCGAGTTTCGGACCATCCAAGGTGCGGCGACCTCAAAAAAAGAGAATCCAGTTCGCGAGTTGATGGCCAAACGTGCGGCGGAGGAATTGCGCGACGGTTACTATGTCAATCTCGGCATCGGCATCCCGACGTTAGTGGCCAATTACATTCCTAAAGGGATGAATGTCACTCTGCAATCCGAAAACGGATTACTCGGCATCGGCCCGTTCCCGACCGAGGAGGAGGTTGACGCCGATCTGATCAACGCCGGCAAGCAGACAATAACCACAATGCCGGGCTCGGCCTTTTTCTCGAGCGCCGAGTCGTTTGGCCAGATTCGTGGCGGACACATAGATCTCGCCATTCTTGGGGCATTCGAGGTGACCGATAGCGGCGACATCGCGAACTGGATGATTCCGGGTAAAATGATCAAAGGCCCGGGTGGTGCGATGGACCTCGTCGCCGGCGTGAAACGCGTTGTGGCAGTGATGGAACATACCTCCAAGGACGGCGGCCCAAAGATTTTGAAAAAATGCACGCTGCCCATCACAGGTCTCGGTGTGGTCAACCTGATCATCACCGACTTGTGCGTTTTCGAGGTGAAACAGGGCGGCGGCCTCGTGCTCACCGAGATTCATTCCAACGTGACGGTGGACGAGATTCGCGCAAAAACGGGCGCGCCGTTTGAAGTTTCGCTTAAGCGCTGACTCCTGGCACTCGCTCCCGCGGACAGATCAGCACCAAGACGGACGCGATCACCAAGCAGACAATCATGAAGGCGAATCCGCCGTTGAACGAGCCGCTACGCTCACTCAGATCCCCGATAATCTTCGGACCGAAAAATCCACCGATGCTAGCCGTGCAATTAATGAATCCGACTGCCGCCGCGGCTGCCGAACTCGTCAGAAACGCAGACGGCAACGCCCAAAACGATGGCAGATACGCAACAGTGCCGAACCCGACCAGCGTAAACACCGTAAGGAGCAGTCCATTCGAATGCGAAAGGAGGAGCCAGATCGTTAAGGCCACCGCTGCAGTTAACTGTGGCGCCGCAAAATGCCAGCGCCGCTCACGGACGCGATCGGAGCTCCAGCCGAGCAGCAGCATTCCTATCAACCCGGCGATAAATGGAATCGAACCAATCCAACCGATACGTTGGATATCAGTCCATCCGGTAAGCCGTTGCAACATCGTCGGCATCCAAAACCAAAAGGCATAGCCACCGGTATAGGTAAAAAACAGACCGACCGTAAGCAGCAAAACTGTCGGATGCCGCAGTGCCTGCCAAATTGTGACGTGCTCGACGTGCGCAATGGCACGCCGCTCTTCAGCGAGGCGGCAAGTCAACCAGTCACGTTCATCCCCGCGTAGCCATCGCACTTCGTTCGGCCGGTCAGGCAGAACGAAGAGTGTCGCGATTCCGAGCAGAACCGCAGGAACTCCTTCAAACAAAAAGAGCCATCGCCAGCCGAAGAGTCCAAGCCAATGAAGGCCGAGGATTTTTCCGGCAATCGGCCCACCCAAGATAAAGCCGATCGGAATAGCAGACATAAACCGGGCGACCGCCTTCGCCCGATCCTCGTAAATGAACCAGTGGGAAAGATAAACGATTACGCCCGGAAAAAATCCAGCCTCCGCCGCGCCCAGCAGAAAACGCGCGCCGTAAAGCTGCAGCGGAGTATGCACAAAACCAGTGAGCGTTGTGAGCGCGCCCCATGTGATCAGCGTTAGCGCGAGTAATCGCCGCGCGCTCCATTGTTCCACCAGAAGTGCTCCGGGGATTTGCAGCCCGAGATAGCCGATAAAAAAGATTCCGCTCGCCGTGCCGAACACCGAATCCGTCAGACCGAGGTCGCCTTTCATCCCAAGCGTCGCGTAAGCGATGTTCGTGCGGTCGAGATAATTCGCGACGTAAAGGAGAAAAAGAAACGGCAGCAGCCGCCACGCAATCCGATTGCGCGCACTCTTCTCGACGTCGGTTTGCGAAGAGTCCATGACCGCGCGCAGCATAACGCCGTCCGCAATGCTCACAATTGTGAATCGCCTAAATTGCGAACGGGATAAAAATAGCCGCAAGATTCGGGTGTTTCGCCGCGGCACGAACAATGATACTGCCGCATGAAAACGGATTTCAGGATTGTTGGTTTGCCGCTCGCCGAATTTCGGCCGCTTTTTCCTCTCGGCGACAATGAGCTCGGCCAAAAAGGCGCACGTCGGTTGATTGTCGATTCGAAACCAGGATTTCCGTGCCGAGTCAGCTTAGAAGATGCAGAGGTTGGCGAGAAAGTAATCCTCGTAACCTTTACTCATCACGACGTCGATTCGCCCTATCGTGCGTCGGGACCAATCTTCGTGCGCGAAAGTGCGAAGGAAGCACAACTAGAGGCAGATGAAATTCCGGACGCGGTCTTAACCCGAACGCTGTCAGTCCGCGCTTACGATGACACCGGTATGATGCTGAATGGCGAAGTTGTTTCCGGTCACGCGTTGAAATCGCGAATCGAAGAACTCTTCGCGAATCCGAAGGCGAGTTACCTCCATTTGCACAACGCAGGTGCCGGCTGTTATTCCTCTAAAGTCGAGCGGGTTCGCGATTAGACCATCGGTCTGAATCGACCGACGACTTCCTGCAAGCGGCCGGTAATCTGCCCTAACGAGCAAACTTCGACCGCTTCGAGTAGCGCGGGGAAGCAATTCTTCCCGCTCTCAACCACGGCCGCAAGTTTATCAAGAGCGCGCTTCGATTTCTCGGCGTGTTTCTTTTTGAATTTCCCGAGCCGATCGACCTGCAACTGCTGTTTCTTGCGCGGCGTGCGCACGAGTTTCACTTCCGGAATGTCGTCGCTGCCATTGCGATATTTGTTCAGCGCAATGATCGGCCGGGTGCCATCGTAGATTTGTTGTTCGTACCGATGCGCAGCATTTTGGATTTGGCTGCGCTGATATCGTTCCTCCACTGCTGCGAGCACCCCGCCGAGTCGCTCGATCTCGCGGAACTCCTCAAGAATTGCCGCTTCAACCGCACGTTCAACCGCTTTCATTCCCGGTGAACCGCTCAACATGTTCATCGTGTGCTTAAAAATGCCGGACTCTTCGAGCAGAATCGCCTGACTGTGCGCCGCCAGCCGGATCCATTCTTCGCTCGGCGTGGTGAACGGCTCGTCCGCGCTGTTTGAATGGCACGAGTTTGTCGCGTTCACATAGGCGAGCATCAATTCCGCCGCCGTCCGCGTGAGATTATTTTTGAATTCCGCCGCAATCAGCGATCGCCCGCTGGTTTGGGTGTGCAATTTATAAAGCTGCGCCTTTGCACTGGCGCCAAACACGTCGCGCATTCCGATCGCCCAAATCCGTCGCGACACCCGCGCCAGCGCGATGTATTCAACGTCGAGTCCGCAATCGAGGAAGAACGAGAGCCGCGGGCCGAATTGATCGACCGGAATTCCACGCGCGGCAAACATTTCCGCGTAAGCAAATCCATTGGAGAGCGTGTAAGCGGCCTGCTGCACGGGAGTCGAACCCGCCTCACCGATGTGATAACCGCTGATCGAGATCGGATACCAGCGCGGCATTTCGCGCGTGGTGAATTCCACCATGTCGGTGAGGAAGCGCAGCGACGGCTCAATCGGGAAAATCGTTTCGTTTTGCGCCTGAACTTCCTTGAAAATGTCGGCCTGAATCGTACCGCGCAGCTTCGACACGACGCTCGGTCCCAAGCGCCGCTTGGCCGCGGCGATGTACATGGCCATAATGATCGGCGCCGGGCCGCTGATCGTCATTGACGCGGAAAAATTCGCTGAACCGAGATCAAACCCGTCGTAAAGCCGGACCATATCTTCGACGGTGTCGATCGCGACGCCGCCCTCGCCGATTTTTCCGAAAACGCCGTCTGCGTCGCTGTCGATCCCGTAAAGAGTCGGGCCGTCAAACGCGGTGCTCAGTCGATGTGTCCGCTGATGCCGAGTCAGATAATGGAAACGCTCGTTCGTATCTTCGGCCAGCATGAGACCAGAAAACAAACGGGTCGGTTCTTCGGCCCGCGGAATTTTCTTGGCGGAACTTTTTTTCGATTCGCCGTTTCTCTCGAAACTTTCGACTTCACGAATCGGCTCGAGGTACATTTCGTGATACGCGCCGTTCAAAAACGGGAATTCGCCGGGCAATCCTTCGCCAAATAAATAACGCGCGATTTCACCAGGCTCATCGATCTCCGGCAACGCGAGTCTTGGCAGTGGCAATCCAGTCGGTGCTCGGGTGAGCGGAATTTTCGCTTTGATGTTGTTCCAGCGGCCGAGCAGTTCGTGACCGAACTCTTCGTCCTTGCGCGCGCGCTTCACTTGGTCCAGAACGAACTGGTTGTACTTCTCAACCGATTCAACAACTTGCCCGAGCTTGCTCATTTCCTTCGCCGCGCCTTCGCGCTGCCTTTCGATTTGGTATTTGCTGAAATTAAATCGAACAATCGGTCGACGCCAGCGTCTCGATGCCTTTTTGCGACTGTATCGAGGAGACGTTGTGCCCGCCGATTTTGCTCGAGGCGTTGCTCGATCTCGGTGTGCGCGGTCTTCGCCCGTTGTAAATCGCTTTTGTTAACAACCACGATGTCAGCGAGGTCAAGCATTACGATTTTTTGTAATTGCAGTCTGCTACCGTAATCCGGATTCATCACGAGTACCGTCTGATCGACAATTCTGTTTTTCTGAAACGGCATCGCTTCCTGACCAGTGCCGACCGTTTCAATGATGACGTAATCAAAACCCGAGCGGGCAAGAAGAGCGAGACAATCATGCGTCGCGGGCGACAGTCCGCCGGCCTGCCCGCGCGTAGCCATGCTTCGCATAAACACGCGATCGTTTTGTGAATTAATCATTGTCGCGCGATCGCCAAGCAGGGCACCTTCCCCGACTACGCTTGGATCGTGCGACAGTATCGCAACGCGCGATTGTCGATCTTTGTTCAGAAAGCGCAGCACCAACTCATCGATCAATGTCGTTTTGCCCGCGCCGCCGGGACCGGTGAAGCCGACAACCCTGGCATTTCGGATTTCGGATTTCGGATTTCGGATCTTCGCGTTGGCGTCTTCGATTTGGGTCAGTTCGTGCGCGAGTTCCCGGTCCGGGGATTTCGGATGGGGCCATTTGGTCCGCGGTTTGCCGTAACGTTGGTGAACGAACTTGACCATCTCTTCCAGCGACGTGCCGGCAAAGAAAATCTCGTCCACGCCTTTTCGCCGCATGATCGCAGCGTCTTTATGGGTAATCGTACCGCCGCCACCGCCGAAAACCTTGATGTCGTCTGCCCCTTTCTTGCGGAGGAGATCGACAACCTCCGCGAAAAACTCGATATGCCCTCCGTTGTAACTGGAAATCCCGATCGCGCGCACATCTTCTTGAATCGCGGCGCGGACGATGTCCCCGACCGAGCGATGATAGCCGAGATAAACGACTTCAATCCCGTGTCGGATAAACTCGAGATTGATGGTGTTGATCGCGCTGTCGTGCCCATCACAAATCGGGACCGCCGTCAAAATTCGGATTGGCGAAGCCATCGGGGCGAAAAAGCTAATATTTCGACAGAATGAACACAATGACCAGAATTGGTTTGCAAATGATTCGGTTCATTTTGTCTATTTATTCTGTCTAAGAATGTCTGATCTCGATTTCATAGGAAAAGCTGTGCTCGTGACCGGCAGCTCGCGCGGTATCGGTGCGGAAATGGTCAAAGCGTTCGGCAAGCGCGGCGCAAAATGCGTCGTGAATTATTTTACCGATCCACAGGGCCAGAACAAAGCCGATGCGGACAAGGTGGCGCAAGAATTGAAGGATCCACTGGTAATCGATTGCGACGTCACCCAACCGCAACAGGTCGAGGCGATGATGAAGCAGATCCAGGGCCAATATGGTGGCCTCGACATCCTCGTGAACAATGCCGGCATCATTCGCGACCGCACGATCAAGAAGATGTCGCTCGAGGAATTTGAGAGCATCATTCGCGTTAATCTCACCGGCACACTCAACGTCACGCAAAAAGCCATGCCGATTTTGCGAAGCGGCGGCCGCGTCATAAACATGTCGTCGGTCAGTGGACAAATGGGTTTGTTCGGTCAGGCGAATTATTCATCGAGCAAAGCCGCCATCATCGCGCTGACCAAAGTTTCAGCGCGGGAGCTCGGGCGTCAGAGCATCACCGTCAACGCGATCGCACCAGGATTCATTGACGTCGGGATGAGCAAAGGCATGCCGGACGAAGTGACTGAGAATTTCAAAAAACAAATTCCGCTCGGTCGGCTCGGCGATGTTCACGAGATCGTCGATGCCGCGTTATTTCTCGCGTCACCGATGGCGAGTTACATCACCGGCCACGTGCTCAACGTCAACGGGGGTTTCTACATGGGCTGAGTCCCCTGTGCGGAGTTACTTCAGCGACGCAATGTCGATGACGAAGCGGTATTTCACGTCGCTCCGGAGCATTCGCTCGTACGCTTCGTTGATGTAGTTGATGTTGATTCGTTCGACATCGCAGGTGATGCCGCGCTCCGCACAGAGATCGAGCATCTCCTGAGTCTCGGCGATTCCGCCGATCAGGGATCCGGTCAAGCGATGACGCCACCGGATCACACTGAATACGTCGAGCGGGATGGGATTCGGCGATGCTCCAACCAAACAAAGCGTACCATCGCGCTTCAAAAGGTTGAGATACACGTTGAGATCGTGTTTGGCTGAAACGGTGTCGAGAATAAAATCGAAACTCTTGGCGTGTGCCTTCATCGCGTCTTCATCTTTGGAAATGACAACTTCGTAGGCGCCGAGCCGTTTTGCGTCCGCAGTCTTGTTCGGCGACGTAGTAAAGAGCGTGACCTCGGCGCCGAACGCATTGGCAAATTTCACCGCCATGTGTCCGAGGCCGCCGAGTCCGACGATGCCGACCTTTTGGCCATTGCCAACTTTACCGTAACGCAGCGGCGAGTATGTCGTGATCCCAGCGCACAACAACGGTGCGCTCGCGGCAAGATCAACATCCTCTCGCACGCGTAGAACGAAATGTTCGTTCACGACAATGTTCGTTGAGTAACCGCCGTAAGTGACGCCACCGGTATGTTCGTCCGGGCTGTTGTAGGTGAAAACAACATCCTCACAGAACTGTTCGAGGTTTTCGTGGCAGCTCCGGCAATCCCGGCAGGCATCGACCATGCAGCCGACCGCGGCGAGGTCGCCCTCCTTGAACTTTTTGACGTTGCAACCGACGGCAACGACGCGGCCGATAATTTCGTGGCCTGGCACGCACGGATAAGTTGTTCCGCGCCATTCGTCGCGTGCGGTGTGAACATCCGAGTGGCAGACACCACAGAACAGGATGTCGATCTTTACGTCGTCAGGCAAAACATCACGACGGGTGAAAGAAAACCGCGTCAGTGGCGATTTCGCTGAAGCAGCGGCATAAGCTTCAGTCGTCGCAGTCATCTCAATTGACTCGTATTGTAACGCGAAAATGCGCGTCACCAAGATTCGCTAATCCAACTTTTGGACTAAGAGCCAGACCGCAGCCGAAAGCACCGCTGCAAAGCAAGACAACACCAGGGCGGCGCGGCGAGATTGCCGAACTTTGAATTCGGGTCGCGGGATATCGTCATGAATGTGACTGCCTTCGTAAAGCTTCATCAGCACAAACGCGACAATAAAACCGACCGCGGCCCATTTCAGGCAACCCAAAGCAAGATCAAGCATCCCGAAGCACATTCTAACCGCAGAATTGCATGCCTCAACCTCGATCATTCTCAGCCCGGTTGGGGTTGGCGGTTGAGGTTTCGAAACGAACGCTTCAATCTCGGCTTTGCGATTTTCGACAAGCGCAGATCAACGGGCTCGAGACGACGTTTTCTTTTAAGGAAGAGAAAACCGAGTTGCTCAGCGGCCGGCGCCCTGGACGCTGAGTTCCCACCGATAGCCGTCGGGATCGTGAAACCAGAGACCCATGTGCGATGAACCGGGTGCTTCCGGCCCAATCTCATCCCCCGGATCTTCGATGTCGACCTTGTGCTTTTTCAAATGCGCGAGTGCTTTGCGCAAGATAGACATGTTCGGCAGATGATATGACATGTGGTCGATCGTTTTCGGCGACGGCTTTCCTTTAAAGAGCGCGATTGTGACGTTGTCGTTCCCAACGGCCACTCCATTTTCGAATTCAAATTCTTTGCGCAAACCGAGTACGCGTTGGAACCAGTGCGCACTCTTCGTTGGATTGCGCACCGCCAGGCCGAAGTGCCCGACAACGCCAAGCTCAAACGGTACTTTCATTTTCATATTCCAAATTAACTTCCAGCATGCGAAAAGAGAACGCATCCGAAAATGATTGCGTTGGCATTAATATTATGCGCCGCCATCGCGTCCATGGGGGTGGTCATCATTGTTAAGCCGGCGTTGGCGCACGATCTGACCCGCCTGTTCGCCGACAAGACCGGAATGTGGATCGCGGCGGCGATTCGCGCGGTCCTGGCGTTGGGATTGCTGGCCGCGGCGGCGGAATCGAAAGCGCCGATTTTGCTACGCATTCTCGGTTTAATCATCCTCATCGTGGCGACTGTAATGCCGATTCTCGGCTTAGATCGGCATCGCCGAATGATCGACTGGTGGCTGGGGCGACCGCGGACCGTCCAAATGCTTTACGGAGCAGCGGCGCTCGTGTTCGGCATCGGCTTGATCTACGTGATTCTCTAAATCAGGCGAAGTCCGCGACTGAAAAGCCCGAGCGCGAGAAATACTCTTGGAGCATTTATGCTTCTCGCTACCATCTCCACCAAACCGGCAGCTAAGCCTAAAATCCCGCCCAGTGCCAACGCTCAGCTTCGCCTTCGGGTCCGCTTATTCCGCCGCCGAGATCAACGCCTGCATCGCGATCCGGGACCAATTACTTGCTGAAGCCCAACAGCTTCACACCAGCCCAAAGTAGGCAAGAACTGCATTGGCAAAGGATTTCGTGGAAGGTTGTTTGCAACCCGCGCGCGCGCCCTACGAAGCGCAAATCTTTACCCGAATCAGATCCCGTTCGCGAGCGCAAGCGCTGCTGCAAGGCGGTTCGAGACCGCGTCGCGCAGCTCCGCAAGATCTCTTCTTAGTCGCGTCCCCACAACATCGCGACGGACGTCGTTAGACTGCCGCCCATGTTGAACGTGAGATACCGCTTCGAGTTTGGAATCTGCCGTTGGCCTGCCTGGTCGGTCAGATGCTGATAAGCTTCGAACACCTGTCGAACCCCCGTCGCACCGACGGGATGGCCGTCACCAATTAAACCGCCACCGGGATTCACTGGAATTTCAAACGCAAACTTGCCTTTCATTTTCTCATTACGGACTTGCGGCAATGCGGTCGCACCACTTTTTGCGAGCTCGGCGCCTTTGCCGGGTTCGGCCAGTCCGAGAATCTCGTAAGCCACAATCTCAGTGACCGAGAAACAATCGTGAACGTCGGCGCCATTTAAATCGCGCGGTTTCAAATTCGCCATTCCGAAAGCTCTCTCCGCTGCTTTGCGCGCGATCGAAAATGTCGGCGCGTCTTTTTTGTCGAGCGGCAAATAATCGGTCGCGTGACCAAAACCGAGCAGTCGCGGCGTTTTCTTTTTGTCGCGGCCGATCTTGTCTAAATATTTGCCGGACACGAGGACGAGCGACGCCGAGCCGTCAGTGATTTGCGAACAATCCGAAACTTTGAGTGGCGGCGCGACGCTCGGATTTTTGTCGGATACTTGCGAGGCACAATCGAGGGTTAAATCGGCATCGCGCATTTGCGCCAGCGGATTCATTTTCGCGTGTGCGTAATTTTTCCAGGCCACGGTCGCCAGGTCCGATTCCTTTGCCCCGTATTTGTCGATGTAGATCTGGGCGATACGTCCAAAGAGTTTCGGGAACATGAAATCGCCGTATTCCGGTTTTTCGTTGTGATAATCGGCCGCCGCGCCGAGCACATCGGATCCGTCGAGCGATGACATCGTCTTCTGCTGCTCTGCACCAACGACGAGCACGGCATCGTAAATTCCGCCCATGATCCACTGCGCACCGAGCAGAACCGAAAGCGCGCCTGAAGCGCATGCGGCCTCGATGTGCATCGTCGGGATCCCGCGCAACTTCGGATCGATCTCTGGAATGAAGGCGCCGAGCTGCAATTGCTTCGTGAACTGGCCGGCATTGAAATTTCCAACCGCGCCCGCCTCAATCTCGCCCGCGTCGATCTTGGCATCGTCGAGCGCTTTCTTGCCGGCTTCGACAATCAAATGCCGAATGGTCTTCCCTTCCTTCTTCATGTTGCGCTTAAAATCGGTGCGCCCGCCGCCGAGAATGTAAACTGACTCGCTCATGCAATTAGCTTAGCCAATCTCGGCGCGCTGTCATACGCGACTCAGCCGCCAAAGCCACTGATCCCGGTGATGTCGCGGCCAACGACCAGCATGTGAATATCGTGCGTGCCTTCGTAAGTGCAGACTGTTTCAAGGTTCAGCAAATGCCGAATGACCGAATAGCGATCCGTGATGCCGACCGCACCCAAAACGTCCCGTGCCCTCCGCGCACATTCGAGCGCCATCCAGGCGTTGTTGCGTTTGGCCAGGGAAATTTGTTCGGGACGCGCCGTGCCTGCTTCCATCATGCGAGTGAGGCGCAAGGCGAGCAATTGAGCCTTGGTGATTTCCTGCACCATCCAAACCAGTTTTTCCTGCACCAGTTGGAAACCGGCGATTGGCCGATCAAATTGCTTTCTCGACTTTGCATAGGCGAGCGCCGTCTCGTAGCAATCGATCGCCGCGCCGATCACTCCCCAGGTTATGCTCACGCGCGCCTGCGATAAACACGATAGCGGCGCGCGCAGGCCCTTCGCGTTCGGCAAACGGTTTCCGATCGGAATGCGACAATTTTCGAACCAGCACTCCGATGTTCGCGACATGCGCAGACTGAATTTTCCTTCAATGTCCTGCGCGCGAAATCCGGGCGCATCTTTCTCGACAATGAATCCTCCGACCTTTCGATCGTCGTCTTTCGCCCAAACAACTTTCACGTCGGCGATCGACGCGTTTCCAATCCAACATTTGCTGCCATTCAAGACATAATGATCGCCGTCTCGGGTCGCGCGCGTTTCCATTCCGGCGGGATCTGAGCCGTGTCCGTGCTCGGTTAGCGCGAAACAACCGATGCGTTTGCCTGAGACCAATCCGGGAAGCCAACGCGTTTGTTGTTCGGGCGTTCCGAAGGAATGAATTGCGTGAATGGCAAGTGCACCCTGGACCGACGCGAGCGAACGCAGCCCGGAGTCGCCTCGTTCAAGCTCCTGCATCATGAGCCCGAACGCCGTGTAACTCACGCCCGCGCAACCGTACTCTTTCAAATACGGCGCAAAAAAACCCAACTCGCCCATTTGCGGGATGAGCTTTTCTGGAAACTTGGCCGCGCGATGACAAGGCACGATTTCCGACATCGCTTGCTCTTGCACAAAACGCCGCGCCCGCTCACGCGCTGCCCGTTCGTTGTCCGTGAGCAGTTCTTCGATGCCGTAATAATCGAGCGAAGTCATTGCCAGCGGCTGATTAAAGCCCAAAGCTTTTCAACAGCGCCATATCTTTTTGGAATGCTGAAACAGTTTTGAAAATTGGCCAGGATAATGGAATAGCACCCATCCATGGCCCGACTTCACGAGTATCAAGGCAAAGCGATCTTGGCCGCGAATGGATTCACAATTCCACGTGGTCGCGCTGCTTTAACTCCTGATGATGCGGTGGCTGCGGCCAAAGCCCTTGGCGGCGAAGTCGTGATCAAGATTCAAGCGTGGACGACTGGCCGGGCCGGCATCGGCGGAGTCGCGTTCGCGAAAAAGGCGGATGAGGTGCGCAGTCACGCGAAACGCATGCTGGCGATGAAAGTCGGAGAATTTCCGGTGGAAGCCGTGCTGGTTGAAGAAAAGATCAACATCGAACAGGAATTTTTTCTGTCGCTTGCGATCGATGACGCGGCCCGCGCGCCGGTAATCATTTTTGCGGCCGGCGGCGGAACCGGAGTCGAAGAGCGCGCCGCATCAGCGCACCGGATCGCTTGCGATGTAAAAACCGGACCGCTTGATTCGGCGCTGAACGAAGCGGTTGATTCATGCGGACTTAGAAAAGAACAAGCGAAGCAACTCGCCGATTCGGTTCGGAAATTATTTGCTGCCGCGCGCAGCACCGAAGCGCGGTCACTCGAAATTAATCCGCTCGTTCTGACGAAGAGTGGTGAATTTGTTGCCGCGGATTGCCGCATCACGATTGATGATTACGCCGTCGCGCAGCATCCCGAATTGAAAATTGAGATTGCGCGCGAGTTTGATCATCCGCCTACAGCTCTCGAACGCATCGCTTACGCCGTGGAACAAAGCGATCACCGCGGAACATTTTATTTCGCTCAGTTGGCGACCGCTGCCGCTAAAGATTCGAAGGGTCTTGCGGGCTTTCATGGCGCGGGCGGCGGCGGATCGATGATGTCGATGGACGCGATCGTCAACGCCGGGTTTACGATCGCCAATTTCACCGACACGAGCGGTAACCCATCCGCGTCCAAAGTTTATCGCGCGGCTCGGATTATTTTGGCGCAACCGGATCTCGTTGGTTATTTCGGATCGGGCTCCGGCGTCGCGAGTCAGGAGCAATATTGGTCCGCTTATGGATTGGCCAAAGCATTTTGGGAACTCGATCTCGATATTCCAGCGGTTATTCGTCTCGGCGGCAACACCGAGGATCGCGCTGTTGAAATTCTAGCGCGAATGTCCAAACTGCTTGGTGCGCGGATTGAAGGCTATCGCAAAACCGACGCGCCCGCGACGATCGCAAATCGGTTCGCCGAGCTGGTTGCAGAAGCAAAAGGCAAAAGCTGGAAACCGCGGAGTCCGCGTGCACCGAAGTTTATCGAGAGTAATTCGGTCACGAAGTTTGAAGTGAAAGGCGGCCGCGTTTGGATCGACAATCCGAAATGGCCGCAGATTCGCACGGCAGTTGAAAGTCATTCCGGCGGTCTAGTGGTTGATCGCGAAGGCAAACCGGCAATAGGATTGCCGAGCGAAGAATTCGCGAACAAAGATTCCGAGCTTGTCGCGTGCGAGATTGAATGTCGGCTCGCCGAGATCGAAGGATTTTATTTGCAGCTTGATGTCCCGGGACTGGACGAACTGATCGGGGGCGCGCGCTAGATGGCGATCTTGGTCGACGAAACGAAACGCGTCCTAGTGCAGGGAATCACGGGACGCGAAGGCCGCGCACGGACGCGATTGATGCGCGAATACGGAACAAACGTGGTCGCCGGTGTAACGCCCGGGAAAGGCGGCGAGAACGTGCTTGGCGTTCCCGTATTCAACACGCCACGGGATGCGGCCAATTCCTTGCACAAGATCGACATTTCTGTCCTCTTCGTGCCCGCAGTAGGTGCGAAAGATGCTGCCATCTCAGCGATTGAAGCCGGAATCAAACTTACCGTGCTCGTGCCGGATCGCGTTCCGGTTTGGGACGCCATGGAAATTGCCGCCGCAGCCAAAGCCAACGGCGCAACGTTTCTTGGTCCGAATACACTCGGCGTTTTGAGTCCGGGCAAAGCCGTCGTCGGAATGATCGGTGGTCGGGCCGAGAGTGCGCGGCAATGGTTTAAACCCGGAATTCCGAAAGGCGTCGGCGTGATTAGCCGTTCGGGCGGGATGGCGTCAAGCACCGGCTATTATTTAGGACAAGCGGGCGTGCGCATTTCGACAATCGTCCACATTGGCGGCGACGCGGTCCTCGGAATTCGCATTCCCGATGCGGCGCTCATGTTTGAAGCAGATCCGCTTACCGAAGCGATCGTGATCTTTGGCGAAATCGGTTCGTCACAGGAGGAAGAACTCGCCCAGTTGATTCGGAATCGAAAGGTGACCAAGCCGGTGATTGCATATATCGGCGGAAAGGCGGCGCGCGAAGGCACGCGCTTCAGCCATGCCGGCGCAATCATTGAAGGCGGTCATGGCACGCAGCCCGGAAAAGTGAAAGCTTTGCGTGAAGCCGGTGCCACCGTGGTCGATGCTTTCGGCGAACTGCCGGCTGCGGTCGTTGAAATTTTGAAACGAATGAAAGGAGAAAGTCTGATGAGTGAAACCGACAAGAACGCAGTCTGGAACACGGCAGTCACGCGCGTTGAGCCGAATCGCGTTGCCGTGCGCGGCTATGACATCGCCGAACTGATGGGACGCGTTTCGTTCGGCGCGGCGGCATATTTGATTTTGACTGGCGAGTTGCCGAAGCCAGAGGTCGCCCGGTTGATGGACGCGATTCTCGTTTCGTCGATCGATCACGGGGCGACGCCGCCGAGCGCTTTGGCCGCGCGAACGGTCGCTTCAACCGGTGCGTCTTTAAGCGCAGCCGTCGCCGCCGGCATTATGTCGATCAATCGGTATCACGGCGGTGCGATCGAAGATTGCGCGCGCCAACTGAAAGTAATCGCTGATCGTTCTACGCGGGAATCCATTTCAATCGACGAAGCCGCGACCCGCACGCTTGCCGCGATGCGCGAAACTGGCGAACGGATGTCGGGTTTTGGGCATCGCGTTCACACCAAAGATCCACGCACAGTGCGATTGTTCGAGCTCGCCCGCGAAGCGGGCGTGGACGGCATGCACATGAAAGCGGCGCGCGCAGTTGAAAAATCATTCGCCGATGCCAAGCAAGCGTTGCCGATCAATGTCGACGGCGCGATCGGGGCAATTCTGGCCGATCTCGGAATGAATCCGGTGGCCTTCAACGGTATTTTCATGATCGCGCGCGCGCCCGGACTCATTGCGCACGTGATCGAAGAACAGACTCGCGAAAAGCCAATGAGGCGAATCGACCCGGTCAAACACGGCTACGACGGACCGCCGCCGAGAAGAATTTCATCCTAAACAAAGATCGACAATCATGACAACAACGACCCAGCAAAAAACCTACGGCGTTAAAGAAATCGCAAAGCTGTTTCCTAGCTTGATGAAGATCAAACAGAAGTCATTGCGCGAAAAAGTGGCGGCAGTGTGGAGCGAAGCGATCAGTACCGGTTGCGGCAAAAAGGGCTGGACCTTTGCCGAATTGCGCGCGGTGAAGTTCACGCTGCTAGCTGGCGATATCGAGATGACGTTCGTGGAGCACTTGAATTCCTGCGCGCGGCAATGTATCGCCATCGCCGACGTGCTTAGGAGATCGTTTCGATGCAGCATTCCGATCCAACGCGATCATCTCATCGCCGGAGCGCTCCTGGCCGATGTCGGCAAACCGCTTGAGTACGACAAGGACACGTCAGGCAAAGTGGTCCAGGGGAAATTTGGACAACGCCTGCGGCACCCGTTCAGCGGCGTCGCGCTGGCCTACAAACACGGAATTCCCGCCGAAGTCATGCATGTGATCGCGACGCACAGCCACGAAGGAGACAAAGTGGAGCGCTCAATCGAGTCGATCATCTTTCATCACGCTGATTTTGTGGACTTCGACATCGCCAAGCTCCTTGGCAAGCGCGTGGGCAAGAAGTAATCTTTGACAAAATCGCCATGGGCCTGACGCTGGTCGAAAAAATTGCCGCACGACACGCGGATGGACTTCCGAAAGGCGCGATGGTGCGCGCTGGCGATTTTGTTTCGATCCGTCCGCGGCACGTGATGACGCACGACAACACCGGCGCGGTGATTCCGAAGTTCAAACAGATCGGTGCAACCAAAATCGCCGATCCGGCACAACCGGTGTTCGCGATCGATCACGACATTCAAAACACGACGCCAAAAAATCTCGAGAAGTACGCCAAGATCGCGGCGTTCGCCGCCGAACACGGCATTGATTTTTACCCAGCTGGCACCGGAATTTCCCACCAGGTGATGGTCGAGCAGGGCTACGTGGTCCCCGGTGCACTGGTGGTGGCGAGTGATTCGCATTCAAATTTATACGGCGCGATGGCCGCGCTCGGCACGCCGGTCGTGCGCACCGACGCCGCAAGCATTTGGGCAACCGGAGTCACCTGGTGGCAAGTCCCGTCGGTCGCGAAGGTCCGGCTCAAAGGAACACTTTCACCCAGCGTTACGGGCAAAGACGTGATCATCACGCTGTGCGGCTTGTTCAACAAAGACGAGGTGCTCAATCACGCGGTGGAATTCGTAGGCGACGGAGTGCTGGCACTTTCCATGTCCGAGCGCATGACGATCGCTAACATGACGACTGAGTGGGGCGCGCTCGCCGGCGTCTTTCCTTTCGATGAAGTCACTGTAAATTACCTTCGGTCGCGCGTCCCCGAGTTCACCAATCCGAACCGTCCCGGAAAGCGCGGCCCGAAAAGCCGATCAGGTTATAACAAGATCGACATCGACACTTGGTGGAAGAATCAAAGCGAGACCAGTGCTGATCCAGATGCCGATTACGCTATCGAACTCGATCTCGATCTCACGAGTGTGGTTCCGCACGTTTCCGGGCCTAACGAAGTGAAAACGATCGTCTCGCTTCCCGAAATCGAACGAAAACACGTCCCGATTCAGAAGGCTTATTTGCTGTCCTGCGTCAACGCGCGGTTTGAGGATTTACACGACGCCGCCGAAGTTGTGCGTGCACGGGGCGGACACATTGCCGACGGCGTTGAATTTTATCTGGCGCCGGCCAGCGCCGAAGTGCAGGCGAAGTCGGAATCGAATGGCGATTGGAAAACTTTAATAGATGCCGGCGCAATTCCATTACCGCCGGGCTGCGGAGCATGCATCGGTCTGGGCCGCGGTTTAGTTCAAAAAGGCGAAACTGCGATCAGCGCTACAAACCGAAATTTTAAAGGCCGTATGGGCGATCGCGAGGCGCTCGTTTATTTGGGTTCGCCAGCGGTCGTCGCGGCGAGCGCGTTGGCTGGATTCATTTGCGCGCCGCAGACATTTTCCGAGCGCCCCGCGGGCATCGCAGTTCGTCGCACCGAAAAGAAAGCGAAGTCGGCGAGTTCGGTGGAAATCATCGCGGGTTTCCCGCCGAAAGTGCACGGCCGTGTTCTTTTGATCGACAAAGACAATCTGAACACAGATGGGATCTACGGCAGCAAACACACTTATCGCGACGACATGACCCCAGAGGAAATGGCGGCGGTCACATTTGAAAATTACGACCCGAATTTCAACGCGCTCTATCAAAAAGGCGATGTCGTAGTCGGCGGATTGAATTTCGGAAGCGGTTCGAGCCGCGAACAGGCGGCAACGGCGTTGAAATTTAAGGGAATTCCCTGCGTCATCGCCGCAAGTTTCTCCGAGACCTACAAACGCAACGCGTTCAACAACGGCTTCGTAGCTTTTGAATGTCCGGATTTGGTGGCGCACTTGCGCAATACGTTGAAGAATCGCGCGCCGACCACAGTTGGTCCGGAAATCACAATCGACTACGCCAGTTCCGTCCTCACCGTTGGCGAAAAATCATTCGCTTTCCCGCCGCTGAGTCCCACCGCTCAGGAATTGATTGTTGCGGGCGGCGCCGAAAATCTGGTTGCTTCCTCTCTTCGCGCGAAAAGGTAAGCTGACTCGCTTGCGAGCGCGACACACGCCGATAACATCGACATCCTATGGCGAAATATCGAATTGCTTGGATGCCAGGTGACGGCGTGGGACATGACGTGATGGTGGCTGCGCGCCTCATTTTGGATCAGATCAAACTCGACGCTGAATACGTGCCCTGCGACATCGGCTGGGAGTTTTGGTGCAAGGAAGGCAACGCGCTGCCCGACCGCACGGTCAAAGTGCTGAAAGAAACGACCTGCGGCCTCTTTGGCGCGATCACGAGCAAACCTCAATCCGAAGCGAAGGAAGAATTGGCGCCTGAACTCAAAGGCAAAGGGCTCGTTTATTTTTCGCCGATCGTTGGGCTGCGGCAGTTGTTCAATCTCCACACCAACATGCGGCCGTGTAAAAGTTATCCAGGTAATCCACTGAATTTTCGCGGCAACAAAGTCACTAACCCGAGCGGCGAAGATGTGCTGATCGATCAAGTCGTGTTTCGGGAAAACACTGAGGGCATGTACGGGGGCGTCGAATTTTTCCCGTTGCCGGAGTCGGTTTACACGGCGCTCTGCGCTAATCCGAAGATGAAGAAATGGAGAGACAAAGCCGGACTCGAGAACATAGCGCTTTCGACGCGGATCATGAGCGTGCAGGGTTGCACTAACATTTGCAAACAAGCGTTTGAGTTCGCGAGGAAAACCGGACGCAAACGCGTCACACTGATCGAAAAACCGAATGTGCTCCGCGAGACCGGCGGCTTGATGATGCGCTGCTTCCGCGATGTTGCTATAAGTTTTCCCGACATCCGCGCCGACGACGCGAACATCGACGCGATCTGCATGTGGATGTTCAAGAACCCGCAGGATTACTCAGTGCTTGTCGCAGAAAATATGTTTGGCGACATCGTGAGCGATCTATGCGCGGGTTTAGTCGGTGGACTCGGATTCGCGCCGAGCGCGAACCTCGGCGACAACTACGCCGTGTTCGAACCCACACACGGCTCGGCTCCGAAATATGCCGCTCAATACAAGGTCAATCCGATCGCGATGCTTTTAACGACAAAGCTGATGCTTGATTGGCTCAAGGAAGCGGAAAAGGCAGCGCGTTTGGAAAACGCGATCGCCCGCGTGATTAAGGAAGGAAAAATGCGCACTTACGACATGGGCGGCAAAAACTCCACGCTTGAAGTCGCGAAAGCGATCGCCGATTACGCCAGTTAATCACAACATCGACAGCGTCATGGCAAAGCACGCAACTGAATCAAAACGTCTCCTATCGGGCGTTATTGCTGAATGGGCGCGCACGCTGAAATACGAACATCTTTCGACGGAGGCGATCCAAGCTGCGAAATTATTTTGGTTTGACTCGATCGGCTGCGCGCTGGGCGGCAGCCAGCAAGACGACGCGAAGATTTTGCTGAAACACTATCGGGCGATGGGCGGCGGCAACGGCAAAGCGACTGCATTCGTCTCCGGCTTCAAAACCAATCCGGTCGATGCCGCGTTTCTAAACGGCCACATGATCCGCGCAATGGATTACAACGACGTTTATTGGAAAGCGGACCCGTGCCATCCGAGCGATCTCATCGCGGCGCCGCTCGCGCTCTGCGAAAGCGAAGGATTGAGCGGCAAGGATCTGATTTTGGCAACAATCATTGCCTACGAAATTGAAATGCGTCTCTGCGAAATCGGGCGACCCGGAGTGCGCGAATATGGCTGGCATCATGCGACGTTGAGCGCGTTCGCAGCGCCGGTCGCAGCCGGCCGCGTCTTGAATCTCACTGGCGATCAAATGGTCTCGGCCATCGGCATTAGCGCGGCGCGCACGTTTTGTCCGGGAGCAGTGACTGCCGGAAAGCTCACCAACATGAAGAACACGGTCGATCCGTGGGCCGGTCGCATGGGCGCAGAAAGCGCGCTGCTCGCCCGCGCCGGATTTTCCGGACCAGAGCACATCATTGACGGCAAGGAAGGACTGTTCGCTGTATTCCACCATGTTCAATACAAAGGTCAGCCCGCAGCGTTCGACGACGAGGAATTGGTCAAAGATCTTCCGCATTCACCGAAGTCTCACTACCGGATTCTCGATTGCGGGATGAAAAGTTTTCCGATCGAAGCGCTGAGTCACGCGCCGTTGACCGCGATGATGAAGACGGTCAAAGAACATAAGATCGAGGCCGACGACGTGAAAGAAATCAAAGTCGAAGTGATTGCGCGTGCCGCCGACATCCTCGGCGATCCGCACAAATATCGTCCTGAATCAAAAGAAACGGCCGACCATTCGCTGCCTTATTGCATGGCCGTCGGACTCGTTGACGGAATGGTAACGCCGTTGCAATTCAAGGAAGAACGTGTTCGCGATAGGTCCCTCGTTCCAATCATGGACAAAGTGAAAGTGGTCGCGAACGAAGAATTTGAAGCGCTCTTTCCGAAGTTTCAGCCGAGCCGCGTGACGATTACGACCAATGACGGCAAGTCGCACTTCACGCAGGTCGATGTTCCGAAGGGCGACCCCCGCGATCCGATGACCGAGGATGAGATTGCGGTGAAATTCACCGCGCTCGGCGGCGACGTGATCGGCAAGAATCAATGCATAAAGTTGCAGAAATGCATTATGAGCATTGATACCGCCAAAGATCTCGGCGGGCTTTTCGAACTAACGACGGCTCGTTAAACCGCTCCGCTTCCTTCGCCCGCGCCAAACTGGATTCCCTGAGCCAGCGGAAGCTCGGAGGAGAAGTTAATCGTGTTGGTTTGTCGGCGCATGTAGCTCTTCCATGAATCGCTGCCGCTCTCACGCCCGCCTCCCGTATTCTTTTCGCCACCGAACGCACCGCCGATCTCGGCACCACTCGTGCCGGTGTTCACATTCGCAATGCCGCAATCGCTGCCAACCGCACTGACAAATCTCTCCGCTTCGCGCACGTCATTTGTGAAAATGGAGCTCGTTAGGCCCTGCGGCACGCCGTTTTGTATCGCGATCGCTTCATCAAAATCGCGATATGTCATCAAATAAAGCAGCGGCCCAAACGTTTCTTCCTGCACAATTCTGAAATTCGGTTTTGCGTTTGCGAGGCACGGCTTCATATAGCAGCCGCCCGGCAAATCCATCGGTTCGCCGCCGTAAAGAACTTCGCCGCCTTCGGCTTTCAGTTTCTGAATCGAATCCTGCACCGCATCGACCGCTTTTTTGTCGATCAACGGCCCCATCAAAGTTTTTCGATCGAGCGGATTTCCGATCGGGAGCGATTTGTATGCGCGCAGTAATTTTTGGCGGACTTTGTCCGCGACCGACTCATGCATGATCACGCGCCGCGTCGAAGTGCAACGTTGACCGGCCGTTCCGACTGCGCCGAAGAAAATTGATTCCATCGCTAGATCGATATCGGCGGTCGGCGCGACAATCAGAGCGTTATTGCCGCCGAGCTCCATGATCGTCCTGCCAAGGCGACCATGAACCGTTTTCGCAACGTTCAGTCCCATCGCGACTGAACCGGTCGCCGAGATCAAAGGAATTCGGGCATCGTCCGCCAATTTTTGGCCAACTGTCCTGCGATCTCCAATCAGTAAGCTAAAAATCGCCGGATCAGCTCCGGCTTCGCGGCAAACCCGCTCGGCAATCTTTGTCACTGCAATCGCAGTCAGCGGAGTTTTCTCTGACGGCTTCCAAATTGTTGCGTCGCCGCAAACAGCAGCGAGTGCCGCGTTCCAGGACCAGACCGCGACCGGAAAATTAAACGCAGTGATCACGGCGACGAGGCCGAGCGGATGCCACTGTTCCATCAGACGGTGACTCGGCCGCTCGGATTGAATCGTCAGCCCGTAAAGCATCCGCGATTGGCCGACCGCAAAATCGCAAATGTCGATCATCTCCTGCACTTCGCCTTCCCCTTCGGCGATGATCTTCCCGGTCTCAAGTGTCACGAGCTGGCTAAGCTCGTGTTTCAAATCGCGAAGAGCGTTTCCTAAGCGGCGAACAGTATCACCACGCACCGGTCCGGGAGTTTTTCTCCATTTCTCAAACGCTTCCTGCGCGCGCACGATTGCCCTTTTGTAATCATCGTCCGACGCAGTCCGAACGCTCGCTAGTTTCGTCCCATCGATTGGCGAGAACTTATCGATTTTCGCGCCGCCGCCGCGCCATTCGCCGTCAAAGACTCCTGCGTTATCCCCGCTCAGCGCGAGCTTCTCAAAGACTGATTGCATCGCTATTTGCGTTTGCGGCAATATTGCCGAATTAAACCCATCGCTTCATCCACAACTTCGGCGGTGATATCGAGCGCCGGACGAAAACGAATCGAGCGTTCGCCGGAACGCAAAGCCAGCACGCCAAGATCGAACAAGCCCTTCCAAAATCGCTCGCGCGTGTCCGCATCTGGGAGATCAAACGCGAGGAACAAGCCGCGACCGCGCACAGCAGTGATCATTGGTTCGTAACGCTGCAGGTCGCACAGCTGATCCAAAAAATACGCGCCAACCTTGGCTGCGTTCTCGACCAGAAATTCTTTTTCAATGATGTGCATGTAATGCATCGATCGGACCATATCGGTCAGATTTCCACCCCAGGTCGAATTCAATCGGCTGGGCAACCGGAAGGCGTTGTCGTTCACTTCATCGAGCCGCGGACCAGCCATCACGCCGCATGTTTGGGCCTTTTTCCCAAACGAAAGCAGATCTGGCAGGATGTCGAAATGCTGACAGCACCACATTTTTCCAGTGGCGCCCATGCCGCATTGCACTTCGTCAAAAATGAGCAGGATATCGTTTTCGTCGCAGATTCGTCGAAGTTTCTTCAACCATTCGCCACGGAAATGATTGTCGCCGCCTTCGCCCTGGATCGGCTCGATAATAATGGCGCAGATGTCGATCCGGCGTTTGTCAATCCAATCGCGGATTTCCTGCTCGGCTTTTTTCTCGCGCGCGATCACGTCCTTTTCGCGCTCAGGCTCAGCCAACGAAAAATCGATGTGCGGACACGAGACGCGCGGCCAATCAAATTTCGCGAACAAATCTGTCTTGCGCGGATCGGTATTGGTTAGGCTCATGGTGTAACCGCTGCGTCCATGAAACGCGTGCCGGAAATGCAAAACTTGCGTGCCGCGTTCGCCATGACCGGCGGCCATGTTCTTTCGCACTTTCCAATCCATCGCCGCTTTCAGCGCGTTCTCGACCGCGAGCGCACCGCCTTCGATGAACAAATATTTACTTAACGGCCGCAAGCCGGCAACGCGCGCAAACGTTTCCACAAATTCCGCGTAGGATTCCGAATAAACGTCCGAGTTGGCGACCTTCGCCTTCGCCGCGCGCAGCAGATCGCGCTGCACTTCTGGTTGATCGAAGTAGGGATGGTTAAATCCGATCGTCAGCGATCCGAAGAAACCGTAAAGATCGATCAAGCGATGGCCGTTCGCGGCGTCTACCAGATGCGAGCCGGAGCTCCTTTCCTGGTCGAGAACAATCTTGAAACCATCGAGCAAAATGTGCCTGCTGAGCGTGTCCAAAACACGCGCCGGACCGACAGATTTTCTATTTTTACTCCTGCTCAAACGCGGCCGCGAACTGCGGGCCGCCTGGGTGAGCATGGGCGGCATACTCATCCGTTGAGATTAGCTTTTGGCGCGAAGTTGGTCAACCGGACGCGGGGTGACGTCCTACTTCTTTTGTGTTTGCGGCCAGATCGCGCTTTATTCCGCGGTCGCTTTTGCGAGCGCGGCATCGAATTCCGCGACCTCGGCCGTGAAAGCCTTCATGCCCTCCACGTCGCTATTTAAGCAGGTCGCGCTTCCTTCCATGCAAGCTTTCGGCCCACGCGGTCAGGAGTCCCATCTCTTTGGCGTTGGCCGTGCGGCGTTCCCCCAAACTAGGCGCAGCGATTGTTTTGGACCTTTTCTGGAGACCGTAATGACTCGCCAGAGCAGCAGGCACATCCTTATTCTTGAAAAATTGATCGTAATGTCAGCCCGAGAGCGGTCTGGTCGCAAGACGAAGTAGGCAAGAATGCACGGAATCGCGAACCACCGGAACGTTCGCGACATTGGCGCGAAACAGGTTAACGGACGATCCCCTCGCGTAAGCTGGAATGCTTCCCGCTCAGCAGTTCCTGGGTGAACTGGTAGCCGCGCTTGTCCGGATTCCGGCGCGTGCCGGCAAAGAAGTGGTCGATCCGCGCCTTCGCCGAATTGCAAAAGTAATTCGCGGCCGACAAAATTTCATCGGTGGGTTCGCCGTGATCGATCTTGTATTGGGCGAAGGAGCAGGTCGCAGCGATTGCGAAAAGCTCGGTCGCAATTCCGACAAAGCGCGAAAGCAAAAGTTGCTCGCGATCGAGTTTCGGGCCAAAGCGCGCCATCGCATGAAACAATCCGCGCGCGAGTCTTTTGCTCGCTCGCGCGGAATAATTCACGTGTCGTCGCAGATCGCAATGGAGACTGTCAACCTTGCCGGCACCGGTCGAGAACCACTGGCGCGGATACCATCCGGCGTAAAATTTCCCCGACGTGAACACGGCTTTCAATCGCTCGGACATTGGCAAAGTCGTGTTGAAAATCGCACCGCCGACTTTCAAATGTGGGTCGAGCGCTTCGCGGGCGATAAAAAGCCGCATGATTTCGCTCGAGCCTTCGAAAATCATATTAATCCGACAATCGCGCAGGAAACGTTCGACCGGGATTCCTTCTTCGCCGCGACCTTTGAGCGATTGCGCCGTTTCATAACCGCGACCGCCACGCACCTGCATCGCGTCGTCGGAAATTTTCCATGTCGTTTCGGTCGACCACAGTTTGCACATCGCAGTCTCGATTCGGAGATCGCCTGCCTTTCGATCCACCAAGCCAGAAGTCAGAAACGTGATCGCCTCCATCGCAAAAGTGTTGCCGGCCATCTCCGCAATTTTTCCGGCGATCGCTGAATGTCGTCCGATTGGTCCGCCCCATTGAATTCGCTCGCTCGCCCATTTGCGCGAAATCTCAAGCAAACGTTTCGACAAACCGACGCAGGCGGCGGGAATTGTGAGTCTACCGGTGTTCAAAGTCGTCAGCGCGACTTTTAGCCCCTGGCCTTCCTTCGCGATCATATTTTCGCGCGGCACGCGCACGTTCGTGAATTTCACGATGCCGTTGTAAAGCGCGCGCAATCCCATGAACCGGCAACGGTATGTGATCTCCAACCCAGGTGAATCAATATCGACGATGAACGCAGTGATTTGTTTGCGCTCCCTGCCGTTAACGATCTTCGGCGGTGTCACTGCCATGACAACGAGCACACCGGCCTTGATCAGATTCGTGCACCAAAGTTTTTCACCGTTTAAAATGAACGTCGAGCCGTCTTCGGTTGGGTCGGCGCGCAAACTCATGTTCGCCGGATCGGAGCCGGCGTTCCATTCCGTTAGCGCGAATGCCGAGATTTCCTTGCGCGCGACGCGCGGCAAGTACTTCTTCTTTTGTTCGTCCGTTCCGAAAAGCAGCAGCGGCTGCGGAACGCCGATCGATTGATGAGCCGAAACAAGCGCTGTGAGATTTTCGTCCCAGCTCCCGAGCAACATCGCGGCGCGCCCATAATTGACCTGCGACAAGCCGAGTCCTGCGTACTGCTTCGGGATTTTGACGCCGAACGCGCCCATAGCGAAAAGATCGTCAATGTTCCTCTGCGGAATCTCGCCGGTGCGATCGACCTCGTCGGGGTCGACATTCTCGCGGAGATATTTTTCGAGATTCGCGAGAAACTCCTTTCCCGCTTCTCGATCTTCCACGCTTTGCGCCGGCCACGGATAAATTCGATCAAAATCGTAACGGCCAATGAAGAGGTTGCTCGCGAAACTGCCACGCTCATCCAGCGGATCGCGCGACGCTTCGGCGAGCTCGAGCGCTTCGCGCTTCCCCTTCGACATTTTGGAAGTGTCTATGACCGACGCAGGCACGGCTTTTTGCGATTTGGCCTTCGGCTCCCCGCTGTTTTGTTTCGCGGGCGCGTCCAGTGACGATTTCATGATTCGTTGAACTTCGTTCCGTCCCGCGCGTGCTTCTTCAAGATCTCGCATGGCTCAAATTTGCCATCGGTTTTGGTGAGACGGCTCATTTCTTCGGCAATTTTCTCTAAGCCGAAATCTTCGGCGAAACGCAACGGTCCGCCCCGATGCGGCGCAAATCCGGTCCCGAGAATCATTCCGTAATCAGCGTCCGCAGGCGATTCGACAACTTTTTCTTCAATGCAACGAGCGGCTTCGTTGACCATCAAAAACATCAAACGATTCGCCAGATCAACATCTTCCTTTGGAGCATCGTCACGCCGCCATTGCGCCAGCGATTCGTTAGGCGATTGAGCTTTGCCCTCGTATTTGTAAAAACCACTTCCCGTTTTCGGACCGAGCAATTTCGCTGCGCGCATCTTTCTCAAAATCTCTGGCGGGCGATCGCGCCGGCCGTATGCTTTTTCAAGGGTCGTCGCGATATCGACCGTGACATCGATTCCAATTTTGTCGATCAAGCGCAACGGCCCCATCGGCATTCCCCATTTCAGAAGCGCGTGGTCGATTTTCTCCGCGTTAACGCCGGCCTCGAACAATTCAGTGGCGTCCACCAAATACGGAAACAGAACGCGATTCACCAAAAACCCGGGGCTGTCGCGCACGACGACCGGGAGTTTCCCAATTTGTCTCGTGAACGCCAGAGCGCGCTCTTTCGTGTCGTCCGAGCTTTCCCTTGCGACGACAACTTCAACGAGTTTCATTCGGCTGACGGGATTAAAGAAATGCAAACCGATCACGCGATCAGGCGACACGGTGCAGTCGGCCAGTTCGCTCACCGGAAGCGCGGACGTGTTCGTCGCGATAATTGTCTTTGGCCCCGCCTGCATCGACAACTCGCGGAAGATTTCCTTTTTGATCTCCATTTTCTCTGACGCGGCCTCGATCACGAATGCGACGTCGCGCAATTCCATCGGCGCGGTCGAGCAAATGATGCGGGCGCGGCCCCGCTTGGCTTTCTCTTCCGTCATCAAACCGCGCTTTACTGCATCGGTGTAAGTCTGCTCGATGTTTGCGAGCCCACGATCGAGAACTTCGCGACTCACGTCGCGCAGAATCACGGTTACGCCGCGCGAGCTCAGCCATTGCGCAATTCCGGAACCCATCACGCCGGCGCCGATCACCGCCGCGTGCGCAACTTTGTCGAATTGTTTGCTTGAACCTCCTTTTTTGTATTTTTCGGCCAGGAAGAAATTCCGGATCAAATTCTGGGTCGATTCTGTTTTGCCAAGATCAACAATCGCATCGAGTTCGAGCTTCATCGATTCGTCCGGCGAAATCGTGAGCGTCTTGTTCACGATCTCGAGGGCGCGCGCGGGCGCGGCGTTGCCATTCGCGCGTGGGGTTGGGATTTCCTTTTCCATTTTCGCCAGCGTGGAAGCTTTTCTTTTTCCCTCGCCCAATTTTTTCCGAGCAAGATCGAGAAGCAGATCGCGGGGTCCGATTTCGTCGACGAGACCGAGCTTTTGCGCTTCCGCGGCAGAATAAAGCTTGCCCTTCAGAATCACTTCGACGGCTTTCTCCGCACCAATCAATCGCGGCAAGCGCGTGCTCCCGCCCCATGCTGGAATCAGACCGAGTGTTGTCTCCGGTAATCCGATCCGCGTGGCCGGATCGTCGGACGCGACGCGCCAATCGCACGCCAGCGTGATTTCGTACCCGCCACCTGCACACGCGCCATGGATCGCCGTCACCGTCGGAATCTTCAGCGCAGCGATGCGATTGAAAACGCGCTGACCTCCGGCGATGAAATCGCGCATCTCACCGGTTTGGGCCTGTCTGCGTAACGTCTTCAAATCGGCGCCCGCGATAAAGATCGATTTCTTCGCCGAGGTAATGATCAATCCGCGGAGCGAACTGTCGCGCTCGATCGCATCGACATGCTCGCTGAGCTCCGACATGGTAGCGGCATCGAAAATGTTCGCGCCTGATTCGGGCCGGTCGAACGTGAGGATGCACACTCGATCGCTCCCAATTTCGCGTTGAATGAGGGAACGTGAGCCAACCGCTCGCATACCTCCACTTTGGAATCATTTTGGTTAAATTCCAAGCGCGGAACAATTGCTCTTCGCGAGCCACAATGCTAGAACTCGGGCGCAGTTCGCGCGGAGGTCTGCATGGTCGGGAAACTTTTATTACCTCGTCGCTTATCGAAAGGATCCATCGTAACAGGAGTGATTGTCCCGCTCCGGTCGATGCAAGAGTCAGCGATCGCCAAGCGTGAACACCATGCCGTGCTGCAAACTTACGACCCGGCTGCACAGTCAGGACTTGCACCGACGACGCAAGCACTAACAGGAGTGAGACAGCGAAGAGGGGACTCGCCCAATCACCAGAATATCACGCACGTGTCATCCTGGGCCCAAGCGAAGGGTCCATAGCCGAAGCGCGGATCACACAAAGTAATTAGTATGATCAATCATCTCGTGTGAGAGCCCTCATCGTCTCCGTTGATTCGGGAGGAAAGAGCGATTACTTCTTAATGTCGACCCATTCGTTACGAGCGCGGGAGTCGGCCACGGCTTGTACGACACGCATGTAACGGACGCCATCCTCGAAACTTGGTCGCGGCCGGACGCCGCCTTTTGATTTCACCGCTGCGATGAAATCATTCTCCACGCTCCACTCGGTGACCAGCTCCTTTGGAACGTCGACGTCCTCCATTTCGCGGCGGCCATACTTCACGCTGCGAACGCGTTCGTTGGTAAAATCGTAAAGCAACGCGCCGCGGTCGCCGAAAATTCGCAACCGATCGTTCGCCGCGCCAGCATGGACGCCGCTGAACTCGAGCACGCCTTCAGCCCCGTCTTCGAAAACGCAAAGCACGTTGAGCATGTCAGGAATGATGACGTGGTAACCGCGCCGATCGGCGTTCAAAATTTTTCCGCGCGCGAACACGCCGGCGAGGTCGCCGAGCCAACGCTGCATCACTTCCACGTAAATTCCCAGCGTGAGGACGTTGAGCCCACTGATCTCGATCTTCTGCCGCCAATGCGCAGGCGCTTCCGGATTCAAGTAAACGCCGGTGAAACTTTGCAGACGCACAGCGTGCGGTTTGCCAATGAAATTTTCGGCGAGCGATTTTTTGATCAGTAGATCGGCACGCATCCCAAACGGCGGCGGACAAAGCATCGTCACCAGCTCGGGATAACGTCTCGAGGCGGCAAGCATTTCCTCCGCTTCGGCCAGGTCCATCGCCATGCGCGCCTGACAAAAAACATGTTTTCCGGCTTCGAGCGCGGAAATCGTAACCGCCGAATGCATGTACGGGGGCGTGCCGATCCAGATAATGTCGAGATCGGGCAACGCGAGCAGATCGGCCCAGTTCGCCATCGGTGTGGCGCCTTTGCAATGTTCCTTGCAAAACTGCTCGCTGCTTTCGTAGGTCGAGTTCGAGACGGCAACGATATCGACATCGGGGTTTTTCTTCAGCGCGGGCAAATGCCGCTTCTTCACGATGTTCCCCGCTCCGACGATCCCAATTCGCAGCTTGCTCTTTTGACTCATTTGTTCAGTTCAACCACTACGAATACACACGAATAAGGATTAACGAGCACGTTGTCACATCATTTGTGTCTATTCGTGGTTAAATCGTTTGACAATCCGGTTTCGCGCGGCATCTTGTGCGCCCCCGTTTTAAGCACCATGTCGAGAATTTGCGCTATTACTGGATCAAGGCCTACGCGCGGTAGCGAGATTCACCGCCGTGGTATGGCCAAGAAAAAGGGCGGCGTCGGCCGGCACGTGACCAAGAATGTGCCGCGATTGTTCGCGCCGAACCTGCACGAGCACCGGATCTGGGTGCCAGAGATGAAGAAATTTGTCCGCGTGCGCGTGACCGCGCGCGGCCTGAAGACGATCAACAAGAACGGTGCTTACAAAGCGTTGAAAAAAGCCGGCGCGATCTAGCTGCCGCCGATTTGTGTTGGTTCCTCGGTGGGGCGAGACTCTGTCGAGCCGACGAACTCTTCTGTTGTAGGGCCTTTCTGTGAAACGCCATCTGCGTCGGCGTCTGACACAGGCGCCCTACAATTTTCTGACGCCAGCGGCGCGCCTGCCTCCACACGTTCCTCTTGTTCCGCGGCCGACATGGATGCCGCCGCGGCCTCCTTTTGTTCGGCCGCTTTTGGTTTCGCTTTTTCCCGTGGCAGATCGAGCGAGCCGTCGTTGAACTCGATCACGTGACCGGCCGAAATAAGCCAGAGTAGATTCGAAGCAAGTGCCAGCTTCGCGCGCTCTGCTTCCTCGCCGGTAAGATCGACAATTAATTTGTCGGCCAGTTCTTTGCGGCCAATTCGTGGTTGGGCCGCAATTGCCTCGACAATTGTTCGGACCTGTGATGAGACAGCGGTCTGTTCGTTGGCGAATGCGCGCGGATAAATCGACGAGACGAACAGCATTCCTCGCCTATGCCGAAAAACGTGGAGGCCGCCTTCGCGAAAACGCGCCGCGAGTTCCTGCATCATCGGCGACGGAGATTTCGTTTCGCGATTCCATTCGTTTTCGATTAATCGATTGAGGGCGCGATCGTGCATCCGCCGGCTCGCCGGACCATCGATGACCAATTCCGAAATCGAGCGCACGAGCCCCGGCAAATGACTTTTCTCAAAATGCCGCTCGGCTTCAATCGCGGAGGCAAATGTTTCCGGCGGTTCTTCGCGCAGAGTCGAATAAGTCGTCACCTTGCGCGCATCTTCCTTCCACTTCTCGATCTCGCTGGGATCGGTGACGATTTGAATCTGGCGCTGGTAATCGGCGAAACTCATTCGCCGGCTGAAACGCTGCTCGTAAAGATTTCTTAAACGCCGTTGATAATCGTGATGATTGGTTGGGCCGAGCAGCGCCCCGCTCAATCGGTCACGCGCGACGTTGGTGAAATTTCCCTTAATCGGCTCAGTCTCAGTGATGTCGACCTGGTAAAAGTCGCCCTGCGCGAAACGAAACGCGCTCCGCTCAAGAAAATGCCGATCGACCGAAACGGCGCCGTTCTCACCGAGTTGAAAGAGTGAAACTTCCGGCGGGGCGCTCAATTTCACATCGTGACGGGGCGCCTTTTCCAAAAACAAGCGCGCGAGGGCGAAGAGCGAATAGGCAACTGAGCTGGATTTGATTTGCGCGACCACATTTTCGAACGCGGCTGCGCGCGGCAGAAACTTAACCGCGATCGGTGGCAACGGTTTCTCCACCGGCTTATGACGTCGATCTTTGCGATATCCATCATGACCGCGCGCAGGTCTTCGATCATACGGTCGCGGTTGATCCGGCCGTTTTTCTTTCGAAGTCGGACGGTCGAACTCGCGGCGCGCTCCTTTTCGATTGGATCGCCATTTGTCACGCGGCCGACGATCACGTCCACGGCGCTCGCGCTCACCTTCGCCATCATGCCCTGCGTAACGCTGACCCGGCGGCGGTTCGTTGACCCACGCCGGCAGCATTTTCAGATCGACCAATTCGTCGAGTTCAACAGGTGCGTCAGGCACTCCTCTCTTCTACGCCAACAGACCGCGAAGTAAATCTTTCGCTGGAGACGAACGAGTTCAATCGATCTCAGAAACACTTTGATAGGTTTCCACTTCGGTCGACATGACCGACAATCTTTTGCTTGCGGTCCGGCAAGGCGTGGGGTAAGCGTTGCGCTCCAACCCAAAAATTTTTATTTATGGCTGACAAAACGATTGAGGAAAAGGTCAAGGACATCATCGTGGAACAGCTCGGGGTCAATCCGGAGCAAGTCACGCCCCAAGCGTCGTTCATCGAGGATTTGGGCGCCGATTCACTCGATATCGTGGAACTGGTGATGGCGTTCGAAGAGGAATTTTCAGTGGAGGTGCCGGACGAGGACGCTGAGAAATTACAAACCGTGGGCGACGTGATCAATTACATTAAAGAGCGCGCCAAGTCGGCCGGCGGCGATGAAGCCGCTGCCAGTTAGCAGTCTTCCGCAGCCAAGAATTCGCAGCAGCAGCAAGTACGCAGACGCAGCCCCAGTTTTTTGATTCACAACGAGCGGCAGTCCGCTTGTTGAAAAACTGGGGCTGAGTTGTTTTCGCGGTTGCGCCGATGAGGAACGCGCCAACACTAACGACAATGGATTTCAGCATCCTGGAAAAACCATTGCTGCATGTCTGGGGCGTGCTTCAAGTGCAGAACGTCGATCGAAATGCACCATGACGCCGTCGTTCCTTTTGCTCAAGGGACGGCCAAAATCCTGAGGTTAGCCGAGGTCCGAAATCTGGACGCGTGGAAGTGCGCGTTTCAGGATAAGTGTAAAGATCACCGCTATTACGAGCTGATTGAACAAACGCTCGCGAATAATTTCGAATATCGCTACGTCGTTCTCGAAGACACTTCCGGACAGGCGCGCGCGATCCAGCCAATTCTTTTTGTTCGACAAAGTCTGATTGAGGGAGTGCGCGGACCTTTCCGCGCGATTGTCGATCGTGTCCGGAAAGAATTTCCGCGCTTTCTCACAATGCGCGTCCTGATGATCGGTTGCGCCGCAGGAGCCGGTGAACTCGATGCCGCAAATTCCGAAACTGAACGATGGATCGCCGAAGCGTTGGGACAGACGCTGCGCCACTATGCGCGCGCAAACAGAGCTTCGCTCGTTGTTCTTAAAGACTTCCTCGCCAAATACCGCGAACCTCTGGCCATTCTGTCCGAGTATAGCTACGCGCGCGTACCGAGCATGCCGATGACGCGGCTCGCGCTGTCGTTTCAGAATTTCGACGAATATTTGGGCAAACTCGGTTATATCAGCCGCAAAAGTTTGCGGCGGAAGTTCCGAAAAACCGAGTCCGCGGCCAAGATCGACATGGAGGTCGTGGACAATATAGCGCCTTACGTTGATGCGATTTATCCGCTCTACCTCCAAGTTCACGAACGTTCGCCAATGAAGTTTGAAAAACTAAGTCGCGAATTCTTTGCCGGCATCGCGAAAGAGATGCCGGACCGGGCGCGCTTTTTTGTTTGGCGAATCGGAGATCGCATCGTTGCGTTCAGCCTTTGTCTGATTTACGGCGACACGATTTACGACGAGTGTATCGGACTCGATTACGGCATCGCGCTTGATCTGCATCTCTATTTTTACACGATGCGCGATGTGATTCGCTGGGCGATTGATCAGAGGTTGCGCTACTACGTGAGCGGCCCGCTCAATTATGACCCCAAATTACATCTCGGCCACGAGCTCGCGCCACTCGATCTTTACGTGCTGCACACGCGCTCATCGCTCAATCCGATCTTCCAATTTGCATTGAAATATTTGGAACCGACGCGGCACGATCCGATTCTGAAAAAATTTCCGAACGCTGAGCAGCTATCAGGTCCGAGGCCGGACTACCATTGTTAGGATCGACATCATGTGTAAACGCCCTTCTGGTTTTGGCAATCCGTGGTTTTTGCTTGGAGTGAACATCATTGGCGTCGTTGTTTACGAATTGCTGCTAAAGGTAGGCGCCAAGTCGACGGCAGATTTCTCTAAGAGTTGGTCCTGGACTGGAATAACCGGTCTAACCTCACCGTTGGTTTGGCTGGCAATCGTCTTCATTCTTTTCGACCTGGTAATCTGGCTCTACATCCTGAGATACATCCCGCTCTCTATCGCCTTTCCATTGTCGCGTCTAGTCGATGTGCTCGTCCCGATAAGCTGCTGGCTTATTCTTCGAGAAGGCATTTCTCTGCTGCGATGGTGCGGTATCGCCCTGGTCATTATTGGACTGGCTATCGTCGCCAAACCGGCAGCCCGCCTGGAGGAACGTTTGTGACGTGGTGGGCGTTCGTTCTCATTTTGACCTGGCTCAGCACGTTCGTGGCCGGTGAGCTTTTCTTTAAACGAGCGATGGAGTTGTCGAGGACAGTAGGATTTCGAGACCGAAGGATGATTGTTCCCCTGAGCGCCGGAATATTTGTGATGGCGATCTCGTTCTTCCTAAACCTTGGTTTACTGCAACGCTTCGATCTGAGTTACCTTTACCCATTTCAGGGCTTGAGCGTCATTATCATTAGCTTAATGGCAGCGATCGTTTTGAGGGAGAAATTAACGTTCCGACTGGTGATCGGCACGCTGCTAATCACTGCCGGCGTCGTGCTCGTTTCAATTAGCTAACGCCGGCCACAATCCTTCAAGAGCGGCCAGGTTTATCTTCCGACTTTCATGAGGATTCGGGAGTTCGAGCTTCGGATGATCCCAATTCGATACGAATTGCTGCTTCCAGCGTGCGTACTTCGGTTCTGAATAGGCGCCGCAAACGTCGCCACCGATGATTTGGCTGTGCGAGCGCAGTTTCTCGAGCGCCCATTGGAGATCGGCGACGGCGAATCGGCCGTTCTCCCAATTTGTCAACGCATCGTCTGCGCGTAGACAATCGAGATCGATCGTCACGTAAACGTTCGCGTGGCAGAGATTAGAAACAAATCTTTCGAATTTGTTGTGCCAGTTTTCTCGCAGGATCGCGCCCGGACGTTGTCGGTCTTTGACCGGGCGATCGTCGGCCCACGGATGAACTTCCAGTCGGCCGTCGCGCTGCGCGCTGCGATTCGCGAAAATATTGTGCGGCCACCAACATTCGAAATTTCCGCAACCCCAGATCGCGACGTGCTGGACGTGCGTAAGCTCGAGCGCGCGATTAATCCAACCTCCGCAGGCCCAGGTTGGCGGACGAACGTCCCAGTCCGGATGATTATCAAACGAAACGAGAACGAGCGGTGCGGTGAATTGGCGAAGCCAAAGCGCGCTTAAGTGATGATAATCGCCGGAACCGTAGAGCATAAACGGCGCGAGTCGCGGACCGAATTCGCAGTAGAATTTTTCGACGATTCGGGGCGGCGCGCAGAAACGCAGTGGCGGTCCCCAATCGCGCGCATCAAGCTCCAGTAATTCGAACGACCCATCTCGCCAGGCGTCGTCGAGATTGAGATGAAGTGCGCGGTTCAGAAAAGCTATTGCCGCCCGCGCGGTTGAAATCGAATGTCGCTCTGTTTCGCGACACGAAGATTCTCCGTTGCCTCGGTCAACGTCGGATCAATTCGCAACGCTTCTTCGTACTGGATGATCGCCTGCGATGTTTTGCCCTCGCGCAGAAGCAAACTGCCCAGATTGCTGTGAACATCGGCGCGTTTCGGATCGAGTCGCGCCGCTTCCAGATAATGAAATTCCGCCCTTTGCGAATCGCCTTTGGTCAATAGCACGGTCGCGAGCTCGGAATGAGCATCCGCGAAATTCGGATCGACCTCGAGAGCGCGCTGATACTGCACGATCGCGGCATCGAGTTCGCCGCGTTTGTCGAGAAACGCTCCATAGGTGTAAAGCAGCCGCGCCGATTTCGGACTGAGACGAATCGCGTTCTGGTATTCCTTGCGCGCTTCGTCCGCCCGGCCCAGGCGTTCTAGAAGATAAGCATAACCCGAATGGATTTCGCCGGTGCGAGGCTCCAACTGAATCGCCTTTTCGTAATTTTTCTTAGCTTCGTCCAGTTTCGCCTTCGAGACGAAGAGCTGGCCCAGATTCATGTAAACCTTCACGTAATTGGCATCGAATCGCAGCGCAGCGTTGTATTCGTTTTCCGCCTCGTCGAGCCGCCCCTGCTGTTGAAGGGCCGAACCGTAATTAAAATGCGCCCGTGCACTGTCAGGCAGATCGGCCGCAACGTAGCCATTGCGTTCCGTCGCTGGAGCGGCGTGATAAACTTTGCCGAACGACATCGCTCCGAGCGGAATCACAAACGCGACCGCCCACCTTGCCCCATGAATTGCCCAACCCGGCAAAAAACCGCCCAACCTTACATCAGCCGTGCCTCCTTCGAGTCCAAGTGATTGCCGCGTCGATTTCTCGCGTACTTTCCAAATGAAACCGTCGTAATAAAAATGCAGCAGCCCCGATGCTGCGACGATTCCTGTCAGGACGCGCGTGACCGTGTCCATTCCGATGTAGGAATTGAGATAACCGATCGAGCCGTAGGCCAGTACCAGTCCAACGTAAAGCCCCATCAGCGATCCGCTGCGACGGAAAATGAAGCGCATGAAGCCGGCAATTGACCTGTCTTTCTCAACGCGGTTGCGATTGTAGATCCAAACGATCGAAAGGTATTGAACATCGTGAAAAACTTCAAAGAGCGCGATGCCCGCCAGAATGTTGGCGACGCCGTTGTTGCAATACCACCAAAAGGCGATGCTGCTGACAAACAGCGCCAGCTTGACCGGGTTCTGGCGGGTGCCAGCGGTCCACATCCAGACGTAGTTCCCGACCCAAAGGATCGCGACTGCGATCGCGGCGACCAGGAAAGTTTGTTGCAACGCATCGATTCCGGCCGGCGAAATAAACGGAAGACCGCAACCGTACAATCCTTCCAGTGTGTCGGTCATTCGCGCCGGTGACAGGATCACGCCGGCGGCGAACCAAATTGCGCAGGTGGCGAAATCTAGTCTGCGCGTCACGGCCGCGAACGAACCTATCTTCGCATCATAAATTCGGCCGAAGCCGTAGGTCTGCATCATTCCGTGCCAGACGCCCCACAAAAACACAATCATCACGACCGGATTGGTCTTGATGTCCCAAAAATAAAAACCGACGCAGACGACGAGCAGAAAGATTGGCGCAATGATGAACCGCCATTTGAATCGCTCGAACAACGCGCGGTCCCCGTAGGCGCGAATCATTCCCGGCAGGTGATGGCCGAGCGCGCCAAACGCGGCGACGAAAAGGTAAATCTCCTGCGTACTCCAGCGCGTCTGCGCGACGGCAAAAAGCGGAATCAGCAGGACTGGCGTTCCGACGTAAAGAATCAGATCGCGCCAGCTATTCAGGATCCAGAGATTACGCTTGGCGAGGACGGCCGGAACCGGCGGAACAGTTTGCGGACGCGAAAATGCGGAGACGTGCTGCATGGACGGCGGGGCTCTATTTTCCCCGAAATGGAGGGAAAATCAATCCCGGGTCTGCAGTGGTTCAGCGACGCCGGTACGCAAAAAGATCTTGCCGCTCGGACAAAGACGAAATACTTCGCAGTTCGCGCAATCCGGTTTGCGCGCGTAACAACGCCGGCGGCCGTGCCAGATCAACCAATGACTCCAGTTCGTCCAATGTTCCTTCGCCACCAGCTTCATCAGGTCCTGCTCAATTTTTTCGGGATCTTTGTGTTTTGTCAGCCCAAGTCGTTGCGACAGACGAATGACGTGCGTGTCGACCACGATTCCTTCGCTTTTTCCGAAAGCGTTCCCGAGCACCACATTGGCCGTCTTCCGGCCGACGCCCGGCAGCTCGCGAAGGCCTGCCATCGAATCGGGAATTTTGCCGCCGAATTTCTTGACGATTATCGATGTTGCACCCTGAATGCTTCTTGTCTTGCTCCGGAAAAATCCGGTCGACTTGATAGCATTCTCCAATTCGGCTTGCGGCGCGTCCGCGTAATCTCTTGCGCTCCGATATTTCTTGAACAATTGCGGCGTGACCATATTCACGCGCGTGTCGGTGCATTGTGCGGAGAGAATCGTCGCGACCAGCAACTCGAGCGGCGTTTTAAAATTCAGTTCGGTGTGCGCGTCCGGATAAGCCTTCGGCCACATCTTGATCAATCGTTTAACCCGCTCGCGCGCCGTCATGTCGTCATGCTGAACGCACAGCGCAGAATCGACAATTAACTTTGCAAAAAGCGTTCGAGTTTCTGTGCCAGCTCCGGCGGAACGTGCGCGACAATCAACGCACTGTCGCCTTCGTAATGCAGTTCGAGCACATGACCCGCGCGATGAATCTCAGCGATTAACGCCGATTCGCTTGCCGGAATTTTGAAACGTGACCGCATTCGCCAAGCGCTCAGCGCCTCCTGCAATGCCTGGACAAGCTTGATTACGTTTTCGCCGGTGCGCGCCGAGATCGCGACACTTCCCGGGAAGCGTTTTACATAAGTGTCGCCGAGCTCGCGATTCACCAGATTATCGATCTTGTTAAAGACGATCAATGTCTGCTTTCCAAAAGCGTCGAGTTCTTTAATCACGTTATCGACCGCTTCCATCTGATCGTCCACCCGTGGATGCGAAAGATCAACAATGTGAATGAGAAGGTCAGCTTCGCTCACTTCTTCGAGCGTTGCTTTGAAAGATTCAATCAGCGTGTGGGGCAGCTTCCGCAAAAAACCAACGGTGTCGGTAAGCAACACACGCTGTTTATTAGACAAAACGAAACTCCGCGTGGTCGGATCAAGTGTCGCGAACAGTTTGTTCTCGGCGACAACATCCGCGCCGGTGAGCAAATTCAAAAGCGTCGATTTGCCAGCATTCGTGTAACCAACCACGGCGGCAACCGGCCATTGATGGCGTTTCCGGCCCTGTCGCTGCACAGCGCGCGTTTTACGGACCGATTCAAGTTCGCGCTCAACTCGCGCAATTCTTTCCTGCACGCGGCGTCGATCGACTTCCAACTGCGTTTCACCCGGACCGCGTGTGCCGATCCCGCCGGTTTGTCGGGACAAATGGTGCCACATGCGCGTCAGTCGCGGCAGTAAGTATTGCAATTGCGCCAATTCAATCTGCAAACGTCCTTCGCGGCTGCGCGCGCGTTGCGCAAAAATGTCGAGAATCAATTGGGTGCGATCGAGAACTTTTCGCGCGAGCAAGTTTTCCAGGTTGCGTCCCTGGGCCGGCGAAAGTTCATCATCGAAGATCACCGACGTGACTTGCCGATCTTGCAACGCCGGTTTGAGCGATTCAGCTTTGCCTTTGCCGATGTAGTACGGCGCGGTCGGCCTGTCCAATTTTTGCGTAACCGTATCGACGACTTCGGCGCCGGCTGAGGTCGCGAGCTCGGCCAATTCCTCGAGCGAATCTTGCAGGTCCCACTTCGAGACACCTTGTTTTTCGAGACCGATTAAGAGCGCCCGCTCGTGCGTTTTTGTCGAACGTGTTTCAATCATTCCCCTGCGCAGCTCCCAACGTTTTCGCGAGTTGCGAAATCCGTTTCACAGATTCGACGTGACGTAACACCGATAAATTCAGCGGTTGAAAATTAGTTTGCCGTCGAAACCAGGTCAACTGCCTTTTGGCATAACGCCGCGTCGCTTGTTGAATTTGCGCGATGCATTGCCAGATCGACATCTTCCCGTCGATCAGTTCGCGAATTTCCCGCAAACCAATCATCTTCAATGCAGTCTCGCTTGTCGCGCCGACTGCGTGCACCTCTTCAATCACGCCAGCCTCGAACATTTTCTCCACGCGACGGTTGATTCGTTCGTAAAGTTCGTCGCGATCCCGAGAAACAAAGACGCCTCTAGCGGCCGTCATCTCGGCGGCGGACCATTCGGTCCGTTGTGTTGACGCTGGTTTTCCTGTCAGCAAACAGATCTCCAAAGCGCGCGTCATGCGTCGCCGATTATTCATGTCGATCTTGCGTGCACGTTCCGGATCGACGTTCTTCAATCGCGCGCGCAATTCCTCAAGAGTTAACTTGTTTAGTTTCGAGCGCGTCTTCGAATCGGACCCGGGCGCAGCCGACAAACCGTGCGTGAGCGCTTTGATGTAAAGTCCGCTTCCGCCGACCCCGATCGCCAATTTACCGCGTGAATGAATTTCACTGATCGCCTGGAGCGCAAGTTTCCGAAATTTTTCCGCGTTCATCTCCTCCAAGATCGACGTCGTCCCAATGAGATGGTGCGGAACTTTCGCCAAGGTCGTCGCGTCCGGCTTCGCGGTCAGCAAATCAAGCCCGCGATAAATTTGAAACGCGTCGGCGTTGACAATTTCGGCATCGAGCTCGCGGGCAACCTCAGCGGCGGCTTCCGACTTGCCAGTCGCGGTCGGCCCGACGATGAAAAAAACGTCGTGCATAAGAAGTCCGGAGACGCGCGCTTCAATCAGCGCTTCGTCTCCCGAATAAAATCACAGGCCGCTTTAGCCGCGCGAATGTTCGCTCGATTTCGCGCCGCTGACCACAAGCTTGCGCCCGAGGAATTCCTTGTCGTGTAATTCCTCCACCGCGCGCTTCGCTTCTTCGATCGTCTGCATTTGGACGAACGCGAAACCTTTTGAGCGCTGGTTGTGACGATAGCTCACGACCTCGGCGTTCTGCACGTGGCCAACGCCGTTGAAGAGCTCGAAGAGATCGCTCTCGGTCGCGTCGAATGACAGATTGCCGATGTAGAGACGTGGCGAAGTGACTTCGACTGGTTCAGGTTTACGCTGTGGCCGCAGCAGCAGCTGCTGCTGCTGGCCGTTGCGCGATTGGGTAGCTGATTTTCTTTGGCCGCCCGTGTTGCCTCCAAAAAATGCGACGATGCGTTGCCAAAATGTCTTCTGCTTCGGAGCCTGCGCGCGTTGATCTTGAAACCGACCGCGCCCGCCCCGTCGTCGAGACGGAGCGCGCCCGTGGCGCTGGCGTCTCCCGTATGAATGCGAGTTCATGTTGATCCTCAATTTTTAAGTTGTTCAATGGGCGGAGCGCATCCAGTGATGCACGGTCCGCGGCGCGCGAATCCCGAAAGGTCCACAAAATGCAATCAGTCTGCGACGCCGCTGGAAACTCCGCCTCGTCATGTCGGAAATAGAATCGTCTCAGGATGCAGCCCGTTTTGCTCAGCCAATCAGATCGCGAAGATAACGAACCTCGCTTCATACTCTTAGCCTCAATGAAACGGATGCCCAGAATTAAATTCCCGACATCTAAACTGATTATCCGCGAAGGGCGCAGGCTTGGCAAGTAGGCAAAAAATGGCAGCTCTAGCGATCGATCCAGGCGTCTCGGAGCGAATAGGCGCGCGATTTTAGATACTCGCGCGGTCGCTCGCCCCGAATCGATTTCGTAAAATGCCGCAACGATCGCGCATTGAGCCGGGGGGCGTATCCAAACTCCGGCATAAGGTCGCGGCAATGCCATTCCACCCAGCCAATTTCGTCTTGCGATAGCTCCTTTTCCCAACGCGACGCAGGCTCGGCACTCACTTTTGAAAAAGCGATCTGCGCGGCAGAATTGCCGCCCCACAACTGACCCACCTTTGTCGGCGTCAAAACAACTTCGGGATTAAATGCAATGTCGAGATAAGCACAGACAGTTTTCGTAACGCTCGCCGGCTCGCTCACGAGTTGTTCGAACTGCACGAACAATCCTGGAACATCTCCGGCGCGCACGCGCTGCGCCAATTTCGCAGCCACCCGCCAGTGGGCGATCACGTAGTAGACCGAGAACCGCTTTGTCTGACGCGTTTTCTCAAGCGCGATCTGCGTAGCGAGAATTGCGCGCGGATCACGGAGCGTGACCAAAAGCTTCGCGTGTGGAAATCGCGCGAAGATTTCATCGACATGATTTCGGTTCGCCGGCGTCTTCTCGATCCACCGTTTTATGCGATCAAGTGGCACACCGATTGTCTGCGCATACGCTTCGACCATCAACGCGAGCAAATCACGCGGCGCGTTCACCGGATCGAATGCGATTCGCTCGAACATCTCAAGAAATTTCTCCTGCGGGAAATCTTTGTATTCGTGTTCGCGCCATTTCGCTGCGCCGCCGAACAACACACGCGAAAACGATTTTTGCGTGAGATAATCAAACTGTGCGCGGCGACCACCGTCGCGATATTTTGTCAGAGCTGTCGGGAAGTAAGCCGTCTCCTGCGGCAGAACGAGCAGCTCGGGATGATTGTCCAGCAGCGCAGCGAGGAGCGTCGTTCCCGATTTCGCCTGACCGCCAATAAAACACGCACGCTGATCGAACGAAAGCATTATTCCTTAGCGCGCGATTTCCCAAACCAATCGATGAACCGCGGTAGACCGTCTTCGAACTTTGTTTTTGGAGCGTAACCGAGAAGTTTCCGCGCTTTGGAAATGTCGGCGCACGTCAGCGGCATGTCACCCGGTTGTTCCGGCAAACGATTGATCTTCGCTTTCTTCCCAAGCGCTTCTTCGATCGCCGCAATCAAATCCTTGAGCTGAATCGTTTCGCTCTCGCCCAAATTGAAAACGTCAAACATCGTTCCGCTATATTTCAGCGCGGCCATGGTTCCCTGAATGATGTCGTCGATGTAGGTGTAATCGCGCCGGGTTGTGCCATCACCGAACTGGTCGATCGGTTCGCCGGCATAAACTTTTCGGGTGAATTGGTAAATCGCTAGATCAGGCCGCTGCCGTGCGCCATAAACTGTGAAATAGCGCAGCGCCACGATCCGCATTTTATAAAGATGCGAATAAGTCGAGCAGAGAAACTCGCCTGCAATCTTCGTCGCCGCGTACGGGCTCAATGTTTGTGTAAGATGTTCCTGTTCTGAAAACGGAACCTTCTTCGCCGCCCCATAAACTGAAGAGCTCGACGCAAAGATGAACTGCTCGACTCGGCTCGTCCGCGCGCCTTCCAGCAAATGCAACGTGCCCGAGGCATTCGTATCGTAATACAGTTGTGGCTGTTGAATAGATGGCCGAACGCCCGCGCGCGCCGCGAGATGAAAAATCGCGTCGAGTCTTTCGTTTCGAAATACTTTCGCGACCGCATTACCATCGCGAAGATCGATCTCGTGCACCGCGATCTCTTTTGCGACCGCCGAAATATTCGAGCGTTTGATCTTCGGATCGTAAAAATCGTTAAAGTCGTCGAGGATGGCGACGTCATGACCTTCCGCGAGTAATTTTTCGACCAAATGGGAGCCGATGAATCCAGCGCCGCCGGTCACGAGGACTTTCATACGACCGGAACTTCAACCACGAAGGACACGAAGTGCACGAAGAAAATTATTGTGCTCGGGACCTGACTGGCAGATTCAAGCAAATGAATGATCGACAGCCGTCGCGGAACCATTTCGTTAATTATTGCAATCGTCACAGGTTTCGCGATTGAGCTGGCGACGAACAGCGTTGGGAATGATGCCGCCTTGCTGAAGCTGGGCGCGCTTCCAGATAACGGGCAACTGAATGGAGAACTCTGGAGAATCGCGACGTATTCGTTTTTGCACTTCAACTGGCTGCATCTGCTTCTCAATGTCGGCGTGCTTTGGTGGATCGGTCGGATTGTGGAGCAACAAGTCGGCATTGGTCGCGGCGCGCTGATTTATTTTGTCAGCGTGATTTGCTCGGCCGCGGTAATTTTGTTGGTGCACAGCTGGTATCCAAAAGATGGCGCGACAGTTGGCGCGTCCGGCGGAGTCTTCGGTTTGTTAGGCGCTGCGTTACTAATTTCCCACCGCGAAAACGGCAGCGATCGATCGCGGAGATTATTGTGGGTTGTACTGCTGGTTGGATTCGCTGTCTCCCTTCTCCCTGATATCAGCATGGCCGGCCACATTGGCGGAATTCTCGGCGGGATCCCAACAGCATTATTCGTGAAGGTTAGACAGAATGAAGCTTGATGGCTGCAACGCGTTGATCACCGGCGCTTCGGCTGGAATCGGGCGTGAATTTGCTCGCCAGCTCACGACGCGCGCCCGAACGCTCGTCCTCGTCGCGCGACGCGAGCAACGATTGAACGAGCTGCGTGAAGAAATCCTAAACCGGAACGCGCAATTGAATGTTCACGTGCGCGTTGTCGATCTCTGCCGCAAATCACACGTCGACGAAGTCATTCGCTGGCTCGAGCAAAATAAGATCGAGATCGACTTCCTGATTAACAACGCCGGAGTTGGCGATGTCGGGCCGTTTACGACTTCGCCGCCGCAACGAAATGACAAAATGCTGCAGGTTAACATTGTCGCGTTGACCACGCTCACGCGCGCCTTTTTGCCGCAAATGATCTCGCGAAGAAGCGGCGAGATTCTCAACGTCAGCTCATCGGCGGGATTTCTGCCGATTCCTGAGTTCAACGTTTACGCCGCAACCAAAGCTTACGTGACCAGTTTTACAGAATCACTGCGTGCAGAGGTTCGCGGCGCCGGCATTACGGTGACTGCGCTTTGTCCCGGACCAGTACACACCGAATTCCAAAAACAAGCGCAACGTCCCGGTGAAAAACCGGACTCCGCGCGGTCTCCCGTTTACGTTTCAGTCGAACAAGTCGTTCGCGACGCGCTTGCCGCGATCGAATCGAACAAACCGCTCGTAATCCCCGGCACCATAATGAAACTCGCGATGTTCCTCGCTCGTCTCACGCCAATGTGGATCTTGCGGATGGCGTGGCGATTTGGCGCGAAGCGGGTGAAACAAAAGCGGCGGTCGATGTGATCGCCGTTTCCAGAACAATTTTTTCCCGACGGTCACAGACCGCCGCTACAGATTTATGAGGACTTATTGTACTTAACCGAGCAGCCGTACGGTTTGGTTTGCGCGTTCGAGACCGGTTTGCCGGCGAGTGATTCGTCGAGCGCGTTCTTCACGTAATTGGTCGAGCTCGGAATGTCTGCCGGATTGGGTGTGGCTTTGCTGTCGATCGCGCCCTCGTAAACGATTTTTCCGTCCGGATTGATCACGACCATGTTTGGCGTGTTTTTTGCGCCGTAAAGCTTCGCGACTTTGCTCTGAGGGTCAAGAAGGAGCGCGGTCTGTCTGGTTTTCCACGAATTCATGACTCTCTTTGCCTGGTCTGCGCTGAGATTGCCTTCAGTCCCAGGGGCGTTGGAATCGATCGTTAGCCAGATGACCCCTTTGTCGGTGTACTCAGCCTGGAGTTTTTGCATGTTGTCGCTGCCGTAATGCTTTTTTACGAATGGGCATTCCGGATTGAACCATTCGAGCACGACGTATTTGCCTTTGTATTCCGAAAGCGACTCCGTCTTGCCGTTGGTGTCCGGAACCGAGAAGTCGGGCGCAGCGCTGCCAACTGGTGGGACGTCGGACGCGTAAAGCGCGCAAGCTGCGAGTGTGGTAAGTGGGATGAAGATTAGCTTTGTTTTCATAAATTATCGTGAAGCGACTGTTATCGTTTCGAGTTTATCGAGAATAATATTTTTAGTGAGCAATTCCGGGAAAACAACCGGCTCCTGCGATTTGCCCGGATAAAGCACGTATAATGGGACACCTGGCCGGCCGAATTGTTGAAGCAATTTCGTGATCGTGGGATCGCCGTTGGTCCAATCGGCTTTCAATTTCACAACGCCGTGGCGTTGGAACGCTTCACGCACTTCGGAATTTTCGAGGACCGCTTTCTCGTTGAATTTGCAGGTGAGACACCAGGCCGCGGTAAAATCGACAAACACAGCATGGCCCTGATCACGTTCGCTCTGCAAACGCTCAGGCGTAAACGGTTGCCAGTCGCCCTGCTGAATTTGCACGAGGTCGGGAATAGCCGCGCGAAATTTGTCCCCGATTAAATAAACGCCGCTGCCTAGCAGAAGCGCGAGCATGATTACCGTCGACGTCATTCGTTTCGCTGCTGATGACGCCGGCACGATGAACGCCCCTTTCATCCAGCACGCGACGGAGACGATCAACAAAAAGCAGCTCGCCCAGATCGCGCCCTCGAGTCCGCGTTGGGCGCCGAGTACGTAGATCAGGAACACCAGCGTAGCGAGCAGCAGAAATCCCATAAATTGCTTCACGTTGACCATCCATGGCCCGGGCTGCGGCAGAAACCGCATCCACGCCGGCTGCGCGCTGAGCAGAAAATAAGGCGCGCTCATACCTGCAGCCACCGCCACGAACATTAATAAAATGATCAGCGGCGACTGCGTGAACGAAAACCCGATGGCGGTGCCAAGAAACGGTGCGGTGCATGGAGTGGCGAGCGCCGTGGCGAACACACCTTGAAAAAACGAGCCCACTTCGCCTTCGCGCGTGGCCGAGTGAAGCATCTTATGCATCAGCGCTTGCGGCAACGCGATTTCAAAAACGCCAAACAGATCGAGCGCGAACACCAGAACGATTACGCTAAGAGCGAGAACGAAATATGGATTCGTGAATTGCGCCGCCCACGTGATTTGGTGACCGGCCGCTTTCAGCCCAATGAGCAACAGCGCCAATCCAACGAACCAGACAAAAATTCCGGCAATGAACGCGACGCCGTTACGAAAAACTCCTCGTCGATCTTTGCCCGCATGTTTGATGAAGCCAAATATCTTGAGCGAGATAACCGGCAAAACGCATGGCATCAGATTCAGAATGAATCCGCCAATAAAACCAAAAAAGAGAAACCCGAGAAGTCCGCGTGAAGTTCGAGACGGTTGGGTCGCAGCTGCGACTTGTGACGCTCCGAGTCGCCACGCCGTTCGCTCGTTCCCGTTCGGAAACTTCGAAAAGACGATCAGACCCGGCATCGACGACAAATTCTTGTCCAGAGATTCGATTGGAATCTTAAAAGTGACTTCGTTCCCCTGGCGCGATTCGACGCTCGGATGACCGACAACAGTATTGCCCTGCGGCAACGGAAAGAAATCGAGCGTCTGATAATTCGCGATCTGCTCGCCCGTAACTTTGAGATGAAGATCGTTGCCGGTGCGACTCCAAGTTGAGCTCGCGGTTTGCGCGGCGGGAAAATCTTGTGGAACTAAGCGTCGATAGCGCGCGAAAAGGTCGGTATTTTTCGGTTCGCTTGACGTAGCTGTAGACAGCTCGAGTTCAAGGTTTGCGCTACCTGGAATGCAGATTCTTTCGCAGACGAGCCAATCGGCCTGAGCCGACAATTTCACTAGCGAACTATCGATCTTCGCCGGTGGGGTGATTTCCTGAATGAGCATGACCTCGTCTTGATACCCGTAAGTTTGGATGTCGCCGGGATCGTTCGTCTTCAAAGGAATCGGCCATTGGATCTCTCCAACTTTCCAGCCCGGCGGTAGATTCCATTTGATCTCAGTCGGAAGGCCGGCGTCGCCGGAGAATTTCCAATAGGTATGCCAGCCGGGGGCCATTCGCAGCAGCAAGCCGGCGTTGCAAGGTTTGCCGGGAACGATCGCATAAGTGTCTGCGAGCAGCGTGGCTTTGACCAACTCCTTGCCCTGATAAGTTTGGCCAAAGGCAGAGTGCGCCAACAAAATCGCGGAGGCCGCGACCGAGAGGGGCCGCAACGAAAACATCCTCAAAATTACCATTGGCCTAACTTTGCGGCAAAAAGCGCTAGCTCGCATCATGCTGCGAAATATGACATGCGCGGTCTGCTAACGTTCATTGCCATCGCCGGAATAGGCGCTGGGTTACGGGACGATAAATATTTGGTGGGATTCGGGGTCTTTCACCTTGCTGCCCGGCGCAAAGCCGCTCACGTCGATGTAGCCGCCGTTGGCATTAAATGGATTAAAAACCAAACCAGGCTTTCCCGGAACGGGTTTGGCTACCGAAAATTGCGCTGCGCTGACGGGATGGCAAAGGCTTCGGCGACGGTTTGTTTGCTGCAACTCGCGGCGTTGCACGGGCCGATCCCGCGACAGGGTGCCCGGGATTTGTCACGTCCGACGTGCTTCGCGCAGGCGTCGGCTCCGGTCCGCTAAAAACATAACGCACCGGCGCGGTAATGGCGCGACCAATGCCGCAACCGACGAATGCCATTGCAACCAGCGCACTCCCGCATACGCTCCACTTCATCGCGTTTCTATAAGACTGCTTTCCTTCAGCGCAACAGTTCGCCAACGAACCGATCAATATCCCGATCAGTCGTCGCCCACGAGCACATCAGACGATAAACATCGGGCTCGATGAATTTGTAAAAATACCAGCCGCGCGAATTCAAGACGCGAACGCGCTCTTCAGACAAACGGACAAACACAGCATTTACCGCAACTGGCAGCACGATGTCGATCGTCGCGGCACGAAGGCGATCCGCTAGTTTGCGCGCCATCTCGTTGGCACGCTGTGCGTTCTTGAGACAAACGCCATCCGTTAAAAGACCAAGCCATTGCGCCGCTAAAAACCGTCCCTTGGAGGCGAGTTGGCCGCCTTGTTTCACTCGATAATCGAATTCGCGAGAACGTTCTTTGTTAAAAAAGATCACCAGCTCGGCGCCGGCCGCGCCATTCTTTGTCCCGCCAAAGCAGAGAACATCCACGCCAAGGTTCCAGGTGATCTCTTTCGGTGAACAATCGAGCGCGGCAATTGCATTTGCGAATCGAGCGCCATCCATGTGCAGAAACATTTGCCGCCTTCGCGCGAATTGAGCGACGGCATGGATTTCATCGCTACTATAAATCGTGCCGAATTCGGTTGCCTGAGTAATGCTGACCACGCGTGGTTTGTGCGCGTGCACTTCGGGTTGACGCGCAATCACAGCTTCGACTTGGTCGATGTCGATCTTGGCACCAGCGCCGCCGACGAGCAGGAGCTTGGAGCCGCGTGTGAAAAATTCCGGCGCGCCACATTCGTCTGTTTGGATGTGCGCATTTTGATGACAAACGACGCTGTGAAACGGCTGGCAAAGTTGAGCGAGCGCGAGCGCATTCGCGGCTGTTCCGTTCGAAACTAAATAAATATCGCAATCGGTTTCAAAAAGATCGCGGACTAGTTGGCGAACACGAGCGGTCACTTCATCCGCGCCGTAAGGTTCCGCGGCGCCATGATTGGCCTCTTCGACCGCCGCCAATACTTCGGGACAAATTCCCGCGGTGTTATCACTCGCGAATTGGTGATGCCCCCCACTGAACTGCATGTCGATCTTGCTAATCGAGTTCCGTGCTAGCAGCAAACTGCAATCACTCGAAAAAGGGGAATTGCCTGAGCGGACCCGAGCCACAGGACCCACAGGGTCGCCATGCAAATGCCTCTAATATTGCCCCGAATCTAAGCTGCTCTGCAGCGGCCTTTCACACCGCCGCTTCGGAATTGACCTCTCAAAGTGATCATATCCCCACGATTTTTTTGTCGCCTCAAGAATTCGTTCGCCTTTACCTCTGATGAACGCGCGTTTAGTTTTTGGCTATGGGCGCTTTGCAGGCCGAGGTCCGACGACGCGGCGAACGCATTTTCGAATTGGTCGACGAGCATCCTGAGCCGCTTTTTAGCAAGGCCGGCTTCTACCAGCGCATGATGGCGCTCTCAATGCGCGACGAGCAGTTCAAAGTGCAACTATTTCGCTTGGTTGATGTTCTCGCATCGCTCCATCGCGGCACCGATATCGTCCAACACCTAGACGAATATTTTGCCGATATGCGCAACGGTTACGCACCATTGATTCGAACCGGCGTGCGCGCGGCGAAAATCGTGCCGTTCATCAGCGGCCAGCTCCTGCGTTGGAACGTTTCCGGCATGGCTCGGCAGTTCATTGCGGGACGAAACCCCGAGGACGTAATAAAGACGCTGCGCAAACGCCGCGCACAGGGAATCGGATTCACTGTCGATCTTCTCGGCGAAGCGGTGGTGAGCGAGCAGGAGGCGAACGAATACGCGATGCGCTGCCTCGAATTACTCGAGCATCTCGGACGTGAAACCCGCGGCTGGAGCGATCCACTCGGCAAGAACGCCGACTTATTCCCGGTCGTTAATCTCTCAGTCAAGATTTCGGCGCTCTATTCTCAAATGAATCCGGCCGATCCAGCGGATTCAATCGCGCATCTAGCGCCAAAACTACGCCCGATTCTGCGTCGTGCGCGCGATCTCGGCGCGTTCGTCAACTTCGACATGGAAAGTTACGTGCACAAAAATTCCACGCTAGAGCTTTTCAAAACGCTTTTTACCGAACCTGAATTTCGCGACTGGTCGCATGTTGGAATCGTGATTCAGGCTTACTTGCGGGACGCCGAAGACGATCTGCGGGACTTGCTCGAGTGGGGCCGTGAACGTCGAACGCGCTTCGCCGTTCGGCTCGTCAAAGGCGCCTATTGGGATTTCGAAAAAATAAGATCGCTCCAGAACGGCTGGGCTTGTCCGGTCTTCCTCCAAAAACCGGAGAGCGATCTCAATTTCGAAGTGCTTACGAGAATCTTGCTCGAGAACGAGTCAATCGTGACCGCGGCGTTCGGCTCGCACAACGTTCGCAGCATCGCGTACGCACAAGCGCTGGCCGATCAGCTCGGGATCGATCGCAGTCGTTTCGAATTTCAATTGCTCTACGGAATGGCAGGTCCGGTGAAACGCGCGCTCGTCAAAATGGGTTATCGCGTGCGCGAGTACAGCCCGGTCGGCGAACTCCTGCCCGGAATGGCATATCTCGTTCGTCGCTTGCTCGAGAACACTTCGAACGAGGGCTTTTTGCGCGCGAAATTTTCCGACAATGTTTCCGAGGCAGAACTGTTGCGCGATCCGGCCGAACTCGTCACGCAAAGTTGGAACGGCGCCCGCCGTATGGATGTTGGCGAGGACAGCACTTCCCTCGACACGCGGCCGGATGATACTTATGAAAACGCGCCGCTCGTGAACTTCGTTTATCAACAAAACCAGGACCGCATGCGCGAAGCGCTCGCGCATGTGCGCACGCAGCTCGGACAAAAATATCCGCTCGTGATCAATGGCGACCGCGTTTGGACTGACAAAACGATCGCTTCGATCAATCCTAGTTCACCGGAGGATGTTGTCGGACACGTCGCCGAAGCTGGAATTCCGGAGGCGGAACGCGCGGTCAAAGCTGCGCGCGACGCCTTTGAAAAGTGGCGATGGACGTCGTTTGAAACGCGATGCCGATTGCTCGAACGCGCGGCCGACATCTTGCATCGCCGGCGTTACGAACTTTCCGCGCTGGAAGTCTTTGAGGTCGGCAAAGCGTGGGCGGAAGCGGACGGCGACATCCGCGAAGCGATGGATTTCTGTTTGTTTTACGCGCACCAGATGCGCCTGATCGGCCGACCGCGACTCACGCAACACGTTCTCGGCGAAGAAAGTTATCAGCATTACTGGCCCCGCGGCGTCGCGATGATCATCGCGCCATGGAATTTTCCGCTCGCGATTTTGACCGGCATGACGACCGCAGCGCTCGTGACCGGCAACACCGTGATTATGAAACCCGCCGAGCAATCCGCCGTCGTTGGCGCGATGTTGATGGAGATTTTCGAGGAGGCGGGCGTTCCGCCAGGGGTCCTGAATTATTTGCCGGGCAAGGGCTCAGTGATGGGCGCGTACCTAGTCGACCACAAAGATGTCGACGTTATTGCGTTCACTGGATCGCGTGAAGTCGGTCTGCGAATTTGGGAGAGTGCCGGCAAGACGCGCGAAGGTCAGCGCGAGCTCAAGCAGGTGATCTGCGAGATGGGCGGCAAGAACGCGGTCATCATCGACGCCGATGCGGACCTCGACGAAGCAATCGTCGACACGATTTATTCGGCGTTCGGCTATCAGGGACAAAAATGTTCCGCCTGTTCGCGGCTCATTATTCTCGAAGAAATTTATCCGCGCGCGATGGAACGCTTGATGAATGCCGCGGCTAGTTTGCGAGTTGGGAATCCGGAAGAACCGGGAATCACGGTTGGGCCCGTGATCGACGGCAAGGCGCACAAAAACATTCTCGAGTACATCGAGATCGGCAAAAATGAATCGTGCCTCGCTTTCCAGCGCGCCGATGTTCCAGAAAAAGGATTTTTTATTCCCCCGACGATCTTCACGAATGTCGATCCGAAGAATCGAATCGCGTGTGAAGAAATTTTCGGACCGGTGCTTAGCGTGATTAAAGCGCGCGATCTCGACGAAGCATTTCAAATCGCGAATAGCACTGAGTTCGCTTTGACCGCGGGATTTTTCTCGCGTAGCCCGGCGAATATCGAACGCGCTAAAGCCGAGATAATTGCCGGCAATGTTTACATCAACCGCTCATGCACCGGCGCGGTCGTCGGTCGGCATCCGTTTGGCGGATTCAAGATGAGCGGCGGTGGTACCAAGGCCGGCGGCGCGGATTATCTCTTGCAATTTGTCGTCCCCCGCGTCGTCACAGAAAACATCACTCGCCACGGCTTCGCTCCCGAAACAACGCCGAAATTCCGCGACGAATTTCTCGGCCCGCGCTAAGATTCCGCGCTGTCGATCTAGCGGGCAGCTTTGTGAAAAACCTGCACAACCGTGAAGATCATATAAATCACAGGCCACGTCGCAGCAGCGAGGATGATCGCGAATACGGCCATTTCTTTCGCGTGCTCGCGGGCGGCTTCGATCAAATATTCGCGGCCAAGATTGTGGCGATTAAATTCGCCATCGTCATTTGACGAATAGCCGTGCCAGCGACCAGCGCCCGATTGAAAGAAACAGTCGCTCCGGGGGAAGCGGCGGTCATCGAACTGGAATAAAGGGTTCACCAAATCCGCTCTACAGCTTGGACCGTTCCACAGAATCAACGATTCATCCAATTGATGATGTCGTCGTGCGCGTGATTGAGCACGCTCACATGATCCGCGCCTTTCACCGGGAAGAATTCCACAAAGGGAAACTCGCGCGCAAGCTCGCGCCCCATTCTGACAGGAATCACTTCGTCATTGATGCCGTGAAAAATTGCGATGCGCGCATCGGGATTGCGTCTCCTAGCTGCAGAAAGATTCGCGCGATTATCGTAACTTTCGATCAGCATGCGCGCCATCCAATCACCAAAAAACGTGGCGGCTTCCTCGCGCAGCGTTGTGAACGGTGCAACCAGAACGACCATTTGCACGCGATGATTAGCCGCGAAGTCGAGCGCGACCGCCGCGCCTAACGAGTGGCCGATCGTGCACAGCCTTAGGCGATCTTCATCCGTCTGAAGTCGCGCAGTCAGCGCTTTCAGCGCGGCGTTCACGGACGCGCGTGTGCTCGCAATCGTCGCGTAGCCGGCGTTTTTCCCGTAACCGGGATAATCAATTAAGAGGAACGCGTCATCATTCGGCGAGTATTGGCGCAGAATCGTTGTCCAATCGAGCGCGAGCGAACCGTTGCCACAAAATGCCACCCAAAGCGGTTTCGGCGTTGGGTGAATCCCGGGAACGTAATACGCGACATATTTCGCGTTCGCGACCGTATACCGGATTTCTACACCATCGGCCGGCAAACTATAGGCATAGCTCTCGTCGTACGGACGCGGATGATAAACCACCGCGTGCTGGCAGAAATAAAGAATCGACAGCGCAATTAGAAAAAGAACGCAAAAGCCGACGACGAACCGAATTATTTTTCGTGACCAACGGCCACCTGGCGAATTAGGCATTGCGCCGCAAGAACGTGCTCGTTGCGGCGGGACGCAAACCGATTTTATCTAAGCCATGCTCTACGTCGTCGCTACGCCAATCGGAAATCTGGGCGACATTACTCTGCGGGCGCTGGAAGTTTTCAAGGAGGTCGACTTTGTCGCAGCTGAGGACACGCGACGCTCCGGAATCTTGCTGAAGCACTATAAGATCAACAAACCGCTGATCAGTTACCACGAGCACAATGAAGCGATGCGAACCGCGCAATTGGTCGAACGACTTGCCGCGAGCGAAAAAATTGCGCTCGTCACCGACGCTGGAACTCCAGGACTCTCGGATCCCGGCGCCCGATTGATCCGCGAATGCATTAAACGAGAGCTGCCGTTCACGATCATTCCGGGACCGTCGTCGATTCTGACCGCTCTGGTCGGCTCGGGATTTTCATCTGAGAAATTTTTCTTCGGCGGATTTCTACCCGTCAAAAGGGGTCAACGCGAACGTGAATTGCGCGGAGGCGCCGCGCGCGGGGAAACATCGATCTATTTCGAATCGCCTTATCGATTAACGAAGACGCTCAAGGCTTCAATCGACATTCTGCAAGATCGACAAGTTTGCGTTGCGCGCGAGCTGACCAAAAAATTCGAGGAATTTCGCCGCGGCACTGCGGCTGAATTGCTCGCGCATTACGAATCCCACCCGCCAAAGGGCGAAATCGTGCTGATAATCTCAGGTAGGGGCGATTGACGCAATCGCCGGTGGCGGTTCGGTGAAGGCCCGTCCTTTCCGCTTGTCAGAGGGCACGTTCTGTGAGATTTTGCGCGGCTTTTTCTCCCCGGGAAAGATCTTATGACCTACGCAATTATCAAAACTGGCAGTCGGCAGTATCGCGTCGCGGAAGGCGACACAGTCGACGTCGATTTTCTGGACGTTGAGCCGGGCAAAACGGCCACGTTCGAAGTGTTGATGCACATTGACGGTGGCAAGATCAGCGATAGCGGAAAGGTCACGGCCGAAGTTGTCGAACAGCGCAAAGACAAAAAGGTCGTCGCGTTCAAATACAAGCGCCGCAAAGGTTATCACCGCACTGTCGGTCACCGTCGCAAACTCACGCGGGTGAAGATTAAAAGCATCACCGGCGGCTCCAAATCCAAAAAAACCTAAGCCATGGCTCACAAAAAAGGACAAGGCAGCGTTAAGAACGGCCGCGACAGCGTCAGCAAACGTCTCGGCGTAAAGCGATTTGGCAGCGAGATGGTTCTCGCCGGCAATATCATTGTCCGCCAGCGCGGCACAAAATTCTTGCCCGGAAAAAACGTCGGCCTCGGCCGTGATTACACGATTTTCGCTTTGGTCGACGGCAGCGTCCGGTTCGATCGCGGCGGACGACGCGTCAATATCGACCCGGCCACGGCAAAATAACTTCCCTTCCCGATTCGACGCGAGTCCGGTATAACGAAGCACTTTCACGATGAAATACCGCACGTTTATTTTGTTTGGCGCGCCTGGCAGCGGCAAAGGAACCCAAGGCAAGACGCTCGGCAGCATTCCGCGCTTTTTTCATTGTCCGTGCGGCGATGTGTTTCGCTCCATCGACACCCGCACCCCGCTCGGCAAAGCATTTCTTGAATATTCGAGCAAAGGTCAGCTCGTCCCGGACGACATCACGGTCGAGCTTTGGAAGGAAGCGATCGATGCCGCGGTCGATGCGCACAAGTTTAAACCGGACATCGATATTCTGGTGCTCGACGGGATTCCGCGGAACGTGAACCAGGCGAAGATCATGCGAAACATGATCGACGTGGAAAAAGTTTTTCATCTCGCGTGTCCCGATCGCGAAACGTTGTTCCGGCGTTTGAAGAAACGCGCGTTGAAGGACAATCGTCTCGATGACGCGAACGAGGAAGTCATTCAAAAGCGGCTCGATACTTACGAAAAGGAATCGAAGCCAGTGCTAAGTTATTATCCGAAAGATTGCATCACGGTCATTGACGCGATGCAGCCACCCGCGAAAGTGTTGTTCGACATTTTAGCGAGCGTTAATGGGATAAGCAATGAGCCCGCACCAGCACGAGCCGCAGCAGCAGTTTGAGAATTTTACCGCGTCCACGCTCTATTGCGAAAAATGCCGGGCGACGACGCCAGTACGCGAGCGACTGCTCTTAGTCCTGCCTGATCGCGAGATTTTTGATTATCTCTGCACCGAGTGTGGTTCGTCCGTTGGCCAACGTGAAGTGACCGCCGGCGAAAAAATGATGGCCCAGGCGATGCGGCCTCGTCGGCAAGTACGGATTCCACTTAAGCCTCAAATTCGTTAGGCGCGCGATGCGCATCGTTTTTATCGGCACGGGCGAAATTGGTGTGCCGACGCTGCTCGCACTGCAGAGATCCGAGCACGATCTGGTCGCAGTCGCCACTCAACCCGACAAACCGGTTGGCCGTGACAAAAAAAACACGCCGCCACGGATTAAGGCGGCGCTTGCCGGTAGCAAAATGTCGATTTTGCAACCCGCGAAGATCAAAGATCAAAAAGCGATCGATGAAATTCGCGCGCTCGCGCCGGACCTGATCGTGGTGATGGCCTACGGACAGATCTTGCCGCGTGCCGTTCTCGAGATTCCGAAGATCGCATGTCTCAATCTGCATGCGTCGCTGTTGTCCCGCTGGCGTGGCGCCGCGCCAATTCAGGCTGCGATCGCGGCGGGCGATCGCGAAACTGGAATCACGTCGATGTACATGGATGAAGGCCTCGATACCGGCGACATCCTCTTGCAACGCAAGATCAACATCTTACCGACAGACACGGGTGGATCGTTGCATAATCGGCTCGCACAAATCGCCCCGGATGCTTTGTTCGAATCGCTGCATTTGCTCGCCGCGGGCGAGGCGCCTCGCGTTCCGCAGGACAAAACGCTTGCGACTCATGCGCCGAAACTGAATCGGGAATCGGGTCGGATAAATTGGAACGAACCGGCCGATGTCATCGAAAGGAAAATTCGTGCTTACAATCCGTGGCCGGGCCCGTTTACCGAGTTTAGACATCAAAGGCTGAAGATTTTCGCCGCGTCGATTTTCGATCTTGGCGGCAAGCCGGGGAAAATTTTGCGCCGAGACACGGAACTTGTGATCGCAGCGTCCGATCGTGCGTTGTCGCTAAACGAAGTTCAGCTAGAAGGAAGGCGTCGGATGAGTGCTGCGGATTTTCTGCGAGGACAGGCAATCCGCTAATTTGCTTTCAAAACGCGGCGTTCTCCTGTTTCATTCCCGCTGCGATGAAGACCGAGGCGCCTGCCTACAAACGTGTCGTGCTCAAGTTGAGCGGCGAAGCGCTTCAGGAACGCGGGGCGCGGGAAAACATTTCGCCGGCGGTCGTTCGCGAAATTGCGGAACGGATCAGGGATGTCAACCAGCTTGGCGTGCAAGTCGCCATTGTTATCGGCGGCGGAAATATCTGGCGCGGATCGTCGGCCGCAGTTCGTGGAATGGACCGGACGACCGCGGATTATATGGGAATGCTGGCAACGGTAATCAACGCGCTCGCGTTGCGCAGCACGCTCGTAAAGATGGGCGTCGAAGCGCGAGTGCAAACTGCAATCGAAATGAAAAACGTGGCCGAGCCATTCATCCTCGGGCGCGCGATTCGGCATCTCGAGCTTGGTCGCGTGGTAATTTTCGCCGCAGGCACGGGCAACCCGTATTTTTCCACTGACACCACCGCGGCGCTGCGCGCGAGCGAGATCGGCGCCGACGTGATTTTAAAAGCCACCAAGGTGGACGGCGTTTACGATCGCGATCCCAACAAAGATCCGAACGCAAAGCGGTTTGACCGGATCACGTTCACTGAAGCGCTAAGCAAACGACTGCGGGTAATGGATTCGACCGCGTTCAGTCTTTGCATGGACAACAAAATTCCGATTGTCGTGTTCGATATGTACAAGCCCGGAATTTTGCGCGAGGCGGTGCTCGGACGACAAGTGGGCACGCTGGTTTGCGGCGAACCGGAGCCGAAGTAACAATCTACGCGCGTGGACCGAGACGACATACTTGTTGAAGCCGAGATGTCGATGGAAAAAAACATCGATTATCTGGTGCACGAATTTTCCGGTGTACGCACGGGCAAAGCGTCGCCCGCGCTGGTGGAAAACATCGACGTGCAGGCGTACGGATCGACAATGAAACTCAAACAGCTCGCGCTAATTACGACACCGGAATCACGCCTGCTCGTCTTGCAGCCATTCGACGCCGGCACGGTTCAGAACATTGAACGCGCGCTCAAGGAATCGAAGATTGGCATCACGCCTGCGCTAGACGGAAAAATCATTCGGCTGCCGATTCCCGAACTTTCTGAGGAACGTCGCAAGGAATTGGCGAAGTCGTTAGGCAAGATGGCTGAAGAAGCCCGGGTCCGCGTCCGAAGCAACCGACGAACAGGTCTCGATGAAGCGAAAAAACTGAAAGCTGGCGGCGGTATCAGCGAAGACGACGCGCGCCATTTGGAAAATGAAATTCAGAAACTTACCGACCGTTTCATCAAATCAATCGACGATCATTTCAAGCACAAAGAAGCTGAGATCATGAAGGTATGAGTTAGAGCCGGACGAGATCGAGCAGAAATTGACACCAGAGATAGATCATTCCCCGCCAGGAATATTTCACGTCGCCTTCGGGTGTTTGTTTGAGCACACCTTTGTGAATGTTGTGGGCGATCTGTTCACGTAAATCGCGCTCCATCTCTTTTTCAATTGTCTCCTCATCCAAAGCTTCGATCGTATCAATCTGGATATTATTTTTCCGCAGAAATGCGCAGTGGCTCTGATAAAGCTGCCAAAATGTTTGATCCGGACGCTGTCGGTTGATTCGAAACTGCGGCGTTAACTTCAAGCCGTAGGACAACGGATAATTCCACGTCGTCCAAATGATGCCGCTGCGCGCTCGCGACGAGATTCGCAAATAATAAAACGAGAGATCATGTTGTTCGTTTAGGCAGATCGTGGCCTGCGTGCGATCCTCCGCTTTGTAAAAAAGGCGGAAGAATTGCCGGTAATCTTCCCAATCCCAGCCGGCGTCGTTGACGTACACGAATCCTTCGTTCTCAATCTCGTGCGTGATCTCATTCAATGTCGGGAAAGTGTCGCTGGATGGCGGCGACTTCGGGCGAAGTTGTTTCTCTTTCGGCAGACGCAACGTGCGAATGCGGGTCAGAATTTCCACCCACGGCAAAAAGAACCATGTCGCCGCGGCGACAGCGCCGAGGACGTGACTGTCAGTGACAAAATAAATCAGGAGATAAGAAACGCTCAGGATCGCGATCGCACCGGCCTTCTGGGAAAACGAACTTTGAAAACTGCGGAGCGCGACTGCGAGAACTCCTACGCCGAGTAGGATGAAGAGCTTAAAGAGCATTACGGGTTGATTCGATGCTCGGTCAGGAACTTTTCCAGTTGATCCGTGTCGAAATTCGCGAGCACGTGCTCGCCCGCGACAAATGTCGGCACGTAAGTCTGCTCCGAGAACTGCTTCATCTCCTCGTAGGCCTGTCGATCTTCACCGACATCGATCGCAGTAAATTTATAGCCGCGCGCCTCCAGATATTCCTTGGCGTCAATGCACCACGAACACCATTGGCGGCTATAGAGCTTTAATTGCATCAGGAGCGGAAATAAACGACGAGCCAGCGATGCGTCAATAAGATCGAACTAATAAGACTTAGCCCAGACCACGCGTTTTCCGCTCGGTTGACCAGTGAAGACGCATTTACCCGGCTCGGAATCGCCAAACGGAATTACCCGGATCGTTACCTTCAGGTCACTCTTGATTTGTTGCTCCACTTCTCGCGAGCCGTTCCAGTGAGCGAGGGCGAACCCACCGTGAATCTCGGGTTTGTTGGCACTCTTCGCGGTGAAGAAATCGTAGAATTCTTTTTTTGATTCAATGACACGCGTGTTTGCTTCCTGAAATTCTTTCGCCCGATCGTAAAGATTTTGCTGAATCGACATCAGGATCTTCGGCGCATTGGCCGCGAACCGCTGAATCGACATAGACTCCTTCGATTTGGTCGGCTGATCTCGTCGTGAAACTTCAACTGAGTTCTTTTCCAAATCACGCGGACCGATTTCCACCCGTATCGGCACGCCTTTCTTGATCCATTCCCAATTTTTCACACCGCCACCGAGGTCGCGTCGATCAACTTCAACTTCGAGCGGCGCGTCGAGGAAGGGTTTGCCTCGCAATTGCAGCCCAAGCGCATCGCACGTTTCCAATATTTTCGCGCGCGTTTGTTCCTTCGGCGCGATAGGCAAGATCACGATTTGCGTCGGAGCGATCCGAGGCGGTAGGACAAGACCGTCGTCATCGCTGTGCATCATGACCACGGTGCCGACCATGCGCGTGGTCATCCCCCAGCTCGTGGTCCAGCCAAATTCTTGTTTACCATCGCGATTCTGAAATTGGATTCCGCTCGCCTTAGCGAAATTTTGTCCGAGAAAATGCGACGTGCCGGCCTGGATCGCTTTCCGGTCTTGCACCATCGCTTCCAGGGTGAGCGTTTCTACCGCGCCCGGAAACTTTTCACTTTCGGATTTAGCGCCTGTGAAAACCGGCACCGCCAAGTGTTCACGCGCGAAACGCTCGTAGACCTCGAGGATGAGCGTCGCTTCCGCGCGCGCTTGCTGTTCGGTCTCGTGGACAGTATGGCCTTCCTGCCACAAAAATTCGGTCGTGCGCAAAAACAATCGCGGCCGCATCTCCCAGCGCACCACGTTCGCCCACTGGTTTAAAAGAATCGGAAGATCACGATACGATTGGACCCATTTGGCATAGCTTGCGCCGATAATTGTCTCCGAGGTCGGTCGAACTACTAGCGGCTCGGTCAGCGCGCTGCCCGGTTTCAGTTTTCCGTCCGAACCCCCTTCCAGGCGCGTATGGGTCACGACAGCGCACTCTTTCGCGAAGCCCTCCACGTGTTCAGCTTCTTTCGCGAAGTAACTCAGCGGAATGAAAAGCGGAAAATATGCGTTGCGATGCCCGGTCGCGCGAAACATCGCGTCGAGCTGATGTTGCATGTTTTCCCAAATCCCGTAACCCCATGGCCGAATTACCATGCAACCTCGCACATCGCTCGGCTCAGCCAGCTCGGCCGCGCGCACGACCTGTTGATACCATTCCGGAAAATCTTCGTCGCGCCGGGGGGTGATCGCGGTTTTTTGAGTGGCCGTCTTTGTCATCGCGAGAACGAATTAATCTCGTGTCACCGAAATGGCTAGCTGCCTTTTTTGTAACTTGCGATGGCCATGTGATTGGACGCCGCCATCAATTATGAGGGCTAAGACAACGCCGCGCGCGGTTTCTTGACTATAGAAAATATTTCGCCCCAGGTTGTGCTCCAACTGCCGTAGCGGCCAATTCGCTCGCCCAGACTGCTGCGGTCATTACTGTCGCGACCAAGCTGTCGGTCGATTTGTTCAGCACAATGATCAGCCGCCGCGCGACACGAGGAGGACAGAGGCGGCTAGAAATCCGACGGGCATTATAATTTCTAGAAAGCACGTTTGATACCACCGAACGGCCGGATTCCGTCGGTTGACAGTCAACTACTTGACCAGTAGCTTCCGTGCCCTTTTTCAAACGCCGATGAAGACGTTTTCCGCGAAGACCAGTGAAGTCGACCGCAAGTGGTGGCTGATCGATGCCAAAGATCAGGTTCTCGGTCGCGTCGCGGTCAAAGCGGCAAACTTGTTGCGCGGAAAAGAGAAGACGGTTTTCACTCCGCATGTCGATACCGGCGATTTCGTCATCGTGATCAATGCCGACAAGGTTCGCGTGACCGGCAAAAAAGAAGAACAGAAAAACTTCATGAGCTTTTCCGGCTACGTCGGCGGCCACAAATCCGAAAACGTCCGCGCGCGTCGAGCGCGTCATCCTGAACTACTGATCGAGCGTGCGGTGCGCGGAATGATCCCGCACAATCGCCTCGGTCGCGCCGTTTACCGGAAACTTAGAGTTTATCGCGGCGAATCCCACCCGCACACCGCTCAGCGACCGAAATCTGTCAAGCTCGCCTAAGGTTCTTATGGCTCAAGCACAGGAATTCATCGCCACTGGTCGCCGGAAGACTTCGGTCGCGCGCATTCGGATGACACCGGGCAGCGGCAAGATCGAGATCAACGGCCGTGACTTCGAAGATTATTTTCCTCGCGTGCCGTTGCAGAACATAGTGCTTCAGCCTTTGCAGACAGCGAAAATGGTGAACACGTACGACGTTTCCATTAACGCAAGCGGGGGTGGCGTTGCCGGTCAGGCGGGCGCAGCGCGCCTCGCGATCGCGCGGGCCCTTTTGCAAGCGGATAGCAATTTGCGAGGCGACTTAAAAAGCGAAGGCTTGCTTCGGCGAGATCCGCGAATGAAAGAGCGAAAAAAATCCGGACAACCCGGCGCTCGCAAACGCTTCCAGTTCTCGAAGCGATAATCTATTGTCTCGGTGGTCGCGACCTTCCCGGCTGCGAACCCTTGAGTGCAGGCGATGCGCCTGCCTCCGCTTCCCTAATTCGGCTTCTTTGGTGTAGGCGCACCCGCAGGAGGCGGTGCCGCCGGCAAAACCGTAGGAGCAGCGATCACTGGCGGCGGTGCGCCCGCGGCCGCAGGCTGGGGCTTTGGCTGCTCCGGCGGCTTAAGCGAACGTAACTGACGCATCGCCTCCCCAACCCAAACTGTTTCCATTCGATTGTCGCGGGAGGCTTCGGTTTGCTGCCCAGGCATCCGATATTTCGTCAGAATCTCTTCACAAACTCGGCGTGCGTCCTCGATGCGGTTCTTCGACTTCAACAAAGGCACCTGAGAGATTAATGCGAGCGGTCCGTTGTAAGTATTTACGTATTTGCTCGCCACCAACTGATAAATCGAGAGCGCTTCGTCATCTTTTCCCATCGATTCTAGATTCGCGGCCATCGCCAGGCGCGCGGTCGGAAGAAAATCGTGATCCGGATTTGCTTCGATGAATTTCTGCAGTGTCGCGTTTGCCTCCGTGAATTTCTTTTCGTCACGCTGCTTTAGCGCCCACAGTAGATACGCGCTCGCGCCTGCCGGCGTTCCTGGATAGCGCGAGATCACGTCTTCGTAGTCGTGTTCTGTCTTCGCATTGCCCAACACCTCAGAGGCCGTCGAATTGCGCCAATTCGTGTAAAAGTGGTAGCCAGTTAAGCCAATAATCGCCAGAAGAATGACAGTTAACGCGGCCGCGATTTCCTTTTGGTATCGCAACCAGAGAACGCGCGCTTCTACTGTGGCGTCGGTAGTTGGCGGAGCATTTGGCATGTGATTGCGGATCTTGCGCGGACCGATTCGGCTCGCGCGAGCGTGCTCTTATGCCACGCGAAAGTTTACCGCGCAAGCGCGGCGAACCATCGCCCTTGGGGCTCCATGTCGCTCCCGCCGCGATGATCATGCGTTTCCCGAGTCGCCAGCAACCTACCGCAGGCCGTTTCGAAAGGTGTAACTCAGAGCCATGAACTTATGGCAACAAGTTTGGAGCTCCTTCCGAGTTTTCCTGGATCTCGGCGCTCAACCCGAAACGCTCACTTTTATCCAAACCTCAAAATCTTGCTTCTCTCCGGCCGCGCCATGTTCGAACGCAGCGGCGGCATCAGTTTCATTCGAAAATGAACGGCGAGTGACTAAAGTTGGGGCGGTGCAGCGGCACGACAAGCTTTTTACACCCGGTCCAGTAGAGGTTTCGGCGAAAACAATGGCCGCGTTTTCGCGGCCGATGATCGGACATCGCGGCGAAGATTTTAAAAATCTCTACCGCGACATTCATCCGCGACTGCAAACGCTCTTCGGGACGAAACAGCCGATTTTTCTTTCAACATCGTCGGCCTGGGGCGTGATGGAGGCGTCCGTCCGAAATCTGGTTAATCGCGGCGCGCTTTGCTGCATGTGCGGCGCGTTTTCGGACAAGTGGCTCGATGTCGTGCGGCGTTGTGGCAAAAACGCTGAGGCTCTTCAGGTCGAATGGGGAAAACACATCGACCAGAAAGGTGTCGAGCGCGCGCTCGCCTCTGGAAAGTTCGACGCCGTGACCTTGATTCACAACGAAACTTCGACCGGCGTGATGAATCCGTTGCCGGAAATCTCCTGCATGCTAGCAAAATATCCCGATGTCATGCTCATTCTCGATACGGTTTCGTCATTTTCGGCAATGAGGATCGACATGGACGCACTCGGGATCGACGTGATGCTAGCCGGCGCGCAAAAAGCCCTCGCGCTGCCACCGGGCTTTTCGCTTTTTTCCGTTTCCGAAAAAGCGTTCGCCCGCGCTGAGAAACAAAGAGATCGCGGCTACTATCTCGATTTCCTCGAATTCAAAAAGCAACAAGCAAATTGGATGACGCCGACCACGCCGAGCATCGGCCACATTTTCGCTTTGCAATCCAAGCTCGAGGACATTTTCAAAGAAGGAGTAGAAGCACGCTTCGAGCGTCACGTCCGCACCAACGCGTTGGTGCACGATTGGGTAAACAAAAGCGGCTTCCACTTCTTCGCTGAAGAAGGTTTTCGGTCAAAAACGCTGACGTGCGTCAAAAACAACAAAAACGTCGACGTTCTCGATCTTGCGCGACATCTCCGCGAAAAGCATCATTTCGTCATCGATCCCGGCTATGGCAAAGTTCGCGGAAAGACCTTTCGGCTCTCCAACATGGGCGACGAAACCGAAGAAACCGTTTCGCATCTACTGCGCTGTTTGGACGATTGTTTAGCGACAGGTTAGATCCAGCGTCTAACTCGCCGTTTGACTAGATATGCTCTCGCGTATGAAAGCGAAGGGCGCCTTCGTTTCCGAAGACGCCCCTTCATATTTGGATGGCGGTAAGCCGAATTCTGTCGTGGATGATCATTTATCTCGCCCGTCCCGCGGAGGCGTGGCGGACGTCTGGCGAATCTTCATTCGCCATGATGCGACGATACCCGAGGATCAAACGGACCGGCTGTCCTCCCTCTGTTTTGTCTTGCACCGCATGGGGTTTTTCGTGCCTCGCGAATTGCTCCGCGAGCGGTGAGCTCTTACCTCGCCTTTTCACCCTTGCCTGCGCTTCTTTCAAAGAACCGGCGGTGTCTTTTCTGTGACACTTTCCGTCGCCGCGATTCTTCAACCGCGGTGCCCGCGTATTTTACGCGGCATGCTACCGTATGGTGTTCGGACTTTCCTCCAGCGAATCCCGCCAAGGCGGGACTCACCAGCGATCATCTGCCATCGGCCGATAAGTTACCATAACTGACGCCCGATTAAACCGCAATTTGCAACGCAAAATTTTTGACCCCCGGGCTGCCAACCCTATAATGAAATTCCCCTCAATAAGCTCAAGCCGGAGGATTACTTATGCTACTTGCAGTTGGAATCAAAGCGCCAGATTTCACTCTCTCGACCAAGACCGCCGACGGCCCGCAGAAGATCAAGTTGAGCGAGAACTTCGGAAAGAAGAACACGCTGCTGCTTTTCTTTCCAATGGCGTTCACGGGAACGTGCACCGAGGAAATGTGCAGCACGACCAGGGAACTTCCGAATTACGGCGGCATGAATACGGAGGTTTATGGGATCAGCGGAGACAACCCCTTCGCGCAGGAAGCGTGGGCGCAGAAAGAGAAGATCAACGTCACGCTCTTGAGCGACTACGAGCACAAGGTGGCGAAGGATTACGGGGTCGCTTACGACTCGTTTCTACCGCAAATTAATCTTGGCATGGGCGGCGTGCCGAAGCGCTCCGCTTTCATCGTCGACAAGAGCGGCGTGATCCAATACGTCGAGAGTAACGACGACGCAAAACAACTTCCAAACTTCGACAAGATCAAAGCGAAGTTGGCAGAACTAAAGTGATCGACGAGTTCAAAACGTTGAAGAAGTTCGATGCCGGCAAAGGCCGCGACGGATTTCTCTATTCGTTGCCCGCGCTGGAAGAAGAAGGCGTCGGGAAAATTTCGCGATTACCTGCCAGCATTCGGATTGTGCTTGAGTCCGCATTGCGGAATTGCGACGGCGTAAAAGTCCAGCGCAAAGATGTCGAGACGCTGGCGAACTGGAATGCGAAGGAACCGGCCAATGAAGAGATTCCGTTCGTAGTTGCGCGAATCGTTCTTCAGGATTTCACTGGCGTTCCGCTGGTCGTCGATCTCGCCGCGATGCGAAGCGCGGTGAAACGGCTTGGCCGCGATCCAAAAATCATCGAGCCGCTGGTTCCAGTTGATCTCGTGGTGGATCATTCCGTGCAGGTCGATTTCTTCGGTTCGCCGCGCGCGTTGCAGTTGAATTTGGAAATGGAATTCAAGCGCAACCACGAGCGTTATCAGTTTTTGAAATGGGGCCAGCAGGCCTTCAAGACTTTCCAGCTAATCCCGCCCGGAATCGGGATCGTTCACCAGGTAAACCTCGAATATCTCGCGAAAGGTGTTCTCAGCCAAAAGTCAGAGATCAGCGGTCAAAAGTCAGAAATATTCTACCCGGACACGCTGGTCGGAACTGATTCGCACACGACGATGATCAACGGACTCGGCGTGGTCGGCTGGGGCGTTGGCGGAATCGAGGCGGAAGCCGGAATGCTGGGCCAGCCGGTTTATTTTCTGACGCCGGAAGTCGTTGGAGTCCACATGGCCGGAAGATTGCGCGAAGGCGTGACCGCAACCGACCTTGTGTTGCACATCACCGAAATGCTTCGTGCGCAAAAAGTTGTCGGGAAATTTGTGGAATTTTATGGCGAAGGCGCTGCGTCGTTGCCAGTACCCGATCGCGCGACGATTGGCAACATGTCGCCCGAGTACGGCGCGACTATGGGATTTTTCCCAATCGATAGCGAATCAGTCGCCTATTTGCACGCGACTGGTCGCACGGAAGAACAATGCGCAGCGTTCGAGAACTATTTCCGCGCCCAGAAAATGTTCGGCATGCCGCGAAAGGACGAGATCGATTACTCGGTCGATCTCGAATTGAATCTCGGCGACGTCCAATCGGCTGTCGCGGGGCCGAAACGGCCACAAGATCGAATCAATCTTCCGGCGCTCGGCGAGACTTTTCGGTCGCTATTGATAAAGCCGGTGGAAGAGGGCGGCTACGGAAAACGGGATGTCCGTCTTAACGCGAAGCATCTGGTCCAATTAAACGGAAGCGCTCCAACCGACGGCGATATGCCTTCGACTGACAAAGGCGAACTTGGCGCCGCGGAAGAGCGCAACAAACTCGAAATGATCGCGAACCGACCGACGCCGGACCCGGCGAAAGAATTGCCGGCGGATCCGTTTCGTCACGGCCAAGGCCAAATTGGTCACGGCTCGGTCTTGATCGCGGCGATCACCAGCTGCACGAACACAAGTAACCCGAGCGTGATGCTGGCTGCGGGATTGCTCGCGAAAAAAGCGGTCGAACGCGGATTGCGAGTCGATCCAGTGGTCAAAACCTCGCTCGCGCCGGGTTCCCGCGTTGTTACCGATTATCTCAACAAGACCGGGCTTCAAAAATATCTCGACCAGCTAGGCTTTAATCTTGTCGGTTACGGCTGCACAACTTGCATCGGAAATTCGGGCCCGCTCCATCCGAACATCGAGAAAGCGATAAACAATTACGATCTGATCGCGGCGTCAGTACTTTCGGGGAATCGCAACTTCGAAGCGCGTGTGCATCAAAACATCAAAGCGAATTTCCTGATGTCGCCGCCGCTGGTGGTCGCGTTCGCGCTCGCTGGTCGCGTGGATCTCGATCTTAGCAAGGAACCGATTGGCCAAGGAAAGGATGGCGACGTTTACCTGCGCGATCTCTGGCCGTCACTCATCGAGATTCGCGACACGATGCAATCGGCGCTCAAGCCCGAAGTGTTCCGCAAACTTTACCGCGCCTTCGCCGACCAAAATCCAAAATGGAACGAAATCCCGTCGAGCACCGGCGAAGTTTACCAATGGGACGAAAAGAGCGATTACATCCACGAGCCGCTGTTTTTCAAAGATTTCTCGATGGAGGTCGGCAAGATCGAGAACATCGTGAACGCGCGTCCACTCGGAATTTTCGGGGATTCAGTCACGACCGATCACATCTCGCCGGCAGGTGCGATCAAAGCGAGTTCGCCGGCAGGTGAATATCTAAAGTCCCGCGGAATCGATCCGTCTGATTTCAATAGCTACGGTTCGCGGCGCGGCAACGATCTAGTAATGACACGCGGCACATTCGCCAATGTTCGAATTAAGAACCTTATGGTTCCGGGAACAGAAGGCGGCGTGACCAAGCATTTTCCGGACGGCGAGACGATGTCGATCTTCGACGCGGCATTGAAATACCAAAAGGAAAACGTGCCGCTGATCATTTTGGCTGGACACGAGTACGGAACTGGTTCATCGCGCGATTGGGCGGCGAAAGGAACGAAGCTTCTGGGTGTCAAAGCCGTGATCGCTGCAAGCTACGAACGAATCCATCGCTCGAACCTCGTCGGCATGGGTGTGTTGCCGTTACAATTTGTTGATGGCGTGACTGCCGAATCCCTCGCTATCGACGGTTCGCAAACATTCTCGATCAAACGTTTGTCGGAGACGCTGCAACCCGGCCAGCAACTCACGATCGAATTGAAAACGACAGACGGGAAAACGCGTTACTTCCAGGTGAGAGTGCGAATCGATACGCCTATCGAGATCGATTATTACCGACACGGCGGAATTCTGCCGTTTGTGCTACGACAACTGCTCGCGTAGTAAGACTTCGATCGGCGAACCGTCCGCAATAAATGCGGAGCGTGGAGTAACGCTCTATGGTTCGAGGAATTGCTCACCATAAAACGCGGCCACGTCACCGTTCCAAATCTTCCAGCGTGGGTATTCGACGCGGTACTCGTTGCAGCCGCCGCGGACACAGGTATAACCCAGTAATGCTCGGTGATGAACTGCGAACCCGCGGGAATAGCTTGAGACTCGCCATCCGCGCTAGCAATTCTTTTTCAGCCGCTTACTGCCAGCCTCTCTGACTCGCAGTGATACCGAGATAATTGTGCGGGGTTGCGCTTTTTGGATTCAACCCGAGAGATTTCGTCAATTCGGTGAGCGCGCTCTCGAACTCCGCCTGGCGATAAGAACAATTCCGAGGGTGGTGTGCGTGAACTCGTCGTTTCAGGAAGAGCTGGGCACGGCTGACACAAGTGCGGTGTGGGTCGCAACAAAACGGTGGGTTATCACATTCATATGAAGCGGGAATTGTGCCACGCACCGGAAGTTGTGCTGGCATTTGCAATCCCGCGTCTAAAAACTAGAATCTGAGTCCGCGACGGTGGTCGTAGCTCAATGGTAGAGCCCCAGATTGTGGTTCTGGTTGTTGCGGGTTCGAGTCCCGTCGACCACCCTGGCTTCCCAAGTGATCACCGACCGGTGAATAGTGAGTTGTTTTAAGGTTGATCACTTATCACTATTCATA
>DATLJP010000051.1:0-9591 GCA_035538875.1 Chthoniobacterales bacterium | reverse complement strand
ACTTTCAGGTCGGCGATTTTGGACAGCCGGGCCAGAATTTCATCCTGCATCCCTTCGGCAAAGTAGGCGTTGTCCGCATCGCGACTCAGGTTCTCAAACGGCAACACAGCAATGCTTTTCTCTGGCGCCTTAAAAGACTGTCTATGTGAGAAAAAATAATATCCGGCACCCGCTGTGGCGGCGAAAAGTATGAGCACGGCAATCATTACCCGTCGGCGCTTCTTGACTGCCTGCCGGAATTTCGTCGGCACCTCCGGATTACCAAGGTCTTCAGCGTAGAGATTAACTACGTGAAGGCGGTCACCGTGTTTGACGTCGCATTCACCCAAGTCATGCAACTGCAATTGCCATTGCCGATACTGGCCTAAGTCTTCTGCGGCACGTTTGGAAAGAAGAATGTGCCCAGCGTCCCCGCAATCCATCACCCGCTGGGCGATATTGACCCCGGCTCCGGCCATGTTGACTTGTTCATTTGGTCAGCCACTTCACTGACCGGCCCGCTGTGAATTCCCATCCGCACCCGCAACTCGGGATGGGTTTTGAGTGCTTTACTAATCTCCAAAGCGCACAGGACCGGTGCTTCTGGACTGGTGCGAAAAACCAACGCGCCACCATCCCCTGTGGGTAAGCGCATCAGTTTGCCTTGTGCTTCGGCGCTGCGGAACTGCTCGGTTCCGCGCACAATCTCTCTTAGCTCTTGGATCCGCTCGCTTTGTTCGTTAATCAGCAGCTTCGAGTAGCCCACAATGTCGATAAACAGGACGTGCCCGATCTCAAGTTTCACGTCTGAGGAAGACGCCGACATTAGATTTTAATTTTACCTGAGAACTTGAGATTCACCGAGCCGATTTTAACCCGACTACTTTCTACGATACGCTTTGGTAAAGCGGCTTTCGTAAAAACGACCGTGAATGTCTCAACCCTCGCGCACGCGCACGCGTGTGGAATGGTTCGGGACGAGGCAATGCCGCCATTCGGGGTGATTACTTTTTCGCCACCTTACTTAAGCAATTCAATCTGTCCTGTATCCAGACTGTAATATGCCGCGACGATCTTCACCTCTCCAGACTGCACCCGCGGCGCGATGATAGAACTGCTGCTCTGCAAGCGTTTCGCGATATCGCGTGCGTTCGCACGCACTGCATTGTCGATCGGATCACCGGCTTGGCCTTTCGTTTCTTCAACCGCTGGCAAGATCGCTTTTAACACATCCGGGATATCTCCTGTATCCGTCGCTCCTGAAACAGCGGCGGAAACCGCTCCACAGCGCTGATGCCCGAGCACAACAATCAAATGTGTTCCCAAATGTTCGATTGCATATTCGATGCTGCCCAACACAACCTCATCCACTACTTCTCCAGCGGTGCGAACAACAAAAATGTCGCCCAAGCTGACATCAAAAACGAGTTCAGGCGGCACGCGGGAATCCGAGCAACTCAGTATTACGGCAAATGGTTTTTGTTCTTTCGCAAGCGTGTGGCGGCGTTCAATCAGTGCCGCATCATGAGGTTCCTCTGATTTCCCAGCGGCAAATCGCTTATCTCCATTTAATAATCGACTGAGCGCCTCGTCCGCCCCGATGCCAGCAGACTCGCCCGCCATGCTGCTCGCAACAAAAGCGACCCAGCTACATGTGAGTATTCGGACCGTCTTTGTTTTCATTGTCTCCTGATCCTAATGTTCTTTAGATAGAGTGGCCTTGTCCGGAATGAAATGCTCTCCACTCTGTTTTACTTGTAGAACCTTCCAATCCAAACTGCGGCCGTGAAGCGTCAAACGGACCTCTAACACTGCCCCTGGATCCGAATAAGTGCTGTGGACGTCAACGATCGCGGTGTCGCCTTTGATTGTGCCTGTAATGGAAGGTGAGCCTTCGAAATCGGGGGTGTCCGTTCGCCTTCCGTCCTTCGTTACGGCCGAATGATAGCCCGTCAATTGGTTACCGTCCTGATGCAGGTGAATTCCAAAATCCACATTTGCAAGTTTGTGCGTCACCCACTTTCCCTCAAATCTCTTTTCCGATGGGCCTGCGTAGAGATCTGTCACTGCACTCGCTAAACAGATAAACATTATTAAACGAATCATGTTTCTCATAACAACCTCCTAAACCGACAACCAATCATTTGTTGAATTTCAATCGCCGGCGGTGCCGTCCACCTCGCGGGGCCCTCGCGCACGCGCGTGGAATGGTGCGCGGCTACACTGCTGCCGTTGTCTGATTGCTTCAACAACGGCGCTGCAAGTTTTGACGCGATTGTCACGCAATTGTAACTTGGAAGATGCAATGCTGCCTCCTATACGCTGTGCCTTCTGACTCAAATCATTTATGAATGCGGCAGAGCTTTTTCGTCAGGAAACCAACACCGTACAACTCGCGCCGGGCGAATTCCTTTACCAGGAAGGTGACAAGGCCGATAACATGTACGTTTTACTGGAAGGGGAAATCGAAATCAGGATCGGTGATTATGTCAAAACCGAAAGGGAAGGTGCCCTTATTGGCGAGGCGGCGTTGGTCGAAGACAGGCCGCGCGCTGCCAACACTGTGGCGAAGTCTGCTTGCCGGCTGGCGCAAATCGACCGGCAACGGTTCGATTTTCTTGTTCAGGAGCACCCGCATTTTGCAAGGCATGTGATGAAATCCCTGGTTGATCACCTGCGGTACGTGATTTTCTCGAAACCATCAGGCGGATCGACATCATAATCACGCAGCCAATCATCGGCTAAGATGCCGCTAGCAATGTAATCGCTTAGAAATCGCCCGCTTGCTACGCGAGGCGATGGATGGATGCACATCGAGCCATCTAAGCAATCGATGACGCCAACGGCCCCATATCTCTGGCAGTTACCACGTACACATCCGGGCTGGCCGATTTCCGCGGTTTCGTAAACCGACGTAAGCTCCTCGTGCGCAATGACATCCCTCGCACATGTGCGAACACTAGCGAACAAGAACGACTACTTTAGACGCTGATACCGTCACCATAGCGTCACCGGGTTCGGGAGCGCCGCCCTCCCTCGCGCACGCGCACGCGCGTGGAATGGTTCGGAACGCGACGAGAACGTAGAAAACGACCGTGAATGCGAAGGCAGGCCCTCGTTACGCGCTCAACCAGTCACTCTTGAGTAGTTTCCGCGAACATGTCGATCTTGCCGTTGTCAGATAGTAAGCGATCTTGGTTCGCGCTTCATTTATGGCTATGCAAGCCAAAAGCCCTCTTCAGCTCCAAATTGGGCACGTCCTATTCATCGATATCGTCGGCTATTCCACGTTGCTGCTTAACGAGCAGAGTGATTTGCTTGCCGAGCTAAACGAGGTCGTTCGAGGCACGGAGCGTTTCCGTTCCGCTGAAGCAGACAGTAAATTCGTGCGCCTACCAACTGGCGACGGTATGGCGTTGGTTTTTCACAACAGTTCAGAAGAACCGGCGCGTTGTGCTTTGGAAATTAGTCAGGCCCTTAAAGAACATCCGAAACTGCGTGTGCGCATGGGCATTCACAGCGGGCCGGTGAACGAAGTCGCCGACGTAAACGACCGCGCGAACATTGCCGGAGCCGGAATCAATATTGCGCAACGAATAATGGATTGCGGAGATGCGGGGCACATCTTGCTTTCAAGGCACGTCGCCGAAGACTTACAGCACCTTCCCGAATGGCGACCTTATTTACATGACGTCGGAGAATGTGCGGTAAAGCACGGCGAAACGATTTCGGTCGTTAACCTGTACACGACCGAACTTGGCAATCGGAACCCTCCGCGGTTAAAGGCTGCCGAAACGCAAGTGCGAAAGCGCCGTCGGCGCAACGCACTATTACTTGGCACCGCGGGCCTCGTGGCGTTGATCGTAGCAGGATTGCTTCTATTGCCACGCGCATCCGCACACAAGATCGACAAGTCGATTGCCGTCTTGCCTTTCCAGAACCTAAGCGATGAAAAAGAAAACACTTACTTCGCCGATGGGATACAGGACGATATTCTGACAAATCTCTCGAAAATCGGTGACTTAAAAGTCATTTCACGCATGTCGGTTATGTCGTATCGAGGCGACGGCGTGCGCAACGCCCGCGAAATTGGCAAAGCGCTGGGTGTGGCCACTCTTTTGGAAGGTAGCGTCCGCCGGGTCGCTAATCGCATCCGGGTTAACGTTCAGTTGATTAATGCCGGCAATGACGAGCATCTTTGGGCAGAAGATTACGACCGCGATTTGACGGACGTTTTTGCCATTCAAACCGATCTGGCGCAGAAAATTGCCTCTGCTCTGAAAGCAAAACTTTCCCCGAACGAAAAAGCGAGGCTCGATCACCGGCCTACGCAGGATCCAAATGCCTATCTCCTCTACGTCCAAGCGCACGATTACGCCAACAAGATGGATCTGTTCCACGACACATCGGTAAAAGCGGAGCCTCTTTTCGAACAAGCCCTCAAGCTTGACCCAAATTTTGCGCTCGCTTTCGCTGGTCTCTCTAAGGTGGAGAGCTGGTTATATCATAGCTCCGATCCAATACCGGCTCGGCGGGAGAAAGCGCGTTTCAACGCAGATGAGGCATTGCGCTTGCAGCCAGACCTTCCTGAAGGCCATCTCGCACTAGGTTTTTCCTATTACTATGGCGACCGCGATTATAATCGCGCGCTGGCGGAGTTCGAAATCGCTAAGCGCGATTTGCCGAACGAATCTGAAGCTTACATGGCTATCGGCGCTATTCAGCGCCGTCAGGGTAAATGGGCTGAATCAAACGCGAATTTTGAAAAAGCCGCAACGCTTGATCCGAAGAACGCAAACATCCTGACTAACCTTGCCTCGAGCTATATAGCTCAGCGGAATTTTGAAGCCGCCGATAAGACTGTTGATCGTGCTATTGGCGCGGCGCCACAATCATCAGACGCTTGTGGGTTAAAAGGATTGTTAGCCATCCACTGGAAGGGCGATCTTAGCCTGGCCGAAAATGAATTCTTCAAGATTCCGGCGGAAGGCGATCCAAGTGGGATGATAACATGGGCACGCACTTGGATTCTAACGCTCAAGCGGAAATTTCCGGAGGCTCTTCAGGTCGTGCAGCAATTTCGCGGGGAGACGTTGGCTAACAGCACAATCACCCCCCGCCCGAAGGCTCTTCTGGAGGGACAACTCTATTTGTTTCAAGGTGACAAAGAAAAGGCGCGGACCGCATTCGAAGACGCGCGCGCTGTCGCGGAGCGACTCGTGCGTGAAGCCCCGCAAGAGCCCACTCGGCACGGACAGCTGGGCCTGATCCTTGCGGCCTTGGGTCAAAAAGAGGAAGCGATCAAGGAAGGCAAGCGCGCGGTCGAATTGCTACCGGAGTCCGAAGACGCCTTTGATGGACCGCAAGCCACCGAGTCGCTCGCCCTGATTTACGCCTGGACCGGGGAATTTGACGAAGCGTTTCGCCTGCTCGATCACCTCCTCGTCATTCCGAACTTCAGTCTCAGCGTTCCAATACTTAAGCTTGATCCATTGTGGGACCCTTTACGCAAAGATCTCCGCTTCCAGACGTTAATCGAAAAGCACTCGGCTAAGATTTAACCCAGCGCCTTTTCGCCGGCGTGCGCATCGTTGCTAACGCTGGGCGTCTCGGGGAATCGGATTCGCGCCGAGTTGCGCAGAATTGCGCTGTTTTGCAGCAGAAAATCCTGAGACCCGACTGCGAGGTCGCTCACATTCGTTCGTGATGACAGATTTTTGCTGACAAAGTTCGTCCCGAAATCGGGATGACATTGTCCCACGAGCGAATCACTTCGGAAGCAGTCCAAAAAACTGAGAAATATTGATCGCTGATTTCCAATGACTTATGACCTTGTCTTGGTCCGTGGCATGCGCGTTGCAATAGGGAGTTCCCGAAGTGAAAAAACTTTTGAATCCAGGGAGCAGCCGAAACGCTTCTCACTAGAGACGAAACGGAAAGGAATTATGAAACCAACCAACAATCCAACCAAGAACGCGCGGAAATTCCCGTTTGTTGACTACGACTACCAGACTTCGAATCTCCGAACCTCCACTTGTGAGTGTGTGAAGAGATCGACTTCGTTTCGCGGTATCAGCCGTAACTATTTCGAAGTCGAAGAAAATCGCGATTTTCTGAGCAACGCTGCGATTTTCTTCGCACTGATCGCATCGGCCTTGGTGCCGATTGCCGCGAGCGCGTCAGAAATGGTCCACGTCGTTCGCACTTTGCCGTTGTTCTAAGCGACCGTGACACCACAGGCGCAAAAAGACGGGGATTCGACCATGGTGGGATCGGCTGGTTTTGCGCCGGGGCTTTCCTCAATGGATGTTCCGCGAAAGGGCGTAGCTGAGAAGAATACGCAATCGCCGCATATGAAACGCAAACTTCAACCAATCAACTAAAATATGTTCACCACTGTTCGGAATACGCTCTTCGTCTTGTTCATTTCCATCAGCGCTTCCGTTGCGTCTGAGGAAAATCTCTCCCAGCAAATCGATGTCACACGCGGCGGAAAACTCGTCGTGGACGTGGATTTCGGAACGATCCAAGTCGGCGCCGGTGCAGATGAAAAGATCGTCCTCGAGGCGCACCGGAGCGTCGAGTTTGGCGACGAGACGAAGGAGAAAGAATATCTCGCCGCGGCGCCGATCACGGTGACCAAAGAGGGAAACGTCGTGACCGTGCGAGCGCGGCGCAAAGAATCGTGGACCAACTGGCATTTTGGTCATTCACGGATGGACGCCAGTTACACTTTGCATGTCCCAAAGAAATTCGATTCGGATTTGCGGACCAGCGGTGGCGACATCGCGGCGGTTGATGTCTCGGGAGACCTCAAGGCGCATACGAGTGGCGGCAAATTGGAATTCGCGGATTTGGAAGGAACGCTGACTGCAGACACAAGCGGGGGCTCGATAAAAATCGAAGGTTGTCGATGTCCGACCGAAATCAAGACCAGCGGCGGCGACATTTCCGTTGTGAATGGGACGGGCGTGTTGCATGCCCGGACATCCGGCGGCGGAATTGAGGTGCACGATCTCTCCGGCGATGCGGATTTGGAAACGAGCGGCGGCGACCTCGTTTTGGAAAAAATCAGAGGAAAGCTCGTTGGCAGGACTTCAGGCGGCTCGATTCAAACTTCCATTCCCGGTGAGGTGGCTGGCGACGTGAGTCTGAGAACCTCAGCGGGAAATATCGAACTCGCTGTCCCCGAAAATGCGGCACTGGACATCGATGCCCGCACGACCGTGGGCCGCGTGATTAGCGAGCTTCCGCTCACGACGAGCGAATCGGGACATGAACATTTGCGGGGAAAGCTTAATGGCGGTGGAAAATTGATAATCCTCGAGACTTCGGCCGGAAACGTCAGACTTAAAGCTGCTTCCTCCCAGGTCGCAGAGCGTTAAAGGCAAGTAACGATATGATTCTAGACTCGTTTCAACAGGATGTGCGAGTTGGTCTGCGAGTCCTGTTCAAAGACAAAGCGTTTAGCTTCCTGGCCGTGCTCGTTCTCGGGATTTATACGCGACTGGATTTGTGTAACGCGGATTGCGTTTTGCTTTAAGCAACCTGAACTACCAATTTGGTATCAATTGACAGTATTTTAGGGATTCTCGGCGAACCGCGAAAGTCTCAACCCTCGCGCACGCGCATGGGATGGTTCAGACGCTACATTCAAAACAGGGCCGTTTGGCTTCTCTTCCTGACAGGTGGCTGTTGTCGCTAACGACTGCGGTCGCAAAAACATTCAACAAGTAAAGTGAGTTTGGATACCGCTTGACCTAACAATCGATAAAGCCAGCGGCCCGACTGCGAGGCTTTAGTCGTCGTTTAAGCTCTCCTCGTCGACCACCACGCGCTTGATGACGCGGGATTGACCCTTCGCCTCAAAACATATCCGAATACGAGTCCCGGGCTTGATTAGGTGCTCGTCGACCTTCTCGCCGGCTTTGTTTACGTAAAGAATCGATTTGTTCAGCACGCAACTGAAAGTGTCAGGCCCCGTTCCTGAGGCGACAACAATTACTTTGCCTGACTCATACGTTGTGACCACGTCGCAGCCAGCCATCTGCTCTGTGCTTGTCGTGCTTATCTGTGCAAACGCCAAGGGCGCGACTAGCGCCACGGCGAGAATACCGATTGTTCTCGTCACCATACTATCTCCCTCTTTTGCTGTTGATGTATTCCCTAAACCTGGTGCCCCGACCCGGCGACGCGGGTTGATGTTGATTCTTTTAACATGCTGACCACCCAGCGCTGCTCAAATCAGTATTGTGACAATTGAGTAACTTTGGCTTTTGCCTTCAGCCACCGTTCTTAGCGGCGGCGGATCTTTTTTCCCGTCAGCGCGACTGATCTGTTTCTGGGTCGTCGAGCGTAAAGCCAGCAACCGTGGTGCGTTTTGTCCCCGCTGGTGTTTTACTTTAGATACCCGCCGCGAGTCGGATCTTGATTTTATTGTTCAGTCCCATGATTCCCTTTTGTTCTTGCAGATTCAACAGCTCAGGGGGCGCCCCTTCGTTGCGAACCCCTCTGTGATTCGATACCGCGTCGAACTAGACCTGCAAACCTGATTTGTGTATCCGAAATTCTCCTAAAACCTCGCGCACGCGCGTATCGGTTCGGCGCGGAGCCGTAGGTTCCATCCGCTTTACTGCGTCCGGCCTTCGCTGTCGATCTTAGCCAGTGTGATTCTAATTCTTTTTGCCCGGAGTTTTTACCGTATCTATTAATTATGAAGTCTGAGGGGCGTCTATTGCTCATGTTTGCAGCACTGCTAATTTCAGCTCCGGCTTTTTCCAGTCGGTGCCAGGAAACCGGACCGAAACTCGGTTACCAAGCAGTCCCAGATTTCTTTCACCTTCCTGCCGAGGAACATTTCGTTGAACCGGCTGGCGTGGCGGTGAATTCGAAGGGAAACATCTATGTTTTCCATCGCGGCAAGCACCCGTTAATGGAATTTGATCCTTCAGGAAAATTCATTCGCAGCATCGCCGACGATCTGTTTGTCACGGCTCATGCGGTCCGAGTGGATGCTGAAGACAATATCTGGACGGTGGATGTTGGCGCACACGTGGTGTTGAAGCTCAGTCCGGAGGGGCGTGTTTTGCTAGCTCTGGGCCGAATGCGAATGCCGGGAGATGACGTTCTCCACTTCAATCAGCCCACCGATGTCGCCTTCGATCGTGATGGAAATTTCTATGTCACGGACGGCGAAGGCAACTCGAGGGTCCTGAAGTTCAACAAATACGGCAACGTGTTACTCGGATGGGGAATGAAGGGGTCGGGCCCCGGACAATTCGATCTTCCGCACTCGATCGCGATAGATGGCGATCTCGTTTATGTGGGGGACCGTGAGAATGCACGTATTCAGATTTTCGATCGAAATGGACATTTTCTCCGTGAATGGAAATTGGGGCATCCCTTTGGTCTCTGCATCGCACCGGATCATTTTATCTATATGTGCGATGCGATCGCAGGCCAGATTCTGAAGATCGACCGTGAAGGCAAAGTCGTCGGCGTATTATCCGGGCCCGATCCAAGCGAAGGCCGTCACTTCGATCCACACCAGATCGCTCTAGACAAAGACAACTCCATTTTCGCGGCCGAGGTAACGCCTTGGCGTGTTCAAAA
>DATLJP010000050.1:0-27487 GCA_035538875.1 Chthoniobacterales bacterium | reverse complement strand
CGCCTACTTTGCCGAAGGGATGCAGGATGAAATTCTGGCCCGGCTGTCCAAAATCGCCGACCTGAAAGTGATCTCGCGCACGTCCACCCAGCGGTTCAAAAGTGCTCCGGGAGACTTGCGCGAGATCGCCAGGCAACTTGGAGTTGCAAATGTTCTGGAGGGCAGCGTGCAAAAGAGCGGTGACGCCGTGCGGGTCAACGTGCAGTTAATCAATGCACTGAATGACACTCACCTCTGGGGGGACATTTACGATCGCAAGCTGACCGATATTTTTGCGGTGGAAAGCGAAGTCGCCACCGCAATCGCCGAGGCCCTGAATGCAAAAGTCACGGGCAACGAGAAGCAGGCCATAACGGCCAAGGCGACGAACAACCCGGAGGCTTACGCCGCTTACCTCCGCGGGGTGGCGCTCTACCGCAAAGGTGCCTCTCCGGAGGGCTACCGGAGCGCCCAGCAATTCTTGGAGCAAGCGGTCCTGCTCGATCCCGGCTTTGCAACCGCTTGGGCGCTGTTGGTGCGGGTCGATGCATTGCAGTTTTTCAACGGATATGACGTGACGGAGGCCCGCCGCGGTGCCACACGCTCGGCGCTCGATACCGCGCTTCGCCTGCAGCCAGACCTGGCCGAAGTGCAGCTCGCGCAAGGGTATTATCAATACTGGGTAGAGCGCGATTACAACGCTGCAACACGCCGCTTCGAGCAGTTGCTTGGCAAGTGGCCTAACAATTCCGAAATTCTGGAAGCACTCGGGCTTATCCTCCGACGCCAGGGCCACTGGGATCAGAGCAAGACTTATCTGGATCGGGCCATCGTGCTCGATCCGCTGTCGCCAGCCGTGCGGCAAGACGCGGTACAAGTGCGCGTCATTACACGGGATTTTCCCGCGGCTTTGCGTGCCATTGATGACGCGCTGAACATCTGGCCAGATGATGTCGGCCTCATCGCCAACAAGGCCCTCGTCTATCTGCAGCTTGGCGAATTGGATCAGGCAGTTGCCTTGCTCAATGGCGTGCATCCGCGACCGGCAGACTTGCCCGCAATCATCGCGATCACTGAACAGGCTCGGTTTCGGCGTAACTATGCCGGAGCTATCAGCCAGCTCCAGGGGCTGCTTCAGCTTGAGCAGGCGAGTGAATCGGCGGGCTTCACGACCAGCTTTTTGAATCTTAATCTCGCTGATCTGCGACGGCTGTCCGGCGACGCGAGTGGCGCTAAGACCAATTACATTCAGGCCCGCGATGAACTGCTGGCCATGCTGAAAAATCAGCCGAACAACGCCGATTTCTACTACTCTCTTGCATTAGTATATTGCGGCCTCGGCGACCGGGAAGCGGCCATGAACTATGCCGAGCGCGCCGTTAATCTGATGCCGGTATCGAAAGACGCCCTCAATGGGGTTTTTATGGAAACTGCGCGGGCGCTGGTCGAGGCTCGCTTCGGTGATCGAGACCGCGCAATCCCGGCGCTAGCGCGTCTGCTAAAGTTGCCTGGTATTCTGACGCCTACCTTCCTGCGCCTCGATCCGGATTTCGACTTACTGCGCGACGACCCGCGGTTCCAGAAGCTTTGCGAAGAGAAATAGTCTTGAATCTACCGGCAACCTCTTCACCACGTCATGGTTACAACGTGATGATCGCTAGCCCGCTGAATCAGTCTAGCTAAGATCGACATCGAACGCATGGTCTCGGGCCGCACCATTCCACGCGCGTGCGCGTGCGCGTAGTATGTCGGCGAACAATATCGGACGAGAAAATGCGGAGTTTCTTCTCGCTCCCTGCGATCTGAAAACCGTTCCGAGTCATCAAAATGTCAAATGTTTAGATGTGACCTCCGTCTCTGCTTTCTTTTAAACATCTAACATCTCAACTCCTTAACCGCTCAACCGGGTTGAGACGTTGAATGTGAATGTCTTAGATACGACCCTGGCGAGGAATCGAGCACGTTAGTGCAGGAAGCGATTGCCGCCTTGAATGTAGAATTCCACCGGCACTTCAACCGGGCTGGGAGTGCCGGGTTTAAATTGCCACTGCAAAAGAGCTTTGACGGCCAATTCGTTGAGTTCTCTGTAGCCAGTGCTCTGTACGACTTTGACTTCGTCTACCAGGCCGCTTTTCGGGTTAATTGTAAGCCGATAACGACCTCTGCCTTTCACGCCGTGGATAACGAATCCAATTGGATACTCGGGTTCGACCTTTTTAATTAAACCGGGAGGCGCTCCCGTTGTTACGTGTGGTTCCACCCCGTGGCGCTGCGCATAAGCGGACGGCAAGCCAGCCACCGCGATGAGGCTTATGATGGAGACGTCTAACCATTGATTCGCACGCATGATTTAGAGATTAACTGCCACGCTCGGCTTTGTCCCGAGAAATTGCTGAGTGGGATCAAATCCACCCGCGCACACACGCGCGCGGCGCGCGTAGGATGTCGGCGAACAGTCCGGACGGAAGACGCGAGAGCGGTTTGGACCGCACAACCCGACGCGCGCGAGAGGGAGCGCAGCCCTCCCGATCCTGTTGACGCCATGTTAACAGTATCAGCGGCAAATGGCCGCCTTGTGTCGCAAATGTTCGCACATGCACGAGGCATATCACTGCGCACGAATGACTTATGTTGGATTTTTAGTCCACTGTTCTGCCAACTGAGTTACCCAGCCAACGCGAGCCGTGACCAAAGCAGAAAATGCTGAACCGTCAAATGCGGTTAAAACTTCAGCGGCAACTCCACCGCGCGCCGCAACATTTTCAAATATCGCTCCCGCGGGATTTCAACCGCGCCGAATTTCTGCAAATGCGGCGTGATCCATTGCGTGTCAAGCAGCACGAACTTTTGCGCTCGCAAATGCTCAACCAAAGCAACGAGCGCGATCTTCGACGCGTCGGTCACGTGGTGAAACATTGATTCGCCAAAAAACGCGCCGCCGACCGCCACGCCGTAAAGACCGCCGGCGAGTTTCTGATTTTTCCAAGCTTCGACCGAATGCGCATAGCCGAGCTCGTGCAATCGCTCGTAGCCTTCAATAATCTCGCCGTTGATCCACGTGTCTTTGCGCTTCGCACACGCACGAATCACTTCGCCGAAGCGATTGTCGACCGTGATTTCGAAAAACTTTTTCCGCGCTACGCGCCCGAGTGCGTGTGGGACATGAAAACTTTCGAGTGGGATAATCGCGCGCGGGTCGGGCGAGAACCACGCGACCGAATCGTCCTCCATCGCCATTGGAAAAACGCCAAGTCGATAGCCCTGCAGCAAAAGTTCTGGTTCGATCATCTAGAGTCATTCTAGGGCGTTTCTGCGAAACGCCATTCTTTTCCACGTCTGACACAGAGGCCCTACAAACAATCCGGTCTATTTGCATTTGCCGACTTCATTTCTAAAATGAGCGGATGAGGCCCTGGTCGTTCCTCCTCGAGATTCTCTTCGCCGCGCTCGCCTTCGGTTGCGCCGATCCGCTCGAGCAAAGAGGCGGGCAAGAAGTCAGCTCGCAGCTCGAGCGAGGTTTCAGTGGTCAGGGCAAACTCGTTCCTGAGGAACGTGATCCCGGCGATCCCGCTGCCGAACATGGAGTTCCGCAAACCCATCCATGAAGACCGTCACGCCCCCAAAACATTCAAAGATTCTCATTCTCGATTTCGGCTCGCAATACACCCAGGTCATCGCGCGCCGGATCCGCGAGCTCCAGGTTTATTCCGAAGTCGTTCCCTTTAATCTTTCGGGTGCCGAGATCAAAAAACTTCAACCGAATGGAATCATCCTCTCCGGTGGACCGGCCAGCGTTTATGACAAAGGCGCACCGCAAATTGATCCAGAGATCTTTTCATTAGGGATTCCGGTGCTTGGAATTTGTTACGGGTTGATGCAAATGGCGCACCATCTCGGCGGCGAAGTCGTTTCCACCGGCCGGCGAGAGTATGGCGCGGGAATGTTGCACATTACCAATGGCTCCCAGTTGTTCGATGGGCTCGGCAATCAGCTCGACGTCTGGAACAGTCATGGTGATGAAGTGACTGCGCTCCCGAAAGGTTTTCTCGCCGCGGGCTGCACCGAGAGCTCGAATTTCGCCGCGGTCGAAGATCGACAACGAAAACTTTACGGGTTGCAATTTCATCCCGAAGTCGCACACACACCCCGCGGCAAAGAAATTCTTCAAAACTTCGTCTATCACATCTGCCATTGCGCGATGGATTGGACGATGGGCTCGTTCATCGAAGAGGCGTGCGACCGCATTCGCCAACAGGTCGGCGACGAAAAAGTTGTGCTCGGTCTCAGCGGCGGCGTTGATTCATCGGTTACAGCCGCGCTTTTGCACAAGGCGATTGGCGACCAGCTCACCTGCATCTTTGTCAACAATGGCCTTCTGCGCGCGCGAGAGGAAGAAATCGTTCAACGCGTTTTTAGTGAGAATTTTCATATTCGCTTGAAGTATGTCGACGCGAGTAAACGCTTTTTGAAAGCGCTCAAAGGCGTGATTGATCCCGAGCAGAAGCGAAAGATCATCGGCACCGAATTCATCGCCGTATTTCAGCACGCGACTGAAGAACTGCTCGCGGAAGATCGACAAAGCAGAGCGCGCAAACTCGCCACGGCGAGTCCGTCCAGTGGCGGACACGGCCAATACCGTTTTCTCGCCCAGGGAACGCTTTATCCGGACGTGATTGAGAGCGTCTCAGTCAAAGGACCGGCAGCAGTGATCAAGACTCATCACAACGTCGGCGGGTTACCGGAGAAAATGCATTTCGAGCTGGTCGAACCGGTTCGCCAACTTTTCAAAGACGAAGTTCGCCAGGTTGGATTGCACCTCGGTTTGCCGAAAGAAATTGTTTATCGGCAACCGTTTCCCGGTCCCGGACTGGCAGTTCGGATCCTTGGCGAAGTCACAACCGAACTATTGTCGATCTTGCGCGAGGCCGACATCATTGTGCAAAGCGAAATGGAAGCCGCTGACTGGTATTACAGAGTCTGGCAATCGTTCGCCGTGCTTTTGCCGGTGCGTTCAGTTGGCGTCATGGGCGACCAGCGCACTTACGAAAACACAATCGTACTCCGCATCGTTGAAAGTCAGGACGGAATGACAGCTGACTGGGTGCGCCTGCCGTACGAATTGGTCGCGCGGATCTCGTCGCGGATCAGCAATGAAGTGAAAGGCGTGAATCGCGTTTGCTTCGACATCTCAAGCAAACCGCCGAGCACAATCGAGTGGGAATAGTCCAGAGGTCAACGATCAGTTCGAGATTTCGGAGTACCGATTTGAAACGGAAACCGAGGCCGCTCTGGAAATGTCTTAAGTGCGGTGAGCGCTTCACCAGCAGAAACATGTGGCACTCCTGCGGAAAATTTTCGCTCGACGATTTATTTGCACGGAGTGAGCCGCGTGTTTTGAAAATTTTCCACGAATACGCACGCTTGGTTCGTGCTTGCGGAAACGTTCGCATGATTCCGCAGAAATCGCGCGTCGTCTTTCAAGCCCGGATACGTTTTGCCGGCGCGACTCCGCGGAGATCGAATCTGATTTGTCACTTCATTTTGCCGCGCAAGATCGACAATGGGCGGTTTCAAAAAATCGAAACGTTCAACCCGAACTGTCACGTACATTATCTGCGCATCAACGACGAAGCGGACCTCGATCGCGATGTTGTCAATTGGCTGAAACAAGCCTACCGCGTCGGGCAGCAAGAGTATTTAGCTTGAAACTCTTGCCGGGCGTGCGCTCGATTTAGCTCAAATGAATGCCGAGCAAAGGCGACTGGAAGAAAATAGGTCACGACAGGAGCCGTGGCATTTCTGGGGGCCGTATCTGGCCGAGCGCGCGTGGGGCACGGTGCGCGAGGACTACAGCGCCAACGGCGATGCGTGGAATTATTTTCCGCACGATCACGCCCGCTCGCGCGCGTATCGGTGGAACGAAGACGGCCTCGGCGGAATTTCAGATCATAAAGGCCGGCTTTGTTTCGCGTTCGCATTTTGGAACGAGCGCGATCCGTTTTTGAAGGAGCGCCTTTTTGGCGTCAGCGGGCCGGAAGGAAATCACGGCGAAGACGTAAAAGAGCTCTATTGGTACATCGACAACACGCCGACGCACAGTTTCATGCGGATGATCTACCGCTATTCGCAAATGCGTTTTCCGTACAAGGAGCTGGTCGCACTAAGCGGCGCGCGCTCCAAATTCGAAGGCGAATTTGAAATCTGGAACACAAATGCTTTTGCCGAGAATCGTTACTTCGACATCGAAGTCGAATACGCAAAAGCGGACACGCAAGACATTTTAATTCGGGCCAAGGCGCGGAACTGCGGGCCGGAACCAGCGCCGCTGCATTTGCTTCCGACGATTTGGTTTCACAACACCTGGAGCTGGGGACGGAATAATTCCAAACCGACGCTCCGCAAGACTATCGATGAAGGCCACGTTACGGTAATCACTGCGAGCGATCCCACACTCAGCGATTACAATTTATTTTGCGATTCGGTCGATGAAGTGTTCTTCACTGAAAACGAAAGTAACGCTGAGCGGCTTTGGGGAATTCCGAATGCAACGCCGTTCGTAAAAGATTCGATCAACGACTGCCTGGTCAATGGCAAGATCGACGCCGTCAATCCGACGCAGTTCGGAACGAAAGCGGCCGCACATTATAAGTTCAACATTCCGGCAGGCGAAACGATTTCGATTCGGCTGCGGTTAACTCGCGTCGACGGCAGAAGGAAAGGCGAGAAACCGTTCTCTGATTTCGACGTGATTTTCCGAGTACGCCGTGCGGAAGCTGACGAGTTTTATGATTCGTTCGCGCCGATTGCCCTGAACGAAGAACAACGCGCAATTCAGCGCCAAGCGTTTGCCGGGTTGCTTTGGAACAAGCAGTTTTATCATTACATCGTCGAGCAATGGCTCGACGGCGATCCTGGCCAGCCCCCGCCCCCTGAAGGACGATTGAGCGGTCGCAACGCCGGCTGGCGACACCTCTACAATGAGCGCGTCATGTCGATGCCGGATAAGTGGGAATTTCCCTGGTATGCCTCATGGGATTTGGCATTTCATTGTCTGCCGCTGGCGCTGATCGACGTTCAATTCGCGAAGAAGCAGCTCGATATCATCGTGCGCGAATGGTATCAGCATCCAAACGGCAAAATTCCGGCCTACGAATGGAATTTCGACGACGTGAATCCGCCAGTGTTGGCGTGGGCGGCTTGGCGCATTTACCAGATTGAGCGCAAACAAACGGGCAAGGGCGACCGCTCATTTCTGGAAACGATCTTTCACAAAATGCTGATCGCGTTCACCTGGTGGGTGAACACTAAGGACTCCGAAGGAAATAATATTTTCCAAGGCGGCTTCCTCGGACTCGATAACATCGGCGTGTTCGATCGCAACGAAGCGCTTCCGGACGGCGGCCATCTCGAGCAAAGCGATGCCACCAGCTGGATGGGAATGTTCTGCTTGAACCTGATGCGGATCGCGATCGAGCTCGCGATGAAGAACCACGTTTACGAAAATATCGCCACCAAATTCTTCGAGCATTTCCTCGGCATTGCCGCCGCCATGAACAACGTCGGCGGCAGCGGCATCGGACTGTGGAACGAGGAGGACGAATTTTATTATGACGTGGTGCACACGCCCGGTGGCCGATTTTTGCCGCTCAAAGTGCGGTCGTTAGTTGGGCTGCTGCCACTGCTCGCGGTGGAAACCGTGCAGTGGCAACTGATCGAAGCGCTGCCCGGATTCAGATCGCGTCTAGAGTGGTACCTCCAACATCGGCCCGACCTCGCGAGCTTGGTTTCGCGTTGGCAGGAGCCCGGAATGAAAGAGCTGCGTCTTGTCGCGCTCACGCGCGGACACCGCATGAAATGTTTGCTCCGGCGCATGCTCGATCCGAACGAATTTCTGAGCGACTATGGAGTTCGTTCGCTCAGCAAGTTTCATCAAGCCCATCCCTATTCGGTCGCGATTCGCGGCGAAGAGAAAATTGTTAGCTACGAACCGGCCGAATCGCAAACCGGCATTTTCGGCGGCAACTCAAACTGGCGGGGCCCGGTTTGGCTTCCGACCAATTATCTCCTGATCGAATCGCTCCAGCAGTTTCATCATTACTACGGCGACGATTTCAAGGTGGAATGCCCGACCGGCTCCGGTCGGTTTATGCATTTGAAAGAAGTCGCCAATGAACTCTCTAACCGCTTGATCAAAATCTGGCTGCGCGATGAAAAAGGCGAATGCCCGTTTGCTCGCGCATCACAGCCCGGCCTAAACGGCGCACAAGATCGACAGCGATATTTGTTTCATGAATATTTTCACGGCGACGTTGGCGCTGGCCTCGGCGCATCGCATCAAACCGGCTGGACCGGACTCGTCGCGAAATTGATCCAACAACAGGGCGAGTTCGGGACGATTCAGCGGTGAGTCAGCTGCTTATCTCGGGCGCGTCGCATTTCCACCGGAGTTCCATGCGTACAGGTTTCGCACCAGTGACGCTTGTTCCGATCCAGACGTTTGCGTGCGCCACAGTTGTCGCACACGAAAGTGTCGGCCTGCTTTTCTTGTATCCGGGATCAATCGCCACGATCTTGCTAATTCGGAACCTTAAGGTTTCGCCAATGCATGAGGTCCAGCTTTTAATACGATGGAGTCACTCGCTCTGTCGCGGTCGTCGCATGATGTGAATGGCAAGGATGCGGCCTTGGTGGCGGGCCAGAAGGTAATCGATAAAATCGCCGATAATTGAATTCGGCTGGTTGCCGAGCTTCGTCACAACGCGGCAGATCAAGGTGCCGCTGCGGCCGTGCCATTCCAGATTGATTGCGCCACGAAGATCGCGCGCGCTGTGAATTTTCGCCCAACCGTGAGGACGCCCCGGCTGCTTCGACCACGCTTTTATGAAGCCAAATTTCTTTTCTAATAGCGGATCACGCATGATCTGACTGCGCAACGATCCGCGCCCAGTCGTGATCACTTGGATCACGGTCTGCATCTGTGAGTCACGCTAACGAAATCGGACTAACAAGCGAAAATTCAAACGAAAAGTTGCAGTGACAGCGCCGCGTAACGTCGACCAGGTGGGGGCCCACAGCTACACGAACGACTGAAACATCACGTAAACATCGACATATCCCCGGGTGGGATGTCGAAATGCGCGGGGCAGCGTTCCGATAATCTTCATTCCGAGATCTTGCCAAAGTTTCACAGCTGATTCATTCGTCGAAACAACGAAATTAAATTGCATCGCGCGAAATCCGAGGCGGCGCGCCTCCTTCAAACAATGTTCGCCCATCGCGCGACCAACCCCCTGCCCGCGCGCATGCTTCGATACAATGAACGCGGCATTCGCGACATGCGCTCCGCCGCCTGATTGATTTCGGTGCAGGGTGTAAGCGCCGACGGCTTTACCGTCGTTTTCGGCAACGTACGCATGCGCATCCGATTGAAACCAATACGCGAATGCTTCCTTGCGTGAAATGTTCGGATCAATCGGGTAGGTCTCGCCCGCCGCAATTACCTCGCCAAAAATTGTCCAGATCGCGCCGTGATCGAGATTTGTGGCTTCGCGAATCTTTATCTGCACCATGTCGACCAAAGTGGAGACATCGCTAAATATTTCTGGTCAGAAATAGGCACAGATTCCTCGACTTCGCTCGGAATTACAAAAAAGAAAACCGGCAGGAGCATAGAACAGTCTACTGCCGTTTGAATATTGCCGGCCCTTTCATGTTTCTTGGCCGCAGCTTTTGGTATTAAACGTGCCGAGGTTTTGGAGTTTGCCGGTCTTCGGATTCTTTTTTCGGGAATACCAACGATAACCACCCTTAATCTTTCTTGTCATTGTGAAGGTGTATTGCTTGGCGCTGGTGAAGGAGCTTCGGTCTTGACCATAAAAGAACCAGGGCAATCAGGATCGCCAGATCAAAGACCATATGTTGCGGAAAACTCCAGTGTTGACTCGCGTGACCAAAACATCCGCACGTGATGTCGAGGCCGCGCATTTCCGCTGCGACAGTCGCACCGATGAATACAGCGATCAACGCGGTCAAGATCGACAACCCCCCGCGGTAAAGAAATTGGAAGATGACTGTCAGACCGCAAACGATTTCCAGCCACGGCAAATAAAACGCGAGCCGCACGCCGACGAACCACGGCAGCGTTTTGTAATTGTCAATCATGTTCGCGAATTGGACCGGGTCGAGTGCCTTCAAAGCTCCGGCGTAAATAAAAATCCCACCGACGAGCACATCGAGTATTCGCCAGAAGATTTTCATCGTTTCTCAACAGCTCAACTACTCAACCTCTCGACGATTCTTCTTCACCCACTCTTCCCAGCCCCCTTGCAAAATGAAAATGTCTTTCAGCCGCGCTTCATCACCTAAACGTTTCGCGACATCACGGGCCGCGTTGCAACTTTCCGCGCTACAGTAAACAACGACTTTTTTGTCCGGCGACCAGTTTGGCAGAAATTGCAAGAGCAATTCGTTCCAATGATCTTCGTTCAAAGAGAACGCACCGGGCACATGGTCATTCGCAAATTCTTCGTCCGAACGCGCATCAACCCAGATCGTGCCGTCACCCCACGCCTTCGCTTGGTCGACGGTGACCAACTCCGAAGGAGGAATCGACGATTGCCAGGAAACTTTGTCGCGCAAATAAAGCCCTTCGCCGATCGCGGGCAAAGCGGCGAGCGCAATGAGCAACAGCCCTTCGCGAACTGCGCGGAATTTCACTGATTATTGTTGGGCGTCGGAAGCCGGTGGCGTCGCAGTCTTTGTAGCCGGCGCGCCGGACGGCATCGGTGGCCGCAACGCCGGCGGAGCTCCCGGCGGATTCGTCACCTGCACGTTGACGTAAAATGATCTCGGCGCTTCCTTTGGATAATCAGTCTGGAGCAGCAGCGCTGTTCCTGTTGGATGACTCGTATCCTTGGGCGTGACTTCAATCGTCCATTCCCCGGTCCTTCCGGATTCCACCTTCGATTCAAAATTCTGGCTGTTCGATTTTATGGTCAGGCTTGTAGCTGGAAAATCTTTCGACGCTTTGACTGAGATCTTCTTCGGTTTCGGCCGTTCGCCGCTCGTCCAATAAACAAATGTGGGGTTAATTTCGAGCGCCTGCGGAATTGCGGCCCGCAATGTCAGCATCGTCGTCGCCTGGGCCGGAACCGGATCGTCGGTTTGCACCGTCACTGTCTTCATTTGTATCCCAGTACGATCGCCAATGTTAAACGTGGCTGTAACCTCGCCTTTCTCACCGGGATTTACGACTTCCTTTTGTGTCTGGGTCGTCGTACAACCGCATGACGCTCTTACCGACTTAAAATGCACCGGCGTCTTGCCGACATTTTCGTATTTGAAATGCGCGACGGCGGTCTTGTCGCCGACGGACGGGCGCAGATCGATCGTGGTCTGCTCCCATTTCAATTCAGCGCGTGCGGCAGCGCAAAGAAGGATCGACAACGTAAGAATCAGAATGCGGGTTTTCATTTCTTCAAATAAAAGCGCTCAATATAATCATACACAGCGTCTCGCCAAGAGCGCGGTGTAATGCAGGTCAGAGCCTGATATTTCGAAGTCGAGAGAACTGAGTAAACCGGGCGCCGCGCGACCCAGTTCTTCATATCGACGAGCTTCAACGCGCCGACGGTCTTGGCTTTCAGCGGAATGCCGACTGCGCTGCAGGAATCGATCGCATGCTGGGCGTACTCCTGCCAGGTGCATTCGCCGCAGTTCGTCAGATGCAGAATCCCGGCATCGACATCAAAGATGCGCAGCAACATCTCTGCGACGTCGTGCGTGTAAGTCGGTGTCGACCATTTATCAGCAATCGCTTCGATTTTTTCCTCTTCTCGGGCGCGTTTGATCATCGCGTCGATGAAACTCGTCCGATCCGGACCGAACACCCACGACACGCGCACCACGAGGTGTTGATCGCTGATCTCGAACACAAACTCTTCTCCCGCTCGCTTAGAATCGCCGTAAACGCTGATTGGCCTGACGGCGTCATCTTCCACATACGGCTTGCCTTTTTCGCCGTCGAAAACATAATCGGTGCTGAAGTGGATTAGCTTCGCCTTTTTGTCGCGGCAAATTTCCGCGAGGACCCTTGGTACTTCCGCGTTAATCGCGAAGGCTTCCTTGCGCTTCGATTCGCAAAGATCGACATTCGTCATCGCGGCGCAGTTGATCAGTACGTCAAATTTAAGCGACGAGAGTCGGTCACGAATTTGATCGGACATTGCCAGATCGAGCTGCGCGCGATTGAGACCGATCACGTCGAATTTTTCTCGATAGTCGCGCTCAAGGGCAGCGCCGAGACGACCGCCCGCGCCCAAAATTACCATTCGCATCGCTCAGTAACGCCCCGCGCGCTCAAGCAGTGGTTGCCACCACGATTGGTTATCGATATACCATTGGATCGTCGACTCGAGACCTCTCTTGAAGTCTTTGCGCGGTTTCCATTTCAGTTGTTTTTGCGCAAATGACGAATCGATCGCGTAACGGCGGTCGTGGCCGGGGCGATCGGTCACGAAAGAAATCAAACCTGTCGGTTTGCCGAGCTGCTTCAAAATCATTTTCACGAGATCGAGGTTCGTCATTTCGGTGCCGCCACCAAAGTTATAAACCGCGCCCGTCTTTCCCTCGAACAGCGCAGCCACCACCGCGGCGCAATGATCCTCAACGTGAATCCAATCGCGCACGTTCATTCCGTCGCCGTACACTGGCAATGACTCGTCGCGTAATGCTTTGATGATCATGAGCGGAATCAACTTCTCGGGGAATTGGTACGGCCCGTAATTGTTCGAGCAGCGAGTGACGATCACTTCCTGGTTGTGAGTTTTATGATGCGCCAGCGTCAGAAGATCGGCGCCGGCTTTGCTGGCGGAATAAGGCGAGCTCGGGTCGAGCGGCGAATTTTCCTTAAACTTTCCGGTTTTGCCGAGCGAACCGTAAACTTCGTCGGTCGAAATCTGAACGAAACGCTGGACGCCGTGTTTGCGCACCGAGTTCAAAAGGACGCTCGTGCCGATGACATTGGTATGAATAAAATTTTCCGGCGAATTGATACTGCGATCGACATGCGACTCGGCCGCGAAGTTCACTACCGCGAAAAATTGGTGCTCGAGCATGAGCGCGTCCATCGCGTCGGCATTGGCGATGTCGGCTTTGAAAAACTCGTAACGTTCGCCATGTTCCTCGACCACGCCGTCGAGATTGGCGATGTTGCCGGCATAAGTGAGCGCGTCCACATTTGTAACCGAGGCTGGCTTGTAATGTTGCAAAATATAACGAATAAAATTGCTCCCGATGAAGCCGCAGCCGCCGGTCACGAGAATTCGCACAGCAAGAGCTAGCAGCGCCCAGGCAGGCGCGCTAGCGGATTTTCCGTTGCTCGGCGATCAACTCGAGGCGTGGAAAAACGCGCTCGCCGAAAGTGAATGGACACCGTGGCTGATCATTGGCCTCGCCACGTTCCTTCGATTCGTTCTACTCGGAATGAAACCGCCGCACTTCGACGAAGGCATCAACGGATGGTTTGTCGATCAAATGGTCAAGATCGGTTATTACAAATACGACCCGACAAATTATCACGGGCCACTCCATTTCTACGTGCTCTTGCTTTCGCAGACATTGCTTGGGCGCAACCTCTGGGCGCTGCGATTACCGGTCGTGCTGGTCAGTATCAGCTGCGTTTGGTTGACGCTTAAATTCGAGCCGTTCGTCGGAAAAACGGTTAGCCGCCTTGCGGCTCTGGCAATGGCGGTATCACCCGGTTTCGTTTTTTACGGCCGCTATTCGATCCACGAAGTCTGGCTACTGCTGTTCACGATGTTGTTCTTCTATGGACTATTTGGCCTCTGGAAATCCGGCACCGCGAATTTTCTTTGGTGCGCCGGCATGGGTCTGACAGGAATGATCTTGTCAAAGGAAACTTACACGCTGCACCTCGCCTGTACGGTGATCGCGGCCGCTGTTTGTTATTTCTCAACTTATTTCAACAAACTCGACGACAGCCAACGCGCGCTGCAAACGTGGAACTATGTTGACCTAGCAGTCGTCCTCGGAACTGGGATCGCACTAATCGTCTTCTTCTATTCGGGAACATTCCTTCACTGGAACGGAGTGAAAGGAATTCTTGAGACATACAAACCGTGGTTCGAAACGGGCAGCCAGGGTCATGGGCACGAGAAGTCCTGGTATTACTGGCTCTCGCTCATCGCGCATTATGAAATGCCGGCATTAGCGGGATTGCTCTTCTGCATCTTCGCGTGGCGCCTGAAAAACATAGGCCTCCGTTATCTTGCGATTTACGGCGTCGGAACACTAATGGCCTACAGCATCGTCAAATACAAAACACCGTGGTGCATCATTAGTTTCATCTGGCCATTTCTTTTCACTTTCGGTGCGCTGGTGACGACGTCGCCGATTCGATTTGCCGCAGTTACATACCGATGGGCGGCACTGTTACTCTTCGGTTTGCTGGCGTTCGTAGTTTATTACGCGCAAGCGCATAACTGGTCGGCGAAGTACGATCATATGTGGCCGTACGTGTTGATTCTCGGCGCGGGTTTGCTGTTGGCGGTTTTGGTTAGCTCGGAAATCACGAACCTCGTTGCGGGACTTTTCGTCGTCTGGTCGCTCGGACACTGCATCTGGCTGAATTATTTCCGCTGCACCACTGACACGGAGCCGTACGTCTACGTCCAGACTTACAACGACATTTACAAGTTTACCAATCCCATTCTGCAGCTCGCTCATTCCGATCCACGTGCCTATCAAGTGGTCGGTCACATTATTCGGCCCAGTCCTTATCCGCTACCGTGGATGCTGGGTGATTTTGGCCGAGTCGGTTACTACGAGAAGGACAATATGCCGGATAAACTTGACGCTGATTTTCTGCTCGTCATGCAAGACAAAATCGAGACCGTGGAATTAAAACTTCACGATTCCTACTACACCGTCCCGGTCACGATCCGGCCGTATCAAGATCCGTCGAAGGCGTATTTCAACGCGCGAATCTTTAAGAGCTTCTTTCCGGGACAATGGCCCGATTTCGTCGGAGCGCCGCCAGCGCCGACGCCCGCCGCGAGCGCAACACAAAGCCCAACCAAATGAAATGCCTTTCCGCCGGATTAACGTTGGTAAACTTCGCAACGATTTGCGGTTTACTGATCGGGATGTTTACCGGCGGTTTGAGCACTTCGGTTGCAATCGCTGCACTTGTCTTGGCGGCGGCATTCGCCGTCCTGGCGTACCTTAGAACATCGGATCCAAAACCCGACACTGACAATTCTGGCGGCGAACAAGCCGCGTTCCAGAAATATCGGAAGCTGCCGATTTGGATTTTGGCGGCTATCTTCGGTGTGTTCGCCTTTCGCTCATTTCTTTGGCTGCTTTATGTTGATGGCACCGAGCTGAAGATTCAATCGCCGGTGAATCTTGGCGATCTCGGACTTCACGTCACTCACATTAACTTTTTCGCCAACGGCGTTCGGCTTTGGCCATCCAATCCAATCTACGTTTTCAGCGATCATCTTCGTTATCCCGCCGGAATCGACTTCTTCAACGCGCTGCTCTTGAAGGCGAATATCGATCTTATCCCGGGCCTGATCTGGGTGGGATTGCTCGCGTCCATCGCCACCTGTTACGCGTTCTACCGCTGGGGCGGTGGTTTCGCGATTGCCGGTTTTCTTTTCAACGGCGGCCTCGCTGGTTTCGCATTTCTTCGCGGTTTCAAATTTGTCGACTATCAGGACGTCAACAAAATCGCCTGGAAAAGTATTCCGCTGACGATGTTCGTAACGCAGCGCGGATTTCTTTACGCGATCCCCGCCGGTTTAGTTTTGCTCTGGCATTGGCGAGAGAAATATTTTCGCGCGCAGGATCGACAATCCGGTCCACTCCCGTTTTGGGTTGAGCTCTCGCTTTATGCGTCGATGCCACTCTTCCATATCCACACATTCATGGCCCTCAGCATCGTGCTCGCGTGCCTTTTTATCGCTGGCGACGCGCAAACCCGCGGACATGTTCTCACACTCGTCCTCAGCGCGTTGATTCCGGCGACATTCTTTGTCTGGCTAATCACCGACCATTTCCATGCCAGCTCCGTGTTGGAATTCCACCTCGGCTGGGCTCAAGACGACGGGGAATTCAAAATGCCGTTTTTCCGTTTTTGGTTCTTCAATTTTGGGATCCTCGTGCCGCTTGTTCTGACTTTGGTCGGATTCACCACCTGGCAGGTCTTCAAATCCCGCCAAACGCGGCGATTCGAACTGTCCGCCATGTTCGGGATAAGTTTGGGTGCGTTCCTCTTCGCCTGTTGGAAAATCGGAAAATATGGATTCGCCTTGAGTTGGACAGCTGCGATCTTCTTGGCTTTGGTCCTGTTCGGGTGGTCGGTCGTTCGTGTCATGAATGACGGATTCGGCTGGAGAGAGAAATTGCCGGAAGAAGTCGCGTTTCTTTTCGCAGCGATCGCCATCTTTATCTTCTTTTTCTCGATCAAGACCGCGCCGTGGATCTGGGACAATCTGAAGATCGGAGTCTGGGCTTACTTCATTGTCCTCGCGTTTCTGTGCGGGCATTTGATCGCGACATGGGAGCTTCCGATTCGCGTCGCAGCTTATGTTGTTCTTTTTGCATCAGGCTTCGTCAGTTTATTTGGCGGATTGGGCGCCGGCAAAGGGGGTTTCGGTTTTGCAAGTCGCGGTGAAGTAGACGCAGTGGCCTACGCCGTTCGTAAAATGCCGCTCAAAGCGCGTTTTGCCGCTTGGCCAACTTACAATCATCCGCTTCTGCTCAATGGCAGGATAGTGGTGATGGGTTATCCCGGTCATCTTTGGACCCAGGGCTTCGACGATTACGGAAAAACGAACGATCTGCTGACCAATCTCATGCAAGGCGCTCCGAACTGGCGGGAGCTAGCCCGAACCTTGCACGTACGTTACATTTTTTGGGGACGAGACGAAAAAAAGAATTACGCGTCCAGCACACGACCGTGGGAAAAGACAGCCGCGCTCGCCACTTCAGGAACTTGGGGCGCGATTTACGATTTGGAAAAACCACCGGTTCCCGGTCAAACTCCAGTGCCAACGACGGCGCAGTGACCTTCCCTTTAACGCGCGCCCGACGGCGCGTTCTACACGATTTGGCGGGCCGCGACCGGTTTTTTCTCGATCGACGCTTCAACTTCGAATTGCAATAGCTGGCCAACAACGGCCATTCGCAGTTTGCGCGAGCGCTTCAGTTAAGATGACGCCTGGCGATCCAGAGGATGGCAAGGAAATGTCCAAAAACATGGGGTCGTCGCTTGCAAACTGCGTCCCGCATTCCGTCGACATCCCCTGCTCCCAGGCGACCAGTTTTCGGACGAAAACGAACGGCGGTCGATGCGTCAAATTCGCGAACAGATCTGAGGTCAGGGTCGGAGTTGAGTTAGCCGTTGACGAAGTAAGCGAACTTCCACCTCCCTTTCACACGAGTGATCCCAACCCGGTAGCCGTCGTAATTAAGGGATGGATCAGCAAACTGCGGCGGCGCGACCATAAACGCTCCTTTTTTTACAAACTTCTCCGACAAAATGCCGTCCAGCTCTGGCCACAGATTTTCCTGGTCCCAGTATTGGAAAAAACTCGAACCGGACATCGGCGGCTCGAGTTTGTAACCGAAGTCTTCGCCATCATCGATTTGAGCGTCTCTTTGTCGCGATTGGCCGCTGCTTTGCGAAGGTGGCCGACGAACGCCTGAAAATCGACATCCTCACTTTCACGCAAAATAGCCTTCGCCTTCTTCTGCGGCGCCTCTTGCTTGGTTTTCTCTTTCTTTTGCTCGGGCGTTTGGCACGCCGAGCAAAGAAGTGCGAGCGCGAGCAAACTGGTAAGTAGGATTCTCATCATCAGCCAAACGTCTGTCGCGCTTATGATTTGGATTCAAGGGCGGACGTGCGAGAACGGTGGCGTCGAATTCGAGCCGGATGAGTGAAAAAAAAGAAGTAAATCATACTTACAAGATCAACCATCGACGCGGACGGACTCACCACCCGCCGCGGTCCGTTCCTCAGCGCAGCGAAAACATTCTCGATCGTCAACTTGCTGGGGCGTAGAATGCTCGTGTAGTGCCGACCGAATGCGTGCAGTTGGTGCGCATCGGAGGTCGCGATCAGGGGTTTGCCAAACCGTGCGGCCACTTCTGCTGCCCGGCGGTTCAAATCGAAAGGCCCCTTGTGAAAATGACAAAGCTCGATCGCGTCGAAGCAATCGATCTGATCGAGAAGCCGTTCGCCAATTGAGCCGCCGAGCACATAAAACGGATGCGGCGCAAATGTGAAGATCGAAAATCCGCGGCGGGCCCGCAGTTGACGAACGTCATCGAAATCCTTCACAACGGCGACTTCCTCCGCGCTCACGTTCAGCAAAATGACGTCCGCGCCTTGCAACCGCACTTCCGCCGCCGGGATCAACAAAATTCCCATCGCGGCCGCGGTCGCAAAAACCTCCGCATGATCGAACACGGCGTCATGCAACGTGATCGCGAGCACACCAAAGCCGAGCTGCTTTGCGCGCTCGAGCAGCTGGTGCGCGGAGTAATCGAGAACATCTTTAGGGTCATCGAGCGTGTGAATATGCAAATCGATTTTGATCCATTCGCCACTTTCGCCGCTGTTCGTCATCTGCCTGTTCCTTTTAGTCTCAATTTAGAGAACCATGAACAGAACATAAGCCAAACGACACTTGCGAGTTTGCGCGTTCGGCGGCAAATTTCGCGCGCTTCACACGCGCAATTGCTCGGGTGGTGGAATGGCAGACACGTACGTTTGAGGGGCGTATGCCGAAAGGCATGCGGGTTCAAGTCCCGCCCCGAGCACTCTCTGGGTTGCGCTTTGTCAGTTAGCGATCAAGTTGTCCGACTCCGCACAGATCGCGAATTAAGTCGAAATAACTGCAACAACGTTGATGAATCGGCACTTACGAAGCGAATACCGAATCCGGTCCGCAGTATCAACTTCTCTAGGTAAAAACGATCTGTCCGAAATACATTGATACCCTGAACGCAGGAGATTCGGCGCGATGGCGACGGCTGGCCCGAAAGAAGTTTGACGAGCTGAAACAGGAGGTGATCGCAACTTTCACCCCAGCGCTGTGTCGATTTCGCAGCCTAATTGTCTGATTTTGTCCCTCTTCCGGCTTCAGAAACCGGATAATTAAGGCGCGAACTTACGATAATAAAATTCACAAATCCAGCGCCCGGGCGAAATCCGATTCCCGGTCGATGCCACACCGACGGAAAATGAAGGCACGCCCAGAGCCCGCAAGTTCTCCAAAAGGGGGCGACGGAAATATTGTCTGCGCGTTGTGTGGGCGCACCGTCAGTCAGGGCAGTGTCGACGTGCCTGTTATTTATAGTATTTGCCCCGTCTGCAAACGGATGCCGGACCGCAATCCGGGATCATCCTCCTCATTTTGTTAGCTCGACCAGGATCGCTTTCTGCACATGCAATCGGTTCTCTGCTTGATCAAAAATCGTTTGGGCATGGTTTTCAAAAGTCTTCTCAGCGATTTCCTGGCCGCGGTGCGCCGGTAAACAATGCATCACCAGCGCGTCCGGTTTGGCCAGTTTAACGACTGAATCGTTGATCCAGTACGGGCCGAGCTCGGCTTCGCGGCGCGCTTCCTCGGCTTCTTTCCCCATCGAAACCCAAATATCGGTGTAGAGTACGTCCGCGCCCTTCGCCGCCGTCGGCACATCATCTGTGCAGGTCACGCGACCGCCTGCGCGTTTGAGCAACTTCTTCTTCGGCTGATATTTTTTGTGCGACGCGACCCGCAATTCGAAATCCATTTTGCCGGCGGCGAATAACCATGACCGCGCTGTGTTAGAAACGCCGTCGCCGATAAACGCGACCACCGTTTTTTCGACTTTGCCGCGTTTCTCGATAATCGTGAAGACATCGCCAAGGATTTGGCACGGATGTTCGTCGTCAGTGAGCGCGTTGATCGTCGGCACGCCGGAAAATTCGGCAAACTCCTCGATGTCGCTTTGCGCGTAAGTGCGAATGACTGCGCCGTGGATCATTCGCGCGAGCACGCGCGCCGTGTCCTTGATCAATTCGCCGCGGCCAAGCTGCGCATCAGCCGCGTTTAAATAAATCGTTTCCCCACCAAGTTCCCGGATTCCAACTTCGAACGAAACGCGCGTTCTCGTTGACGGTTTGGAAAAAATTAGAGCCCAAGTTTGTCCAGCAAGCGGCTGCGCCGAAATCTTGCCGCGGTTCGTTTTGAGCTCCGCTGTGCGGCGGAGAATCCGTTCGATCTCAACCTTCGAAAGCTGCTCAATGCTCAGAAGCTGTTTCATTTAAAGTCTTCCTCTTAATCTTAATCTGCCTTCCGACCCGCAAGATCGACAAGCAAGCTCTCGATCGCGCGCAAACCTTCTTTTGCCTCGCTTTTTCGCAAATTCAGCGCCGGCAGCAACCGAACCACCGAAATTCCGGCGGGAACGGTCAACAAATTTCGCTTGTGCAATTCCGTTACGATCTCGATCGCCTTGAACCGCGGCTGAAACTCGATTCCGATCATCAAACCAACGCCACGGACGACGGCCACCACTTTCGGAAATCTTTTTCGAAGCAGTTGCAATTCACGCAAGATGATATCGCCGGTCTGGCGCGCGTTCCTGGCGAGATTTTCCCGTTTAATCACGTCGAAAATCTTCAACGCGACAGCGCATGCGAGCGGCGTCCCGCCAAACGTGCTCGCGTGGGTTCCCGCAGAGAGAACGTTCGCGAATTTCTCCCGCACCCAGAACGAGCCCATTGGAAATCCGCCGCCTAACGATTTCGCCATCGAGACCGCGTCCGGGAGAAGATCAACATTTTCATCTTCAACAATGCGCTGCCAACTTTGAAATTGTCCGGTGCGAAAATGGCCAGCCTGCACTTCATCGAAAAGCAAAAGCAAATTGTGCTCGTCGCAAAGCCGGCGCAGACCGATCAAATATTCGGGCGTCGCGATCGTCACTCCGCTTTCGCCCTGGACCGGCTCAACCAAAATCGCGGCCGTCGATTTTGTGATGGCTCGTCTCATCGCTTCGACATCATTGAACGGAACCTGACCAAATCCCGCGACTTCGGGTGCGAATCCTTTTTTAATTTTTTCTTGGCCGGTCGCCGCGATTCCGGCCAGCGTGCGTCCATGAAATGAATCAGTCGTTGTGATGATTTCGTAACGGCCGTCGTCCTGTCCGAACTTCCGCGCCAATTTGAACAGGCCTTCGTTCGCTTCTGCACCGCTGTTGCAAAAAAATACGCGTCCCGGCGCAATATGATTGACAATTCGCTCCGCGAGCCGCCCCTGTGGCTCCGTGTAATATAGATTGGAAACGTGGATCAGCTTGTTGGACTGCTCAGTTAGCGCCTTGGTCATTTCGGGATGCGCGTGGCCTAACGAGCAGACCGCGATCCCGCCGGCGAGGTCGAGATATCGTTTCCCGTCGACGTCCCAAACGTAACTGCCCTTGCCGCGCTCGATCACGAGATCGAACCGCGAATAAGATGGAACGACAAAGTTCTCAAAAAGCTGGCGCACCTCATCTGCCCCTGAACGTCGAGCCCTGGACTTTAGGCGTTGAGCGTTTGCTCCCGTCCTCATAACATAACTTCCGTCCCGACTCCGGCATCGGTGAAAATCTCGAGCAAAACCGAATGCGGAAGCCGGCCATCGACGAACTGGACTTTTTCGACGCCGCACTTGATCGCCGCGACCGCGCTGTCCACCTTCGGAATCATCCCCTCGCCGATTACTCCTCTCTTTCGCCACTTGGGAACCTCGCTTACCGCGAGGTGAGTCACGAGGCTTGAGTCATTTTCCGGATCGCGCAGTAATCCTGGCACGTCGCTCATGAAAACCAAACGGCGCGCTTTCAACGCGATGGCAGTTTTCGCCGCGGCGATGTCGGCATTGCAATTGTAAACCTTCCCATCGTCACCGACGGCTGTCGGACTGATCACGGGCGTGATGCTCCGTCGAATGCACTCACGCAACGGCTCCACCTTCACCTCAGAGACTTCACCAACAAATCCAAGATCGAGCTTTTCATTCGGCACCGAAAATTTTCGACAGCCGAAAATCTCCGGGCCCTCGAATCCGCGCGCTTTGCCGCCGAAATCCTGAATCGCTTTCACAATCTCGGGATTGATTTCGCGCGACAGGACACGATCGACAATTTCCGCGCTCGCTTCGTCGGTTACCCGATAACCATGAACGAATTGTGATTTCACGGCTGCTTCTTCGAGCGCGCGTGTGATTGCCTTGCCCCCTCCGTGTACGACGACCGGATTAATGCCGACAGCTTCAAGAAAGACGATGTCTCGCGCGACCCGATGCCGCTCCTCTGGATTCGGCGAGTCCATGAAGCTGCCGCCGTACTTCACGACAAAAATCTGACGGCGAAAGCGCTGGATGTAAGGCAACGCTTCCAGCAACGTCGCGGCTTTCGAAATGATCTTTTCCATCAGCCGCCAAGCGTCGTGGGATCGTTCACGTCGCCCTTATTCAACGCAACGTAATCTTCGGTCAGATCGGCGCCGTAAAGCACGAACTCGCCGCTACCGCGGTGAAGATCGACATGCAAATCGAACTCTGGCTGTGATGTAATTTTCGCAACCGCTTTCAAGGCGACATTTGTCGGACGCCCGCGACGAAATGCAAAAAGAATTTTGCGACTTCCTGTCGGAGCATAGCTGACATCGACAATGGCCTCATTGATTCGCGCTTTCGAATAACCAAGCGCGCAAAGAATCCGGCCCCAGTTTGGATCGCCGCCACACCAGCTCGTCCGCACAAGCGAGCTATTCGCGATTGCACGTGCCGCCGCTTCCGCTTCGCCATCGCTTCGCGCGCGATGAACGTGTAACGCAACGAATCGCGATGTGCCTTCACCATCGCGCACGATCATTTTAGCCAGCTCGAGGCAAACAAAGTTCAGTGCCGTTTGGAAAATTTGGAATTGCTTCGAATTTCGAGATTCAAGCTTCGAGTTTTTGGCAAGCCCGTTGGCAAGCGCGATCACGGAGTCATTGGTGCTCATGTCGCCGTCGACCGTGATCCGATTGAAACTTTGCTCGACCGCGATTTTGAGCGCGCGTTTCAGCGCCCCAGGTTCGACCGCCACGTCTGTCGTGATGAATGCGAGCATTGTCGCCACTCCGGGCTGAATCATTCCCGCGCCTTTGCAAATTCCGGCGATTCGAACAGTTGATCGGCCAACTTTAAATTCGACCGCGACTTCTTTTCGACGCGTGTCCGTAGTCATGATCGCTTCCGAGACTTGCCGCGCCTTCGACGCCGATCTTGCAAGACGCGGTACGCACATTCGAATTCCGCGCTCGACATTTTTCATCGGCATCGGAAGGCCGATTCGACCAGTCGAGCAAACCAGCACTTCGGCTTCATTGATAGACAGTGCCTTTGCAGCGAGCTTGGTCATGAGACGCGCGTTTTTCATTCCTTGCGCACCTGTGGCCGCGTTTGCGTTTCCAGAATTCACAACAACTGCCCGCGCGAGTTGTTTCGCGGCGCGTTGCCGGCTGATTTTCACCGGCGCCGCGCAGACCTGGTTTGTGGTAAACATTCCCGCGACTGCCGCCGGAATATCGGACACAATTAGCGCTAGATCGTCTTTTCGGCCTTTCTCGGAGCCTTTGCCAGTGCCGAGCTTTTTAACATCGCAAAAAACGGCGGCGGCTTTGAAACCGCGTGGTGCGCAAATCGAACCTGGAATCTTTCGAAATGAATTCTTCAAATCAGCCCAGCGGCTTCGGGAAAACCAAGCATCAGATTCATGCACTGCACAGCCTGGCCGCTCGCGCCTTTGACGATGTTGTCGATCGCTGCCATGACAACGATGCGATTGGTGCGCTTGTCGATCTTCCAGTTGAGGTCGATGAAGTTTGTGCCCGCGACGTTTTTTGTGTCAGGCAAATGCGCGTCACCGAGCAAACGCACGAACGGTTCTCGGCCGTACGCATCGTTGAAAAGCACGGCCGGATCCATTTTCACAACATTGCCAGCGATGTCGGCGTAAATCGTGGTCACAATTCCGCGATTGATTGGCACCAGATGCGGCGTGAATTGAATGATAACTCTTTCCTCGGCCAAGGCCGACAATTCCTGCTCGATCTCGGAAAGATGTCGATGTTTCGGAACGCCATAGGGCCGAACACTTTCGTTGCACTCCGAAAAAAGATAATCGGCTTCCGCTTTGCGACCCGCGCCCGTGACGCCGCTCATACTCGCGACCAAAATTGTCTTTCGATCGATCGCTTTGCGCCGAATCAGCGGCCGCAGTGGAATCAGAATGCTCGTCGGATAGCAACCGGGACACGCGACGAGCTTCGCTTCGCGGATTTTGTCGCGATAAATTTCCGGCAAACCGTAAACTGATTGGCTTAACAAATCCGGCGCCGAATGATCGTGCCCGTAAAATTCTTTATAAACGTTGGCCTCTTTGATTCGGAAATCTGCGCTCAGATCGATGACGCGCGCGCCGGTTGACAAAAGCGGTTTAGCAAACTCGGCCGCCAGACCGTGCGGCAGCGCCAGAAAAACGAGCCCGGCTTCGCCCGCAATTTGTTTTGCATCGGAATCAGAGAATTTGAGCGCGTTTGCGGTTTTGTCGTGGGCGAAACGCGGGAAAACTTCGGCGAGTGTTTTGCCGGCCAAATGCCGCGACGTCACCGCGACAAGATCGACATGCGGATGCGCGAGGAGTAGGCGCACTAGTTCTTCCCCGGTGTAACCGGAAGCGCCAACGACCGCGACCTTTGTTATCGTCACAATGCGCAATGCGTATTCCGTCCCGCGCAGATTGCAACGAACTTTATTGTACCGATTAAAACTTTTCGCGCTCGGCCGTTTTTCGGTAACTTCGCAGCATGGAACCTCTTTATCTTGTCGGGATCGCAGTGCTGGCGGTCTTGGCTTTGGTTTTCGCCATTATCCTTTTCAACTTTTTCGGGATCTGGCTCCGGGCGCGCATCGCCAACGCGCCGGTCGGCATGGGTAAAATGATCGGGATGCGGCTGCGGCGCGTGCCAGTCGGATTGATTGTCGATAATCGGATCACCGCGGTGAAAGCGGGGCTTGAGGTTGCCAGCGATGCGTTGGAAGCGCATTACCTCGCGGGCGGCGATGTGACTCAAGTGATTCTCGCGTTGATCGCGGCAGACAAGGCCGGCATCTCGCTCGATTTCAATCGCGCGTGCGCGATCGATCTGGCCACGAAAGGAACCGGTAAGACTGTCCTCGAAGCCGTGCGCACGAGCATTAATCCAAAGGTGATCGATGCGCCGAATCCAGCCATGGGCCGGGCAACGATCGATGGCGTGGCTAAGGACGGAATCGGCGCGAAAGTAAAAGCGCGTGTCACGGTGCGCTCGCATCTTGATCGATTCGTTGGCGGCGCGACCGAGGAGACAATCATTGCGCGCGTGGGCGAAGGCATCGTCAGCGCGATCGGCTCGGCTGATTCCTACAAAGACGTCCTTGAAAATCCGGACCGAATTTCCAAGGCGGTCCTTGCCAAGGGACTCGACAGCAATACCGCCTTTGAAATTCTTTCGATCGATATTGCTGACGTCGATGTTGGCGACAACATCGGCGCGAAATTGCAGAGCGAGCAGGCCGACGCAGACAAACGCGTCGCACAAGCGAAAGCCGAAGTGCGTCGGGCGGCCGCGGTCGCGGTTGAGCAGGAAATGCGCGCGAGGACCCAGGAGATGCGGGCAAAAGTTGTAGAAGCGGAGGCGCAAGTGCCGCTCGCAATGGCGGAAGCGTTTCGCGCCGGTCACCTCGGCATCATGGATTATTACCGAATGAAAAATGTTCAGGCCGATACCTCGATGCGCGAATCGATTGCCGGAACGGATAAACCACGGACGGAAGCGACCTGAAAAAATAGGAAGTAAAAATTAGAAGGCAGAAAAATGCTAGCCACGACGCATTTCGATCAACTCATTGTCCTGCTGTTCTTCGGGATCGCGATCTTGTTTCAAATTCTGACTAGGGCCGCCGCCAAAGGCCGCAGGCGCTCGACGGACACGCGCCGAAGATCGACGTCGCCGCCGCAAGTGTCGCACGTGCCTTCGGGCGACTTGGACGAAACCGACGAAGAACGCGTCCGGAGATTTTTGGAAGCGCTTGGGCAACCGACAACGTCGAAGCCGCCGCCGCCGGTCGCACCGCGACCGACCTATCAACGGCCAACCGTTTTGCCACACTTTCCGCCCCTGTCAGCGCCGCTTCCACCATTGACCACACGCCCGCCGGATTTGCCACAAAAAACAAGGTTGCCGAAGCCAGTAATTCCAAAACGCGAAACAAGAACAGTTCGGCCAAGAGTTGCCGAGGCGTCTGCGCTTGAAGTTCACGAAGGTCCGGTCCCGCTCCAACCGATAACCGTGGCGGAAGGGCGGGCGGCTTTTCAACCAGCCGGAGCGCAACCCAGCACGAAACGTTTGCACATCGCGGCGATGCTAAGATCGACATTCAGCCTGCAGGACGCAATCATTTTGCGCGAAATTTTTGGCCCACCGCGCAGCCTGCAGCCGCTCGATTTAGTTGGAACCGTTTGAGGTTCGCCGCGGAATTCGTATTCTTTCGCTCCTTCCAACAGGCCGGCGTGGCGGAATGGCAGACGCGCTGGACTCAAAATCCGGCGTAAGCCCTTCGTGCGCAGCGACATCCCTCGTGCATGTGCGAACATTAGCGACCAATAACGACCACTTTAGACGCTGAAAGCGTCAACATCGCGTCAACAGGTTCGGTAAGGTGCTGCTCCCTCGCGCACGCGCACGCGCATATCGGTTCGGCGCTGAGCAGAAGCCCAAACGGCGCCCTCGACCTCGCCAGTTGGAACTGAATCTATGGCCGAAACGTCAAGTCATCTCACGACTATCCTCGAGAAAATTCGCAATGACGCCGAGAAGGCGCTCGTCCTACTAGCCGATGCCTAAGAGAAAGAGGAATTGCGAAACGCGAATAGCAAAAGGCGAAGCGCGAGCTAGAGAAAACAGTTGAAGCCAACACGGTGACGCGATCCGATCCATAAAAGGAGGGATTTATGTGTTCAGTGTGCGTCGCAAGCACAGCGGTAATGGTCGCAGGAGCCGGATCCTCGGGAGGAATTTTGGCGGTGTGCATCTGCAAGTTCAGGAAAATTTTCAGAGCGAGTCGCCTGTCTCAGAAAACGAAGGAGGAATAAAATGGCTACAACCAAACAGAAAGATCAAAAACACGGGAAAGGAGATCTCGGAATGAAGACGCCTCCGATCGTGTCGGAGCAGGACTGGACAGCTGCGCGCGACAAGATGCTTGTGAAGGAAAAAGCCCACACGCGGGCCAGAGACGCTCTGGCTGCCGAACGCCGGCGAATGCCGTGGATGGCCGTTGAAAAGACGTATCAATTCGAAGGGCCGAACGGCAAGGTTAGCCTGCTCGATTTGTTCGACGGTCGCCGGCAGTTGATT
>DATLJP010000049.1:0-69096 GCA_035538875.1 Chthoniobacterales bacterium | reverse complement strand
CTGCACATCAAAGGGCAAACGCTCAGGTTATACAGTCCGGACTAGCATCGGTTTTGCTCGGGCGATTATGGGCCACGCCGCCAAGGGGCCGCTGGCGCGGCCCGAGGATTTTCGCTAAGCCGCTACTTGCAGCGCGCCTTCCCGTTCTAGAAGGGTCGGATGCGAGTAATAAAAGGCGCTATAAAGCGGGTGCGGAGTGAGATTGCTCAGGTTTTTTTCGCTCAATTTGCGCAGCGCTCGAATGAGTAACTGCGCCTCTCCCATTGTCGCGCGCGCGAATCCATCTGCCTCATACTCGCAATGGCGGGACCAGATGTGAACGAACGGCGAAACCCAGAAACTTATCGTCCCCGCCAACAGCCCAAAGAGCAGCATCGCAGGGACGACATTGGTGGCAGCAAAGCCTCCGCGATACTCGAAACCAAAAGCGTGATAAAGCCCTTGCTGACGCGCCAGCCACGCGATGACAGCAAACGCTACAAACACGCCGGCGATGGAAACGCCGAGCGACTTCAACACGTGGAGCTTTTTGTAATGGCCAATTTCATGCGCGAGCACCGATTCCAATTCCGGTTCCGTAAGCTGCGCGACAAGTGTGTCGAACAGGACAATTTTTCGAAAACGTCCGAACCCGGTGAAGAAGGCGTTGGAGTGGCGCGAACGTTTGCTGCCATCCATCACTTCGATGCTGCGCGTGGGAAAATCGGTGCGCTGCGCTAGTGCAAAGAGTCGCTCGCGCAGCGTTCCTTCCGGCAGCGGTGTGAACTTGTTGAAAAGTGGCATGATGATCGCCGGCGCGACGAGCAGCACTAGCAATTGAAATGCGCTGACAACGGTCGCCGCCCAAAGCCACCAAGTTGTGCTCGTCCACTCGATCAGTTTCAACACCAACACAAGCAGCGGATATCCGAGCAGCACCGCGAGCAGAAATCCTTTCACACGATCGAGGATCCACGTCTTGATGCTTGTCGTGTTGAACCCGAATCGCTCTTCGAGTTTGAATTGCGCGTACCAGGCAAAGGGCAATCCTGGGATGCTCAACCCCGTGCCTATAACGAAGAAAAAACCAGCCATCGCCAAAATCGAACTGCCGAGGCTCGCGCTGAATCTTCCAAACGCCCATGGTAACACGCCGCTGAAAAGCACTGCGACGATCACTACGACATCGAACACATCGGCGATATCTCCAAAACGGCTCTTGGCCAGCGTGTATTCAACCGAACGGCGATATATAGCCTCGTCGATGATTCCGCGAAATGCAGGCGGCGCTTCATTAACGTGTGCCCGCACGTAATGCTGGTTCAGCCGGCTTAACCACAGTTCAGTGACGGCCCGCGCTAAAATCAGAGCTAGAGTAATGAAGGCGAACGGCGGCGTGAAACTCATCGTAATTCTGCTCCTGGCCTTTGGTCTCATTTCGGCCAGTTTGTCGCAAGACATAATCAGGGCGGCATGCTCCGCATTTTTTTTCCGCCCTCTTGGTCGAAACACACCTGATCCGTGTTTTGAAGCGTTAGTACAAAAGGTGGTCGGCGCCGAACAGAAGTAAGGAAAGGGAGGCTGACCTCGTCGCTGCTATTACTCTAATAATATGGTAATCGCTCTGGATTCTTTGTGAAGATGCGCTTTGGCATGCCGCCCGATTCTGAACCGCGACACGGGTCGCCCGGGATACTGTTGCTAATGCGGTCGGCTCTCAGACTTGCGCTCATCGCGATTTTTGCTTGCGTATATGTCGGTCTGGCCATTCTGGGTTGGGGTGGGTTTCGGCCGTTCTTCTCACACCCAGCGCTGATCGCGGTCACCGCGGTGCTGGGGGCACTCTCGGGGACAGCGTTTTTCGCCGGAGGAAGTCTTAGCCCCGGCGTACGCGAAGACCGCGGCAACCGTTGGGTCCTTGCTCCCTTCATGCTAATCGGATTCTTCAACGCCTATCTGCCGGCATACACGGATCGCAAGGAACTGTGGACGATCGACGGCGATATGGTTCGCTGGCTCGGGGTCGTTCTCTTCGCTGCTGGGGGCGCATTGCGAATCTGGCCGGTGTTTGTGCTGGGCCATCGATTCAGCGGGCTGGTCGCGATTCAGCCCGGACATACTCTGGTGACCAACGGTGTCTACCGGGTCATCCGCCACCCCAGCTACCTTGGTCTACTCGTCAACTCGCTAGGCTGGAGCTTGGCTTTTCGTTCCGGAGTAGGCGTACTGCTCACCGCAGTCCTTATTCCGCCTCTCCTTGTGCGCATCCGTGCAGAAGAAAAGTTACTGCGCGTTCAATTTGGCGATGAATACGATGCGTACACTGCCCAAACCTCGCGGCTAATTCCTAGGATCTATTAGTGACCCTAAAGAATACGATGCGACAGTGACCGCGCTTAGCGATCTGGGCACTGACCCTGAGAGCAGGTCCTTTGCACCGCCAGAAAGCAAAGCCGAATCGCCCCTTTGAAAGCCACTTCCGCGGATGTTTCAAGTTCAGGTGATCGCGGAATTCCGTGGGGGACTGTCCGAACAGGCGTTTGAACGTCCGGTGGAATTGTGTGAACGATTGCAAGCCGACTATCGTAGGCAAACTGCCAAAATTGACTACCAATCCTGCACGACACGATTTTCGAGTGCCCCGCCGTGTTCGAAGTCCGTGATGTTGGCGACGGTTGTGGCCGCGATCTTCTGGAGTGCTTCACGGGTGAAGAATGCTTGATGTCCGGTAATGATCACGTTCGGAAAGGTGAGCAACCGACTGAAAACATCGTCACTGATAATGAGGCCGGAACGATCTTCGAAAAAGATCTGCTCTTCCTCTTCGTAGACGTCGAGGCCTAGATAACCGATTTTTGCGCCCTTTAACGCTTCGATGACCGCCATCGTATCAATCAGCGCGCCGCGACTGGTATTGATGAGCATCACGCCCGATTTCATTTTTCGAAGCGCTGCCGCGTCGATGATGTGTTTGTTCTGTGGAGTGAGCGGACAATGTAACGTGATAACGTCTGAGTTTGCCAATAGCTCGTCGAGGTTCATGTAGCGGACTCCAGAAGATCGACATCGTTCGTTTGGTATCGGGTCGAACGCCAAAGTCGGGCAGCCAAATCCACGCAGAATATCCGCGACAACGGTCCCGATTTTTCCGGTACCGATAATACCGACGGTCTTGCCGTGCAGATCAAAGCCGAGCAGGCCGTCGAGGGCGAAGTTTCCCTCACGCACACGATTGTAGGCACGATGCAGGTTGCGGTTTAAGGCAAGCATCAAAGCAATTGCGTGCTCAGCTACCGCATACGGTGAATAGCCGGGCACTCGCAGAACGACCAGACCGTGTGTTTCCGCCGCCGTTATGTCGACGTTGTTGTATCCTGCGCAACGCAGCGCAATTAGGCCCACGCCTAAAAGGCGCAGTTTTGAAATCACCTTGCCGGTAACAGAGTCGTTAACGAATACGCAGACCGCGCTAAAGCCGGCGGCTAATCCAGCTGTTTGTTCATCTAAATGCGGTTCAAAAAAATGGAGTTCGTGGCGGGATCCATTTGCGGCACTGAGGTACTCGCGGTCGTAATTTCTTGTGCTAAAAACAGCAACTTTCACAGATTTACTTCGGCGAGCCAATGTGACGGTTCGAACCGGTAAAATATGCCCAACCTTCGACTGTTTTTTACAATGCGCTTTGGGCTGGAAAGATGAAAATATTTTTTTGTGAATAAAAAGCACCCCAAGAAAAAGACTTGCTCATCGTCAAGGGCCAAGCCCAAGCGCCGAAGTTGAATAGACGAAGCCGAGTGATTACGCGTGTTTGTCTGATGGAAAATCATACATGACCGTTACCTCATGCGTGGCAGAAAACAAAACACGCTTGGTGCTGGGATCCCGAGGGAAACGAACCGTACTGGAAAAACACCGGCGTAGGTTGCCAAAGCAAACGGTGAAGCGTTGACAGGCATGACGAAGCAACAGACCCAATGGTGATAGCTAATGAGATAGACGCCGGCCGTAAACGGCAGAGGCGACTCGCTAAGTTCCTTCGATCCCCTGCATCGTACCCACATCGACCGAGCGAAGTGCGTTTGATTGAAACTCATATCTCGTGGGTTTTTATTGCCTCGCCGTTCGTTTTCAAAATCAAGAAGGCGGTCAGCCTGGGTTTTGTCGATTTCAGTACGCTGGAGAGGCGCCGATACTTTTGCCGCCGTGAGCTGCAGCTTAATCGACGCCTCTGTCCAGAAGTTTATTTGGCAGTGATCCCGATTTATGAAGTCGACCAGGGCTTTTCTTTCGATAATGCAGTTGGAGAGATCGCTGAATACGCTGTCAAAATGCGAGAATTGGCGACCGGCTGGTTTTTAAGCGAACTGCTCGCTAGAGGCGCGGTTGGAGAAGCCGAGATCAATCGCGTGATTTCTCGTCTACGTCGATTTTATGAATCTGAAACTCCCAACCCGCAGATTGAAGAGTTGGGCAAGCCCGAGAACTTGAAGATCACCACGGACGAGAATTTCTCGGAGATTAAGCCTTTTGTGGGAAAAACCATTTCAGCGATCGCCCTCGACGTGATTCGCTACTTCACGAACAATTTCTACGTTGCGAACAAACAGATTTTCGAGGACCGGATTCGGCACTTCCGAATTCGAGACTGCCATGGCGACTTGCGGGTCGACCACATCCATCTCACACCGGATGAAACGACCATCTTCGACTGCATTGAGTTTAACGATCGGCTGCGCTTTATCGATATCGCGAATGATCTGGCATTTCTCGCCATGGATTTTGATTTTGAACGGCATCATGAACTTGGAGATCTCTTTCTCCGGAATGCGGCCCGAAAGTTTGATGACCCCGGAATTCTGAAACTCGCGTGCTTTTATAGATGCTATCGTGCGTTTGTACGCGGCAAGGTGGAAAGCATTCAAGCGATGGCGAAGAGAGCAGCTGAGCGCGAAGAGCATATGAAACGCGCTACGCGTTACTTCCATCTTGCACTGCGCTACGCAACGATGGGGTCTGGGCCACTAGTCCTGGTTGTATTGGGCCGTATTGCGACCGGCAAAAGCACAGTCGCGAGCCAACTGGCAAGCGAGTTGGATTGGACGGTTTTTTCCTCAGATAAAATCCGAAAGAAGCTCGCGGGGTTGCCCCTGAATGTTCGAACCTCGCCTGCGGCACGCCGCGACGTTTACTCAGAGCAGGTGACTAAACAGACTTATCACACGCTTTTGCAGAGCGCGCTTGCCGAAGTCCGGGACGGTAGTGGCGTTGTTCTTGACGCTACGTTTTCTAGTCCGTCCACGCGTGGTGTTTTACGTCGCGAGTGCGCCCGGGCCGGCGCCCGATTGCAAGTAATCGAACTTGAGGCGGATCGCGAAACGATCGAAAAGCGGCTTAGGGCACGAGAGAAAACGGCGGCGGAAGTTTCGGATGCTCGCCTAGAGGATTTTGAAAATCTAAACGCTCGTTACGTTCGACCATCGGAATTTGCACCTGATTTGGTCAAGACTTCAACGACCGGCGGGGTATCGGATACTGTGAGGGCATTACTCCTGCGCCTAGCGGAAAGACGATTGGCAAGACCTATTAATGAAGTCGAGTCCCAACACAGGAGGGCATAATTCCGATGGAGGTTGAGTGCCTTATTCAACGCGGACTAGCGATTTCCCAAATGCCGTTTGAGATAGTGGAAATCAAGGGACGTGGCCATCCGGATACGATCTGCGACTTGATCTGCGAGCAGGTAGTTGACGATCTATTAAGGTTTTATGAGACCGAATGCGGTCGGCCTCTTCATTACAACATCGATAAGGCGCTACTCGTGGGAGGAAGAGCATCGCCCCGCTTCGGCGGCGGAACAGTTGATGAGCCGGTTGTTCACAGCATAAGACCTAACAACATAAAAACAGCGCTCATTACCGCTGGCCGAATGATTTTGCGAGTTGATGAGAACTTTTCTAAAACACAATAATGAAAGCGATTCTGTTTAGATTTGCCGCGGTCTTAATTAGTCTCGTGGTCGTGGCGCTGCTGGGTGAAGTGGCGATGATAACGTTCGCACCGCGCCTCGGGGTCGCCGTCAGTGAAAAAAACCGTTTCTGTCGCTTTGATCACGACTTGGGTTGGGCGCCGCTGGAGAACATCACCTGGGGCGAAAAAGGGGATCTCGTTCATCAAAATCAATTCGGGCTGCGCGCCCCCGACGACATGCAGCTAAAGAGGACCTCCGGGAGAAAGCGAGTTCTCTTGCTGGGCGATTCGTACGTCTGGGGCTTGGGCGCTAGTCAGGAGGAACTCTTCACCGCTCCGGGGGTGCATGGAACGAACGACGAACTCATCAACTGCGGTGTCTCCGGTTACGGCACGGATCAGGAGTATTTGTTTTATCTGCTCAAAGGTCAAAAGTTCGATGTCGACCAAGTCGTGCTGGCGTTCACACTCTACAACGATGTTACCAACAATCTCAATTCGGAGCAGTACTCTTATCTCAAGCCTTATTTCACGCTGAATGGCGGCCAATTGGTCCTGCACAACGATCATGTTCGCTACAGTAGAGTTGACAGCTTCTTTCGCAACGCGAAGCGGGAATGCCGCGTTTGGAACCTTGCCGGTCACGGTCTCGACGGATTGATCCACACATTTCTACGAAAGCCTAAGCACTTGGAGCCCGATGTAGTGGTGTCCGAGGCTGATCGAGAGGGCATTGAATTGACTCTTGCTATCTTGAATAAGCTGAAGGAGGCGGTCGAGGCGCGCCAGGCGGAGTTCTACGTGGTCTTCATTCCTTATAAGCCGCGTGTCGAAAACCATCTGCCCGGGAATCATCCTTTTGCACCTTTAATCGCGGCGGGTCTGACTCAGATGGGAGTGAGTTACCGCGAACCGTATCCGGAATTCTTGAAGTCTGCGATAGCTGGGGTGGATCCATTCAATGTGGGAGATAATCATTTTAACGCCGCTGGCCACGCGTTATTCGCCAAATTCGTGACCGACACCGATCTTGCGCGCGCATCGATTGATTACTACACGCATCAGTGAGATCCGCGCGCCACGCAGGTTGCCGAGGGTTTTCTCGCAATAGCCTTCGCTTGTGAATATCCTCGGTCTGTCCGCTTTTTATCACGACAGCGCGGCATGCCTGGTGCGCGACGGCGAAATCGTCGCAGCGGCACAGGAGGAACGATTTACGCGCAAGAAGCATGATGCGAGTTTTCCGAAGTGCGCAGTGACGTACTGTCTTGGCGAAGGCGGCATCAAGGTGGAGGAGCTCGAGTATGTGGCGTTTTACGAAAAGCCGTTCCTGAAATTCGACCGGATTCTGCACAGTTATCTGGCGTATGCGCCGGCCGGCCTGAAAAGTTTTCTGATGGCGACACCGCTTTGGATCCGGGAACGCATTTGGATGAAAGAACTGATCCGGCGCGAGCTCGGATGCGATTGCAAAGTTTTTTTTCCGGAACACCACGAATCGCACGCGGCCTCGGCGTTTTTTCCGTCGCCGTTTTCGGAAGCGGCGTTTCTCACCATTGACGGCGTGGGTGAATGGACAACGACCAGCTACGGCGTCGGGCGCGGCAACCAAATCCAAATGCTGGCAGAGTTGCGTTTCCCGCACTCACTTGGGTTGCTTTACTCCGCGTTCACTTATTTCACCGGATTTAAGGTCAATTCTGGCGAGTACAAATTGATGGGACTCGCGCCTTACGGCAAACCGAAATATCTCAATCTAATTCTGCGCGAGTTGATCGACCTCAAAGACGACGGGTCGTTCCGGCTGAACATGAAATATTTCAATTACGGCGTCGGCCTCACCATGACCAAGGCCGCGTTCAATCGCTTGTTCGATCGGCCGCCCCGTAAACCGGAATCGAAACTGACCCAGAGCGACATGGACATCGCGCGCTCGATTCAGGATGTGACAAACGAGATCATGCTGCGGATAGCGCGGCATGTTCGTAAGCAAACCGGACGACGAAATCTTTGTTTGGCCGGCGGAGTCGCGCTCAACTGCGTCGCGAATGGACATATTCTGCGTGAACGCATTTTCGATCGCATCTGGATTCAACCGGCCGCGAGCGACGCGGGCGGCGCGCTCGGCGCGGCCTTGTTCGCGTGGCACCAGATTCTCGACAAAGAGCGCAAAGCCGATGGCGTGAATGATTCGCAACGCGGTTCTTATCTCGGTCCCGTGTACCGTAATGATGAGATCCGCGCTTATCTGGAGACGCAAAAAATTCCATTCACTGAACTAACCGACGGTGAGCTTCCCGACAAAATCGCGAACCTCATTAATGCGCAGAAAGTAATCGGCTGGTTTTACGGTCGAATGGAGTTCGGCCCGCGCGCGCTGGGAGCACGATCAATCATCGGCGATGCGCGATCGCCAAAGATGCAGGAACTCATGAATTTAAAGGTCAAGTTCCGCGAGAGTTTTCGACCATTTGCGCCTTCCGTTCTTCGCGAAAAATTGTCGGACTGGTTCGAATTGGACGAGGAAAGTCCTTACATGCTGCTTGTCGCGCCAGTTTCAAAAAATCGCCGACATGAAGTTAGAGCCGACACGCAAAGTTTATTCGGCCTGCAGAAACTCCTAACAATTCGTTCGGATATTCCCGCGGTGACTCACGTCGATTATTCAGCACGAATCCAAACCGTGACTGATCAACATCAGCCGATGTTTTACCGCATGATCAAAAAAGTTGACGAAAAATACGGCTGTCCAGTGATCATCAATACGTCATTCAATGTTCGCGGCGAGCCGATCGTGGCCACGCCGGAACACGCTTTCACCTGTTTTATGCGGACCAACATGGATTATTTGCTGCTTGGCAATTTCCTGTTGGAAAAGAACGAGCAAAAGCCTTTCGACAAAGACATCGACTGGCTGAGAGAATTTGAACTCGATTAAAGAATGTCAATCCACGCGGACGTTAAGAAACTAAAGACCGGCGCTCGCTCTCTGCGAACGTTCGGGCTGACGGTCGGCGGCGTGTTTGTTTTGCTCAGCGTTCTGCTTTTGCTTCGGCATAGGTCGAGCTATCCGTTCTTTCTCGGCGCAGGCGCGGTGTTGACGGCATTCGGCGTAATCTGGCCGCGCGGGTTGAAGTACGTTTACATCGCGTGGATGACATTGGCCTTTGCGCTCGGATTCGTGATGTCGAACGTGATCCTCGTGCTGTTCTTTTTCCTCTGCGTCACGCCGATCGGATTGCTGGCTCGTCTATTTCAAAAAGATTTCCTCGCGCGCAAAGGCGACAGACAGGCGGCGAGTTATTGGATTGAGTGCGCGAGAGAAAGGAGGGCGGCTGAACGTTACGAGCGTCAGTTCTAGAAAAAGCCTTTACTTAGAATCGCTTCCGTCGAACTTTAGAAAACATTCCATGAACAGAGTGGCGATCATCAGGGAATTCTTTGAGTTCTTGCGCGAGCGCAAGAAATGGTGGATCGCGCCGATCTTGGTTTTTTTGGTGCTGTTTGGCGTGTTGGTGATTTTTGCCAGCAGCTCAACGCTGGCTCCGTTTATCTACAGTTTTTTCTGAGATCCTTTTGCGCTTCAAAGAAAACTGCGAAATTGGTTTGGTCCAATGTGCGCATTCAGGGTATGCGACGGAAGTCACGTGACGAGAATTCGGGTGGCTTCGGGGCTCAGGTCAAAGCATAGCGATGATGTAGGATGAGTGTATTCCCGTCAGGATCGTGAAAGATCGCCTGATGGCAGACACCCGAATCGAACTGCTCGGCAAACTCGATGCCGGCAGCTTCCAGTCGGGCGCGCGGTCGTGACATCGTCCACCCGCAGCGCGATTGGTGCGCTGTTGGCTCAAAATGAGATGCCGAAGCGTTCCAACTCCATCAGCGCAAGCGTGAGATTGCCGACTTGGAACTCGAGTCCCATATCCGCCCAACAGTAGCCCCTAGAGACGCCTAAAACAGTCTGGTAAGAGCGGGCGGAGGCTTGGAGATCGCGGACGCGAATAGCAACAGAGTCTATCCCGGTGGTGGTTGCGGCGCTCGGCGTCATCTCGGATTGATTCATCGGTCTTCAGTTCAAACGCGCGACCGTAAATATTTGACGAGAAAGAGATAAGCCACAAACCCGGTCGGCCGCAATCGCGCTGTCGATCATTCGATCTGGGCCGTTGGCCTCATCGATTGGTTAGGCCGTGTCTGGCTCATCGCGCCGGTAGCGGCCAAGAACAAGTTCTGGAATACAAGTGAGCGCGATCGCGCCAACAATTGTTACGGCGCCAATCCATTTCCATCCGGACGGTCCAAGCGGCAGAAGTCCAAGCCCGCTGCATAATCCGCAATCCGCCTGCGAACTTGGAACGTGTATTGGACTAAGGTCGGATGGGTAGTCGGCGTCACCGCGATCGAGGATCTGAAGAGCCTGATAAGAGCCGATGCGAAAGCGGTTGCTAGCTTCTGGATGCCCGGATGACGATTACGTCGATGGTGTCTGTTATCAGGAGACTCTCGCCGCAGATCTCTCGGCTATTAAAATATTCAAGTTCCTAACAAATAGAAATTATGTAACTGAGGATCAATTATGAAGCTATTAACCATGTTAGTTATAATCGGTGTGGCAGCTATCCTGGAATTGGGAACAGCGACAACTCTGTTGGCCGGGGGAAGTGCCACCAAAGAAATGTTGCTCGCGCAATCGGGATTCCGTCTTAAGACTGTCACGACACGGCGGCAGCGCGAGCAACTCGAAAGACTGCCCGAAGGGCAAGTGTCGGCGATCACCTATCAACACAAATTGTACTACGTCTATCGGACGACGCAGAAAGATCAAGTCTATGTCGGCAAACAGCAGCAATTCGATGTTTACAAGCGGGCGCTTAGCGGGGGAGACAAGACCCGTCGGGTTCAACGAGAGATGCAGGATCGTCCTGATATGGTTTTTGAAACTGCCGGGCCTAATCACGTCCAAATTCGGGAGTTCGACGGATTTGGACCGATGAATCCCTTCGGCGAAGAGTAGTTTTGATTCGGGGGTTAAATATGAAACCTGAATCAATCATCAACGCTTTTGTTGTCGCCGTTATTTCATTCGCTTTACTCGGCGCGACATCTTCCTTTGCGGCCGAGGGAGGTCGTTTAATGGTTAAGCGCGTCGCGAACTTCGGAGAGCGAGTTTCTCTTTCGCTCTCAGTTGACGGAAAGGAAGTGGCCCGCCTCGTCCAAGGTCGAAATTATGACGGTTACTTGACGCCGGGGCGCCATAAGATTTCGGCGACCGTTGTCCCGAATTTGGTCTACTCACCGGTCTGGCAAAAAGAGATAAACGTCCAGTCTGGACGAACCTATTCGTTTACCGCGATTTGGCAGGGCCAGCGGATGGTTCTGGTCAGCAATTAGCCTCGGCTGGATTTAACCAGCATACTTCAGGTACTGATCTCCAACCTGCGAGGAAATAGGACTAAGGGCTTATCGCCTTCCGCGATCGCTCCGTTGTTTCTTAATCGGATTCGTCTTTTCGTAGCAGCAAATTCAATTATGAAACCCAAACTTCGCCTTTTTTGTGTAGTTATTTGCGCCGCATTCAGCATAACCGATACTTCATTCGCGCAGCAAGTTACCGGCGAACTCGGTTCGCCCAACGCCACGACCACGATCGACGGCAAACAATTGCCACCGCCGCCGCCGAAGTTCGGTGGTGTGATCAAAGAGGATGCCAAGGACTCTAAGCCATGGTGGCCTCCGCGGATCGTGCCGCCAAAAGGAGCACCCAACGTCTTACTGATTATGACCGACGACCAGGGCTACAGCGTCTACAGCACTTTTGGCGGCATCATCCCCACGCCTACCATGGACCGGCTGGCAAAGGTCGGGTTGCGTTACACGCAGTTTCACTCTACCGCGCTTTGCTCGCCCACGCGGGCGGCGCTCATCACCGGGCGCAACCACCACTCGGTTGGTTTCGGCCAAGTCAGTGAATTTGCCACTGGCTACCCGGGCTACGATTCGATCATCGGTCCCGAGAGTGCGACGATCGGCCGGATTTTGAGTGACAATGGCTACGCCACGTCGTGGTTTGGCAAGAACCACAACACTCCATCATTCCAGTACAGCGCGGCGGGACCGTTTGACCAGTGGCCGAGCGGAATGGGCTTCCAGTACTTTTACGGATTCATGGGTGGCGAGTCCGACCAGTGGACGCCTTACCTTTTCCGCGACCACACGCCGGTGTACCCATGGATCGGCAAGGCGGGCTACAACCTGGTTACCGATATGGCGGACGACGCTATCCGCTACATGAAAGAGCTGAACGCATCCGCGCCGGACAAGCCGTTCTTTGTCTACTACGTGCCCGGCGCGACGCATTCACCGCACCAGCCAACCAAAGAATGGATCAAGAAGATCGGCGACATGCACCTCTTCAAGGAGGGTTGGGAGAAAGTCCGCGAGAGGATCTTCGCCAACCAGAAACGGCTAGGTGTGATTCCGGAGGGAACCCAGCTCACGCCCTGGCCCGATGTTCTCCCGAAGTGGGACTCGCTCTCAGAAGTGAAAAAGAAGATCGTCGCGCACGAAGCTGAGGTCTTCGCCGCGTATGCCGCCTACACCGATTACGAGATCGGACGGGTCATCCAGGCTGTGGAGGACATGGACAAACTCGATAATACGCTCATTATATATATAAGCGGCGATAACGGCACGAGTTCCGAAGGCTCGATGATGGGAGCATTCAACAACATGACTGTCTACAACGGCGTGCTTGAGCTACCGGAAGTGGAATACCTGCGCTATTACGAACAGTGGGGTTCCGAAACAACCTACCCGCACATGGCGGTCCCGTGGGTCTGGGCATTCGACACGCCTTTTAAATGGTGCAAACAGGTGGCGTCACACTTTGGTGGGACGCGGCAGGGCATGGTTATCTCGTGGCCTGGCCATATCAACGACCAGGGTGGCATCCGCAACCAGTTCCACCACATGATTGATATTGTGCCGACTATCCTTGAGGCAGTGGGCATCCAGGCGCCGGACACCGTTGACGGAATCAAGCAGAAGCCAATCGAGGGCGTGAGCATGGTCTACACTTTTGATAAGGCAAATGCCAACGCACCGTCAAAGCGTGACACGCAGTATTTCGAAATGTTCGCGAACCGCGGGATCTACCATGACGCCTGGTATGCCTGCACTACGCCGCCTGCACCGCCCTGGCTTCTCGGAACAAAACCGTTGCCACCAGTCAACGAATACAAGTGGGAACTTTACAACATCGCGGAGGATTTTTCGCAAAACAACGACTTGGCTGCCAAGAATCCCGACAAGTTGAAAGAATTGCAGGCCTTGTTCCTGACCGAGGCCGAAAAGTACAATGTCCTCCCCATCGACAACTCAGTTCTCCCCCGTCTCCTTACGCCTCGCCCGAGCACGACCGCCGGGCGCACGGTCTTTACCTATCAGGGTGAAAACGTCGGCATCCCAGTGACCAACGCTCCCAGTCTTTTGAACCGGGATTACACGATTACGGCGGAAGTCACGATCCCAAACGCTGGGGCCGAAGGGATGATCGCAACGATGGGCGGCCGCTTTGGCGGCTACGGTCTCTACATGCTCAGAGGGAAGCCGGTTTTCGTTTACAACCTGCTCGATCTGAAACGCTACCGCTGGGAAGGTGGCGTCGGCGCTCAGGACTGGCTGGGTGCTTCGATGAAGCCGGGAAAGCACACAGTTATGTTTGACTTCAAATATGAAGGCCCGGGCATGGGCAAGGGCGGTACCGGAGTGTTGTCGGTTGACGGTAAGACCGTTTCCACTCAGAAGGTCGAACACACTATTCCGTTTCTGATGGCTCTAGACGAGACGTTTGACATCGGCATGGATACGCGAAGCGGCGTTGATGACAGCTACAAACTGCCATTCAAATTTACTGGTACGATCGACAAACTGACTTACAAAGTTGGATCCGAGCAGTTGACGGCTTCGGATCGAGAGGTGATGAAGCGGGCGGTCGCCGCTGCTCAGGACACGCCGATTCAGTAAGCACTCGGCAGAAGCGTAGTTCGACGACAGCAAAGTGCTTCAGGACAGCCCCGCGAAGTGACGGCCACCAGAGAATAATCTCCGGTCGATTGTGAGCCGCGCCGGCTGCGCAGCGCAAGATCGGCTCGGGGAAGTTCACAGTCGAACGCTCCCGACATCGAGCCTAACGACGGACTGCATGAGACCAAGGGCCAATATCAACCCATCACTGAGGCGTTGTTCATTAGGAACGAAACTGCTATAGGAGACCAGTATGAACTCAGAAACAATTGTCGGCAGCGTGAGGAAGGCTAGTGGAGGGTCCATGGTCTGGGGCGTTCTCATGTTCATTTGTGGAATTCTGGCGATCAGCCTGCCATTAGCTTCGTCGATTGGAATTGTAATCGTGCTGGCTTGGTTGATTCTGTTCGCGGGGATCGCTCACCTGTTTTTTGCCTTTCAGTCTCAAAGCATTGGCGGGTTCCTGTGTAAGGTGCTGCTCGCTCTGATTTACGGGATCGCAGGAGGCTATATGTTCATGCATCCGTTATTAGGCGTTCTCTCTCTTACCCTTGTTCTCGCGATGTTTCTTTTGTTCGAAGGTGTCATGGAAATTGTTCTTTATTTTAATATCCGCGGGTTGCGCCACTCTGGATGGGTGTTATTTGATGGCATTATCACACTGATCCTCGGAGCATTGATCTGGGCGCATTGGCCGTCGACGGCCGTTTGGGTGATCGGAACGCTGGTTGGAATCAGCCTGATGTTCAGCGGTATCTCGCGACTTATGCTGTCGATGGCCGTGCGTAAACTCACAACGGCGACGGCATAATCAGGGTTTCCGCATCGGGAAATGATGAATGTCTTGAATCAACTGCCGAAATAATGTGCGTTTCATTAACAAAGTTCGCTGGTTCGGGTTGCTACCGTCAAATCTTGAAAGCTTCGATTGCAATTGCCGTTTCATTGACGTGGATGATGTTGACCTTGTTCCATTCGTCCGCGTGGGCCGGCGCAGCCGAATTTGAGCCGACTATCATCAACAAGAATTCGCCGCCGGGGAAAGTGCCCGAAGGGATGGTTTGGATTTCGGGCGGCGAGTTTTCTATGGGAGCGAACGTGGGCGGGGGCGGGAGTTGCGAAGCGCCCACGGCGTCGAATGACGCCGGCCCTGTTCATCGCGTGCGCGTGGACGGTTTCTGGATGGATGTCACTGCGGTGACGAACGAGCAGTTCAAAAAATTTGTAGAGTCGACAAATTACGTCACGATCGCGGAACGGACGCCGACGCGCGAAGAGTTTCCGGATGCGCCAGCAGAAAATCTGGTCGCCGGCTCAGTCGTCTTCACGCCGACGGATCACGAAGTTCCGCTGAACGATCATTTGCAATGGTGGAGCTACATGAAGGGAGCAAACTGGCGTCGTCCGCTCGGACCAGACAGTGACATTAAAGGCAAAGAAAAATATCCAGTGGTGCAGGTCGCATATCCGGACGCGGAAGCTTATGCAAAATGGGCCGGGAAACGTTTGCCGACCGAAGCCGAGTTTGAATTTGCGGCGCGCGGCGGGTTATCCGGAAAAACTTACGTCTGGGGCGACGAATTTCGGCCTAACGGAAAATGGATGGCTAACACGTGGCAGGGAAAATTTCCGGTGAAAGATGCCGGTGAAGATGGATTTGTTGGAATTGCGCCGGTGAAAAGTTTTCCGCCAAATCGTTACGGCCTTTACGACATGGCGGGCAACGTTTGGGAGTGGTGCAGTGATTGGTACCGTCCCGACTATTACAGGGCGCTAGCGGACAAAGGCGGCGTTGCGATCAATCCACAAGGTCCCGATTCACCGTTCGATCCGGCCGAGCCTAACGAAAAGAAACGCGTGCATCGCGGTGGCTCTTTTCTTTGCACCGATCAATATTGTTCGCGTTACATCGTCGGCACACGCAGCAAAGGTGAAGTCAACGCTGGAACTAATCATCTCGGATTTCGCTGCGTGAAGTCTGCGCAACAAGTCGCATCAAAGTAATGCGCAACGTTCAATTGGAGGGCAGGCGCTCCGCGTAGCGCGGGGTTAACCCGCGGCTTATCTCTCTCTTGTTAGATGACTGCGCACGTGCCGAGAGCGACATATGACTATCCATTCTGGAGCCCGACGATTCGACCAAAGTAACGCTTTATTGGCAATCGCAGTTGGCGGCCTCAGCGCTGGAATAGTGGATCTTGCCCAAGCTCTCATTTTATTTGGAGCAAAGGTCCCGCTTGGCATCGCAGCGGGTCTACTCGGTCGGCAAGCTTTCCACGGAGGCATCGGCGTTTACATTCTCGGTGTTCTGTTGCACTTCTTCATCGCTCTTTCAGCGGCGACTGTTTACTACGTCGCAAGCCGCCGGCTGGAATTTTTGAAGGAGCATTGGTTGATCTGTGGATTGTTCTACGGCGCTGCTGTTGATCAAATAATGACGCTTCTTGTTTTGCCACTCTCTGCGCTCCACGCACGCGGTCCTTATAAACTTCATGACCTGATCTTGGGTCTGCTGGTGCATATGGTCACTGTCGGCCTCCCGATTTCTTTTAGTGTGCGGCGGTTCGCAAGTTAAGCGTCCTTCTATCGAATTAAGTGGATAGTCGAAAGTGGTTGCAACGCGCTTGCATCTAACCAATCGATGAAGCCAACGGCCCCTGACGTAATGAAAGCGTTGCTGTTTGCCACGACGCCCTGCCGCGGCTTATTTCTTTCTCGCTAGGGGGCGAGTTTCAGTGAAAATTGCACTTGTTGTTTATTCAACTGACTCCGAAACAGTTTGGAACGCATTCCGGCTGGGCGTTTTTGCCCTCCTGCAGAAAGACTCGGTGACGGCGTTTCTGCTCGCTGGAGGCGTCGTGTGTGAGTCGCTGCACACCGAGAAGTTTCCAGTCAAAACACAGATGCAGGCATTTGTGAGTGCAGGCGGCAACATCTTGGCGTGCGGGACGTGCCTGAAGATGCGGCAGTCGAAGGGTTCGGAGCTTTGTCCGCTCTCGACGATGCAAGACCTCTACGAGTTGATTCGAGACTCAGACAAGGTGCTTTCATTTTGAAGAAGTGCCTAACCAATCGCTCCAGCCAACCCCTGATCGGGCAATTGCGGGGCATGAGGGATGAATTATGAAGAATGAAGTGAGGGCCCAGCTCGGTGTCGTCATCGGTGGCTGAGCTTGATCTCGTTAGGCGTCTAGGGGCCACTTGGGTAAAGCGTTGCCGATTCGCCGCCTGAAGGCAAAGAAGATAATGACGGCTAGGAACGCGATCGACTTCATCCGCCAACATGGGATTGTGCTCGCTTCCGGTAAAGGGCCTGTGCCCAGATTGTCAGAAGCGATTATCGGCTCTTCCATCAAAGGAAGTTGGTGGGCTCATCCTCGCAGCCATGACATATTCCGTGTCTTTCGCGTAGTCGGTGACTCGGATGACATTTTGGTATGCCGGCTGATGGATGGGAAAGTTACCTTTGTGTATCGCTGGCTCTGGCCGGCCCTAGTGCGAATGGCAGATCACTTTTCAGCGCGACAGTTAGAAGAAGCAAGGCAGGAACACACAAGGTCCGGATATCACGTCGCTCGCAGTGTGCCGTTTCCAAAGTGGGTGCCCCCCGAAGTTCTCGAAAAAGCCAAGCTTCTTACCGAAGGGGAGGCGCTAGGAGTTTTGGCTTGCGCACTTCCCAAAGGCAAATTGTCAGCGACCCAGCCGAAACGCTTAACCAGACGCTCAAGTAGGCGCTGGTGCGTGCCGGCGAGCATCTTGACGCCGAAATCGCAGCTTTCAATCGTCAGTGCGCGACAGCCAACATGACGGTGGCTCAGTGGAACAGGTGCAAAGCATGGCAGGATAGAATCTTTGCAGAAAAGCCACGTTTGCTGCACGAGAGCGAAGCGCTTGCGCGCCAAGGAAAATAGTCAGTCGGGAAAGGGTTGACGCTCTACTGTGTCAGGCACTTCGAGTGACAGACGACCAGCCCCTACAACGAGTATACGTTGGCGTCCATTACGGGGAGAGGAGCGACCCCCAAAAGCGGTGCCGCCCCCAAGTGCTGGCGTCACCGTCCGCCCGAAAAAAGGAGTTTCTTGATGCGTGTCTACTCGCCCTAGGCAGCCACTTTTATTTGCGGTCGCTTCCTGAATCCTCCGCGCGTTTCTTGCGGAAAAAATCCTGAAGCAAGGCGGCGCATTCATCTTGTAAGACACCGCTCGTGATCTGACAGCGGTGATTTAGCGCGTTGTGTTGGAGTAAATTCATCACTGTGCCGCCAGCTCCTGCACGGGTGTCCGGGCAGCCAAAAATAACGCGCCGAATACGGGTGTGGACAATCGCGCCCGCGCACATTGGACAGGGTTCTTTGGTCACGTAGAGGTCGGAATCAGTCAGGCGCCAATCACCGACTGCCGCTTCGGCTGCCGTTAGCGCGATCATCTCCGCATGCGCCGTCGCGTCTTTGAGTAGCTCCGCTTGATTGCTGCCGCGCGAAATAATTTTTCCTTCTCGGACAACAATCGCGCCCACCGGAACCTCATCCGCCGCTCGCGCTTTCAATGCGAGGCGCAACGCCTCACGCATAAAGGTTTCGTCCAATTCCATTCAATAACTAGTTTGGTCTAACGACTTTGAAAGATCGAGATCGTGTTTGAAAATACATCTGCTGGGTGCCGGCGTCGGGAACTAGTTGCTGCGTTAAAAAAGGCCGACGTCTTTGCTCGCGTCCATTCGGTCGGGATGATTTGCTTTACAATTCACGCAGCTGTCCCCCGGCTCCATCGACGTGCGCCGGCACGCGGTATTCTGCCTTGTTTTTCTTTGCGTTCTGACGAGTTGAACTCAGCATCAAGAGCCCAGTTTGGAATTTTGTATCGCGAGCAGGTCCTGCCTCTGAAAATCAACTCTAAAGACGACCTCGTCGCTCGGGCTTTCGTTTATTCACGACGTGCACGCAGCGTATGATGTCCATAACACCGTTGCGAGTCGCGAGTACGTCGACCAGCAGCATTTTACGGAGCGAGGCAAGAGTCAAAAATCGTTGGATCGGCGGAATCCGCCCATGGGATTAATCAAGTGCGCGAGCTGCTGAATTAAAACAAATAGATCTATCGCCGCGGTTGTCCTAGATCGACCGATTGGAAATCTTTGCCGCCGGGGACACCGGCCGCTACAGTTTCAAGGCATGCGACCCGACGAGGCTCTGGCTCTTCTCAAGAAAGGCGCTGCGCAAATCATCAGCGAAAGTGAGCTGCGCGAAAAGCTTGCGCTCGGTCGGCCTCTGCGCGTGAAGCTCGGTGTCGATCCAACAACGGCCGACATTCATCTCGGCCATGCTGTTGTGCTGCGGAAACTGCGCCAATTTCAAGATCTCGGGCATCAGGCCGTGCTGATTATCGGCGATTTTACCGGAATGATTGGGGACCCAAGTGGTCGGTCGGTGACTCGCCCGCATTTGACGCACAAGGAAGTCATGGCAAACGCGCAGACATATCGCGAACAAGCCTTCAAGATTATCGATCCGACTCGGATCGACACCGTATGTAACGGCGATTGGTTTCGCACGATGTCTTACGAGGATGTGCTTCGGCTGAACAGCCGCGTGACGCTTCAACAGATGCTGCAACGCGAAGATTTCCGCGCGCGGATCGACAATCAACAACCAATTCACGCGCACGAAATTCAATATCCCATCATGCAAGGGTGGGATTCAGTAATGGTGCGTGCGGATGTGGAGCTCGGCGGGACTGATCAGCTTTTCAACATTTTAGTCGGCCGCGATTTTCAAAAGGAAGAAGGCCAGCCGCAACAGGTCGTGCTGACGATGCCGCTTCTCGAGGGACTCGATGGCGCCAAGAAGATGAGCAAGAGCCTTGGGAATTTTGTTGGCGTAAGTGAGCCAGCCGCAGGTCAGTTTGGCAAATTGATGAGTATTTCGGACGAATTAATGGCGCGCTATTACCAGCTTGTGCTTGGGCGTGATCTTCCAAAGGACGCAAATCCGTTGGAGGCCAAGAAGCAGCTCGCGTTCGAGATTGTGCAGACTTATCACTCCAGCGCTGTCGCCGAGAAAACGCTCAGCGATTGGAATTCGCGCTTCAGCGAGAAGCGTCTGAATGAAGCGGATCTTCCGCAATTTGGCGCCACTACGGACGAAGCGGTGGCAATTGTCGCAGCGGCCTACTCACAAGGGTTCGCGATCAAGAAATCGCGCGCGAACGCGAGCCGGTTGATCAAGCAGGGCAGCGTACAACTCGATGGAAGCAAGATTGTCGATCCGAAGGCGAAGGTTTCATTGCGCTCCGGACAAATTCTGCGCTTGGACAAAACTCACGCCGTCCGAATCGAATAAACAAAAGCACGGGGCCCGAACCCCTCGTTGCCCTAGAATTTCAGCCTATTCGGAGCTGAATTTGGCCGTTTCAAAGCTCGATTCAGGCTACGCAGCGCGAGCATGAGCTGCCTCAATCGTTTGCATCATCGATTGGAAGATCTTCACGCCATCGGCGCTGCCGATTCGTTCATCACAAGCCCGGTCAGGGTGTGGCATTAATCCGAAAACATTTCCCTCGCGATTGCAGATGCCGGCAATGTTTTCGATTGAACCGTTTGGATTCGCCTCGGGCATAACTCGACCTCGATTGTCGACGTATCGCATTATCACGCGTCGATTCTCGTTGAGCTCACGCAATGTTTTATCGTCGGCAAAATAACAGCCCTCGCCGTGCGCGACCGGTATTCGAAGCAGCGTCCTTTCCGGACAGCCATGGGTGAAGGCCGAATCCGGAACTTCCACACGCAACGTCACCAACTCGCAGACAAATCGAAGCGAACGATTGCGCACCAGTGCGCCCGGAAGGAGGCCGGCCTCGCACAAGATCTGGAAACCATTGCAGGTGCCGAGCACAAGCTTGCCCGTGCGCGCGTCGTTGACGACCGCTTTCATGATCGGCGAGAAACGCGCGATCGCACCGCATCGTAAATAATCGCCGTAAGCGAAACCACCCGGCAAAACAATCGCGTCGTAATCACGAAGCGACGTTTCCTTGTGCCAGACATAATCAGCTTGCAGCCCTTCGATGCTATTAATGCCCGTAACGCAATCCTGGTCGCAGTTGGAACCGGGAAATTGAATGACGGCGAATTTCATCTTGATCTCTAGTGTGCGATGCTGCGCGCGCGTTGTTCTTCATGGTAATCGTTCACGACGAGACATGCGTGAATCACACCGGGAATCCAGAGAAATAAAGTTAACACAAGACTGAGAAAGAAGCTGGCGATTCGCCCCGTCATCAGAACCGCGATCGGCGGACAAACTACGCAGAAGAAAAAACGCAATGCTTTCATTTCTTTTTCTTTCTCACTGCCACCTTCTGGCCTCCGACCTCTTTTTTCTGCAGTTCGTAGTCTTCGATAACCGGATTGGACAGCAAGTCGCGGCAAAGCCCGTGCAGCCGCTTCTCGAGATCGGCATTTTCGCCGTCGAGATTTATTTCCATGTATTTGCCGATCCGGACACTCTTGACTTCGGGCATTCCAAGATGTCGCATGGCATCGCGCACCGCACTCCCCTGCGGGTCGAGCACGGCTTCCTTGGGTTTGACGATCACGCTAACTCTCACGCGAACACGCTAACGCGGATTTGCTCCGCAACAAGCGCCAGGCGGCGTCTTTACGGCGTGGACGTTCGGCGCGAGTATCGTCGATGCAACGGATCGGTTGGAAAATTCCAGCGGCGTGGCTCACACTTTGCATCGTTTGGAGCTCGACCTGGCTCGCGATTAAGGTCGGTCTGCGCGATTTACCGCCCATCTCTTTCGTGGGCCTGCGCTTTGTTGTCGGGATTGCAGTTCTGGTGACCGTTTCCATCAACCGGGTGCGATTGCTACCCCGAAAGGGTTCCGACTATTTCATTTTGGCGGTGACTGGTATCTTGATGTTTGCGTTGAACTACACGCTTCTTTTCTGGGGTGAGCTGCATGTTTCGTCCGGTCTCGCTGCGGTTTTGCAGGCCACAATTCCGATTTTCGGAATGTTTTTCGCGCACTGGATGTTGCCGGACGAGCCGCTACGTCTGCAAAAACTCGCCGGCGCGCTGCTCGCGATCGGCGGCGTGGCGTTAATCTGTGCCCGCCTTCTCGATTTTGGCGGTGTGCGGGCGTTTTGGGCTGGACTTGGAATCGTTTTTGGCGGTGCGGCGGCAGCTTACTCAAACGTGCTCCTCAAAGCGCGTCGCATCGAACTCGCGCCCGCAATGCTCGCGGCATGGCAAATGATTTTCGGAACCATTCCGCTGCTTGTGCTCGGCGCGATCGTCGACGGAAGTCCGGCGCGGTTCCATTGGAGCACGATGTCGGTCTTTTGTTTGTTCTATCTCGCGGTCATTGGATCATCGCTCACGTTTTTGTTGCTCTACTGGTTGCTGCCGCGCATGTCGGTCACCAATCTGCAAACTATTTCGCTGATCACGCCGCCTGGCGCGGTCATGCTGGGTTGGGCGCTTGGTGGTGAAAAATTTCCATTTTGGTCGCTGCTCGGGGCCGCGATTGTTCTGGTCGGCGTTTGGATGATTTTCCGTCGCACCAAAGATCAAGCTTTTGCCGAAGCTGCGACTGCGGTGCCGGATCGGGGATAACGATGAACGACCCCCGCAGTTCTCGCAGTGTGAGTTACGGACCGTGGCTCGTCGGTCTCGGCGCTGCGCTGTGGGGGACCGAAAGCGCGTGGCGAATTCCGCTTAACCAATTGTTCGACGCGGATGTGATCGTCTTTTGGGAACACGTGCTCATTCTTCTGATGTTCCTGCCGATCCTGCTGCCGAACCTCGGCGAGTTGCGAAAGATCGACGTCTCCACGTGGGGCTACTTGCTCTTTTCCGGATTCGCCGGCTCGGCTGTCGGCACAATCTTTTTCACGCTCGCGCTCAAACACGGAAACCCGACGGTCGTAAACGTGATTCTGAACATTCAGCCGGTGATATCCACCTTTGGAGCGTTTCTGTTTTTCCGTGATCGACTTGCGCGGCGATTCTTTCTTTTCGCAGCAATCGCAGTTCTGGCGGGCGTTTTTCTTTCCGTCGAACGGCCTGATCTGATCGGTGTCTCGTTTCAGAAAGCGGGACTTACGCTCGGCACCGGTTACGCGCTTATTTGCGCCTTTTTCTGGGCGGGTTCGACTGTCGCAGGTCGCGGCGTCATGATTGGCATGCCGCTTCGATTCGCGGCTAGTATGCGGATCGTTGTCGGGCTGACGTGCATGACTCTAATTTTGCTCGTTCACGGAAAACTTCAGGGTGCTGCCCTTTGGCCAGCAACCGCGCAGGCGCACCCTGGGAAAGCGATTGGAGCCTTTCTTTTGCTCGCCTCGGTCTCGGGCGGCATTCCACTCCTGATTTATTTCGAAGGGTTGCGGCTCACTCGCGCTTCGACCGCCGGTTATTTCGAAATGATGCAGACGCTGGCCGCAGTCGTTATCACCTGGGGATTTTTTCACGCTGCGCTGCAGCCGCTTCAGGTTGTCGCGGGCGTCGTGCTCATGGGTGCAGTGGCCATGGTGCAACACGTCCAGGCGACCGTCGAAACGAATTAAATTACGCCGCGCGGCGTTTTTGTTTTACTAGCGACGATGTCGATCTTCGCCGTCCGCTTGCGCCGTTGCCACCACGCTTCACTCTCACGGATTGCGAGCGGTTGATGCTTTCCTGCAAAACTTTAACAAGATCGACAACATTCGTACTGCGCGGCGCCGCTGCTGGTGCGGGCGGAAGCTGTTTGTTCTTTGCTTTCGTCTCGATCATCTCCATGACCGCATCGCGATATTCATCGCGGTATTTTTCCGGCTTCCAATCGGACGACATACTTTCGATCAGCGCGTTCGCCATCTTTAATTCTTTGTCATTCAACTCTGTCTTGGGCCGATTCAATTCTTCCGGAGTGAGCACTTCGCTCGCGAAATGCATGAGTTCGAGAACCAAAAACAACCCGTCCGGTTTCACGGCCGCCAAATACTCGCGATTCGCGATCACGACTTTCGCAACGCCGATCTTGCCGGTGCCGCTCAGCGCCTTGTGTAAAAGTGCGTACGCTTTCTCGCCTCCCTTTTGAGCTTCTAGGAAATATGGCTTGTAGAAAAACTTCGGATCGACCTGCTCAAGATCGACAAAATCGGTGATGTCGATAGAGTGGGTTGATTCGATCCGCACCTTTTCAAAATCCTCGTCGGTCAAGACAACGTAGCGCCCTTTCTCGAACTCGTAGCCTTTCACGATTTGATCGGCCGGCACTTCTTTCATATCGGCCTCGGCCACCTTTTTGTATTTGATTGGGCTAAGATCGGCCTTACGCAGTTGCCGAAAACCGAGCTTCTCTTCGCGAGTGGCGGGATAGACGGCGATTGGGATGTAGACCAGGCCGAAGCTGATACTGCCCTTCCAAGTTGGACGCATAATCAATCTTCTTGGTTGTTAGACTAAGCGTGGGAGTGCCATTCCGCCAATTGTGAACAATTGTCAATAACTTACATATTCGACAAGCCCATCGGCACGAAGCGTTCCAAGCCGTTTCAAGGCTTGGCAGCTTCGCGGTTCACTTCGCTCGCTTTCTTATCGTCTCGCAATCCGCGGAATACCGGCTGACGCAATTTCCCATCCCGCGTCCATTCTGCGAACTTAATCTCGGCGACGAATTTGGGATTCACCCAGCGCACTTTTTTCGTCACGGAAGGCGTAATGCCGTGGACCCAGGCGTCGCCTTGTTTTGAGGAAAGATCAACAAATGGACAATCGTCGCGTTCTTCTGTGCGAATTTTTTTGTATAGAGTCGACAACCACTTTTCAGTGAAGCCGCTCCCGACTTTGCCGGCGAATTTTAATTTACCGCCGTCGTAATAGCCGATGAGGATCGCGCCGAAATGCTTGCGCGAGCCCGCCGGCAGCGTGTAGCCGCCGATTACGAATTCCTGTTCGTGGACAGCTTTGAGTTTAATCCACGCGTCGCTTCTCCGACCCGGCTCGTATTTTGAGCTGCGCTGTTTGCCAATCAATCCCTCCAAGCCGCGGCGTTTTACTTCAGCGAGCAGTGAGTTCACATCGCCTGTGATTTCTCCCGAATAGCGAATCGGATCGCCGACATTTTCACAAACCTTGACTAGCACTTGTTTGCGCTGCTCGACTGAAAGTTCCAACAAGCTTTTGCCGTTCAATTGCAATAAGTCGAATACATAAAGGCGAAGCGGCGCCTTTCGTCCCTCCATCTCCAGTGCTTGCAACAATTGAAACGATGAACGTCCCTCTTCATCGAGCGCGACAACCTCGCCGTCCATCACACATTCTTGGACCGGTAACTTCTGGACGGCCCTTGCGATTTCCGGGAAACGCTTATCCAGCTTGTTTCCGTTGCGCGAGATCAACGAAGCCTTGTTTCCGCCTTTAATTGCGATTGCACGGATCCCATCGAACTTCAGTTCGTAAAGCCAGTCGCCGTGAGTCGGCGGAGCGTCGACCAACCGCGCTTTCATCGGCTCGATAAACCGCGGTTTCGCCGGAGGCAGCTTTTTCAGCAAGCGAACTGCATCGTCGGCAGCTTCATTTTTGTCGCCAGCCGGCTGTGGGGCTTTTTTTTTAATGCCGCCTTGATGCGTGCGTTCAATTTCGATCTTTCGCTGGTGTCTTTAAGCCCATCTGCCGCGGTCCGATCAGATTCCCATTCCGCATCTCGTTCATCCGCGATTTGTTTCATCGTGCGGCCTGTCTTGACCGAACGGTCTTCGTCTTTCTTCGCCGGCCGTTTGACACTGTCGCCGGTTTTGAGAATCAACCATTGATTTCTTTCCCCGTCGCGGCCGCGGATTCGCACTAGCGTCCACTCGCCTTGCGCTTTCTCGCCGGCAAGCACGAGATGGAGTTTACCTTCGCCCAAAGATTTTACCGGCTGCTCGCCGTAAACGTAGTAGCCGCCGCGGTCCCAAACCATCACTGTGCCGCCGCCGTATTGCCCTCCAGGAATTATGCCTTCAAAATTCTCGTATTCGATCGGGTGATCCTCGACTTCGACGGCGAGATGTTTCTCGCCCTTTTGCCACGGCAAACCTTTCGGCAGCGCCCAAGACTTGAGCACGCCTTCCATTTGCAGGCGGAAATCGTAATGCAATCGGCTCGCATCATGCTTCTGAATCACGAACCGGCTTGCGCCGTGCACTTGTTTCGGCAATGGCTTGCTGCCTTTCGGCTCGGCCGTCTTCGAAAAATCGCGTTTTTCCTTGTATTTCTTCAGGCCCATTGGCGCAGCTAACTGTAGTTAGATCGTATCGGCTCAGTGGGGCGCGTTTGCAATTTCAATTTGTTCTACAGCTTGCGAATTGGCACGAGCGCCAACATGGTGATCGCGCTTGTGAAGTTTCGCATTTTCGTCTTCCAGAAGCAGGGTGAGAAGATGGGAATCAAGATGCCAGATATCGACAAGATCATGGCCGAAGACGTCGTGAAAGGTGGCGGCGACGAAAAAAGACGTAACGAACAGGCTGCCGCAACAAAAGCTGGAACCGCTCGCAGCTTTACCATCATGGATTCGCGCTGCAGAAAGATTTCAATCGACCACGGCGACCGGCAAGCATTGGACGAACAATGAAGGAAAGGAGCAGGGGACTATGCGCGGAACTGTTTCCGGGGGACTGCCGCACTATTTTCCAAAAATGGGAGGCGTCGGCGAAACCGAAATTTAGTGGACCCCGACACTGCTTGTGAGCCAACGGTCGGCGACATGAGCTGCAAACACTTTGTCAGTCTTCACGTATTTCGGCGTGACGCGAGCGGCACGGATTTCTGCGACGTTCGCCTTGAGATCGAATCCAGCAGCGGTGGAAAATCGAACGTGGCGGTTACCTATATCCAGCCGTCGTCCGGCTGCGGGGAAAGAGATATGGCCTACACCTCGGACGGCAGCGGTTCGCCAACAAGATAACGGGTGAATCGGCGAATGACGATGTTTTCACCGAGCTCAGCGATTTTCGCGCTGAGCAGGCCCTTGATTGTTACATCGGGATTCTTAATGAATCCCTGCTCCAGCAAACAAACCGTGCTGTAAAACTTGTCGAGTTTTCCATTGACCATCTTATCAACCACGTTGGCCGGCTTGCCTTTTACCTGCGCTTTGTAAATCTCGCGCTCGGCTTCGATCAATTTCCCGGGCACATCTTCGCGGCTAACATACAGCGGGTGCGCCGCCGCAATGTGCAACGTGATGTCTTTTACGAACGCGCGGAAATTTTCATTCTTCGCCACGAAGTCGGTCTCGCAATTCACTTCGACGAGGACACCGACCTTGCCCTGGAGATGAATGTAAGATGCGACGATTCCTTCCTTGGTCGCGCGTGACGCTTTCTTGCTCGCGCTGGCGATTCCCTTGGTCCGCAGAATCGTTTCGGCTTTGTTGAAATCGCCACCGGCTTCTTCCAGCGCCCGTTTGCAATCCATCATGCCCGCGTTGGTTTCTTCGCGGAGCTGTTTGACGACTTTTGGGTCGATCGCGGTCTTAACACTCATTGAACTTAATTTGAATTGTTGGGCTGTCGCCGCTGCTAAGCGGAAACGCCGGCCATCTCGATTTGTTCGCGGATCCGCGCTTCACCACTTGCCGAAACGATCGCGTCGACCAGCTTTTGCAACACAATCCGAATCGCACGAATCGCATCGTCGTTCCCAGGAATCGGATAATCGATCATTTCCGGATCGGCATTAGTGTCGACGATCGCTACTACGGGAATGTTGAGTCGCCTCGCTTCATTCACGGCGTTCTGCTCACGAGTGGTGTCGATTACAATCACAGCATCGGGCAATTGCGCCATGTCGATGATGCCGTCGAGATTGCGGCGAAGCTTTGCCGCTTCACGATTGAGTGCCGCGATTTCCTGTTTGCCCATTTTTTTGTAATCGGGCGATTGTTCGATCTGCTCAATGTACTTGAGCCGGCCAATGCTTTTCCGAATCGTGGCGAGATTCGTTAACGTCCCGCCCAGCCAACGTTGATTCACATAAAACTGTCCGCACGCCAACGCCGCTTCCTTGATCGCTTCCTGAGCCTGCTTCTTGCAACCAACGAATAGGATTTTCCCGCCGCGACGCGCCACATCCTGAAGAAACGCAGTCGCGCGATGAAGTTGCTTTACCGTTTCATCGAGATTGATAATGTAGATCTGGTTTCGCTGTTCGAAGATGAACGGCTTCATCTTCGGGTTCCAGCGCTTGGTCTGGTGACCGAAATGCACGCCCGCCTCCAAGAGCTCAGGCACTAGTTCAACTGTGTTCGCCATACAAAAATGTACCGCCGCGAGAGAGGGGGAACGACGGACGAGGAAGATGCTATAAGTAGGCCACAATCGCAACCGCTATTTCCGCCTCTTAACCCTTGGGGCTGCGCTTGGTGGCGGTGAGTCGCTCGGCTAGGACGAGTCCCGTCAAGATCCACGAAGCAGCCGCCGACGCTAGGCAGTACTTGCAAAAGGAATGGATCACAAAGGCCTGGAGATATAGCAGCCACAAGCTTACAAGGGCCATTATCGTTGCCATAATAGCGAGAGCCTTCCGTCCCAGCGTCGAGCCGCGCGCGGCCAGGAGCGCCGCGGTAATCACAGTGACGTAGGCCATCACGCCAAATCCAGCCAACGGTACGCCTGCGACTCCCTCCGCGTACTTACTGCCGAGAACAGCCGAGCAGTCGTCTCCGCAGCGAATGTAGCCGCCCTGAAGATGTCTAATCGTCAGATACCCGCTGTCGGCCAAACCAAAGCAGCCGACGACGACAGCGATGAGAGCAATGCGCTTTGACCACATCACTGACTTGCTTGGGCCAAAGCAGCCTTGATCGCGGTGCGAAAACCGTCTTCGCTGAACTCGGAGTTCGGAACATTATAGCCATTTATGACGACTGACGGTGCTGTTTTTACCCCAAGCGCCTGTGCACGCCGTTGGTCATCTCCAATCCGCTCGCGAACTTCCGTGCCGTCCAGGTCCTTTTGGAACTTGTCGAGGTCCAATCCTAGTTGCTTAGCCTGGTCCATCAGAATCACTCGTGGCGCGGGCGCGTTGGCCCAAATCCATTGTGTTTTGTAAAGAGCTTCCGCCATCTCCCAAAACTTTCCTTGTGAGGCAGCTGCCTCCGCCGCACACGAAGCTAGCAGGGCGTGCGCATGTGCTGACAATGGAAAATTCCGCAGCACCATGCGTACTTTGGCTCCGAACTCCGCTTTCAAGCTCTTTACCATCGGTTCGTATCGAGCGCATTGCGGACACTGCAAGTCGCTGAAGAACTCAATTGTCACCGGCGCGTTCGCTGGACCCAGGGCATTGGCAGACCGGACAACGTTTTGCGGTGCGGCGAACCTCGCCGTAGAACACAACACAACAAACATCAGCGTGATTTGCACAAGAGATCGTCTGACCAAGAGAAGGGTTATCATGGGTCAACGTTATCGCGATTTCCTGTTACTCGCCTCCGTCTTGCGAGCCAAAATCCAGCAATAGTCGGAAAGCCGGTTGAGATAACGCAGAATTTCCGGATTTGGATCTTTCAACGCTGCGACCTGCCGTTCTGCGCGACGGCAAATGGTTCGTGCCAGGTCGAGCGCTGAGGAAATAGGGTTGCCACCCGGAATAACCCAACCCTTCGGATAAAGCGATTTGTCCTTTTCCAGATCGACAATCATCGACGTGACACGATCGACCATCTTCGCGTCGATAACCCTGAAGCCGTCGTTGACATACCGTTGACGATCGTCCGGCAACGTCGACAGCTCGGCCATGACGTCGATTAACTCCTTTTGGACAGCATGAATCCGCTCGGTGACAAATTTGTCTTTGCAACTCGCGCGTGCGAGGCCGAGCGCGGCCGTTAGCTCATCGACAGCACCGTAAGCATCAACCCGAGGATCATTTTTCGGAACGCGTCGTCCGTACATGAGCGACGTTTCGCCTCGATCGCCAGTTTTGGTTACGATCGACATGGAACGAATTGTAGGGCGTTTCCGTGAAACGCCAATCGATTACACGACGTCTGCCACAGACGACCTACAACTGTTGTTGATAGTCGTTCTTATCCGATTGCCGGTTGCATCTCGGCTTCGTCCATCGCCGGTGCGCCGATCGGCTCGCCTTTCTCGACCAGCCGGACTTCACGATGCGCTGGGAATCCCGTTCCCGCCGGGATCAAGTGACCCATGATCACGTTCTCCTTGAATCCGCGGAGACGATCGACCTTGCCGAGCGTCGCAGCTTCGGTGAGCACGCGAGTGGTGTCCTGGAACGACGCTGCCGAAATAAAGCTGTCGGTTTCGAGCGAGGCCTTGGTGATGCCGAGCAACACCGGAACGGCTTCGGCCGGCTTCCCGCCTTTTTCGACGACTTGGTTGTTCTCTTCCTCGAAATCGAGCTTGTCGACTTGATCGCCCCAGAGCAACGACGTGTCGCCCGGATCGGTGATCTTCACTTTCCGCAACATCTGGCGGACGATGATTTCAATGTGCTTGTCGTTAATCTCGACACCTTGGAGTCGATAGACTTCCTGCACTTCGTTCACGAGGTGCTCCTGCAATTCCTGCGGGCCGCAGACTTCGAGAATTTCGTGCGGCACAATCGGACCTTCGGTCAATTGCTGACCTTTCTTCACGAAATCGCCCTTGAACACAATGACGTGTTTCGTCAACGAGATGAGGTGCTCTTCTTCTGCGCCCGTCTCCGGATCTTTCAAAATCAGTCGGCGCTTGCCTCGAACGGTCCCGCCCATTTCGACGATGCCGTCAATCTTAGCGATCTCGGCCGCGTCCTTTGGTCGACGCGCCTCGAACAACTCGGCGACGCGCGGCAGACCGCCAGTAATGTCCTTGGTCTTGGCAACTTTTCGCGGTGTCTTCGCGAGCAACGCGCCTGCGCGAACCTTCTGGTTTTCTTCAACGATAACGTGTGCGCCTGCTGGAATTGAATAGCTCGCCAGCACTTCCTTCTTGTCGCCAACGATGACGATTTGCGGATGCAAATCTTCCTTGTGCTCGATGATGACCGTGCCCATTAGGCCGGTCGCTTCATCGACATCGCGCTTGATGGTGACTCCCGCGATCATATCCCGGAATTCAACTTTGCCGCTCTTGTCGGTCAAAATCGGAACGTTGTATGGGTCCCATTGCACGAACGTTTCGCCTTTCTTCACTTGGGCGCCGTCGTCTTTGGAAATCATTGAGCCGATTACAACGTTGTAGCGTTCGAGCTCACGGCCTTCGGCGTTGTGCACGCTGATCGAGCCGTTCTTGCTCAACACGATCCAGCTGCCGTCGAGCGCCTGCACAGTGCGCAGATCGTGGAACTGAACGCGACCGTCGTTCTTTGCCTTGATGATCGGCTGCTTGAACGTCTGGCTTGCGGTTCCACCGATGTGGAATGTCCGCATCGTCAACTGCGTTCCTGGTTCACCGATCGATTGTGCGGCGATAATCCCAACCGCTTCGCCCATCTTCACGAACTGGCCGGTAGCGAGGTTGCGCCCATAACACATCGAGCAGACGCCGCGACCGCATTCGCAAGTGAGCACAGACCGGATTTTTAACGCTTCGACACCGATGCGCTGCAACTCCGACGCGATCTTCTCGTCGATCAGCTGGTTGGCTTTGACGATCTTCTTTTTCTTGTCGACCGGGTCGGCAATTGTTTCGCAGCTGACGCGGCCGATGATGCGCTGTCCGAGATCGACAACCTCTTCGTCGCCCTCGTAAATGGAGCGAACGACGATGCCGTTGACCGTACCACAATCTTCCTCGTTGATGATGACATCCTGTGCTGCATCCACCAGTTTACGCGTGAGATAACCGGAGTCGGCAGTCTTGAGCGCGGTGTCGGCCAAACCTTTGCGGGCGCCGTGAGTCGAGATGAAATACTCGAGCACACTCAAGCCTTCGCGGAAATTCGAAGTGATCGGGCGTTCGATAATTTCGCCGCTCGGTTTCGCCATCAAACCGCGCATGCCGGCGAGCTGACGAACTTGTTGACGATTACCCCGCGCGCCGGAGTCCACCATCAGGAAGACCGGATTCAGTTCCTTGCGGCCATCATTGTGTTCCAGAGTCCGGAACATGACGTTCGAGATCTCGTCGCCGGCGTGTGTCCAGATGTCGATGATCTTGTTGTAACGCTCGCCGTCGGTGATGATGCCTTTGCGATATTGCTGCTCGACCTGGCGAATCTGTTTGTACGCGTTCTCCAGCTCGGTCTCTTTCTCTTTCGGAATGATCATGTCCGAAATGCCGATCGAGATACCGGCCTTGGTCGCTTCGGTGAATCCGAGCTCTTTCAATTTGTCGAGCGTCGCCACTGTTGCGGCCGGTCCGGCGACCTGATAGCAGCGCCAAATGATGTCGCTAAGTTGCTTCTTGCCAGCGGGCTTATTGAAAAAGCCAAGTTCCTTCGGCCAAATCTGGTTGAAGATTACACGGCCTGCCGTCGTCTCTATGGTTTTGACGTCGGACTTTCCAAAAATCGTCTGTTTACCGAAGTCTGGATTTTGGAAACGAATTCGATCGTGGGTTTTGATCGTGCCCTCCGCCATAGCAAATTCGACTTCAATTGGGTCTGCGAAAAGCGGAAGATGCCCATCCTTTTTCGCCGCGCGCGGATTCTGCGTCATGTAGTAGCAACCGAGCGTGATGTCTTGTGAAGGCGTCGTGATCGGCTTCCCGCTCGACGGCGAGAAAATGTTGTTCGGCGCGAGCATGAGCATGCGTGCTTCGAGTTGAGCTTCGACCGAAAGCGGCACGTGGACCGCCATCTGGTCGCCGTCGAAGTCCGCGTTGTAGGCGGTGCAAACGAGGGGATGAATGCGGATCGCTTCGCCTTCGATTAACTGCGGCTCGAAAGCCTGGATCGACAATCGGTGCAGCGTCGGCGCGCGGTTCAACAACACTGGATGTCCGCGCGTGACCTCATCGAGAATATCCCAGACTTCAGGCGTCTGCCGCTCGATCATTTTCTTCGCACTGCGTACCGTGTGGACGTAACCGAGATCTTTCAGCCGCCGAATGATGAACGGTTCGAACAAAACGAGGGCCATTTTCTTTGGCAAACCGCACTGATGCAGTTTCAATTCCGGACCGATAACGATTACGGATCGGCCCGAGTAATCGACGCGTTTGCCGAGCAAGTTTTGACGGAAACGTCCGCCCTTGCCCTTGAGCATGTCGCTGAGTGATTTCAACGGACGATTGCCGGCGCCCGTCACAGCGCGGCCGTGCCGACCGTTGTCGAACAAAGCGTCGACCGCCTCCTGTAGCATTCGCTTTTCGTTTCGAATGATGACGTCCGGCGTTTTCAGCTGAAGCAAATTCTTGAGACGATTGTTTCGGTTGATCACGCGACGATAGAGATCGTTCAGGTCCGATGTTGCGAATCGTCCGCCTTCGAGCGGAACGAGCGGACGCAGATCCGGTGGAATCACCGGCAACACATCGAGAATCATCCATTCCGGACGGGCGTGCGACGACATGAAGCCTTGCACGAGCTTGAGACGCTTCGCGAGTTTCTTGCGAATCTGTTTGCTCTTGGTCGCGCCCATCGCTTTCTCCAGCTCTTTGTTGAGCTTGTTGAGATCGATCTCGCTCAGAAGCTTCTTGATCGCCTCTGCGCCCATGCCGGCGACGAAATCGTCGCTGTACTGTTCCTGCGCTTCGCGATATTCGACTTCGTTCAGGAGTTGCGCCTTTTGCAACGGCGTTTTGCCCGGATCGATGACAATGTAGTCTTCATAATAAATCACGCGCTCTAGCTGGCGCGCGCTCATGTCGAGCATGAGACCGATGCGCGACGGCATGCATTTGTAAAACCAGATATGTGAAACCGGAACGGCGAGCTCGATGTGGCCCATCCGCTCGCGACGCACGCGCGCGAGCGTGACTTCAACGCCGCAGCGGTCACAGATAACGCCCTTGTGTTTGATTCGCTTATATTTTCCGCAGGAACATTCCCAATCCCGGGTCGGACCGAAAATTCGTTCGCAGAAAAGTCCACCTTTCTCCGGTTTGAACGTTCGGTAATTGATCGTCTCCGGATTTTTGACTTCGCCTTTGCTCCACGACCGCATTGTGTCGCTTGAGGCCACTCCAATTGCGACCTGGTCGAAACCGACCGCTCGCTCTTCGCCTACTAACTCACGCCAGGAATGTTCGTTCATTGATTCTCCGAATGGTTTTTTAAATTAAGCGAGGTGTTCAAAAACAGTTTGCGGAGCCTGGCCCCCGACTTTGACGTCGAGACCGAGACTCTGCATTTCCTTGATCAACACGTTGAAAGACTCAGGTGTGCCCGCCTCGAGCGAGTTGTCGCCCTTGACGATCGATTCGTAGATGCGGGTGCGTCCCTGTACGTCGTCGGACTTCACGGTCAACAACTCCTGCAACGTGTAAGCCGCGCCGTATGCTTCGAGCGCCCAAACTTCCATCTCGCCGAACCGCTGACCACCGTATTGGGCCTTTCCGCCGAGCGGTTGTTGCGTGACGAGCGAGTAAGGACCAACCGCGCGCGCGTGGATTTTGTCGGCCACCAGGTGGCCGAGCTTCATCATGTAGATGTAACCAACGACAACTTCCTGATCGAACGGATCGCCGGTGCGCCCGTCGAACAGCCGCGCCTTGCCGTTTTCCTGGACCCAACTAAATCCTTCCTTCTTTCGGGCGTCCTTCAAATAATCGCGGATCTTGCTCTCCTTGATTCCGTCGAAAACGGGAGTCGCGACCTTGAATCCGAGCGCCTTGGCGGCGACGCCAAGATGCGTTTCTAAAACCTGACCGACGTTCATACGGCTCGGCACACCGAGTGGGTTGAGCACGATCTCAACCGGAGTTCCGTCCGCGAGGAATGGCATGTCTTCTTCCGGAACGATGCGCGCCACGACGCCTTTGTTTCCGTGGCGGCCCGCCATTTTATCGCCGACCGAAAGCTTGCGCTTCGACGCGATGTAAACTTTAACCTGCTTGATGATACCCGGATCGATGTCATCACCGCTTTCCACGCGGTCCATCGATCGCTCTCGGTCGAGTTCGAGCTCGGCGAACTTATGTTCGTAATGCCCGATAATCTCGCGGATCTTGTTCCGGATTGGGCTCGGATCGATCTCGATGTGATCGTAAACGTTCGCGAGCTTCCGCAGGAGCGTCTTGGTGATCTTGCGATTTGCCGGGATGATGATCTCACCAGTCTCAGCGTTGACGACGTCGAGCGGGATTTTTTCACCCAACAAAATGTTCGAGAGCGAATCGGTCAGCTGCTCTGTCAATTCTTCCTTCTTGCGACGATGCTCCTCCGTGATTGCCTTGATCTGCTTCTTGGTTTCCGCCGGCGTCAGTTTTTCGCGCGACATTTCCTTTCGCGAAGAAACCTTTACATCCATGACGATGCCGTAGGTCCCTGACGGAACGGTGAGTGACGTGTCCTTAACGTCGGCCGCTTTTTCACCGAAGATCGCGCGAAGCAAGCGTTCTTCCGGCGCAAGTTCGGTCTCGCTCTTCGGTGTGATTTTGCCGACGAGAATGTCGCCCGGTTTCACTTCCGCTCCGACGCGAACCACGCCATCTGGGCCGAGGTTGCGCAGCGCTTCTTCGCTGACGTTCGGAATGTCGCGTGTGATTTCTTCGGGTCCGAGTTTAGTGTCACGGGCGCCGATTTCGAATTCATCGATGTGGATCGAAGTGTAGGTGTCTTCCTTCACGACCTTCTCTGAGATCATGATGGCGTCTTCGAAGTTGTAACCATTCCAGGGCATGAACGCGACGAGCACGTTGCGACCGAGCGCGAGTTCGCCATGCTGCGTGTTCGGCCCGTCGGCGATGATCTGGCCCTTCTTCACATGCTGGCCTTTCTTCACGATTGGTTTCTGGTTCACGCATGTGCCGGCGTTTGAGCGCATGAATTTGCGCAGTTCGTAAACGTAAATTCCTTCTTCAGGATCGGTCTTGATTCGCTTCCGATGCTCGGGGATGTGGCCGTCCTTGGTGACAATGACTTGATCCGCTATTACCGACGCGACCTTTCCACTATCAACTGCCAACAGCACGGCGCGTGAATCGCGCGCGACTTTCGCTTCCAAACCGGTTCCGACAAGTGGCGCTTCCGAAACGATGAGCGGTACGCCTTGGCGCTGCATGTTCGAACCCATAAGCGCGCGGTTTGCGTCGTCGTGTTCGAGGAACGGAATCAATCCCGCCGCCACCGAAACCAGCTGCTTTGGCGACACGTCCATGTAGTGAACCTTCGAAGGTTCGACTTCGAGGAAGTCGCCGCGGTAACGGACAGAAACTTTTTCGCCGGTGAAATTGCCGCGGCCGTCAATCGGCGCGTTGGCTTGGGCCACCAGGAAATTCTCTTCCTTGTCGCCAGTGAGATACTCGATCTCGTCCGTGACGCGGCCGTTGTGAACTTTGCGATACGGCGTTTCGATAAAACCGAATTCGTTGATGCGCGCGAAGGTCGACATCGAACTGATGAGGCCGATGTTCGGACCCTCCGGAGTTTCGATCGGACAAATGCGGCCGTAGTGCGACGGATGAACGTCGCGGACTTCGAATCCCGCACGATCGCGCGAAAGACCGCCTGGTCCGAGCGCTGACAAACGCCGTTTGTGCGTCAACTCGGCGAGCGGATTCGTCTGATCCATGAATTGCGAAAGCTGCGAGCGGCCGAAGAAATCGCGGATCACGGCGCTGAGGGCCTTCGGATTGACGAGCTTTTGCGGTGTCATGCCGTCGACGTTGATGTCGAACAGAGTCATGCGTTCCTTCACCAAGCGCTCCGTGCGGGCGAGGCCGACACGACACTGATTCGCGAGCAATTCGCCAACGGTGCGAACGCGGCGGCTGCCCAGGTGGTCGATGTCGTCGAGAGTCCCTTCGCCGCGGCGCAAGTTGATCAAGTATTTAATTGCCGCGATGAAATCTTTGTCTGTTAAAATTCGCTCCTGAAGATCGACATCGATGCCGAGCTTCTGATTGATCTTGTAGCGACCAACGCGACCGAGATCGTATTTCTTCGGATCGAAGAACAACCGCTTCAGCAGAGTACGGGCGTTCGCCACAGTGGGCGGATCGCCAGGGCGGAGGCGGCGATAAATATCCTTTAACGCTTCTTCCTGATCGTGCGCTGGATCCTTGCGCAGCGCCTTGACGACCGTGTCGTCGTTCAAGATGTCGATGACCTTAACTTCTTTGATTCCGAGTCCCATGACTTGACGAACCGTGGCCAGAGTCAGCGGTTCGAACGCACGAGCCAGGGTTACTTCGCCATCGCGGACTTCAGCGGTCAGAACCTTGGTCGCGAGTTTTTCTTCGTCGAGCTTCTCGCTCAGCTTCAGGTTCTCGATGTTGTAGAAAAGCTTGATGACTTCCTCGTCGGAACCGTAGCCGAGAGCGCGCAGGAATGTCGTCGCCAGGAATTTGCGGCGGCGCTTGCGGCGATCGAGATAAATGTAAAGCAGATCCGCGGTATCGAACTGGACTTCGATCCACGAGCCGCGGTCCGGGATGATCCGGAAGCTGTAAAGAACTTTGCCGTTAAGGTGAACGGTCGATTCAAACGCGATGCCCGGCGAGCGGTGCAACTGTGAAACAACCACGCGCTCGGCGCCATTGATTACGAACGTGCCCTGCGGCGTCATGAGCGGGATTTCGCCCATGTAAACTTTTTCTTCTTTTGTCCCTTTTTCTTCGCGGAGTTGGAAAGTGACGTGAAGGGGCGCGCTGTAAGTCTGGCCTTCACGCTGAGCCTCGAGCGCGCTCAGCTTCGGTTCGCCGATCTCATAATGGCTGAAGTCGAGGACTGCCTTTTCGTCGTAGCTCTCGATCGGGAAAACTTCTTTGAAGACGGCTTGGAGGCCGTGGTTCTTGCGCCTGGCAAACGGGACGTCTTTCTGGAGGAAATCGACGTAAGAGTTGAGTTGAACTTCAATGAGGTTTGGAGGCTCGATAGCTTCCTTGATTGTTCCGAAGTGGATGCGTTCTGAATCTCGTTCCGACATAATCACCAGGGCATGGGGTTAAACTCGCACCGGCCCACAATAAATTGCGGCCGCATGCGTACAAGAGCTTACGGCATCAACCGGAGAGCGATGGGTGCAAAAATAGTTTCAAAACAGCGGTCTGTCAAATCGACCTCCACCGTTTTGCTGCCAATTCAAACTTTCCCGCAACCTGCAGGTTAAAAATAAGTCTCCTTACTTCTAACGAAACCCGAGATTAAGACAAAACGGCCGCCTGGCAAGACAAATTGCAAGACGGCCGCTGGTTAAAAATTCTATTACTTGATTTCGACCTTCGCTCCAGCCGCTTCCACTTTTTTCTTGATGTCTTCAGCTTCCTGCTTGGTCACGGCTTCCTTGATTGGTTTGGGAGCGCCTTCGACAAGGGCCTTTGCTTCGGCCAAACCGAGTCCCGGCACTGCGCCGCGGATCTCCTTGATCACGCCAATCTTGTTCGCGCCCATCTCTTTCAGAATGACGTCGAACGTGGCTTTCTCTTCCGCTGTTGGAACTGCTGCTCCGCTTGCGCCGCCCGCTGGAGCGGCCGTGACTGCCACTGGCGCCGCCGCACTCACGCCCCATTTCTCTTCGAGCTGTTTTACCAATCCAGCAATCTCGAGCACGGACAGGCCGCTGAGTTGCTCCACCAATTTATCTGTGTCTGCCATTTTATTCCTCCAATTGCCGCTTCCAAGAGCTCCCGGAAATTTAAGATCGACAGCCGCCGATCCGGACAGTGTTTCGTTTGTTTCGTCCCGCACTCGCGAGACAGAAATTTATGCCGCGGGCGTTTCCGCTGCGGGCGGGCCCTCCTTTTCGCTTTTCGCTTTCAACAATCGGGCGAGCGACGCTGCCGGTTCATTAAGCAAGCGAACTAATTTCGTCGCCGGCGAAAGCAGCAAACCAAGCAATTGCGCCTGCAACACTTCGCGCGGCGGCAAATCAGCCAGCTGCTCGATTTCCTTGGTTGGAACTTGCGTGCGATCGATGAAGCCGCGCTTCAGCATTGCCTTCTTGAACTCCGCCGCGAAGGCTTTCAAAACCTTCGCAACGGGCGCGACATCTTTATGGCCGGTGACGACAGCGGTCTGTCCGGTTAATTCTCCGTTGCCAGCGGCAAGACCCGAATCGGCCATCGCCCGTTTCAAAAAACTGTTCTTAACAACGTGAACTTCCGCGCCAGTCACAGCCAGGCGTTTCCGCAGCTCGCTGAAATCATCCACCTTCATATGCTGGTAATCGGTCACCAGCACGAAGGACGAATCCTTCAACTCTTTCGAGAGATCAGAAACAATGTTGGCTTTCTCTGGTCTCATGTCTTAGGCGGCCTGGCCGGCGAGATAGGGTGATGGGTCTAGCTTAAGGCCGGGCGACATTGTCGCGCTTAACGTCACCGCGTCAAGATAGCGGCCCTTTGCGGTCGCCGGACGTGCGCGCACGACCGCTTCGATCACCGCATTGCTGTTTTCCACCAGCGCTTTCTCTTCGAACGAACATTTTCCTACCGGCACGGCGACGTTGCCGTTCTTGTCGAGCTTGAACTCAACTCGGCCGGCTTTCACTTCTTGAACTGCTTTCGCGGTGTCTTCGGCAACCGTACCGGCTTTTGGGTTTGGCATCAGCCCACGGGGACCGAGAACTTTTCCAAGCTTGCGGACTTCGGCCATGGCGCCTGGGGTCGCGACTGCGACGTCGAAATCTTGAAATCCTTCCTGAACTTTTTGTATCAAATCCTTAAATCCGACGTGCTCGGCGCCTGCTTCTTTTGCCGCGTCAGCGGCCGTACCTTCAGCGAAAACGACAACACGAACGGATCTACCGCTGCCATGCGGAAGCGCACACGTCCCACGGACCATTTGATCCGATTGTTTCGGATCGACGCCGAGTCGGAATGAAACCGTCACCGTTTGATCGAACTTGGTTGGCGGAAACTTCTTCAGCATCGCGACCGCGTCGGTCAGGCTGTAAGCTCTTTTGCGGTCCACCTGCTCGGCGGCCGCGCGGTAACGTTTACTGCGTTTCTGTTGCATAATTTTTTGCAGTACGAACGAGTTTTCGGCTCTCCTGCGGTAAATTGGGAGCGCACAATAGATGAGCGCTAGCGGATGTCAAAATCATTCTTCACGCCGCAAGCCGCGGGGAGATTCGCCTCCTTTAAGTTATCTCTACTGTGGTAGGCTGTTCGATTCCGCTCGAAAGCGAAATTGATGCGTTCGGAAACGATTTGTTTCCAACCAATAGTGTCCGGAATTGGAGATTTACGCCTTACAATCTGTACGATTACGACAATCGCGGCGACGTTCGTGATCCGCGATCGATTAATTTCAGCGATTAGTGGCAGTGGCTTCGTATTCCCTCTCCCGTCCTGTCGCTATCGACTGGAGAAATCCGCAATTTATCGAGGGCCCAGCCGTACACGTTTTCCCGGTTTACGTTGGCTCGGGAGCATCGCTTTACTTTAATCAATGCAACGAGCGATTCGGCACGAATTGCCGTAGTTCCGAGCGGCGTGCTTGTCCCCGTTCTTTACGGGGACCGTCGACTCCACTAAGAGTTAATCTCGCGTTCTGTTAATCAGCTGGAATCCCCGACGGTGCTTCGCCTGCATCGGCGGCAGACTGTGTGCTCGGCGGACCGTTCCTGATAATTTTTCCTTCTTTCATCACGAACGAGACCCGTTCGGTCGCGGTGATGTCGCTGGTCGGATCGCCCGGCATCGCGATGACGTCCGCGAGTTTTCCTTTCTCGAGCGTTCCCGTTTTCTGAGCGATTCCGAAAAGATCGGCCGCGTTTCCAGTCGCCGTTTTCAGCGCGTCGATTGGCTGCATTCCCAAATCGACCATCAGTTTGAATTCTTTTGCGTTCTGTCCGTGCGGAAAAACAGCGGCGTCGGTTCCGAATGAAATCTTGATTCCCATTTTCATCGCATTCCGGAACATGTCCGAGCGCGCCGCGCCGGCGGCCTTCGCTTTGGCCTGCAACGCTGGCGGGTAATTGTCGATCTTGCCTAAAATCCATTCCGTTGCCATCAACGTCGGCGTAAGATACGTCCCTTTGTTTTTCATTAATGTGAGCGTCTCTGGTTTCATGAACGAGCCGTGTTCAATCGAATCTACGCCGGCTTCGATCGCTTCCTTGGCCGCCTGATCTCCGTGGCAATGGACCGCAACTTTCTTTCGAAGTCGATGAGACTCATCCACTAAGGCCGCCATTTCGGCGGGTGTAAGCTGTGGCGTATCCACTTCATCAGCAAGCGATAGGACGCCGCCCGAGACCGCCGCCTTAATTACATCCGCGCCGTTCTTAACTTCGAAGCGCACTGCTTTGCGAACTGCATCCGGGCCGTCGGCGATTCCTGCGCTGTAATCGGGTTCCCGCCCGAAAAGCATGTCGCGAAAACCGCTCGTCGGATCGAAGTGTCCGCCAGTCGCGCCAATTCCAAACGTGGCAACCAACATTCGCGGACCGACGATTACGCCTTTGTTGATCGAATTCCGCAACGCAACATCGACAAATTCGTGGCTGCCGGGGAAGCGGCTGCCTAGATCGCGGACGGTTGTGAATCCGGCTTCCACCGTCGCGCGCGCATATCGCGTCGCCAAGATCGCTTGTTCCGAAACGTTGAGATCGACTTCTTTCAGTCGGCGCTCGTTGTAATTGCCGGAAAAATCGAGCGTAAGATGCGTATGCCCATCCATAAACCCAGGAGAAAGTGTCGCATCGCCCAAATCGATGACCTGCGCGTCAGCAGGCGCCTCCAAGTTGCTGCCGATGTCCGCAATTTTGTTGCCTTGAACGACAACGACGCCGTCTTGCACCAGCGCTTTCGATTTGCCATCGAACAAGCGGGCGGCCTTGAGAACAATAACCTTGTCGGCAGCTGGGGTCGTCGCGATCGCGCAAAGAGCGAAGCCAAACGTTACGAACAGGGAGCGGTAGAATCGAGAACAAGCGGGAACGTTCATCCCAGCGGTATAGAAATTTTGCGGACACAAATCAAGGCTGGGTGCTACGCCTCCGCTCTTGTTTCGCACATTGGCTTTAGCTTCAATGGTTTGATGCTCCACCGACTAGTCATTTTTTTGTTGGCGACAATGTCGATCCTCGGATCCGCGTTCGCGCAAACTAACCCACCGAAAGGTCCATCTCCCGAGCCAAGGGCGGGGGCGAGCGCGACTCCGGTGCCGGCCTCGGATTACAACATTCGCTGGGGGGTCAAGATCCCGATGCGCGATAAAGTTGAACTAAACGCGACGCTTTATTTGCCGAAAACGCCGGATGGTTCAGCGCCGAAAACGCCGGTCGTGTTCACGCTCACGCCTTACATCTCGGACAGTTATCATCCGCGCGCTGCATATTTCGCATGTCACGGCTACGTGTTCGCGCTGGTCGATGTTCGCGGCCGCGGGAATTCCGGCGGGGAATTCGAACCGTTCGCTCAGGAACCGCACGACGGCCATGACGTGGTCGAGTGGTTGGCGCAACAACCGTTTTGTGACGGAAAGGTTGCAATGTGGGGCGGGTCGTACGCTGGATTTGATCAATGGGCGACGGCGAAAGAATTTCCACCGCATCTCGCCACGATTGTTCCGGCTGCAGCGGCGCATCCGCCGCTGGATTATCCGTCGCTCGATAACGTCGGCGAGATGTACGACATGCAATGGTTCACATTCACCAGCGGCAAAGCGGGCCAGCTGAACCTGTTTGGCGATTCCAAACTCTGGCGGACAAAATTTCTCGACGCCTACAAAAACCATATCGCGTTCAAAACGCTCGATTCGTTCATCGGAAATCCGTCTGCCAACTTTCAACGGATTCTGAAACATCCCACCGCCGATTCCTATTACGACGCGATGGTGCCGACCAAAGAGCAGTTTCAAAAGATCTCGCTGCCGATTTTGACGATTACCGGCCAGTACGACGGCGACGAGCTGGGTGCGATGACATTTTATCGCGATCATATGGCGAATGCGTCACCGGAAGCGCGCGCGAAGCATTTTTTGATCATCGGACCGTGGGACCACGCGGGAACACGCACGCCAACTGACGAAGTTGGCGGGATAAAATTCGGGTCTGGGGCGATGGTTGACCTTAACGATCTGCACCGGCAGTGGTACGACTGGACGATGAAGAACGGCGCGAAGCCGCAGTTTTTGAAAAACCAGGTCGCGTATTATCTGCTTGCGGCCGGAAATTCAGGCGCGAACGGTGATTGGAATTACACCGATAGTTACGCGAGCCTGATCGCAAATCCGAAAACATTTTATCTCAACTCGAAAAACGGCGACGCTAACAGCGTCTTTCGTTCGGGCTCGCTGACGCCCGCGAAATCCGCGAACGGCGCGGACCAATTCACTTACAATCCGCTCGATACCAGGCGCGGCGAAACAGTCGAAGGTGTTGAGCCAAACGATAAGAGAGCCGTGATCGATCAGAGACTACCACTTAGCATTGGCGATGACGGGCTTGTTTATCACACAATGCAGCTGCCGGACGAAACGCCACTCGTCGGCTGTCCATCGGTAACCCTATGGGTGTCAATCGACACACCGGATATCGATTTTGAAGCCGATCTGTACGAGATCCAACCGGATGGCACTAGTATCGCGCTCTGGAGCGATTTGCGTCGCTTGCGCTACCGCGAATCGCTGCGCGAAGCGAAGCTGGTCAACCCCGGCGAAATCGTGAAATGCATGTTCGATCCCGGACTATTCGTTGCGCGAAAGTTAATGAAAGGAAGCCGGTTGCGCCTCGTCGTTACTGCTGTGAACTCGATCTTCTGGCAGAAGAATTATTGCTCTGGCGGCGTGGTGGCGGATGAAACCGCGAAAGACGCGCGCATCGCGCGTGTGAAAGTTTATCACGATGCCGAGCACGCGAGCGCGGTCGAGCTGCCGCTGCGCTGATGAATGTGACTGCGCGAATTCTGATTGCGGCAATAGTCTTACTGCTCGCGATCAATGCGCGCGCTGCGTCCGAAATCGTGATCGCGGTCCGCTATTTGCAAGTGGAGGGGACGGTTCCTTCGCACCTCTGTCTTTATCGCGACGACGGAAAATTTGCGCGCCAACTCACGACCGACAATTCAGGCCGGGATGTCAATCCAATTTTTGCTCCCGACGGCGAGGCGATCGTCTTCGCACGACAAAAGGAAAATAGTCCGGTCGAATTTTGGAGCGTGCATCAGCATGGAGGAATTCCGACAAAACTCGACGCGGCGCCCGATTGGTTGGAGCATCAACTTATTGGTCGGATAAGACGCCGGCGGTGATTACAATTCGACAAAACGCGGATTGGGGGGACGAATGAAAACGCTGTCGACACTCCTGTTCCTGATTTCGGCGGCTGTATCGCTCTGGGCGCAAGACACCGCACCGCTCAACAAACTGGCAGACGATTTTTGGACGTGGCGCGCCAAATACGCGCCGTTCAATGGCGACGACGTGCCGCGAATGGAACGTCCGGGAGGAGTGCGCGATTGGTCGCGTGCCGGTATCGACAAACGCCGAAAGGATTTGGCCGAATTCGAAACGCGTTGGAAAAAAATTGATCCACGTTCGTGGCCGATAGACAAGCAAGTCGATTACCGATTAGTCGGCTCGGCTTTGTCGCGAGTTCGCTGGGAACTCGACGTTAATCCGAGCTGGCGCCGCGATCCGACCTTTTACATCGGGCAAACCTTGACCGCGCTGGTCGAAGCGCTGACCGTGCCCGCGCCCTATGACGAAGCGCACAGTCGCGAGATCCTGACGCGGATCGAGAACATTCCGTCGATTCTAGAACAAGCGGCGAAGAACTTGGCAAAGCCACCGGCGCCGTTCGCGCGAGTCGCGATCCAGGCTCTGGAAAATATTCGGCCGCACCTGCACGAGATGGCAAGCGCGCTGGCGAAATCGACGACGCTTAAAGAACAGGAGCTCTACGGAGCGACTGATCGCGCGTCGGAGGCGCTCGAAAAATATCGGAACTACTTGGAGCAATTGCTCCCGTCACTTCCCAATGAAACCGCTCTCGGTCGCAACGCCTACGTTTTCTTTCTCAAGAACGTCGCGCTAATGCCTTATTCACCAGAAGAGCTTCTAGCAATGGGCCATCAGGAATGGAGCCGCGCGGTTGCGTTCGAAGCGTACGAAACGAATCGAAACAAGAACCTGCCGTCGTTGACGATTGCCCAAAGCGTCGACAGTTGGATCAAAGACGCGGCCGACAAAGAACGCCAGGTTCGGGAATTTCTGGAGAGCCACGACATTCTAACTGTTCCGGCCTGGGTCCAGCATTGGACGTTGCGCTTAACGCCGGATTATTTGCGCGCTGTCGGTTTTACCGAAACAGACGATTTCACTTCGCCGTCACGTTTGAAGGAAAACTGCATTCGCTACGTGCCGGAACCATCGGCGAATCTCGGCTATTTTTGGCGCGCTACCGCGATGGACCCACGGCCGATTTGTGTACACGAAGGAATTCCCGGCCACTACTTCCAACTTTGTCTTTCCTGGAAACACGAGGACCAGATTCGCCGGCATTATTACGATTCCGGCGCGAACGAAGGCATCGGCTTTTACGCTGAGGAAATGATGTTGCAGGCCGGACTGTTCGACGACAGCCCGCACACGCGCGAGATCATTTATAATTTTATGAGATTGCGCGCGCTACGCGTCGAAGTGGACGTAAAGCTCGCGCTCGGTCAGTTCCGGCTCGATGAAGCTGCAAAATATCTGCACGACAACGTTCCGATGGACGAGCAGACCGCGCGTCAGGAAGCGACTGCGTTTTCAACCGGGCCCGGGCAAGCAATCGATTACCAGATCGGTAAGCTCCAGATCATGAAATTTCTGGCCGAAGCGCAGATGAAACAGGCTGATCATTTCAGTCTGCGTGCTTTCCACGATTTCGTTTGGAAAAACGGCAACGTACCGATTTCGCTCCAGCGCTGGGAATTTCTTGGTGACGCGAGCGACGTGCCAAAATAGTTCCATCTTACTGGAACCGGCGGCGCGAGATTTCCACTTTCATCTCTTCCACCTCTTCCACGCGTTGATCGCGCCTAGTCTTGATGTAGAAAATTGTTCCCACGATTCCAAGCGCGGCCGCGATCAGAAAATTCAGCGCCGCTCCCTGCTTCCAAAGGTACGCGCCGAGGATCGCGGCTGCACTCACGATCAGGTCTCGCACTAAATAGTACGCGCCGATCATTTGGCCACAGCGCCCGGGATCGCAATAACCAATGATGAGCGCTTTTCGCGAAGTGTCCCCAAATTCCTTGAAGCCGCGGATCGCGAACGCGATCAACAATGCTGGGAATGTCCGCGAGACCATCAGGCTGATCGGAAAAAGCGTGAACATGATGAAGGTCACGATCACGAACGGTTCGCGTCCATAGCGATCAGCGTAGTGCGACGCTGGAATGATGCACAAAATCGCAGCCAGCATTTCAACGGTGACGAGAACACCGACTCCCTTTGCACTTACCCCGATGTAATCCATCGCGAAAATTACGACCCACGCGTAGGGAATGCGTTCGCAACATCGAATCAGCACATCGCTCAGTAGCAATCGCTGCATCGACGAATTGAACGCGCGCAAGCTCTCCCCAAAATTCAGTCGCTCTTTCTGCGCCGGTTCTGGTTTCGGTTCGTCTTGCAATCTGTGCTGCACAAAAAGCGTTGCGCCCGAAAGAAGCATCGAAATGACGAGTGCGATTCGGACGCCGCCGATGACGCCAAAGCGATCGATCAACAAGCCGCCAAAAAATGGCGCAATCATAATCGGCAACCGTTTGATCACTGATTGAACGCCGATGCCCATAGAGTGGCGATTTGCTTCAAGGGCGGCCGCCACCAGTGAAAACGTCGCAGGCAACGAAAAGCAGCTCCAGGAAAGAAACAGAAACATGCCAGCGATGACCGCGCCCCAATGCGGCACGAACAGCACGAGCGTGTACCCAATCATCGAAACAATGTTGAATGCAAGAAACGCGCGCCGATGTCCCCAACGATCCACAACCACGCCGCCGGGATAGGCGTAAGCGGCGCCGAGCAAGGTGCGCAGAGCATCGTAAAGACCAATCACAAAGACACTCGCGCCGAGGGCCAGTAGAAATTTCGGCACGAATCGCAGCCAGAGTTCTTCGCCCGCTCCGATTACGAAAATTGCGAGGAGGAGAATGACGAGATTGCGCTTCAGTCCAAAAAACTTGGCAATTCGCGCGAGCGCGCGATTTGGCGTCGTCGTTTCTGGTTCTTCACCCACACTTAGATTTTATCTTCGATGACGAAGAAGCCGGTCTCGCCACCGCCGGCGGTGACATTCACCACCGGCGAATTCGAAAGTCGCACCATCGCGCCGCAGACTTTGCCGCGAAATAGGAACGGATTGGTATCGACGAACATTGGCTGGAGGTTCCAATCGGCGGCGCTAAAAATCGGAAACTCTTCGGGCTGCAAATCGATCGCATCCTGCACGACGTAATCTCCAGCGAGCGCAGTTGCGATCGCTCTGCCCCATTCCGCTTCGTCCAAATGCGGGCCGATGAAAACACCGCGCCCACCGTAGTCATCGTTTGGCTTTAGAACGAGCAATGACCGGTTCTCGCGAACAAATTTCAACAGATCGACTTCGCGGCCACCACGGAATGTCAGCCGATCCGAAAGTCGGCGAGTCCATGGCACGGAACGACGGATCGCCTCCCGCTCGGCCGCGTTAAACCAGCTTTGCCTTTGTTCGTCGGTCAGCATCTCGAAGCTCGCTTTCTTGTGCAGAATCTTGCAGCGAAACGGATTCACCAGACAAACATCGTGGTGCATGTATGCACGCGTCAGTGGATGTGTCTCGTCGTAGCGACTGAGGAACTCGTGCACGAGTATTCTTTTGTAGACGAGATCAATCCGGAAATCGCCGCAACGAAGTCGGTTGTCGCTGTACTCCAGCTCGTCTGGCGAACAAATGATCGTGCGAATCCCGTGTTCGAAAAAGGCATTTTGCAGCAGAGCGAATTCGTGCGCGGTCGGTAAATTTTTCCAATCCAGGATCGCGATGTTCGGCGCGCCGATGCCGCCCCATTCGCGATAAATGCTGAACAGAGTCTCGCACAACTTTTCGACGGCGGAGAATTCGCGCAGACGATAGCGTTTCGCCAAGCTTGCCGTCGCCGGAATTTCACGCAACAGGCGATTCAATCCTTCCTGATCCGACACGCTTGAAGGATTCTCGGCATTGTATTCAACGAAGCGGATTTGTTCGTCATGAACAAAGCCGTCCACACGCGCGTTGACCGTGGCATTTGCGAACCCCGGATCGACCAGCGCGAGTTTGCGCTCGAGATCGGTCAAACCAAGATGCGTCATCAACTCCGGCGATTGCAATACTGCCGTCGCCACTTTTTCAAGCGCGCTCGCGATCGCTTCTGCAGTTTGCGACAGCGCGGCAAATTGTTTCGCGTCCAGAAAGTGCGGTCGAAGCGCGACTCCGATTGGCCGGTCGCCATAAAGCAAACGGCTCGACCGCATCGCGTCCCGGAGTTTTTCGAAAACGCCGGGCGACAACGTTCTGTCTGCCGCCAACGAGTCGTGCAATTCGCTGATGGCGCTCTCTCGCAAGGAATATTTCGCTGTCTTGCGCGTGTTCAGGACTCGCGAAATTCGACCAGAAAACCGTAACTGTCACAAGTGTTTCGTTTGTCTCAGGCTGAGCATTTCCCCACGTAGAACGCCGTGAAAGTGCAAGAAATTTACTCAAAGCAAACTGTTATCGGAATCAGCCACAGACCGAAAGACTAATTCGTTAGGCCAATTCGTTAGTCCGATGGAATTAGAATTATTCTTGCTCGTTAGGCGGGGCCACCCTGCCTGGGGAGAGCATGCTTTTTAAAATTAAAATTTGCCCGCGCTCCCATTGAAGGAAACAGACTCGGGCTCAACGCAGAGATGCGACCGGCGTTTTTCGAGCGGCCTTGAGACTACGTTTCCTGAAAAAACAATTCGCCGCTTCGTTTTGGACGAAGCGGCGAACAGTAAACTAATCCTTAACCAAGACTGCTAGAAACCGTAAACGATGGCGAACTGGACGACGTGCTCTTTCAGATCAACGCTGCGATGACTGATGAAGGGGTCAGCTGGATCGCCGAAAGTCCTGGTGAAGCCGGTGTTACCGAAATCGCAGTACTGATACTGTGCGCGAAGCCGCCAGTGAGGATTGTTGAACATGTACTCAAGGCCGCCGCCGACAAACCAGCCGGTATGGGTGTTGTCCCTGCTGCCGTTGAAGCGGAAATCCTCACCCGGTTCGGCGAACCTCGCACTAACGTCGGTGTCGGCCCATGCAGCACCACCGGTAGCGTAAGGCATCCAGTGGCAGAAAGCATAGCCGAGCTTGCCACCAACGGTTAAGAGGTAATGGGTCTTGTAGGAGGCCTCAGCGGCGAACAAATCAGTATCGTGATCGGGCGAGGTGGCCAAAAACTGCCTCTCCACTTCATTCCGCAAGAACATGTAGCCGCCGTCAAATTCCGCGCCGATGACCCAGTTACCAGCAAACTGGTAGTTGTAACCGATCAAGCCGCCGATTTCCCCGCCGCCCGTGCTGAAGCTGCGCTCGGCACGATTCTGTAGAAAGACCTCAACGTCATGGAACTCTTCCCATTCGCCTGTCAGGTCGAGGTGGGTATCGGCCACGCCTTCTACGAACGCGCCAAAGCCGCCGACTTCGAAACCGGTCCAGCTCGGACACGGTGTCGGCGCAGGTGCGACCTGTTTCATCTCTTTCCCGTCAGGACCAGCGAAAACCAAGGCAAACGATCCCAACACCAACACAAAGGCTAAGGTATACGTCTTCACGATGGCCTTTTTTACCGCAAAGTCACGTTCCTTTACAAGCATGTTCGGCTCAGTTTTTAAACCAAATCGGCATCGGATTTTATCTTACTTTGCTGTCAGTATTGTCTGATGTTATTGTATTTGGTCCCCGTGGTGGCGGATTAGTACAGCAACTGCATGCCGAAGTAGCCGATGAACGCGAGCGGTTTATCGGGCGAAACAATTTCGTGGCCAAGCGAGACAATCAGAATCCTTGTTTCAGTAACTTCGTGACGGAGTCCGAAGTTCAAGGTCAATATTTGCTGGCTGAAGTTCATTCGCGACGTGCCGTGGAGCTCCGCCATTAACATCGTTGGCTTCGCTACGTCGAATCCGCCGACCATTCCATAGAGCCATTCACTTCGACCAACGCTGATGCCAACAGGGCCGAATTCTGCGTCTCCATGAAATCGCCCAAACGTTTTGGCGATTTGAAATGGAATTTGGAATCGCGTGCCGTCCTCGGCCAAGCCACGGCGCGCGGATGATTGTTGAATATTGAAAATGATTCGCGGAAACATCGACATATCGAAGCCGCTCGATTCTTCGTCGAGAAAGCGCCATTTCACCGCCGCCTCCGTTCCGCCGAGACCGCCGATCGGACCATGATCGCTTCGTTTCAACAAAACCGGCGCGGTCTCGAGCGTGAGCTGAATACGCTGGCCGACTCCATAATTCAAATCAATCGCCGGCAAATCGTACAGCGTTGCATCGGATCGTTGCTCAAACGCGATCGCAATGTTGTTCTCCCACTTGCCCGGACCGGGTGTGCCCGGATCGTCGGTAATCATCGGCGGACCGCCCTGCGCGAATGCCGATCGCGCTGTAAGTGCGACCGCTATCGCAATCGCTAATCGTCGCACGGACTAAAGTTTTGCTGGCTTAGCTGGGCCGTAAACCAAAAGCTTCAATGTGTTCGGCACAATCGTCGGCCGTGCCGGAGAAGCGCCAGGAGATGGACTCGGCGCTGGTTGAAATTGCGCCGTCGGCAAAAAAATCCGATGGGTTTTGGGGTCGATCGCCATCGTGCGCGCGCCGCGTTCGGTTTTCAGAACTTGAACGACCGTCAGCTTATCCGGCGCTTCTTCCTTCGCGATTGTCGTTGTGCCATCTCCGCATGATGCGAATGCGAGTTGGTTTGCGTCATCAAATGCACAGCCATCGACCCCGGCGCCGATCGGAACGTTCGCGACAACTTTGCCCGTCTCGGTATCGAGCATCGTCATCATTTTGTTGTGACAACCCGAGAACAAACGGTGGTGCGCTGCGTCCAACGCGATTCCGCTTGGCTCTTCACCGGGAGCAAGCGGCCACTGCGCGATCACTTCGTGCTTCGCCGTGTCGATCACCACGACTTCGCTTTTATCTTCGACGTTGCAGTAAACACGGCCTGCCACCTCATCGAGCGCCGCGAACTCAGGACTCCCGCCCAGTGCGATCGTCGTTACAACTTTCGCGGATTTGGCCTCGACGACTGTAGCCGAATTTCCGGTGTGATTGAAAACATAAATCTCACTGTGCTTCGGTTCGTAAACGATTGCGTCCGGGCTCGGGCCCGTATCGGTCTTCGAAATTGTCTTGAAGGTTGTTAGATCGACAACACTCGACTTCGCTTCCTTTCCGTTTGAGGAAAAGCCGCGCTGTAGTTCAGGAACGGCCAAGAAAGCGTGAACGCCCGGCGTGTCAGCGATCTCGCCGGCAACAGCGTTCTTATTTAAATCGACGACGACAATTTTCGTCGCTTGCGAGAGATAAAGACGCTGCGTGGCCGAATCGATCGTTAAAATGTCCCAGCCGCCATCGCCGCCGATCGGGATCTCGGTTAGAAATTCATACCCTTCCTGCGCGAGAGCAGCGCCGTAGAAGAGCAAAACAACAAAAATTACGCCGACGATTCTCCCACGCATCAGCTTTGACTACTAAACCATTGTTTCGAGACTACCAGTCCGTTTTTCGCACGCGGCTCTGGCCGAATGTGTTATCATTCGTTTCACCGCGGATCCAATATGGCCGATGCTGTCACATTCAAGGCTACCATGCACGATCAACTGCGGCGCTTAAGCCAACAGCGACTCGCAATCAAGCAAGCTTTCGGTCAATTAAATCCGAAGGAGAAGCGAATTGTCGTCATCGCTGTTATCGTTGTTCTCCTCGCAGTCGGATTCGTTATCTCGTGGCAGACGCACGGCGGACAGAAATCATCGTTTGTCGGTGCAGTTCTGAAACGCGGAAATGTCACAGCCAGCATTACTGCTGCGGGGACGATCGAACCAGTGGAGGTCGTTGACGTGGGTGCGCAAGTCGCCGGGCAGATCAGTTCTTTCGGTACCGACAAGTCAGCAAAACAAATTGATTATCGTTCGGTCGTTGCGGCTGGCGATGTGCTCGCGAAAATCGACGATTCGGTGTATGCCGCCGATCTCGCGGTCGCGAAGGGTCAACTTGCGCGAGAGAAGGCGGGCGAAGTGAGCGCTCAAGCGAATCTCGAACAAACGAAAGCAAAGTTTGCGTTGGCGGAAGCGGACTGGAAACGAATGCAGACGCTGAGCGAGACGAAAGTAGCCTCGCGCTCGGATTTCGACACCGCGCAATCGAATTACAATGTTGCGAAAGCCAACATCGGTGTTGCCGAAGCAGCGGTCGAACAAGCAAAAGCGAACAGGCTGGTCTCGCAGGCAGCGGTGGACAAAGCGCAACGCAATTTGGATTTTTGCACGATCCGATCTCCGGTAGACGGCGTGATTATTGATCGCCGTGTGAATATCGGCCAGACGGTCGTGGCCAGCTTAAATGCGCCCAGCCTGTTTCTCATCGCCAAGGATTTGGCGAAGATGCAGATCTGGGTGGCGGTCAACGAGGCCGATGTCGGTCGCATCAAGCCGGGCACCGCGGTTACGTTCACCTGCGATGCGTTTCCGGGACGGGAATTTCGCGGCGCGGTGGGCAAGGTGCGACTGAATGCGGCGATGACGCAAAATGTTGTGACTTATACGGTGGAGATTGAAACGGAAAATCCCGATCAGATTCTGTTGCCGTATCTGACGGCTAACGTGCGCTTCATTTTGGCGAACAAGTCGAACGTGTTGCTCGTTCCAAACGCGGCGTTGCGGTGGGTGCCATCATCAATTGCCGAAGTCGCACAGTCGTATCGCGCGGATGCGCCAATTGGTGATCCGGCCGGCGAAGCATCGGAAGTAAGGGGAAAATCTGGTTTGGGCACAATTTGGTTGAAGTCCGGAGGATTCGTTAGGCCGCTGCAAGTAAAGGTTGGGGCATCCGACGGCGTGAACACGGCGGTGTCAGGCGATGGATTGCGCGAGGGCCAACTGATCGTGACCGGCGAAAGCGCTGCTGGCGGTCAGGCCGAAGCAAAAAGTCCGTTCCTGCCAAAGACGATCAAGCGTTGATCGCGCATGGAGATCATTCGGCTCGAAAACATTTTCAAGAGCTATCGCCGCGGCGATTTGGAAATTCCCGTTCTTCAGGGTGTCTCAATCAAGATCGAGAATGACGAGTTCGTGGCGCTGGTCGGTGCGAGCGGCTCGGGCAAAAGCACATTAATGAATATCCTTGGCTGTCTCGATCGGCCGACCTCGGGCAAATATTGGTTCGACGCCAACGAAATATCGTCTCTGTCCGCGGACGAGCGCGCGCGAATCCGGAACACAAAAATCGGCTTCGTTTTTCAGAATTTCAATCTGCTGCCGCGAGCAAACGCGCTCAACAACGTGCGGATGCCACTCGATTACGCGCCGGAGCATCGATCCGATCCGGCGTGCATTGAACACGCGGCCGAAATGTTACGACTTGTTGGGCTGGCCGACAGAATGGATCACCAGCCAACGCAACTTTCCGGCGGTCAGCAGCAGCGGGTAGCGATTGCGCGTGCATTGATTAATCAACCACGAGTGCTTCTGGCGGATGAGCCCACGGGCAATTTGGATTCGCACACCAGCGAGGATGTGCTGCGATTACTCGAACGCTTGAACCAAGAAGAGGGCCTGACAATTCTTCTCGTTACACACGACGAGAACGTCGCTCGCCATGCTCATCGAACCATCCGGATCATGGATGGCGTGATTGTTGATGAGGGACCGCCGTTGCAAGCATCGCCGGCGCCGCTTCACACTAGGTCGGCTCTGGCCGAACCGCACCAGCCGGCGCGGAACGGAACACTCAAACCGGATTGGCGCACTTTTCGTACAGCGTTGCTTGCACTGCGTCGCAACGTGATGCGTTCCGTGCTGACTTGCCTGGGAATTATCATCGGGATCGCTGCTGTGATTGCAATGATGGAGATCGGTCGCGGATCGGCTCGCTCAATCGAGCAGACAATCGCAAGTCTCGGAGCAAGCGTGATTCAAATCGACCCGGCGGATGTCACGATTGGCGGTGTGAGTTCAGGCGGCGGCGGACGGGTAACACTGACGCCGGATGATGCAGAGGCGATTCGGAGCGAATGTTCGGCACTTCAAACGGTTGCGCCGACTGTGGATTGCTGGGGCCACGTTGTGTATGGCAATAAGAATTGGCGTCCCAATCGTATTCTCGGAGTGACACCGGATTATTTCGTGGTCCGGAACTGGCCGATAGCTGAAGGAGACACGATCACTTCCCAGGATGTGCGCACCGCCGCGTCGGTCTGCGTGATCGGTCAAACTATCGTACAACGTTTGTTTGAGAGCGAATCGCCCCTCGGCAAAGAAATTAGGTTTGGTAGTGTCGGCTTGAAGGTTGTCGGCATCCTTAGTCGTAAGGGTGCCAATGTGATGGGTTGGGACCAGGACGATTTTATCGCTGCACCGCTAACCACGATTAAATTTCGAATCACCGGAATGCGCCAAGCGACGCAGACGGCAACGTCGCCGACTCCCAGCGTGGTGAATACCAACACGCAGACGTATCCGAATGAGCAAGTCCAACTCTATCCGGCCCAATCAGCCGCTCAGGCGGCGAACACGCCTCAGCTGACGCGCTTTTTTGATCTCGATGACATTTGGGTCGCTGCCGGATCGCGTGACAACATTCCACTCGCGATTCGACAAATCACTGCGCTTTTGCGCCAGCGTCATCACATTCGACCTGGTGAACCTGATGATTTCCGGATCCGTGATCTCACCGAGATTTCACAAACGTTCACGGCCGCAAGCGGAATCATGACGAATTTGCTGCTCGCGGTGGCGCTCATCTCACTGGTGGTTGGAGGCGTTGGCATCATGAACATCATGCTCGTGTCAGTGACTGAGCGGACGCGCGAGATTGGTATTCGAATGGCGATGGGCGCACGCGCCCGCGACGTTTTGCGGCAATTCTTGGTCGAAGCGATTGCGTTGTGCATTGCCGGCGGAGCGGTCGGCATTTTGCTGGGTCGCGGAGTCTCGGTTGCAATTAGCGCGCTGTTGAACTGGCCGACACTACCTTCGATACCCGCGATCATCGCTTCCGTTGCCGTCGCGGTGACGGTTGGCGTTATTTTTGGTTATTACCCGGCCTGGAAGGCTTCGCGATTAGATCCGATCGAAGCGCTGCGATACGAGTAACCTTCAGCGATTTCGTGAGTTGCCGCCGCCGCCGCCGGGAACGATCCGCTCAATGCAGCCTTGTCGCATGCTGACGATGCAAGTGCCAATCTCCCTGGCTTCGGCGCGATAATGAGTAACATACAGTAGGGTGAAGCCGAGCTGCGCGTGGAGGCCGAGCAGTTCTGCGCGCAGATCTTTTTTCAGTTCCTCATCTGGGTTCGATAACGGCTCGTCCATTAAGAGAGCCTTTGGTCGCAGCACCAGCGCACGGGCGAGGGCGACGCGCTGTTGTTGCCTGGCCGAATAATTCCGCGGGTTGCCAAGGTTGCTGGAGAATTTTGGATTATCAGCGACAACTTGGCCATCGATTGAAATTGTGCCGGTGTTCGGTGCGATAAATCCGGCCAGCAAGCGTAAGACGGTTGTCTTACCGCACCCGCGATGGATCTATAGTCACTTTGCTGTCGCGAGACGCAGCCCGAGAAAAACAAATAGCGCGCCGGCGGTTCGGTTGAGCCATTGCGCAATTGTTTCGCTCTTGCGCAATCGTTCGCTAAAAACCGAGGCGAACCATGCAAGGATTAGGCACCAGATTGTTCCTGTAGTCACAAATGTGAGCCCGAGCATGATAAACGCGAACACTTTCGCGTTCGATGCCGGATCGATGAATTGCGGAAGAAACGCGAGAAAGAAGAGCGCGACTTTTGGATTGAGAAGGTTCGTCAAAACGCCCTGGCGAAATGCGGCGATCGTTGTCCGCCGGCGAAAGTTGGATGGCAAGCTCAGGTGCTTTTGCCGGTCTAGAATCAATTTGATTCCGAGGAAAATCAGATACGCGCCACCGAGCAACTTGATTGTCCCGAAAGCGAGCGCCGACGTTGCGAGAACCGCCGACAGTCCGAGCGCCGCGGCGCCGGTGTGAAAAATACTTCCGACAGAAATTCCAAACGCGGACGCTACCCCCGCCTCGCGCCCTTGGGCAATACTTCGGCCCAAAATGTAAACCGTGTCCGGACCGGGCGTAAGATTCAGCAAAATCCCCGCGGTTAGAAATAAAGCGAAGTTGTGAATTCCGAACATTGGAGGCGATTATGTCATGCCGAGTCGTTTGTTGCACTCGGCGTAAAGCGCGTCGTAAACAACAAATTCGCACTCCAGGATTTCGTGATCGATCCACCCGAGCGCACTGAAGCCGTGCGCGATCCAACGCAATCCTTCGCCGGCAGGATGTGGACTAGTCGGATGAGAATCTGGTGAGCGGACAGTCTCCCCTAACAAAACAAGCGCCGGATCGTCCAGCCCGTATTTTTTCAAAATCGAATTAAACGAAACGTCTTCGCTTTGATGGCCCAGCTCGCAATTCGGAACGTCGAACACAGTGCCGATGTCAACCTTCGCCCAGTCGGTTTTGTGTGGTAGGAAAACAAACTCGGCGTCAGAATCGATAAAGTTCCGGATCAACCACGGACAAGCCACGCGATCGACCTTTACTTTTTCACGCGTGATCCATTTCATTGTTCAGGCAGCGAATTCAAAATAAGTCCCGATTCCGGTCGCGCGCGCTTTATCATAGATTGCAACGGCCGCGGCCGCGTCCTCGATTGCCACGCCGGTGCTGTCGAAGACGATGATTTCATCAACAGTCGTTCGCCCTAATTTTTTCCCGGCCACGATTTCTCCCAGCTCCGCGTAAACATTTTCTTTGCTCATCAATCCTTGAGCGATCGCGTGCTGCGTATCCCCGATCGTACAAGATTGTTCCAGGCTGTCAGCGACGACTTTGGCCGAAGCCATCAACGCCGGATCGATTTCCTGTTTGTGCGCGTCATCCGCACCCACCGCAGCTATGAAAGTTCCGGCGGGGACATCTTCTTTGCGCACAAAAAATTCCTTCGAGGTCGTGCAGGTTACGCAAACGTCGCTCTTTTTTATTGCGCTCCGAAGGTCGAGAACCGGTTCGATCGCGATTTTCAGTTCGCGAGAAAGCTCGGTCGCGAAAGTTCTTGCAGCGGCTGAGTCGAGATCGAAGGCGTAAATTTTCTTCAATGACAAAACCAAATGGATCGTGCGCAGCTGCGCCCGTCCTTGTTCGCCACAGCCGCAAATGGTGGCAACAAAGGAATCTTTCCGCGCGAGAAATTTCGCGGCGACTGCCGAAGCCGCGGCCGTTCGTTTAATCGTGATCTCGATCGAATCGAGAATGACGAGGGGAGAGCCGTTGTCTGCGTCGCAAATCAGGATCACTCCTTGAATCGTTGGTAACCGAGACTGCGTTCGATTCTCTGGGAAGTTGGTGTTCAGCTTTGCGACGAGGTAATTTTTTTGACACGGCAGAAGTGCGGCTTTCACGTGCAACGCGCCGCCCGGCGCCTTAACCCCGAGAATTCCAGAGAGCGGACTTTTTCCGGTGCCCTGCAAACGAAACACGTTTTCGACTGCGTCGATGCAGTCGCTCAGACTAAGCAGCTTCCGAGCATCGCCGCGATTGAGCAGAAGCGTTCCTTCAGGTTGCATTTGGCGCTCCGACAAACCGTGAAATTTCATCGCCCGGTTTTGCTTCGACTGGAGTTTCGCCGCGCCGGAAAATTCTCGCGCCAGTTTCGCCCTTAAGAGTGACCGCGCCGTTCTCAATCCGCAACCATGCGCCTTCGCGGATCCCGACGACTGGCGTCTCGTTTTCCTCGAGAAATTGGAGGATCCGTTCTTCCTGCGTTTCCCCCATATGGGTGGAATTAGGATTTGGATCTTGGTAGTGCGGACTGATTTGAAATGGGACCAGAGCGAGCGAATCAAACGATCGCGGCTGCACAATCGGCATGTCCTTCGTCGTCTTGATTGTCGGTCCAGCGACATTCGAGCCGGCGCTGCTCCCGATGTACGGCGCGCCGCTTTTGACTTTGCGACGAATCGGTTCGAGCAATTCCAAATCTTGCAGCGCTTTTAACAAGCGGAAGGTGTTGCCGCCGCCGATAAAAATCGCAGCGCTTTTCTCGATCGCCTTGTGTGAAGTTCGAACCGCTTGGGCAGATTCGAGCGCGTATCCCATTGCTGTGAAACGCGTTTTCGCCTTGGCTGCATAACCGTCACGATCGAACAGGGCGAACGGAAAAAACAAAACTGATTGATTCGTCCCAAGGAAATTTCTGATCTCATCTTCGACGTGATCGAGGTAGTTCCGCCCATAAACGATGGAATTGCTGATTAAAAGAATTCGGGTGGTCGATTTCACGTTGTTATATCTATAACATCAGAGTAATACATATAGTGACATATGACGGTAAAGCAAAAACTGGCGTGGCTGCTCCTTCTGGTTCGATTGCCCGCAACTCACAAGGCGGAGCGTGTCGCCATCTGGCGTAAATTAAAAAAATCCGGCGCGATCCAGATTCAAACTTCGAGTTACGTTTTGCCCGACCGACCAGCGCGCTATGAAACGTTCCAATGGCTGACGCAACAGATTCGCGACGCAGGCGGGGACGCCACCCTTGTGCGGGCGCGTGAAATTGAAGGATTGTGCAACGAAAGGCTAATTGCACTTTTCAACGCCGCCCGCGCCAAGGAGTACGCAGCGTTGCGCGAGCTGGCGCGCTCGCTCGCGGAACGGAGGAAGGGAACATCACGCTTTCTCGGTAGACTCGATCGTTTCAGGAAGCAGTTTCGCGAAATTCAGCAAGTGGACTTCTTCAACTCTCTGCGCGCAGAAGATGTGGAAATGCTGTTGCGCAAACTGGAACGAACGCTCTCGGGGCAGTCGACGTTCCCGAAAGTTAAGTCGCGAGACTATCGTAACAAAACCTGGATAACTCGGCCGCGACCGGAGATCGATCGGGTGGGATCCGCCTGGCTCATTCGAAAATTTATCGATCGGAAGGCAAAATTTATCTTTGCTAAAAAAATTCCATCAAATCGCTCGCTGATTTCTTTCGACATGCTCGACGCCGATTTCACACATCGGGGCGACGATTGCACTTTTGAGACTCTGGTTAAGAGCTTCGGCATTGGGGACAAAGTCGTCCAAACGATCGGCGAAATGATTCACAATGCCGATCTCGACGACGAGAGGTTTGAGCGGATCGAATGCATTGGGATCGACCGCGTTCTCAAAGGTTGGGGCAGGCAAGGAGTTTCCGATCAGGAGACCTTGCGGCGCGGATTCCAATGCTTTGACGCGCTTTACGCTTTTCTTCGGCGGCTATGAATCTTGCGAAGGATCGACATCGTGCGCCGTCGTTCAGCGAAGCATTTCGGTTTTGGTTGAAGCTGGGATTCATTTCATTTGGCGGACCAACTGGCCAGATCGCGATCATGCAACACGAGCTGGTCGAGAGGAAGAAGTGGATCAGCCAGTCGCGTTTCCTGCACGCGCTGAACTTTTGCATGCTGTTGCCCGGGCCCGAAGCGCAGCAACTCGCGATCTACATTGGCTGGCTCCTGCATAGAATTCGCGGTGGAGTCGTCGCTGGCGGGTTCTTCGTGATTCCATCGATCTTTGTCCTTTGGACGCTGAGTTACATTTACGCGGCCTTCGGAAACTTGCCGTGGATTGCGGCGATTTTTTACGGACTAAAACCGGCGGTGACCGCAATTGTCGCGGTTGCGGTCATTCGGATCGGGCGCCGAGCGCTGAAGAACACGGTGATGTGGGCGCTGGCGGTAGTCGCATTCGTCGCGATCTATTCTTTCAAAGTTCCATTTCCCGCGATTGTTTTCGGCGCAGGAATCGTAGGATTTGTTGGCGCATTGTTTTGGAAGAGTGAGTTTCAGATCGGAGCGAATCACGGCGGCAAAGAAAGACTGTCCGTCATCAGTGACGAACAGGAATCCCCGCCTCACACGCGACCCAATTTGCGCCGTGCGATTTTGATTTCGTTGGTTTGTCTCGGGTTGTGGTTCACGCCAACAATTGCCGCCGGAATCCTCCGCGGCTGGGACAGCACACTGTTCAAGGAAGGGCTTTTTTTCAGCAAAGCGGCGGTGGTCACCTTCGGCGGCGCCTACGCTGTGCTGCCGTACGTCGCGCAACAAGCCCTTTTTCATTACGGTTGGTTGAAACCCGGCCAGATGATGGACGGACTCGGTCTCGCTGAAACAACTCCGGGACCGTTAATCATGGTTTTGCAATTCGTCGGATTCATCGGCGCATGGCAACATCCGGAAGGACTTCGGCCGCTGGTTGCCGCGACTTTCGGTGCGTTGCTCACAACGTGGGCCACGTTCACGCCGTGTTTTCTTTGGATCTTCGTTGGCGGGCCGCACATTGAGCAACTGCGCGGCAGCGAAAAGCTCACCAACGCGCTTTCGGCTGTGACTGCGGCGATTGTCGGCGTGATCTTGAATCTGGCGGTCTGGTTCGCACTTCGGGTTTTCTTTCCGAACGCCGGTGTTGTGGATTGGTTCGCGATTACCCTCTGCATCGGTGCGTTTGTCGCGATGCTGCGTTACCAGGTCGACATCATCCCTGTTGTACTCGCGAGCGGACTACTCGGACTAATCTATAAATTTCTGTTGTAGCCACGGCTCTATGAACCGTGGATCACGGGCTCGAATCCTGTCGTCGACTCACCTCTGAAAGCGCATTTTACGAGGGAAAATTGGTTCAATTCACGTTGCGAATGTTTGCGCATCAAAGCGCACAAAATCGCACTCTATTTGGCAAGTATTCGGCAAGTAAGTCGAGCAACGGGTTTTGGCCTCTCTCCCTGCGGCAATTTTCTCGTGGCTCGCTGACCGGTTCCAGCCGTCTCCCTGTTAGCTGGGAGATGCGTGGCCGGTGTTTTGGAGACGGATTTTCCCTGTTTTGGAACTTTCCCTGTTACCTCGGAAAGCTTCCCCGCCACGGGCCCGACGAGTGCAAGAGCTCCTAACGCTCGCTGGGATCCAGCGGCAAGGCGCTTAAAACTGTCGGCCTGTTAAAACTTGCTGAACCTGCCCGCAAGAACCAGAGAGCTGCTAGATATTTCTACTTTGGAGACGGAGGCCAGATGTTATCGCGATAGCGGCCTAACGAGCCAAAGCTTGGTCGCTCCTTTTGCTTGACAGGTTGAGGGGCTTCTCTCCAAACTTAACGTTGCTAAACGACCCTGAATCAGGCGGAGGACATCTCCCCGCTACGTTCTTCGTCTCTTCCGGACCCGAGCCATTTCCAAGACGTAATCGGATCAGATGCATGTGCCGCTACCCATGCGGCCTAGCATCGTTAGGCTATATGGGTTCCGCGGTACCAAGCCTTTTGCGGCACGCGCCGACAATGACAAAGTTCTGACTGAACTTATCCCCGCAGTCTGCCGAAGCCGTAAATGCCTGCGATCTTGTTTAGTATGCCGGTGTTGCGCTTGGTAGAGCGCGCCGTTTTGAACGATTGTGGGTTGCATAGTCGCTGATTCTATTGCCTTGGCAGCCGAACAACCATGGGACCAAGGTCCGATAGGTAGGACCGCACTTTCACCGTGTTCTGAGAGTGCGCACTCGGGAAGATCAGCTTTCTTTTTGCCCGTTTCTTCTGGTGCGGTCAGACGGGTCTCAGCGCCCAAAATCAGGACTCGTTTGGCGAAGCCTGAAACTTAGCCGAACATGCTTGTAACGGAACGTGACTTTGCGTTAAACATTGTTGAGTTAGAGCGAATTAAGACGCCGCTTCTCTGGTTGCATCATAGGGGGGCGGCGTCTCTTCTTTTGCATTGAAGCCAACCCTGAGCAAATGACTGCGAGCGTGTTTGCGACGACGCCCTGCCCGTGGCTTATCTCTTTCTCGTTAGACTCACGACCCCGATTCATATCGCTCTTTTGACTGTGCGGTGATAAGACGCGATTGGACACTGCTATAGTCATGAAGCGTTTCGTCCTTGGCCTGCTTGGGTTTGTGGTTGTTTGGATTGCGGGTCTTGCGCCTCAGTTTCTCAACTACTTCCACACTTCTTGGATTATTATTTTCTCACTTGAAGGCTTGGTTTCGATCGCCGGTTATATCCTGTTTGTACGGCTGATTGAAAAACGGAAGGCGACCGAACTCTCACGTTTTCGTGTCTCATTGCTTCCGCTCGGTGCGTTCGTTGGTCTGGTTTGGTTCGCTTTGCTTATCCTGATGCTCTACGTGACTGGCCATTACCAAATCAGTGGAGTTGGGTTTCCAAATCGTTTCTTGTCAGCCGTCATCTTCGCTTTGGGCACGGCCATCTGGGAGGAAGTTACTTTTCGTGGACTGCTCTTTCGCGTCACCGAACAAACTTTTGGCACGTGGATCGGCGTCCTCGTTTCGGCGGTCGCGTTCGGTGCGATTCACGGACTGAATCCAAACGCGTCCTTGGCTGCGTCGATCGCAATCGTTCTTGAATCGGGAGTGCTTCTGGCTGCGGCTTATTTTGCCACGCGGACGCTCTGGTTACCGATCGGCTTGCACTTCGGATGGACTTTTGCCGAGGACTTCATCTTTGGCGTCCGGATGTCGGGGCACGCCGCGCGCCCAGCAATCGTGGAAGGAACACTGACCGGCTCTCCACTATGGACGGGTGGCGTGTATGGACTAGAATCCTCGATCTGGGCCATCGGCATGGCGGCAATTATGTCGGCGATTCTCATCGTAATCGCGGTTCGCCGTGGCGAAATTGTCCGGTTCATGCCCAGCCGAAAGCGGGTCTAACCAATCGATGAAGCCACGGCCCCGAATTGAATGAACGCAAACAACATTGCCACGACACCCTGCCGCGGTTATCTCTGTCTCGTTAGACGGCACTCGGAGCATTCGTTGTTCAACCGGCGATGACCAGATCAGACAATCTCTACACGCTGCCGGCGGATCTGCCGGTTCCGGTCGATGATGGTGCCTGTGATCACCTCCAGGGACTGCCATTGCCACGAGTCGAGCTGCCATCAACAGCTGACCGCATGGTAACCCTGGCAGACATCGATGCCGACTGGCTCGTTGTCTACTTCTATCCGCGCACTGGACTCCCCGACCGGGATCCTCCCGGCGGCCTCGCGGCCTGGGACTCCATCCCGGGGGCACGAGGCTGTACACCCCAAGCTTGCTCTTATCGCGACCATCATGTCGAGCTCGCGCGCTTCGGTGCAAAGGTGTTTGGCGTCAGCTCTCAGGACACTGCATACCAGCGCGAGGTCGTTGAGCGCCTGCACCTTCCCTACCAACTCCTCAGCGACTCTCAGCTTCAGCTGACTCGGGCGCTCCGCCTTCCGACTTTCTTGGTCGCTCAGCAAACGGTCATCAAGCGTCTCACCCTCATTAGTCGCGGGGGTGTCATCCAGACCTGCTTCTACCCGGTTTTTCCGCCCGACGCCGACGCTGCAAGCGTCCTTTGCTATATCGCAGATCGTGCCGCCTAACCAATCGATGAAGCCACGCCCCCTGAGCGAATAATCGCGATGATGTTTGCCACCGACCCCGCCCGTGGCTTATCTCTTTCTCGTTAGGTGGCTCTGTTATTCCCCGCGCACATTCCTGACTTTGTTCGTCGTCGCTCACCTAACGGGAAAATTTTGATGTTGCTGCTACTGCGCCTCAGTCCTTCTTTAAAAGCTATGAGCACAAGTATTCGCAATCGGCTGCCCGGCAAGATCGAGAAAATTGTTTCGGACAGGGTCGTCTCAGAAGTGCTCATCAACACCGCGGCCGGACCCGTAACATCAATCATTACAACCGGTTCAGTTCAGCGGATGAATCTGAAGGAAGGCGACAACGTATTTGCGATAATAAAAGCAACCGAAGTCTCAGTTGAGAAAGAGCATCTAACCAACCGATGAAGCCAACGGCCCCTTGGCGAAATAAACTCAGCGTGTTTGCCACGACACCCTGCCGTGGCTTATCTATTTCTCGTTAGATGCTGTGCGATCTTGGATTGCTAGTGTTGCGCATCGCGGCGTTTCTGCTCGCATTCACGTTCGGCATTCAAAAGATCGGATGGTACATCGCAGCGTTTCATTCCAATGCACCGTTCGCTTCTGTGGGCCTGGCGCCGTTGATCGCGAAAATGGGCTTTCCGGCGTCGGTTATTCTCGCCTTGTGGATCACATTCAATGAATCGATGGGCGCGTTCTTAATTGGTTGCGGTCTGTTCACCCGTGTTCTCTCAATCAGTTTGACGTTGGGAATGATTGGTGCGCTCTACACCAGCGTTCAGCTCGGTGAAGATTGGTTAAGAGCCGCGCTTTATTCAATTGTGTTCGCCGCCTTGTCTCTAACCGGAGCAGGCCAGTTTTCTATCGGTCGATGGATCCAAATCAGAAAAGCTAAATCAGTTCGCGAAAAGAATTGCTCAGCGTGGCAATGAATCCGAACCAGCTAATCGCCGGACGACAATGGTTATTTGTGCTCGCACGGGTTTATTTAGGAATCAGTTTTTTCTTTAGCGATCACGGAAATGGCCGACCGGGCGAACTCACTGAACTTTTGAATTTGCTAAACAAGACCGCACCGTTCATCCCGATCTGGAGCGCTTCTTCGCCAAGCGCATGGGCGCAACCACCTTTGAGTGCGATAGCAGCCACGTGCCGATGCTTTCCCAGCCGGACTTCGTGCTCGACGTGATCCGCAAGGCCGCTAACGCCTAACCAAGCGATGAAGCCACGGCCCCTGACCAAATGAGCGCGAGCAACCTTGCTACCAACCCCGGCCGTGGCTTATCTGTTTCTCGTTAGGCCTCTTCTTTCATCCTATTTCCTACTAAGAAGGGATGAGCACGATGAAAATACTTGTCACCGGAGGCGCCGGATTCCTCGGAGGTCACCTCATACCGAAGCTCGTGGCGCGCCGTCGTCGACCGTAAACTCGCGACCGATCATTCGCACCAGCGAGCGCGAATGCCGTGGCTTATCTCTTTCTCGTTAGATCGGTCCAGACTTCATCGGCGAGCGAGCTGTCACGTTACGCTAAAGACGCCGTCACACAGATGACGCGTGGACTGTCACACAATCTTTACAATGCGTTTCTCGACAACGTCGCACTCCTCTCTAGTTAAGTAGCGGGGAGAGCAAGGGATAAATCCAAAGATAAGGTTAACGCGCGGCGGGGGTCCAACTCGGCGGGGCCCCCGCCTTCAGTGCCTCCAATACCCCGCTATGTGCAGACATGATTTAGGTGAGACATCGTCGGCAACAAGTGGCGTTAAGAACTCGTCTGCGAAAGACGCTTCTCGCTTTTACAGACGTCCGACGAGGAGCACCGACCTACGCCCCTGCACCGCGGCGGACAAATTCGAGCAGGCTGAGCGTTTGGTGCTCGCGGTTCTCCCGGCTGTGGGAGCACAAAAATCGGCGCCTAAGCCGAGCTTCTGGCGCCTTTAGCCATCACACGTGCTGAAGCCAGCGGCTCCCATGCGACGGACGTTCGGTTCCTTTGCCACCGGACCCCGCCCGTGGCTTATCTCTGTCTCGTTAGGCTTGGAAAGAAAAGCAAATCTGAGCTAAGCGACTGGGAGTCGCCAACTGAAAACTCGATAGCGGCCAATTTTGGGAACGGGGCAGGCCCTGTTGAATCAAACATTGTTCGCGAGCGTCTAATTCAGTAGGAGGGTTTATGAAAGACCTGACAGAGAAGGCGCGTGTCAGCCTGCTCAGTCTGTTGATATCGGCTGCCGTGATTCTTGGCATTCTCGCTCACAGAGCCTTTTTGGCGGTTGCGTTTTTGCTAGCAATTGCTGTAGTCGGCGATGCAATTGATAATGCGCTGGAAAGATACGCGCATCACGGAACTCACGGCCATCCATGAATTTGGGAAGGTGCATGCGTGCGCTAGAATGATTTCTGGCGGGCGACGTGGGCAAGATCGGCGAATGACCGCGAGCCTGTTTGCCACACCACCCGCCCGTGGCTTATCTCTGTCTCGTTAGGTCGATGAGCACACGCGCAACACCAGTCCGAACGCATGGCCTGACACATATCGCATTGACAGTTCGCGATGCCAAACGCTCGCTGGAATTCTATCAAAGCGTGTTCGGTGTTGTGCCAGTTTATCAGAAGGAAGGTTTTGTGCAGGCGCAGACGCCGGGCTCGCGAGACGTGCTTGTGTTTGAGGAGCAGCCCGAGCGGGCCGGGCAGAGCGGAGGCGTTGTTCATTTCGGTTTTCGCCTTCGGGAAGCCGCCGACATCGCGGTCGCGTTGGAGGCGGTCAAAGCAGCCGGTGGCGAGGTTCTTGATCATGGGGAGTTTTGTCCCGGCGAACCCTATTTGTTCTTCCGCGATCCAGACGGATACGAGGTCGAAGTTTGGTACGAGCTACCCACGCCAGTCGATCCGAAGACCTAACCAATCGATGAAGCCAACGGCCCCTTGGCAGGAAAACCTCAGTGAGTTTGTCGCGACACTCTTGCCTGGCTTATCTCTTTCTCGTTAGGCCGTGAAGCTGAGCGCGAAGTGCGAAATGAAAAAGACGCTTCTTCTCTTTCTCGTGGCCTTGGCTGCGAGGGTTTGTGCCGCCCAAAGCGATCTCCCTCCTCTTTACACAGTGGTTGTCGATTCTCACCGCTGCCTGGTTTTGGAACCGGACCATTTGCCCCAGAATGCGCCTCTCGTCGTTTTGCTCCAAGGAGCTCATGGCTCAGCCACGAGCCTTATTTACCTTTGGTCCGAACTGCATCTACCTCCCGCCCGGGTCGCATGCCCAGACGGCCTTTTTTTCCTCGAAGGGAAGGGGTTTGGCTGGTATCGCAAGGAGAGTCAAAACGATATCGTGCAAAGCCGCGACCATCTCTTGAAATTGGTCCGGCGGTTAGGCTCGAAAAGGCCGGTGATCTTCGCTGGTTTTTCTCAAGGCGCGGTCATGTCCATCATAACGGGGCTTCATTGCCCGAATAAGGTCCTCGCCATCGTTTCCATGAGCGGCTATGTCCCGAATCCTTCGGAGAATTTGAGGGACCTTAAAGCGCCCAGGTCGACTCCGATCTTGATGGTACATGGACAAGCGGATGCAACAATCCCCATAGCCGATGCCCATTGGGGAGAGACAAATTTGAAGGCCCAGGGTTATCACCCGGTCTTCAAGACCCTTGCCATGGGACATAGGATATCCCAAGCGTCTTTAAATAGTGTTCGTGATTTTTTAGCCGAGGTCCTGCCGAAGAACTAGCAGGTCGTGCGACTGTTGGAGCCACTGTGTCACGACATGTCAGACTGGTGGCGTGCAGTTTCTTATATTGTTATTTTTCCCGGTGTCGTTTGCATTATTTTCGGCGGCACGCAGTGGTTTCTCGTCGGCAAGACTATGAGTGGATTCGAGGTCATAGTGCACAGACGGTCTAATTCTCGTTAGATGATTGCGCGTCTCGTAACATTCATATTTGCTCTGGCGTTCGCTTCGTCATGCCTCGCTGGTGATGAGCAAAGCGATGCGCAGTTAACCAAGCTGATGGTTGGCGCCTGGCGATCGCCGCGGCACGATTACATTTACTTCGCAGACGGTACATGGTCGATGGGCAAAAAAGAACGTGGCGTGTTGCATGGCCGGTGGCGCATCAGAAATCATCGCCTTGAAAGCAGCAGCACCTATGGTGATGAACCAGGCCCCGATCCCGCCGAAAGCAGCGAGCCGATTCACAAGCTTACGCAACACGAGATCATTTTTGGTGCTGATTACAGAATGGAGCGTATCAGGCTCGACGACGTGGACAAGCCGAGGTAATCATCTAACCACTCGATGAAGCCACGACCCCGGAGCAAATGATCCAAAGCGACATTGCCACTAACCCCGCCCGTGGCTTATCTCTTTCTCGTTAGGCCGCTAAACAACCATGAGAAATGCACTTGGCCTCGTCGGTGCGCAGCGCGACCTGCTATGCAACGGCACGAGCGGTTTTCTTTTCTGGTGTCTTCCGTGGTTTGCGTTCGCTCTTGGCTGGGCCGTATCGCCCATCTGGAGAACCGTTTTGTGGACCGCGTCCCTGGGTGTCATGGGGGCACTATGTCTGCTCAACGCCTCTCGATGCGGCCGCGTCCACTGTTACTTCACTGGCCCGTTTTTCATTCTCGGTGCGGTTGCTTCCCTTGGATACGGTCTTGGATTTTTGCCGTTTGGACCGTCCGGTTGGAAATGGATTTGCGCCATAACAGTTATTGGCGGTATCGCCCTCACTTGCATTCCAGAACTCATTCTCGGTCGCTATCGACGAAATCGACCAGACGGGACCTAACCAAGCGATGAAGCCACGGCCCCTGACCAAATGAGCGCCATCAACCTTGCCACCGACCCCGCCCGTGGCTTATCTCTGTCTCGTTAGGCCCAATGCTCGACTAGTCGTTTACGACCGAAAGAAATGAGATCGCTAGCAATCGCGCTGCTGTTCAGCACGCAACTTCATGCGTTGGCTCAGACTTCAGCCGCGTCAGCGCGGAGTATGGAAGTCGTGCTTCTCGGAACCGGTTACCCTCGCCCATTCCCGGATCGAGCCGGACCTTCCACCGCGGTTGTCGTCAACGGCACTTATTTCGTCGTCGACGCGGGTCGCGCTGTTGTTCTGCGGCTAAGCGCGCTTCAACAGCCATTGCCGGAGATCGCGGCGGTGTTACTGACACATTTGCATTCCGATCACACGAGCGGTCTGCCAGATCTGTTCGCTACGAGTTGGGTGATGGGACGCAAACACCCGCTTCGACTTTACGGACCACGCGGAACGCAAGAAATGGTCGATGGCCTGTTAAAATTTTATGCGAATGACATTCACATTCGACGCGATCTAGTTGAAAATCTCCCGCCAGATGGTGCCAAGATCGATGTGCATATCGTGGAAGAGG
>DATLJP010000048.1:0-28487 GCA_035538875.1 Chthoniobacterales bacterium | reverse complement strand
CGACTAATCTCCAAAGCGCAACGCACCGGTTCTTCCTCGCTGTGGCGAAAGACCAAGGCCATCCCGTCGCCCGTAGGTAAACGCACCAATCCGCCGTCCGCCTCCGCCGAACGGAATTGTTCGGTCCCTCGAACGACATCGTTTAGCTTACCAAGCAACTCGCTCTGCTCATTAATTAGTAACCTGGAGTAGCCGACGATGTCGATGAACAGGACATGTCCGATTTCGAGATGGAGACTGCCTTTGGCTTGGGCAGACATAGACAAATAATTTGAATGCTACTCGCGACTAACACGTAACATCACTGACAATTAGACAACGGCAAGATCGACATGTTTGTTGAAATTGGGCCACGACCTGACCGCTTCCGGCTGTAAACGCTTCGCCGTGCGAAGCGGGGCGGTGAATGAGTTGCCCGACCCATTCCACGCACGCGCGCGAGGCCAAAGCTCATTCCCGCACTGCTCCCGCTCGATCCGATGTTCGATGCGCTGCGCAATGAGGCCCGCTTTCAAAAACTCGCGGCCTCGCTCGCGCCGAAGCAATAACGAGAAAGGACGAACAAAGCCTGCCCGCTTGTTTGTTCACGCACCGTTCGCGGCAGCGAGCGGAAGTATGAAACGAAACATGAAACGGCGTGAAACGAGGCCAGTTTCCGGTGAAACGAGAGCCTGAATTTTTGCCGAGCCTCGTTTCATCCTTTTTCCAGGCTCTGTCATAGGTAAGAGGGTCTGAAATGACCCTTCGTTTCACGTTTCATGGGTATAGGCATGAAATGGGAAACGAGTGTGCGATTTGCCCATGACTCACCTACGAAACTCGTCCGGAAAAGGTGAAATGAAGTCCTGGTTGCCCGCCGAGTTTCAGGGGTAAAAGGAAGGCATACCCCTGGGGCTATCGCCCTCTGGTTCTCGGGAAAAAGAATTACTTACGTGGCTTCCCTCTAACTCTTCACGGGTCTAGGAAAGATAGCGATTCAGGATTGTTGAAACGAAACGTGAAATGGCGTGAAACGAGCATGGTTTTTGGTGAAATGAGCGCCTCATTGCTTTCGTCCTCTCGTTTCATGGATATCAGGTTCCCTTCCATAGGTAACGTCCATCGAAAATGGGCGCTCGTTTCATATTTCACGCCTATACCCTTGAAATGTGAAACGAGATGAAACGGACGTGAAATGAAAATCACTCTGTTTCGTCCCTTCAGTGGGCTTGGATTTCGGCTTTTCTTGTCACGTTTGCTCTCGACACCAGCAGGTGGAGTAAATAATGAAGCTCGCGTAGGTTAGATCAGTCCCTGAATGGCCGCCGAAACTAAAAAAGAGATCGAGTTTCAGATCGGGCACGTCCTCTTCATCGACATCGTGGGCTACTCCAAATTGCTCATCACCGAGCAGAGCGAGCGACTCCAGAAGCTAAAAGAGATCGTTTGGGGAACCGAGCAGTTCCGGAGGGCTCAAGCCGAAGGCAAATTACTGCGACTACCGACCGGAGATGGTGGGGCTCTGGTCTTCCGCACGACTCCGGAAACGCCGGTGTTGTGTGCGTTGGAAATTAGCAAGGAACTAAAGAATCATCCTGAACTTCAGGTGCGGATGGGCATTAACAGTGGCCCGGTTAACGAAATCACGGACCTAAATGCGCAAGCCAACATCGCTGGTGCCGGCATCAACGTCGCGCAACGAATCATGGATTGCGGCGATGCAGGTCACATTCTGCTGTCGCGTCGTGTAGCGGACGACCTCGAACAATACCCGCAATGGCGTTCCCATTTACACGATCTTGGCGAATGTGAAGTGAAACACGGTATTCGTGTTCACGCTGTAAATCTCTACAGCGCCGAGTCCGGCAACTCGGAAATGCCACAGAAATTCCAGCGGTCCGGCGTAAAGGCTGCCATGTCGGGCGCCGCGCAAGCGCGTCTAAGGTCGGCGATCTTAAAATGGACCCTAGTCGCCGCGCTAGTTATCGTTGCGGCTCTCGCTGCCACTGTTGCGAAACTTTACGTTTTTTCACATCGGTTGAGTTCGAGAGGACCGCTTTCTTCCGCCGTGCCGGCATCGACTGCGATCCCCGAAAAGAGCATCGCCGTTTTGCCTTTCGAAAACCGAAGCGAAGACAAAGCCAACGCCTACTTTGCCGATGGAATCCAGGACGAGATTCTTACACGCCTATCCAAGATCGCCGATCTGAAGGTAATCTCGCGCACTTCAACACAGCATTACAAGAGTGCGCCGGAAAACCTGCCTGAGATAGCCAGACTGCTTGGCGTCGCCCACATCCTGGAAGGAAGCGTGCAAAAGAGCGCCGACGCGGTGCGGGTGAACGTCCAGCTAATCAAAGCGGCCAACGATTCTCATCTTTGGGCCGATACCTACGATAGAAAACTGACCGACATCTTTTCTGTTGAGAGCGAGGTTGCCAAAGCCATTGCCGACCAGTTGCGGGCGAAACTCACCGGTCAGGAAGAGCAGCTTATCGCTGCAAAACCGACCGATAATCCCGAGGCGTACGATGCCTACCTGCGCGGTCTGGCTTATTCGGTAAAAGGCGTCGGAGCTGCCAATTGGCTTGAGGCGCAGAAATATCTTAGAGAGGCAGTCAGGTTGGACCCGAAGTTCGCGCTTGCCTGGGCGCTGTTATCAAACGTCGATGCCAGCGGCTATATCAGCCTCGCTCTTCAACCGACCGTCGCGCTGCGGGAAGAAGCACAGCAGGCAGCCGAAACCGCCCTCGCTCTTCAGCCCAATCTAGGTGAGGCTATTTTGGCCAAGGGCTATTACTACTACGCCTGCCTAAAGGATTATGACACTGCGGTGCACTACTTTGACCAGGCGCGTCAGTTCCTGCCCAATAGTGCCCGGATTCCTGAATTCCTGGCCTACCTTGAGCGGCGACGAGGCCAGTGGGACCAGAGCGAAGCCTACTTCAACGAAGCCGAGCGGCTCGACCCGCGAAACGCTGGCGTACGCGCTCAGCACGCGCTCACCTATACCCACCTTCGTCGTTTTCCGGACGCGCTGCGAAAGCTTGATCAGGTTCTCAACATCATGCCGGACGACGTGGATACTCTCGCGGGAAAGGCGGCTATCGCACAAGCTCAAGGCGATCTGCCGCGTGCCGCTGCACTCCTAGCTCCGCTCCGACCGACCGCCGAGCTTGGCCAGGCTGTGGAAACACAAGTTTACCAAGCGATCCTAGAGCGCCGGCCTGCCCAAACCATCCCTCGGTTACAGGAGATGGTGGCCAAGCCCGATCCAACGCTGGGCTACTTCAATGGCGAACTGCGTTTTTGGTTAGGCTGGGCGCAAGAAGTTGGGGGCGACAATGCAGCCGCCCAGGAAAGTTGGAGGGAGGCCCGCCGCGAACTTGAATCTTTCCTTAAAGATCAGCCGGAAAATTCGATTCTTATCGGAGACCTTGCGCTAACCGATATGAGCCTGGGTGACAAAGCCGCAGCCTTCGCTTTGGCGGAACGAGCTAGGGCCACGCTCCCGATGGAGAAAGACGCGATTTTTGGTCCCCGCTCGGTCGAGATCCTCGCTCGGGTGGCAGCACGCACTGGGGAGCCTGACCGCGCCATCGCCGCTTTGCAGAAGCTGCTTTCGATACCCTACTCTGGCCCGCTGGCCGAAAATGTGCCGCTCACTCCTGCGTTGCTCCGGCTCGATCCGATGTTCGATCCGCTGCGGAATGATCCGCGCTTCCAAAAACTCGCGGCCTCGGAAGCGCCGAAACAATAACGAGAACGGACGAGCAAAGCTTGTCCGTTTGTTTGCTCGCGGCAGCGAGCGGATGGCATGAAACGAAACGTGAAATGGCGTGAAACGAGCATGGTTTTTGGTGAAATGAGCGCCTCATTCCTTTCGCCCTCTCGTTTCATAGATTTCAAGTGCCCTTCCATAGGTAACTTTGCCCTAAAATGGGCGCTCGTTTCATATTTCACGGCTATACCCTTGAAATGTGAAACGAGTTGAAACGAGCGTGAAATGAAACTCACTCTGTTTCGTCGCTTCAGTGGGCTTGATTTCCGGCTTTTCTTGCTACGTTTGCTCTCGACAGTCGGAGTCTACAGATTCCACGCTCCAGGAATCTATCGATTTTCCAAGGTAAAATCGACAAGTGAGAACAGTATTGACATCGTCGGATGTCCTCACTTGTTATGGGATCACTTTGGCACGGAGTTTTTAGGATTTGCAACGCTTGCAGAAGATCGTGCGTGATCAGTTCGTAAAGCGGATAGCGCAAGAACGGTGTATTGAATGAAACTCGATCACGGCAAGTAGGACGACTGCAGCGGCAAATCAAAATGGCCTCGCGTCTTCACGCGTTGGCCAAACGTGGCCGGGCTGAGTCAGTTTGATTCATCGTCTGCGCCGTTCCGTGGATCATACCCGAGCGTTTAGCGTCGCAGCTTGGGGTGGCGCATGTTACGGTTGCGCCGATTATGGAAATCATTGTCCTCGGCGCGGGGGCGATTGGTAGTCTTTATGGCGCCAAACTCGCGGCCGCGAACGACGTTACGCTTGTCGGACGCCCTGATCACATCCGCGCCATCGAAGAAAATGGTCTCCGCATTGAGGGCCTTGAACCGCAAACCGTTCGCGTTCGGGCCGCGACGCGCATCCAGCAGCTCAAGCCGAATGCCCTGATTTTACTGACAACCAAAGTGCCGGCGACAGCCTCCGCGCTCGAGCCTGTCGCGCCGCTTGTCCGCGACGACACGACAATCGTTGCGCTTCAGAATGGTTTGGATAGCGACCGAATCGTCCGCGCCGCACTTCAAGGGCGCGGCGTCGTGTTGCGCGGAATTAGTCAGTTCGGCGCGATCTTCGAGCGTCCCGGAACGATTCGATACACAGTGAGAGGTCACACCATGCTTGAAAGCCACGAACGCAGTTTACGCATTGCCAGTCTTCTGAATGCTGCCGGACTCGACTGCCGTATTTCGGCAAACATTGTGGGCGAGGTTTGGCGCAAACTCGTCTTCAACTGTGTCGTTAACCCGATCACCACCATCACTGGAACTGAAGTCGGCCAAATTGTTGATGCCGGTTTAAATCGGCTGAAGCAGCTGGTCATTGACGAATGCGTCGCTGTTGCTGCGTCGGAAGGCGTTTTGCTTGAGATGGATTTGTTGGCCGAAGTCAATGCGGCCTACGTCGGCTCTCGTAATATAGTCTCGATGCAACAAGACCTCTTGCGCGGCCGTCCCACTGAAATCGATTACCTCAACGGCGCTGTGGTTGCGCTAGGGGCAAAAAATGGTGTGCAATGCCCAGTGAACGATGGACTTACGAGAATAATTAAAGGCATGGAAGCGGCATCGCGCAAAATTGGCTCGACGAAGTTTCTGGGCAGATCTGCTCCCTGAATCATGAAGCGACGGAAAGCGTAGCGAAAACCAGCACCGATCGCTCCTGGGGTTCAATTAAAAATCTGCCGCAAACTTCGCGCGGTTAGGGTTAGGTTATGATTTAAAAACAACCCTGCAACCCGGCGCGCTGGCACCGGAAATCAATCCAGCGAAAATCAATTCGCTAAAATTAATCGTTTGTTGCCGAATGGCCGCCGATCCGGTCGAGTTGGTATGCCGTGGTCGGGATTACGCCGAGCCGGGAACAGTCCTGCCGGCAGGCAGAACCGGTGATTAAAGCGACGCATCTCTTAGCCTTTATGACAGGCTGTTGCTTTGAGGTTGCGACGCTCTTGCTCGAACCTGCGAACGCCGACGCGCAAATCGCGACCGACATCGCAATGGTCGCGCATCGAACCGACCAACCGCACAAGCCACCTAGCTTTGTCACAGTTGTCATATCCGAAGGATGAGCCTCTTTAATGCCAAAAGCAAGAAGAAAACCGGGCAAAGTCTGGCATCATTCCCGTCGCAGAAAGTGTTCGAGGCGAAGCCGATCGAGCCTTTCCCGCGCTTCATCGGCCCGGGTTCCACCTGCGGCCGCAAGCTTTTCGTAAATGGTCGCGGCCGATTCCCATTTTGCGTCCGCTTCCAGCAGCTGACCGGCGTTAAATCCCGCCTTGTAAAACCAAAAAAATTCGTGCGGCTGGTCTGGGCGCCTTCCTTCATCGAGAACGGTATAAAAAGTGGCCAGCGCACCATTGCGATCGGCCTTCTTTTCTAAACAAAGGCCCTTCTTGAACAGGGCCTGATTGCGCCAGTGGGCCGGTGCTTCGCGGTCGGCTGCCAACTTGTCGTACGCTTCAATCGCGGGTTCGTAGTTCTGTGGATCTGTCGCCGCCATCTCCAGAAAAATGTCGCCCTTGCCACACAACGCTTCGCGTTTTTCCGCCGGGCGGACGGCGCCGTTTAATACTTCCTCATACAGGGCAAGCGCATCGTAAGGTTTGCCGAGTTTGCGCTCGATCACCGCTTGCTCGTTGCGAGCGGCAAATTTCAACTCGCCGTTGATCTGCACCACGCGATCGAACAAGACTAGGGCGCGATCGAGTGACTGTGCTGCCATGCTCGCCATCGCTGCTTCGCCGGCAAAAAAGAGCGCGCGTTCAGTAAGCGGCCCGGTGGAATTTTGCTCCACCAATAATTGGAATTGAGTTTCCGCGTTCGCAAAATCTTCTGCGCGATAATAAATCTCACCGAGCTTCATTCGCACGGAAGGGACCAAACTCGACAATTCGTGTTGTTGAATGAATTTTTTCGCCAGCTCGATCACTTTTGTCTCCCTTCCTGATGTCGCGTCTTCTAGCCAAATCGTCAGATAATCGGCGCGTTCCTGAGCCACCATTGTCGGCTTGGACTCGGCGGCTCGGGCAAGATTTTTCCGAGCTTCATCCAGTCGCGGTGGAGTGGCATGGAACGCCAGTTCTGCCAAAGCCACCCACGCTTCAGACACTCGTTCTGCCGTCGGAAACTCTCGCAGAAACTTGCGCAGCGAATCGGCGGCGCGCGGATCCCGTTTGGCCGCCTCCATCAATCCCGCTTCCAACCGCAGATTTATCCGCGATTTTTCGTCTTTTGTTTTGTTTCCGAATTCTTCAGCGCTGGCCAGAAAGCGTGCCTCATCAGCTTTTTGGAGCCAGCTCAGCGCTGCGTTGAACGTGGCTTGAGAAGCCAACGCCGAATCGGAGTGTCCGATCTTTTCGAAACCGGCGATCGCGGCGTCGAAGTGTTTTGCATGATATTGAATTTGGCCGGCGAGGAAGTTCACCCGATCAAGAACTGCCGCTTCCGGCCGCATTCCGAGCGCTTCATTCAATATTGCGAGCGCATCTTCAAAATGGCGCTCTTCAAGTTCGAGTTGGGCAAACTCCAGGAAAGCAGAGGCTAGGGCAGGTAGCTGTGGACGAGTCCGGCGCAACGCGGCGAAGGAATCGAGCGCGCGATCGCGCCGGCCTAGGCGAAGGTCGAATCGCGCCAGATACCATTGTGCAAACGCGCGTCGCGGCTGCGCTATATCTCTTGCCCAGCGATCAAGTTCCGTACGAGAGGGTTTTTTTTCCGCACGATAAAGCTGGTCCAGCTTGGCAAAAATGCGCGCCAGATCGACATCCGAAGGTCGATGCTCGATAAAGTTTTCCAGCGCGTCGTCTCCGGCTTCCGGCGTGTTCAATTGCAAGTGCGTGTCGGCAAGGGCAAACAGCGCTGCTGTCAATGTCTCGTGCGTTGCTCCTTCGGGATTTTTCAGGATCGACTCGAAAATTGTTATGGCACGATCCGGACGATGCAAAACCATCTCCAGACGACCCCGCAGAAAATGGCGCTCTTTTTTCTCAGCGCTTGTGATCGGTTGAACCTTTTCGAGTAACCGCCGCGCGTTAGCTGCATCGGTTTTGTCCAAATAAAGCTCGGCCGCCCGCAATTGTGCCCGGACAACCCACTTCGGATCGCGGGATAATTCGGTAAAGGTCCCGAGCGCTTCGTCAGTTCGCCCGAGAGCGCGCAGCATCTCGGCGGCGCCGAAAAGAGCAGCAGTTCGAAGGGGCGAACTCGTGTCCGCCGCGACCTGTCGGTAAAGCGGCAACGCTTCGGCTTCGCGGTGCGAGCTCGCCAGTAATTGCGCTCGCCAGAAATTCGCCGACGGACTGTGGCGCAATCGCGGGTCTACCAAGAGATTGTCGGCATTCGCGGTTTGGTTCGCTGCGGCCATCGCTTCGAGCAGCTGTTCGGCGACTGCCCGCCAGTCGGTGTCCGAAAGGTTCTGCTTCAACAAAGCTTGCAAACGAGCCACTGCGACTTCGGGCACGCCTTCCATCATCGGTTTGGATGCTTCTGCGAGTTGCGCTGAAAAATCGGCCTGCGCAAACGGAGCGATCGCTCCGAACACGGCAAAACTTATCGTGCGAAGACTTCTCATTTCTTCTCGAAAAGCGGCCACAAATATTTGCCGGTGTGGCTTTTTGCAAGGTCGACAATCTCCTCTGGAGGTCCCGCGCCAACAAGTTCGCCGCCGCGTTCGCCGCCCTCGGGTCCGAGATCGATGATCCAATCGGCGCATTTAATCATCTCCAGGTTGTGCTCGATCACAACCAAGGTGTTGCCAGCATCGCGCAATTTCATGAGCACTTGGAGCAACTTTTCAATGTCCGCGAAATGCAATCCCGTCGTTGGCTCGTCCAAAATGTAAACCGTACGGCCAGTCGCTTTTTTCGCGAGCTCAGTCGCCAGCTTTACCCGTTGCGCTTCACCGCCGGAAAGAGTGGTGCCGGCTTGACCGAGTTGCAGGTAGCCCAAACCGACATCGAGCAACGCGTTCAACTTATCCGAAATGCTCGGCACGTTCCGGAAAAATCGGGCGGCTTCATCCACCGTGAGATCGAGAACGTCCGCGATGTTTTTTCCTTTGTAAGTGATCTCAAGCGTTTCGCGATTGTAACGCCGACTGTGGCAAACCTCGCACTGCACATAAACGTCCGGCAGGAAATGCATCTCGATCTTGATCAATCCTCCACCTTCGCAATTTTCGCAGCGGCCGCCTTTCACGTTGAAACTGAACCGACCGGCCCCATAACCGCGTACCCGCGCCGCCGGCAATTGCGCGAACAATTCTCGGATCGGTCCAAACGCGCCGGTGTAGGTAACTGGATTCGAGCGCGGCGTGCGCCCAATTGCGCTTTGATCGATCACGATCGCTTTGTCGATCTGCTCCACGCCACGCAGGGCCTGATAAGCGCCCGGCTTTTCTTTCGAATTATAGAACCGCCGGAACAATGCACGCCTGAGAATATCGTCTACTAGTGTGGACTTGCCGCTCCCGGAGACGCCGGTCACGCAGGTAAAACAACCAAGCGGGAACGCCACTTCGATGTTCTTCAAGTTGTTTTCGGTCGCGCCTTTCAGAATGAGCCAACCTTCTTCATTTTTTGCGATTCGTTTTCGGGGGAAACGTGGCTTGGTCCGGTACTTCGGAACTGGAATTCGCAACCGGCCCGAAAGGTAATCAGCGGTCAGCGAATTCTTGGCGCTGAGAATGCTTTCGAGTTTTCCCTGTGCAACAATTTCGCCTCCGCGCGGGCCCGCGCCGGGTCCAAGATCGACAATGTGGTCGGCCGCGCGGATCGTTTCTTCGTCGTGCTCGACTACGATAACGGAATTCCCGAGATCGCGCAGTCGCCGCAGCGTTCCGAGCAGTCGCGCATTGTCCCGCTGATGCAGACCGATGCTCGGCTCGTCCAAGACGTATAGCACGCCAGCTAAACCGGAACCGATTTGCGTCGCCAGTCGAATCCGTTGGGCTTCGCCGCCGCTCAGTGTTCCGCTTTCGCGATTGAGCGTCAGGTAACCAAGGCCAACCTCGACCAGAAATTGCAGTCGCGACTGGATCTCGCGGACGACATCCACCACTACTTTCCTTTGCGCCGCCGTCAGCTCGAGGTTGTCCATATAACGCGCCGCTGCCTCGATCGTTTGTTCGCTGAATTTGTGAATGTTCAGTTCGTGCCCTTGTCGATCTTTGATCGTGACGGCAAGGATTTCCGGCTTCAAACGCGCGCCGCCGCAAATCTGGCATGGCTCACGGGTCATGAACGCGCGAATGCGATTGCGGGTGAATTCGCTTTGCGTTTGCTCGTAGAGACGCTGCATTTGCGGCACCAATCCTTCGAACGGCCGTTCCTTTTCGCCATTGCCGCCGAAATTCATTTTGATCGGCGTACCGTTCGTTCCGAAGTAGAGCGCGTTCTTGAACGCCTCCGGCAAATCCGCGAATGGCACGCCTTCATCGATCTGAAAATGTTTCACCAGCGCGCCTTGCAACTTTTGGTAATACGTGCGCATCCGCTTCGTGCCGCGCCGCCACGGCGTGATCGCGCCCCCGGCAATCGTTTTTGTTTCGTCCGAAATCATCAATTCGGGATCGATCACCAATTGGGTGCCCAAACCGTGGCAGGCCGGGCATGCTCCGAGATGGCTGTTGAATGAAAAGTGTTTGGGCGTGAGCTCGCCAAGTGTGAATCCGGTCTCGACATTCCCGTAATCAGTCGAAAAGCGCCGCTCTTCCCAGTCCCTGGGTTGAGTGTTGGGCGTTTGTCTTAAGACCGAGATCTTGTTGCCACCCCATCTCAACGCAGTCTCAACCGAATCGGTCAATCGAACGCGAATTCCTTCGCGCACGACTAATCGATCGACCACGGCTTGAATCGTGTGCTGTTCGCCTCTTCTCAATCGAATCGGCTCCGGGCGATCGAGCTCGACGACTTCCCCGTCAATCCGCGCCCGCACAAATCCTTCGCGCTTCAGTCGTTCGATCACGTCGCGAAATTCGCCAACCTGATCCTGCACCAGTGGAGCGAGCACAATGATTTTACTACCCGGTTCGTAATCGAGAATTTGATCGACAATCTGCTGCGGAGTTTGTCGATGCACCGGTTTGCCGGTTGCGGGATCGTGCGGTTGACCTACCGCCGAAAAAAGGACGCGCAGGTAATCGTAAGTCTCCGTCGTGGTCGCGATGGTTGACCTTGGGTTGGCGCCGGCGCTGCGCTGTTCGATCGCAATCGCGGGCGACAGGCCTTCGATGAAATCGACATCTGGCTTTTCCATTTGATCGAGAAATTGGCGGGCGTAAGCGGACAGGCTCTCGACATAGCGGCGCTGGCCCTCGGCGTAGAGGGTGTCGAAGGCGAGGGACGATTTTCCCGAGCCACTCAAGCCGGTAATGACGACCAGCTTCTCCCTTGGCAATTCGACATGGAGATTCTTCAAATTGTGCTGGCGCGCACCACTGATCTTGATAACTTGCGCAGGCATCGGGACGACAAATCTCGAACCTTTAAGTCAAGCACAGCCTCGAGCTTTCTCCAGCGAAAATCCCGATTTATGAATGAGACAAATCGCATTTCCTCGCCTGAAGAGTTAAGTCAATTGCTGAAAAAATTCAGCGAGATCAAAGGCGATCAACAACGCCCTTGCCGTAATGATGGCGCTGTCGGAAATGTCGCAGCGCCGGCCCGATTAGGCCGAGAAACTGGCGACCACGGTTTTAACAAGCCGCCCCAAGTCGTTTCCAACTTGCACGAGTTTACTCAGCTCCTGAACGAGAAAGCGGGAGTGAAGCCCGCGACTGCTGGCGAAGCGAACTAAGGAGACGTAACACCTCGCGCACATGGACGCGGTGTTGAACAAAAGGATCCTCATCGTCGAAGACGAAAAGGATGTTGTAGATCTTCTGAGCTTGAATCTGCGCAAGGCCGGGGGCTTTGTAGTTTCAACAGCAAGTGACGGTGCAACCGGTCTGGCGAGAGCACGCACTGAAAAACCGGACCTTATCGTTCTCGACTTAATGTTGCCGAAGATGCCGGGCCTCGAAGTTTGCAAACTTCTCAAGAGCGATCCGGCTACGCGGCACATTCTGATTTTGATGCTGACCGCGCGCGCGGAGGAGGTTGACCGCGTCGTCGGCTTGGAATTCGGAGCTGATGATTACGTCACCAAACCGTTCAGTCCCCGCGAAGTCATTTTGCGCATCAAAGCGGTTCTGCGCCGCGGCACGGCTGAAGAAACTGACAGTCGCCTTTCCGCCGGGCCGGTCACGATCGATCCCGCGCGCCACGAGGTTTTGGTAGGCGGTAAACCGGTCGATCTGACCAGCTTGGAGTTCAAGCTATTGCGTACGCTGATGCAGCGACGAGGTCGCGTCCAGCTCCGCGATCGTCTGCTGAACGAAGTTTGGGGCTATGAAAGCGTGATCGACACCCGCACCGTTGATACTCACGTTCGCCGGTTGCGCGAAAAACTCGGGAAGGCTGGGAATATTGTCGAAACCGTGCGGGGCTTCGGCTATCGTTTCCGGGAAAAGTAACCGGACATGTTTTGGATTCTGCTCGCGGGCGTCGGTACGTCGACAATTGCGGTGGGCTATTTCGTATGGCGGCGGTGGATCGCCCCTTGGAGCGAAATCGAGCGACTCGTTAGGCAAATTGGTCGTGGCGATCAGCCGCGTACATTTCTAATCAAAGGCGGAAGAGAAGCGCAGCGGATAGGCGTCGCGCTCGAAGAAATTTGTTCGCGCCAGCAGCGGCTCGACCGGGAGTCTGCCAAACACGCATCGGAACAAGGCGCCATTTTTTCCGCGATGCAGGACGGGTTGCTGGTTCTGGACGGTGAACGGCGGATCGCGCTGTTCAATCACACCTTTCAAGAAATTTTTGGCCTTGATGAAAAATCGTTCGGTGCGCCTTTGCTCGAATCGGTGCGCGAGGCCAGCGTTGAAGAGCTGATCTCTCGCACGCTTCGAAACGACCAACCAACTCACGGTGAAATTACGCTCGCGGAACGGCACTGGCACGTCAGCGCCGAGCCGATGCAGCATGGTAACGGCGCGAAACCTGGCGCGGTCATTTTGTTTCACGACATCACGGCGCTGAAACGCGTCGACGAGATGCGACGCGATTTTGTGGCGAATGTCTCGCACGAATTGCGAACGCCTTTGTCGATTCTGCGCGGCTACATCGAAACAATGCTCGACGATCCCAAGATGCCACGTGGCGAAACCGCTCGCATCCTCGAAGTGATGGATCAGCATTCGAAGCGGCTCGGCTTGCTCGCGAACGATCTGCTCACGCTCGCACAGTTGGAGTCCGGCAGCTCGAACCTGCAATTGAGTGAGATCGACCTGCTACGATTTCTTTCCGATCTGGCCCGCGATTGGAGAAAGAAAATCTCGGCCAAAGGCTTGAAAGCGGTTGTTGATGTATCCGACGATTGCTCGACCATTCGCGCCGATGAGGAACGATTGCGCCAAGTTTTCGATAATTTGCTCGATAACGCTGTGAAGTACTCGGCCAAAGGTGGCGGGATCAGGCTGGGAGCCGAGCGTCGCGACGGTGAAGTAGCGCTCAGCGTTAGGGACGACGGGGTAGGCATTAGCCAGGAAGATTTGCCGCGCATCTTTGAACGCTTCTATCGCGTCGACAAGGCGCGAAGCCGACAACTCGGCAGCACCGGTCTGGGGTTGTCGATCGTGAAACACATCGCTCAGCTTCACGGCGGCAGCGTTGACGCCGAGAGCGAACTCGGTAAAGGAACCACGATTCGCGTCATTTTGCCGGTTGTCACATAAACGTAACAGTAAACGTTTTGACCCCCTCAAGTCGGGTGCGGCACCTTCGTCGCATGACAAGACTTTCTCGACTCGGTGGCAAGCTTCTTGGGCTCACACTCGCGTTTGGGCTGAGCGCGAGCGCTTCGGCGCAAATGATGATCAATGGCGCTGGAGCGACGTTTCCGTATCCGATTTATTCAAAATGGTTCGATGCCTACACGCAAGTCGATCCATCGGTGCGATTTAATTATCAATCGATCGGCTCCGGAGGCGGGCAAAAACAGATTCTCGCTCGGACAGTCGATTTCGGAGCCTCGGACGGCCCTATGAGTGATGACAACCTGGCGAAAGCGTCCGGCAAACTCCTTCATATTCCAACCGTGGCCGGAGCAGTGGTGATGACTTACAACCTGCCCGGAAACCCGGCACTCAAGCTCGATGGCCCAGCAGTCGCCGGAATTTTTCTCGGCGATATTAAGAAATGGAACGATCCCAAACTGACGGCTTTGAACCCGGGTGTGAGTCTTCCGGATCAGGAGATTGTCGTTGTCCATCGCTCTGATGGCAGCGGCACTACGTTTATTTTCACTGATTATTTGAGCAAGGTGAGCGCCGACTGGAAATCGAAGGTCGGTAACAACACGTCCGTCAGTTGGCCGGCTGGAATCGGCGGCAAAGGCAACGAAGGCGTCTCCGGCCAGGTGAAGCAGACACCGGGAACGATCGGCTACATTGAGCTGATCTACGCGATCCAAAACAAAATGCCCTTTGCTGATTTGAAAAATGCCGATGGCGAATTTGTGAAGGCGACTTTGGAATCCGTTACCGCGGCGATAGCTACTGCGCAAATCCCAGACGATTTCCGGTTCTCGATGACGAATGCGCCAGGCAAGGATTCATATGCGATCGCGGGCGTGACGTGGCTGCTGGTTTATGAGCAGCAAACGGACGCAGCGAAAGGCAAAAAACTCGTGGAATTTTTGAAATGGGCAGTCACGAAGGGCGAAGACATGGCAAAGGATTTGGATTATTCACCGCTGCCCGCGCAATTGCGTGACCGCGTTTTGAAACGCATCGCCGAGATCAAAATGTAGGTATTCCTGCGCAAGCGCCCGGAGTCTTAAACAAGCCGGTTATGACTATTGCCGCACCGATGCCAGTAAGCGAGCGCTCCGCGTCTGCGCGAATGACGCCGCCATCACGCTTTGGTGACAAGGCGTTCGAGTGGCTTACGCTCGGGATGGCGCTCGTCGTCATTTTGATGATTTTTTTGATCGGATGGCAACTGACGCGCGGTTCGTCACTCGCGATCCAGAAGTTCGGACTTCGATTTCTCACAACATCGACATGGGACCCGGTTGCGGAGGAATTTGGCGCACTGCCATTCATTTACGGCACACTCGTTTCATCGCTGATCGCTCTCCTCATTGCGGTGCCGTTGAGCATTGCCACCGCGATTTATCTGACCGAACTCGCGCCGCTTTGGATCCGGCAGCCGATTGTTTCACTGATCGAAATGCTGGCCGCGATTCCCAGTGTCATCCTCGGACTGTGGGGAATTTTCGTGATGATTCCGTGGTTGCGCAATTATCCCTTTCCGCTGCTGAAAAAGCTCTTCGGTTGGACGCCGTTCTTTACTGGGCCGATACTCGGACCGAGCATGCTCGCGGGTGGAATCATTATCGCGATCATGATTCTGCCGATCATCACCTCGGTTTCGCGTGAGATTCTGCGGAGCGTGCCGAATCTGCAACGCGAGGCAGCCTACGCACTCGGCGCTACGCGTTGGGAAGTGACACGCATCGCGGTGCTTAGTTACGCGCTCAAAGGTCTGTTCGGCGCAGTAATTCTCGGGCTAGGTCGAGCGCTCGGCGAAACGCTGGCAGTCACGATGGTCATCGGCAACACACCGCAGATTGCAGCGTCGCTATTCAAGCCGGGCTACACGCTCGCGAGTGTGATTGCCAACGAGTTTACTGAAGCGACTACTGAGATCTACCTGCAAGCGTTGGTTGAGATTGGTCTCGTGCTCTTCGGTGTGACGATTGCAGTCAATCTACTCGCACAACTTCTTCTCCGGACGATGACGACAACCTCAACGACGCGTGCTGTCCAGTAATGATGCACTCGAAACGCAAAGACAGACATCGCTGGCGCAAGTTCAAGAGCGCACTCGTCTCGTTTGGCACATTTGCCGCAGCCGTTTCTGTGATTGCCCCGCTCGGCTTGGTTTTCTTTCACTTGCTTGTGAACGGCGCCAGTTCCGTTAACTGGGACTTCTTTACCCAGTTGCCGAAACCAGTCGGCTCGCCGGGTGGCGGAATGGTCAACGCGATTGTTGGTTCGCTCGAACTGCTGGTGCTTGCATCCGTGGTAGGAATTCCAATTGGGGTTCTCGGCGGCGTTTATCTGGCCGAGTACGGCTCTGCCCGCGGCAATTCGATGCTGCGTTTTCTCGCGGACGTGCTTAACGGTGTTCCATCGATCACGTGGGGAGTGGTGGTTTACGGTCTGGTGGTGCTGCGGTTCAAAGGTTTTTCCGCTTACGCCGGCGGCCTTGCTCTCGGAATAATCATGGTCCCGCTGATTCTGCGGACGACTGAAGAAGTGATTTTGCTCGTCCCGAACGGTTATCGCGAAGCGTCGCTTGCTCTCGGCATCGCCCGCTGGAAAACGATCGTCCATGTGGTGATGAAAACCGCATCCAAGGGAATCATCACTGGCATTCTGCTTGCCTTGGCGCGAATCGGTGGCGAGACGGCGCCTCTGTTGTTCACGGCCTTCGGCAACCGTTTTTGGAACCACGATCTTAGCCAGCCCGTCGCCGCGCTTCCGTTACAAATCTTTACATATGCCATTGCTCCCTACGACGATTGGCACCGCCAGGCTTGGGCGGGCGCACTTGTGCTCGTCATTGGAATTTTTTGCGTTAACGTCTTGGTGAGGATTCTTACCCGGGAACGCGCTCGAACTACCGCTTGAAAACCCTCATAATGACTAATTTGAGTATGTCTACTTCGGATCCAATCGTTCTTGAGACACGCGAGCGAGGGACTGAAACGGTGCCGGACACCGAAGAGGTGCCGCTGACATTCCGGATTAAGAACCTCTCGATCTGGTACGGCGAGAAGCGTGCCATTAACGACGTGACGCTTGATATTTCAGCTAACGCCGTTACGTCGATCATAGGCCCGAGCGGTTGCGGCAAATCCACACTCCTGCGCTCGCTCAACCGCATGCACGAGCTGGTGCCAGGCACCCGGATCGAAGGAGCAGTGCTCTTGCTCGGAGAAAATCTTTACGCGCTCGATGTCGATCCTGCGACCGTGCGCCGGCGAGTTGGAATGGTTTTTCAAAAGTCGAATCCGTTTCCGACGATGTCGATCGGCGAGAACGTGACCATTGGCTTGCGACTGAACGGTGTGCGCGACCAGAAGTTTCTGAACGAGCGTTTGGAAAAATCGCTGCGGATGGCTGCGCTTTGGGACGAAGTTAAAGACGATTTACATAAACCTGGAACGAGCCTGTCGGGTGGTCAGCAACAGCGTCTATGCATCGCGCGCGCACTCGCAGTAGAACCTGAAGTGATTCTAATGGACGAACCATGCTCTGCGCTCGATCCAATTGCAACGGCCAAGATCGAGGAACTCATTCACGACCTGAAAGCGCAGTACACTATCGTGATCGTTACCCATAACATGCAACAAGCTGGGCGCGTGTCCGATTACACTGCCTTCCTCTATCTCGGACGCCTCGTTGAATTCGGACCGACCACGAAAATCTTTACGAATCCGAGCGACCCGCAAACGGAGGATTATATTACCGGACGGTTTGGTTGAATGATGCGACGAAGATTAAGATTGAGAGGAAGGTTGGGATGACGCCATCCAAACACACACTAGGAAGCTTTGACGAAGGATTGACGGCATTGCGAAACAATGTTTTGATGATGGCCGGCCTGGCCGACCGCGCACTCGATCGCGCGATCAAAGGTTTACTTCAGCGCGATGATAATCTTTGTGCAACGGCGATCGCGGACGACGAAGAAATCGACCAACTGGAAAAACAGATCGACAAAGAAGGTGTTGACGTGCTTTTGCGATTTCAACCCCTGGCGTCCGATCTCCGCCGCGTGGTGGCGGCGATGAAGCTTTCGCCCAATGTCGAGCGCATCGGCGACCAGGCCACGAACATCGCCCGCCGCGCGCGCAAGTTGAACAGACATCCGGCACTTCGCGAGATTGAGATCATCGTCCCGATCCAGGCGCACGCGATGGCGATGTTCAAAGACGCGATTGATGCGTTTGCCCGGGAAGATGTCGACCTTGGCCGCGCGGTGGTCGCTCGGGACAAAGACCTCGATTACATGAACAAACTGGCGAACCGGACGCTGACCGACCAGATGGCGCAGGACCCCAAGCAGCTTCGCGGTTACCTCAACTTGATCTTCATTTCACGCTCTCTCGAACGCGTCGGCGATCATGCGACCAACATCGCGGAGGAGGCCGTCTACGCGGCCGCCGCTGAAGACATTCGACACCAAGCCGCGGCAGCGGCGACCTAATAAGTCGCGCGTTGCTATGCGCCGCTGATTGTCGATCTTAGCAGTATGGCGCAGGCGCAATCCAACGTGGAAACCGAGGAACGCGTCTCAATTGTTCAGGCGAGGATTGGACAAACCGCTCACGAGCGTTTTGGCGATCCCAAGAATTTCATTAACCGCGAGCTGAGCTGGCTCGAGTTTAATCGCCGCGTCTTGGAAGAAGCGCAGGACGCGACGCAACCGCTAATCGAACGGGTCAAGTTTCTTTCTATTTTTAGTTCGAATCTGGACGAGTTTTTCGAAATCCGCGTCGCCGGCATCAAGCAGCAGATCGAAAGCGAAACGAGCGACGTTGGGTCCGATGGATTAAGTCCGACCGAAACGTTCAACCAGATTCAGCGCCTCGCCCATGAGCTGGTCGCGACCGAGTACGACCTTTTTAACAAGGAGCTGGTTCCAGAGCTTGACAAAAATCGGGTTCGGATTCGCCAAGTTTCAGAACTTGGTGCGCGGCGCGCGGCCTGGGCCCGGAAGTATTTCCGGGAAGAAGTTTTTCCAATGCTGACGCCGCTGGCGGTGGACGCGAGTCATCCGTTTCCGGACTTGCTGAACAAGAGCCACAACCTGCTTGTGCGCGCGAAGACGAAACGACGCGGCGAACCACTTCTCGCGATTGTGCAGGTGCCGCGGGTTATCCCGCGACTGATTCTAATGCCGCGCGGGCAGGGGGAGGACGAACCGTGGGATTACATCTATCTCGCGTCGCTAATCAAACAGCATATAGCTGAATTGTTTCCCGGTCTGATTCTCGATGCGGTGCACGCGTTTCGCGTCACCCGCAACAGCGATCTCTACATTGACGACGAAGAAGCAGAGAATCTTCTCCGAACCATAGAGCAGGAGTTGCGCCGTTCCAGTAAAGGCGACGCGGTGCGATTGGAGGTCGAAGCAGATTGTCCAAGAGATTTCATCGAGCTGCTGCTGGAATTTTATGATTTGACCGAGGCCGATGTTTACAAATTGAACGGCCCGCTGTCGATGACGCATCTCAGTCCGCTTCTGGCTAACGACGCATTTGCGAATCTGAAGGACCGACCATTTCAACCGGGGCGCGATCCAGCGTTGCCGCCGCACGCGGACATGTTCGAAGTAATGCGGCGTCAGGATGTGCTTTTGCATCATCCCTACGACAGTTTTGAGCCGATTGTCGATCTTGTCGAAGAGGCGGCGCGCGATCCGCAAGTGCTTGCGGTCAAGATCACGCTTTATCGAACCAGCGGTGACTCGCCGATCGTCGAAGCATTGATCGATGCGGCTACCGCCGGCAAACAAGTGACCGCGATCGTGGAGTTGCGCGCGCGTTTCGATGAGGCGGCCAATATTCAATGGGCGCGCCGGCTGGAGGAAGCGGGTGCGCACGTCATTTACGGCGTTGTCGGATTGAAAACGCATTGCAAGGTGCTGCTCATCGTTCGTCGCGATTCCAACCAGATCCGGCGTTACGTTCATCTTGGGACCGGCAATTACCACCAGCGGACTGCGCGCATTTATACAGACTTCGGATTATTGACCAGCAATCCGCAGCTAACCGAAGAAGTCGCGATTGTCTTCAACACGCTGACCGGCCTTGCCGCTTATCCAGGTCTGAAAAAGCTGATGGTTGCGCCGTTTGACATGAAACAACGCTTGATCGCGAAGATCCAACGCGAACGCGATCACGCGCGCGCAGGCAGGCCGGCGCGGATCGTGGCGAAACTCAATTCATTGGTTGATCAGGAGATCATCGAAACACTTTACGAAGCTTCCTGCGCGGAAGTGGTGATCGATCTGATCGTGCGCAGCATTTGCTGCTTGCGGCCGAAAGTTCCAGGAGTGAGCGAATTCATTCGCGTTATCAGTATCGTCGGCCGTTTCCTTGAGCACAGTCGGATTTACTATTTCGAAAATGGCGGTCAACCCGAAGTCTATCTCTCGAGCGCAGACTGGATGCCGCGAAACTTTTTACGTCGAGTGGAAGTCGCATTCCCAATCGAAACGCCGCTGCTCCGTGATCACATCACTAATGAGGTGCTGCCGCGATTTTTGGATGACCGCGTGAAAGCGCGCGCATTACAGCCAGATGGAAGTTATCGGCGTTTGAAACCGGAGGGCCTGGAGCATCGCTCGCAAGCGCAATGGCATTTCCGCGAAGTTACTCGCGAACGTGCAAAGAGGCAGGGACGGACCAAGCCTCCACCGGCCGACAAATTGATTCCGATTACCATAGCGCCAGAAGAACCCCCCAGGCGCTCATGAAGAAAAAGATTCTTGTGATCGATGTCGGCGGGACAAACGTGAAAATGATGATCTCGCGTGCGAAGAGACGAAAATTCAAATCGGGTCCGAAGTTGACACCGCGCGAACTAGTCGCCCAGGTTAAGGCCGAAGTGACGGATTGGAAATACAACGCGATCTCGATGGGGTTTCCAGCACCGATCCGTGACGGGCGAATTCTGGATGAACCTAAACATCTCGGGAGAGGATGGGTCCGATTCGACCTCGAAAAGGCTTTCGGCAAACCGGTTCGAATTGTGAACGACGCTGCAATGCAGGCGCTCGGGAGCTACCGCGGGGGCCGGATGCTGTTTCTCGGACTGGGGACCGGTCTCGGCTCTACCTTAGTTTTGCGAGAAATCGTCTTGCCGCTTGAGTTGGGTGACTTGCCCTATCGCGACGACCGAATCATCGAGGACTTTTTGGGAAAACCTGGAGCCGGAGAACTCGGTCAAAAGGAGTGGGAACGACAAATCTTGCTGGCGATCGCACAGCTCAAGAAAGCGTTAATTGCCGACTACGTCGTGCTCGGCGGCGGCAATGCCAAGAAATTAAGCGTCCTACCGCAAGGCGCTGAGCTTGGACACAATCGAAATGCTTTTCTCGGCGGGGCGCGTCTTTGGCAGACCGATCCGCGGACGCGGCGCCCGAAATGGAAGATCATGTAAAGGGGGTTGGAATGGACGTTTATTTTCTTCGACACGGCGAAGCCGACTGGCCCGATTGGGAAAAATCGGACGACGAACGGCCGTTAACCAAGCGCGGCAAGAAAGAAATCCACGAAGTCGGAAAGTTCTTGAAACGTGTCAAAGCGGATCCCGGCCTGATCGTGACGAGTCCGCTGCCGCGCGCATCCCAAACGGCGGAGATCGCGGCAGAGCATCTCAAACTTAAGTGCCGCAAAGATAAGTTACTTGCGCCCGGATTCAGTCGTCAGGAACTGGAACGCGTTTTGAAAAAATATCCGGCGGAGAGTTTGATGATCGTCGGGCACGAACCGGATTTCAGTCAAACGATTGAGCAATTGACTGGCGCTTCGCTCAAACTTTCCAAGGCCGGAGTTGCTCTAGTGGAACTCAACCGCTCCTGGCGAAATGGCCGTTTGCTTTGGCTGCTTCCGCCGAGAATCGCGAAGAAATAAAACGCGCGTTACTTAACAAGCGCTTCAGCGATCGACGGCGACGTCTTGTTCTCCCAATTTTCCAACCAGCTTGCCAGCCGCGCGCCAAAATCGCGCGGACGTTCCGCAAAGAAATGTTCGGCCAATTCGGCCGCGCCGCGCTGGAGATCGCCCTGGCTGACCTCAATCAGGGCCAAGAGCCTGTGTCCCTCGCGCTCCCAGGCCGAGTGTCGGTCTTCGCCGCGAAGCCGATCGCTTAAGAAACTTAGATCGTGGGCGCGTCCGAGCAAATTTCCGAGGGCGTCTAGACCGTCGTTCAGATTTCTAAGCACGACTGGCTTGATCGGTCGCAGAATGCGAAGTTCGTACCAAAGTCTTTTTGCCCGCATTCGAAAGCGATGAAAATTCTCCGGCGTCGGGGTCGCTTGAGCTATCGCCAGCGATCGTCTCGCTTCTTTGTAAGAGCGTTGGACCGCGCGGCGAAGTTGTCTGCAACTAAACTGCTCGAGCGGCCAGCAATCGGCGTTGGTGCGGGCTCGTTCTAACATCGGAATTGCTTGTGCTTGCCATTCCGCAAATGCGGCCATGAAGTTTTCTAGCTCCATCATCAGCATTCCTTCGAGCTTGGCGTACGCGTCACGGCCTCGGCGTTGAGTAATTCCCTGAAGTTGCCGCACCGTTTGTAAGCGCACTTCCGCGTCGCGGATTTCGGAAGTGAGCCGCCCGACGTCGCGCAGGCAGTGGTCTTGTTCTCGAAACAAACCGCGGCCGATTTCCTTGCGCACTAATCGGAGGGCGGCGCGGGCTTTCTTCAGGCATTTCCGCATTTCGTGAACTGGCGTGTCGTTGGTTTTCTTCTGGTTCGTGGCGATCGCGATCGCCTGTTCGATTTGTTGGCGGCAAATCCGGCGCAGATTATCACCGAGACCTTGACCGTGTCGCAGTTGGTAGCTCATTGTCGATTCATTCGCGGGCCAGCCTTACATTGCTGTAGCGCTTCTCTCCGGTGATTTCACGTCCAAACCACCGTGGGGGCTTGAATTTACGGCGGCTGGCATGGTTTGGAAATTCAACTTCTGCAACCATCAATCCATGATTGCGCCCGTGATAAATGTCCACTTCGATCTTGAGTTTTTTCCACGGAATTTCGTAACGCGTCTTATGCAATCGGCGGCCGCGCGTTGCCGGCCAAAGCATCACGAATTGAGCCGGACTTAATCGGATTTCGCGTTCCTCACGCGCCGACCCACGCCCGACTTTGAAGGTCAGGGACATCGCCTTGCCTTTTTTTCGCAGGCGAACGTGCCGGCCGCCCCGTTCATTTGCGAGATAACCTTGCGCGAGTCGAAAATGGCGGGATCGCAGAATTTGGAGTGGCAATAGCTTGATTAGAAATTTTCGTTCGATCTCCCGGGACGAAACGTGATGAGGACGCACTCCCTTCACTCAAACGTTTCTCGCGCGACTCGCCAAGATTTATTCGCGGGAAAATTCAAAAACCGGCGCCTAGTCGCACGACCTACCGAGCAGCCGAAGAAAATCCGAGCGCCCGGCCAGAAGGGGCGCCGGCCCTGCAAAAAGTTCCAGGGCGAGTCGCTAAAGAATTAGCTGGTCGCGCGCGGCAAAAATTCTTCCCGCACAATCTTTCCGCTTTTCACGGTGTAAACGCCCGCTTCGGACAGTTGGCGCCGCGTTTTGGATTTCTTCTCGCTCACGTCGGCGTCGTACAGCACCACAAACCGATCGTGCGCAACGAAAGGACCGTCCGCATTAAAACTGTGGACCTGCATCGCGTCGAGCCACCAGTCGACCTTGCCGCGAACGCCTTCGATGCCCCGGGTTTCAGTCGGGCCGCCGCCCGTGCTGAACGCTTCCACGCTGACAATGTTCTTGTCGTAAAGCGTATCGAGCGCTTCGTGCCAAGCTTGTTTGCGCACTAGTTCCACTACTTTCTGGGCGAGTTGTTGAGTATTCATTCTCTCCTCCGGTTGGTTCGGCAATTACTTGCTGAAGAATTTCTCCAAACGATCGAGAACGCTGTTCCAGCCCTGGGTGTGACGATCGCGTGATTCTTGGCTCGGCAATTTCTCATGAACCAGTCGGACCTCGGTACCGCCATCACGGTCGGATAACCCGATCGTCACGATGCTAATGTGAGTCTTCCAGTCTTCGTCGTCCTCCCATTTCCAGGTGAAGACGATTTTCTTTCCCCCCACGAGCTCGCGGTATTCGCCGAAGACGCTCATCTCTTCGCCTTCTTGATTGATCAGTTCCCAGCGATATGTGCCGCCGACCCTTACGTCCGCAGTGAAACCTCGCGTGCGAACACCTTCCGGGCCCCACCATTCTTTTAATCGTTTCGGATCGGTCCACGCCGCGTAAACGCGCGCCCGGGGAGCGTTGATCAGTCGTGTAATTTCCAGCGACGTCTTCTCTGATGCTTTTGTAGTCATAATTATTCTTTCTGTTTTGATTCAACGAATTGTTTGAGCTCGGAGCTAATGATGGCCGTCCATCCGGTCGCGAACTTCTTCCGTGCATACGCCGGCGTTTTTGGAAACGTTTCGATCCCGGTGTGGGTCAACTTCACTCGGGTTTTGTCCTTCTCGGCGAATAGCTCGAATGTGACCAACGAATCGCCCGGTTCTCCCTTGTAGCGCCAGGTGTAAGTGATTTTCCTTCGCGGAACCACTTCGGTGACCTTGCAAAGATGGTGATAGGTTGTGCCTTCGTGCTCAACCACGAACTCAAACCCGAAGCCGACCTGAGGTTTGAATTCCTTCAGGTCGAAATACCATTGCCGCATTTGATCGACATTGGTCAGCGCGCTCCAGACTTGCCCGATTGGCGCGTTCAAAGTTCGCTCGACGACAATCGCGTCCGCTAAATCAGCTTTTGTTGTCATAATGTCTTCGAGCTTCGTATTCATCGTGCTGTCTTCGAGCTTCGTATTCATCGTGCCGCCTGACCCAGTCCATCGTTGAGTCTGGGTTCTCGTCGCGACCTTTCGGGACGAGATCGAGGAAGTTGTAGGTGCCGATTAAAACGTCGAGTCCACGTGCATAGGTCGAGTAAGAGTGAAAGACATCTCCGTTTTTATCTTTATAAAAGACGCTCAGCCCAGGAAGCTCGTCGCTTATGAATTCGCCTATGCGATAGTTGTAATAAGCCTGGTTCTTTTTCTCGTCCTCGTTCTTAAACGAAACATTGTAATCGAAATTAAAGTCGCTCCCGTGCGACGAGACCCATTTGAATTTCCAGCTCATTCGCTTTTTGTAGTCATCGAGTTTAGACAGCGGCGCGCGGGAAACCGCAGCGAAGCTCACGTCCCGACTCGGTAAGTGCCAGTTGGCGCCGTCGAAGTGATCAGCCAGATAGGAGCAATGCTTGCAGCCTGCCTCCCAGTCCGGGCCGAACATGAAATGATAAATGATCAGCTGACTGCGGCCATCGAACAGGTCACCCAATGTCTCCTTTCCGCTGGGTCCTTCGAAGACATATTCTTTCTCGACCCTCACCATGGGCAATGCGCGGCGGGCGGCGCTCAGCGCATCGCGTTGGCGGTTAAATTCTTTTTCCCGCGCGAGCAAGTCTTTGCGCGCCACGAGCCATTCAGTTTCCGTCACGACTTCTCGATTCATTTCTAGTTCTGCCAGCCTCATTTTGTTCTCTTTGGTTTTGGTTCGTTTCTCTCTTCCTCCGAAATTTCGTTAGAACAAAAGCAACCAGTCCGCCGCTCGAAGTCGCGCTCGCCGCGAGAGCAATGTTCATTGTGCATGCCGGACACATCGCTACGGCTTTCCTTTCCTGTCTGGCGGCTCCTTGGTTTCTTCCAAATAAGCGGCGAGGCGATCGAGCGATCCCTCCCAAAATTTGCGATACTCTTCTACCCATTGGGCGGCTTGCTTCAGCGGCTTCGCTTCCAATTGCATTTCGTGAACGCGTCCGTAGCGCCGGCGGCGAAGCAATCCGGCTTTCTCCAGGACGCGCAAATGTTTTGAGACTGCCGGCAGCGACATCGAATACGGCCGCGCGAGATGGGTAACGCGCTGATTGCCGCGGGCGAGATGGGCCAGCATGCGTCGCCGCGTCGGATCTGCCAGCGCTGCGAACGTCCGGTTCAATGTCTCTGTCGCATATTTAACCATCTGGTTAAATATCTAGCATAACCATTTTCCAAGAGCAAATAAATTTATTAAAGCAAAGCGTTGATTGCGCCGACGGCGGCGGCGAGTGGCCAGGCCGAGATCGCGAAAAGGGCGCCGAAGGCCAGAGCCTCGATCGCAAACTCGAACTGAATTTCTTTCGCGCAGAAATCGCGAGCGAATTGGCGCATCGATCGACCGTTGGTCAATGTTCCCGTGCTCTCACCCTTTACGATTGTTCGTTGAATCCTAGTTACGCGCATGATTGAGCGTAACCGCCGCGCCGACGTCGTCAGGTTACGAATTGTCAAGACGCGGTGACGATTGAGTAACGTGCGCTCAGTTTCTCGGATTCTCGGATATAAATCGCTGGATTCAAGTGCCTTATATCAAGACTTCTTCGGTCGGGAAGCTCGGCTTCGCATTATTTGTCGAAGTGGGAAGCCCGCCGGAACGCTTTCCCGGCGGGCTTTAGTGACCTAAAGCCTCTAATGCTAATCGCCCGACTGTTCTTTAGAATTTGATGTTGAGATCGGCGAAGAACAGTTGGTACTGGTCGAGGACACTAATATGGGTAATCGCGATCGGCGTTCCACCCGTGCCGAGATCGTCATTGTAACGCCAGGCATAGTGATAGGTGAAGTTGACGCTCACCGCATCACTCAGCGCGTATCCCGCTTTAGCCACGACGCCTTGCATGTTTTGACGGCTGTCGAAAATGTCGTCGTCGACGAGGTTGGGATCGAGCGAGTATTGTTCGGAAAGTTGGTAGTAAGCATCGATTTGCCAATCATGCTTCTTCTTTAGCTGCCCAACTCCTAGGCCAGCTTGAAACGCGTAGCGCTGATCGCCGAAGCCGGGGTGCCCGGCAGCTTCGGCGCGGTCGTCCGCTTCCAGATTCGCGGCGAAATCGCCGAAAATGTGCATCGGCAGTTTCCCGATCTTCCAGCCAAGCTCCATCGGCATATCAAAAATAAGGAGACTGTTGATGCCAGTCTGGTTTTGCGCCAGCGAAGCCGCGTTTGTCAGTGCTGGATCACCGCCTTGGTAATGCGTGTCGAAAGCCGCGCCATTACCAGTGTAGTTAAGGATTGTGGGCGCGAACTGGAAAAAGACGCTATTTGGGAAGTTCAATCTTGCGCCGACCTGCCAGGCAAGCATGAACGCGTTCGTATTTGGGACAAGCTGCGTGCCGTGTTGGCCGGGTTGAGTGTGTACCGGACGCGGACCAAGGTCGTTCTCCGTCGGCGTTTCATCGTAGACAAACTGAGCAAAGTTAGCGAAGAGATCGAGCTTTAGGAACGGTTCAGACGGGTGCACCGGTGCGATCGTCTTTCCATCTTTACTATAGGAAGCTGGTTCAACTGGCGTTCCACCAAAGGTGAAGGTGTGCTTCCACTGCTCGGCAAGTCCTTCTGGATTGATGTCGGGGTCCCACACCATTGGCGTGTTGACGAGCGGATTTGGCATTCGGCCACCAGTCAACGTGATATCTTTGAAACCTTTATAGCCGGCATACGCTTGGCCGACGAAGATGCCGTCGCTACCTTTGGCGAACGGTCCACCACTCGTCTCGTCGCCAAACGTCACGTTCGTTGATCGCGAGCTGTTGCTAGTTTCCAGGCGAATTCCGAAGAACCAATCGTCCAAAAGTGTGCCGCGTAGGCCTAATCGAATCCGGTAACGCTCACGTTCACGCTCCTGCCAATCATCATGGCCGGCGATCCCGGGAGCCGGGTGCTGGAGCGGCGACTCATCATCCGTTTGGCCGCCGTTGTAGGCGTAACGCAGTCGGATATCTCCGAAGAGCTCGAGCTCCGTAAGCGGCGTCGACAATTTCCATTTGTCGGCCGCGGTTTTTTCGACTGGAACATTTGTCTCAACGTAAGTTTTTCCGTCGTAGGTTACCTGTTTCTTGGTTGGCCCTTCAGTTAGAGGAGCAGGAGCCGCGGTCGCCTGCTTTTTCAGGGTTGCCACCTCGTTTTCCAGTTCTGCATTGCGCTTTTGCAACTGGTGAACGGCTTGCTCCAGTTTCGAGAGCCGATCGTCATCCGACGAGGCCTGCGCGCGGACCGATTGGAGTGGTAGAAAGATCAACGCAGCCAGGCATGCGCCGGCTGTTCGTGAGAAAAGTTTTTGGTTAGTTTGGTTAGGCATGGATTCTCCTTGAGTTACAGCATTTGCGATGAAGTTGGATCGCAGGTCAAGCTAGAAATCGACTGTTACGAGCAAATGGCGGCTAAGTGACAATCGTGTAAACTCGCGTTCGCGAGGTTGGCGCCGCGCGATCGACAATTCTTCGCGCAAGAGAAGGGCGAACTCTAGAATTTTACGTTTAGATCCGCTTGAAACAGCTGAAAACTTTTGAGCGGATTGATCGCGATGTCCCGAGTAGAATGCTCGGCTTAGTGCGCATAACCATAAAGCAACCGCACCCAAGCCACGTCGCTCAACATCTAAACCACGGGTCGCGCCGATTTCTTACTTGTTCAGCTTTGAATCCCAAAACTCAGTGTTCACTACACTTGGATCGTCCCCCTTGGGGGGTCGGCTCGAATCCCGCCGGAGATTAATTGCTCCTGACTACTTTGGTTTCACGGAGGGCGAGGGAAGAATCGGCGGCCTTGTTGTCATGGAGCCCCGGGGAGCCGCGCTCGTGGCTGGCACAACAGGAGCGCCCGGAGAGGGAACTGCGGGCGCGTTTGGACTCGCGGGCGCCGGTGGTGCCGGCGGTTGCCGAGCCGTTTGTTGCTTCAACAATTCGCTCCGCAGTCCGGTGTCCCGGCTCGTTTTGTGCGAATACAGGATCGACAGCGCGAAGGTAAGCAGGAAGAAAATTCCCACCAGCCAGCCGGT
>DATLJP010000047.1:0-50216 GCA_035538875.1 Chthoniobacterales bacterium | reverse complement strand
TGCCGGTATTCGCGTCGGTCACAATGAATTTCTCGTGGTGATAAGTCGGATCACCGCGAAACATTAAACGCCCCGCATAACGGCGCTCGAGCTCGATGAGGAGCTCCTCATCCTCTTCTTTCAAACGCTTTAGGACATCTGGATTCACGATGACGCGAAAATCATGGACACTGTCCTGATACTTTCGCATCACGGTGTTCAGAGTGCGATGAAGTTCCACGCTCGTGGTCATTGAAGTTTTGACCACCCCGCGACCGCCGCAGTACGGACAATTTTCGTAAATCGTGTCGCTCAAACTTTCCTGCGCGCGTTGCCGCGTCATCTCCATCAAACCGAGCTGTGAAATCGGGAGCACGTGCGTTTTCGCTTTATCGCGTTTCAGCCGCTCCTTCATCAAATTGAATACGGCCTGCTGATCTTTTCGGTTCTTCATGTCGATGAAATCAGCGATGATTAGGCCGCCGATATTTCGTAGTCGCAATTGACGCGCGATTTCGTCCGCTGCTTCCAGGTTTGTCTGCAGAATTGTCTTGTCGACATCGCGTCCACCTTTGTTTCGGCCCGTGTTCACGTCGACCGCCACCAGCGCTTCCGTTTCGTCGATCACGATGTAACCGCCGCACTTCAACCAAACTTGGCGGTGAAACGCGTCGTCGATTTGCTTTTGGATCCCGAGCGCTTCGAAGATCGGCGTAGCGCCGTTATAAAACTTCAAACGGTTCCGCGCGCGCCGGGAGATTTTTTCGACCAGCTGAGTCATCCGGTCGAGCGCCTCGCGGTCGTCGCAAAGCACTTCGTCGATCTCTTCGGTCAGAAAATCGCGCACCGTTCGTTCAACCAGATCGGGTTCTTCAAAGATTCGGCAGGGCGCGGGTTTCTCGCGAATCAGTTGTTCCACTTGCGCCCATTGATCAAGCAAAAAGCGCAGATCGCGCACGAAGTAGCGGGCCCGCTGGCCTTCGCCAACCGTGCGAATGATGATACCAATGCCCTCCGGAATATTGAGGTCGCGCAGAATTTTCCGCAGCCGAATGCGCTCTTTTGGATCTTCAATCTTTCGCGAGATTCCGCTGCGGTCGCTAAACGGCATCAAAACGAGATAGCGACCGGCGAAGCTCAAGTTCGTCGTCACCCGCGGACCTTTTGTTCCGATTGGGCCTTTCGTGACTTGGACGATCACTTCGGAGCCACCTGGATAGATGCTCGGAATATCTCTGACCGTAATTTTTTTGCGCTGCTTCTTCGAGGGTCGATCGACTTCTTCAATTCCGCTATCGAGCGCTGCCGGCAACGCGTCCCAAAAATGGAGAAAAGCATTTTTGTCGAGGCCGACGTCGACAAACATCGCCTTCAAACCCATCTCGATGTTTTTGACTCGGCCCTTATAAACCGAGCCGACGATCTGTCGAGACCCACTCCGCTCGACACTATATTCTTCGAGACGATTGTTCTCGAGCAACGCCACGCGACGCTCGAGCTTCTCCACACTGATTACTAGTTTGTTTCCGGTCCGGCGTGACCCGAGACCTAAAATTTTCTTCACTCTGTCTAACATAAATTACGAAAGATTGCGCGATCCCGAGCGGTAATAGTTCGCAGAAACTTTTCATTGCTCCTTAGATCGACATTGACTGTTAAAAGCGACGACGCGTTGGAGTCGGCGCCGGTGGCGGTGTGGGCCGTTTAACTCCAAAGAGGCGTTCGAAAAAGTTCAGCGGACGCGGTGCCGACGCCGGACCAGCGCGAACTACGCGCGCCCGTTTAGAAACCTGACCCTGCGCGTCGGGCTCCTGCTCGACATCCGGTGAGGCATTGTCGTTGGCCATTTGGACGTCGGCACTAGAGGAGTCATTGCTCTCTTCGTCGCTACCGCCCAGATTTCCTCCGGCGTAACTCACCGCCTTCACCATTTGAAACGGATTCGCGTGGTGCGCCGGCGCGGTCCACGCCACCTGCATATCAAAGTTTCCTTCATCCAGTGCCAACGAGCGCTCGAGAATTCGAGTTGCGATTGGTCCAGCCACACTGCCGCCGTGTTCTCCACCCTGCACCATTACTACGACGACGTATTTCGGACTGTCGAACGGCGCGAAACAGGCAAACCACGCAACTGTGTCTTTATGTCCGCGATCAGTCGCCTGGGCGGTACCTGTCTTACCGGCCACTACAACATTTTTGAGCCGCGCGTTGCTGCAGGTGCCGCCGTCTTCATTCACAACCTTCCAGAACCCTTTTCGCGCCAGCGCAATTTGGTCCGGCATGACTTCGCGCCGCAAATCCGAGCGCACGCGCGGCTTCTGGGACACGACCGGTTTGCCTTGCTCGTCCAGAAGCGGGGAACCATCCTGATTCAAAACTTTATCGACCAGGCGGGGGTAATAGCAGGTTCCGCCGTTCGCGATCGCTACGTAAGCCATCGCGAGTTGCAGCGGCGAGACCAGTGTGTAGCCCTGGCCAATCGAAACGTTGGCCGTCTGCGCTTGAGACCATCTTTCCTGCGGATGATGAATCTGCATCCACTCCGGCCCCGGCATGTTTCCGGTTTGTTCGCCGGTCAATTGCAGACCCGACTCTTCTCCAATGCCCAACATTTTGCCGATGTAATCAATCGACTGAATGCCGGCAGCGTTGCCGTATTGGTAGAAAAATGAATCGCAAGAAACTTTAATCGCGTCAGCCAAACCGAGGGTCCCGTGGGTAAAGTGCTTTTCATTCGACCAGCATTGGAAAAAGTGATCGCCGTAACTAACGCCGCCGCCACAACTAAATTTTGCGTTCGTTAGACCTTTCCGCAGGCCAGCTAATGACGTGATCAACTTGAAAGTCGATCCTGGCGGCAACGTGCTAATCGCACGGTTGACTAACGGATCGCCTTCATCTTTTTGCAGGGTCTTCCAGTCTTTCGCTTTGATGCTGGGAATAAACGTGTTCGGATCGAACGACGGCACCGACGCCATCGCCAAGATGTCGCCGTTGTTTGGATCGACAACGACGGTTGCCGCGCGACCGACCGCACGCAAAGCTTCATCCGCGATCGCCTGGATCCGAGCATCGATGGTTAGAAAAACATTCGCGCCTTGTTGCGGCGGATCTTCTTTCAATATGCCATCGATTGTGCCCTTTGCGTTGCGCCGCAGATAACGGACGCCAGGTTTACCGCGCAAATATTCGTCCATCGATTTTTCGACGTTGGATTTCCCTTCCGCGTCGCCCTGATAGAAGGTGAACTTCTTTGCTTCTTCCATATTCGTGTCGCCCGGAGCGCCGACGTAGCCGAGGATGTGTGCGCCCAACGCGCCGTAAACGTAAGAGCGCACGGGTTTGATTGCGATATCGACTCCCGGCAATCCGACATCGTGTTCCGAAAATTTCGCCATCGTCGGGAAATCGATGTCCTTGATGTAGGAGTACGGAACTTCGGTGTCGTTGCGATAATGGCGTTCGAGCTGCTTGGAATTATAATCGCGGGCAAGATCGAGATCGTTCAGACGAGGCACAATTCCACTATTCACGATCTTGATAATGTCCGGCTCCGTTACGTCCTTGGGCATTCCGCTGATGATCGCGCGATGTTCGGCGAGCGGCGGCGACCCGAAACGCTCGCGATAGCCCTTCACCATTTCAGGCAGATAAAAGTCGACTTCGTAGCTGGCGCGGTTCTGCACCAACGTGAGCCCGTTACGGTCTTTGATTTCCCCGCGCACAGATGGAATTCGCACCGTTGCCTGCGAGCTGCCACGAATCTGCGCCGTCCATTCCGCGCCGTGCGCAACCTGGATCCACCACAGCCGGAGCCCGAGCGCGCCCATTCCGAGCAACATCAGTAAACCGACAAATTGAATTCGTAATTGCGGACGCGGACGACGCCGATTCATTCAAAACTCCTCTCGGGCAAATATGGATAACGCGTCATTCGCGCGATCCAGTTCAATATCCAAAAAATTACCGGGGCAATCAGCATCGCCATCAAACCCGGGCTGCCGATTTGCCACCAGACTTCCTTAGTAAACATAACCGTCCCGCGCCGGAAAGTGATCATGAGATATTGCGCTAAAATGATCGCCGACGTGCAGATGCCGGTCAGCACGCAATGAACTTCCCAGCGGCCGCGAATGAACAGAGGCCTTAGGCCATGCATAATTCCCGCTAGCACAGCGTAAATAAGTATCGACGAGCCGAGGGAGATTTCAACTTTGCTACCGACGACCTGCACGGTCAGCGCGTCCAGTAAAATTCCGGCGAACAACGTCAGTCCGAGCATTAAAGGAAACGGCAATGCCATCGCGCCGTAAAATACAAGTACCGGGGTGATGTAAATGTGTGCGTGATACATCCAATCCAGCGGTGGAATGAAAAATTCCGCGATCTGAGCAATCATCACCAACACCAGAAGTACAAAAAAGAAAATCATTTACGTCCCGTAACCACGAACACGTCTTCTAAATGCGAAAGGTCGACGGCCGGCGCGAGCTTTGCCTGGCCATCCAGCTCACGAGTTCGAAAACTTTTCACCGTCCCGATGAACAAGCCCGATGGGAAAACACCGCCCACACCGGACGTATACGTTTTCTGCCCCGGTTGCAGATTCGCCTGTTTCGTCAAAAAATTCAGATCGAGCAACGGGGTCAATCCGCCGGAAACGCGTTCGCCCGAAACAATTCCTTGCTCGCGACTACCTTCGACCGACGTGGCGACTTTGCAGTTTTCGTCCGTGACCAAAAGCACAACCGCGATCGTGTTGCTGACAGTTGTCGTTTTTCCAACAAGGCCCTCATCGGTCACCACCGGCATATCGCTTTCGATGTGGTCTTCCTTGCCGCGATTGATAGTGACCGTGTGCCACCATGTCGATGCATCGCGGGTCACAATTTCGGCTGGAATCAATTTGAAGACCGAACGCTCGCGATAGTTGAGCGCGTGGCGCAACCGATTCACCTCGTGTTCGACATCGCGGAGCGCAGAATTGGTCGCGCGCAGCTGCCGATTGTCCACATTCAAAGCAGCGTTCTCTTTCTCCAACTCTTCCAGGGACTTTAGGCCCGTCCGCACCGACGTGATTTGCTTTTGCAAGCCGGAGCCGGTTGTGAAGAACGGCGCAAGTAATTGATAAACGTTCGCCTGGAATTTCCGCGTCGTGTCCGCGCCGAAACTCAGGAAATAACCGAGAATGGCCCCGAAGATTAGCAACGCAATAATGCTGGTCCTGCTCATGACGGCGCAGTCATTTGCGCCGCAAGTTCGAAATTCGAAATTCGAAATTCGAAATTTTTATCGCCACTGGCGATCTGCCGCAGCCACTTGACGCAAAAATTTAAGTTCATTCAGACATTTGCCCGTTCCTTCGGCCACGGCACTCAGCGGATCTTCCGCAACATGGACAGGCAAACCAGTCTCCTCGCTCAAAAGTTTATCGAAACCGCGCAAAAGCGCGCCGCCACCTGCCAAAACCAAACCGCGATCCACCAAATCGGCCGAAAGTTCCGGCGGACAACGTTCCAGCGTGATCCGGACCGAATCGACAATTGTATTGATCGGTTCTAGCAACGCTTCGCGAACTTCCTGCGACGTGATCATCAACGTCTTCGGCAATCCGGCCACTAAATCGCGGCCTTTCACTTCGACGCTGGTTTCTTTCTCGCTCGGATAAGCCGAACCGATTTTGATTTTGATTTCTTCAGCCGTGCGCTCGCCCACCATCAAATTGTAAGCGCGCTTCATGTATTGAACGATCGCCTCATCGAGCTCATCGCCTGCAACGCGCACGCTTCGGCTGAAAACAATTCCCGATAGCGAAATCAACGCAACTTCGGTCGTGCCTCCGCCGATGTCGATGATCATGTTGCCAGCTGGATCTTGAACCGGAAGTCCGACACCGATTGCCGCCGCCATTGGTTCCTCGATCAAATATACTTCGCGTGCGCCGGCGTGTGTCGCCGATTCACGCACCGCGCGTTTCTCGACCTCGGTAATTCCAGACGGCACCGCGATCACGACGCGCGGTCTTGCACGCACACGGCGGTTCTGCACTTTCGTAATGAAATGACGCAACATCGCCTCGGTGACTTCGAAGTCCGCAATGACACCGTCTTTCAGCGGCCGGACAGCGACGATGTTCGAAGGCGTGCGGCCGAGCATGCGTTTCGCTTCATCGCCGACTGCGAGCACTCTATTGGTGCCGGATTGCACGGCGACGACCGACGGTTCCCTCAAAACAATTCCCTGGTCCTTAACGTAAACCAGCGTGTTCGCGGTTCCGAGATCGATCCCGATGTCGTTCGATAAAAAGCCGAAGAGTCCGTTGAACATGAATTTATTGTTTCAGCCCGCTCGGAAACGCCGTCTTCGCAGCAAACTATGCGCCTCGGAGCGCGATTCTAACCGGCTTAAACGCGGTAACGTGCAGCGGCGTATCCCGCCGTCAAGCTCTTAATAATAAGTATAGATATATATAGAGAGAGCGATTGAACGGCTGCCTTGCGAAGGCGGGCCAAGCCGTTCAAGGTTGGCCTCGAATGCCGAAGGTCATTGTTGCTCCATCGATTCTCGCGGCCGACTTCTCAAATTTGGCCAACGAAATTCGCAAGGTTGAGGCTGCGGGCGCGGACTGGATCCATTGCGACATCATGGACGGCCATTTCGTCGACAACATTTCCTTTGGTCCGGCGATTGTAGCTTCTGTGCGTAAACAAACGAAGCTGCTACTTGATGTGCATTTAATGATCGAGCACGCCGATCACTATTTGCCGCGCTTTGTCGATGCCGGCGCGGACTCGATCACCGTTCATGTCGAACCCGAAACGAAACACGACGTCGGAAAAACAATACGACAAATTCGCGCTGCCGGTTGTCGCGTTGGACTCACATTAAATCCCGAAACCGATTTCAAACTGGTCGAACCGTTTCTCGACAAGATCGACATGTTGCTGGTCATGACGGTTCATCCGGGATTCGGAGGCCAACCATTTCGTACCGACCAAATGCCCAAAGTGAAACGCGCGGTCGAGTGGAACAAATCGCGCGAGCACAAGATAGACATTGAAGTCGATGGCGGCATCAATCCTGAGACCGCGCGGGTCTCAATTAAAAACGGCGCGAATGTTCTGGTCGCCGGGACTTCGATCTTCAAAGCCGACGATTACACGAAAGCGATTCGTGATTTGCGCGGAAGTTAACTGTCGCTTTCGATGGTTTCGGCCATCACTTCGTCAGTTTGAGTGACGCGCACGACTTCTTCGATGGTCGTATCACCTTTCACAACCCGACGCCAACCATCCTGCCGCAAAGTTTCCATGCCTTCGGAAATCGCGTTTTGCTTGAGCTCGCCGCCGTCTTTCTTCTGCATGATCAATTTCCGCAGCGGCTCAGTAACGAGACAAATTTCGTAAATCGCGGCGCGACCTTGATAGCCGGTCTGTCGACAATGTTCGCAGCCTTTTCCGCGCATAAACTGCGTACCGAGCTCCTTCACCGGAAATCCGATTTCAGCAAGATAATCAGCTAGATATTCCACCTTCGCGGCGCACTCCGGGCAGATTGTGCGCACCAATCGTTGCGCGATGAACGATTTCACCACTGACGCCAGAAGGAACGGCTCCACGTCCATGTCGAGCAAGCGCGTGATACCGCCGACCGCGTCGTTTGTGTGGAGCGTGCTGAACACAAGGTGACCGGTCATGGCCGCGCGGATCGCGATGTCGGCCGTCTCCACGTCGCGAATCTCGCCGACCATCACAATGTTCGGGTCCTGCCGGAGAATGTGGCGCAGCCCCTTGGCAAACGTGAAATCGATTTCCGGCTTCACGTCCATCTGCAAAACACCCGGCAATTTGTATTCGACCGGTTCTTCGATCGTAATGATACGACGCTGCACCGAATTGATCGTGCTCAAAAAGCAATACAACGATGTCGATTTTCCGCAGCCGGTTGGGCCAGTGAGTAAAATGATTCCGTTGGGCTGCGTCAGCAGATGGCGAATCGTTTTTTCCTGCTTCTTACTCAGATCTAGTCGTTGGAATCCGAATTGTTGGCCGCCACGGCTGAGCAATCGCAAGCTAATCGACTCGCCGTTGACAGTCGGAATTGTTGAAACGCGGACGTCGATCTCCTGACCGTTCGCCTGCAGATTCATACGGCCGTCTTGCGGCAAACGGCGCTCGGCGATGTCCATATGCGACATCACTTTCAAGCGCGAGATGATCGCCGAATGGAGCAAACGTAATTGCGGTGGCACCGCCACTTCATGCAGAATACCGTCGATCCGGCACCGAATCCGAACGTCGTCCTCGAGCGGCTCGACGTGAATATCGGTCGCGCGCTCAACAATCGCTTCGCGAATAATCTGGTTCACGAACTTCACCACCGACGCTTCCGGATCGTCGGCGTTGATATCGGTCGCGGTTTCGCCTTCCTGCAAAATCTCGAAGTCGCGCTTCGATTTAAGAATTTCGTCGAACGTTTCCGCGCCGACGCCGTAGAGTGTTTTCATGGCGCGTAGGAGCTGCGCGCGCGGCACCAGCACCCATTCGGCCGGTTTCTTCAGAAGCTGGCGAACCAACTGGCGGCCTAACGAGTTAAACAAATCGTAAGTCCCAAGCACGACTGAACCTTGCTTCACTTCGAGCGGCAGAATGTGATGTTGGAAAACAAACCGGCTCGGCAGGATCGACAAGGTGTCGCGCTCGATGGTTTTCGGATCGATCGAAATCACCGGGACGCGGAAAAAGTTTCCGATGACGCTCAGGAAACGATGTTCGTCGACTTTGCCGGAATCGAGCACCTGCGCCGTCCAAGAACCGCCATTCATATTTTGGGCAAGGTGGGCCGCTTCCTCGCGCGACTCCACGCCGCTCGCGAGCAATAGATCGACCACTGACTGGCTGGCAGTCTGATTCACGGCCGCTATTTTAACCTAAATTACGGTAAATGCAGCACACGCCGGACCGGGATGGTCAACGTACCGGTCACGTGCATCGAATAGTTCTTCTGCAAAGTCGCAATCCCAGCCCTTACGTCGTCCGAAAAAAAGCCATCAATCGGGCCACAGTAATAGCCGAGCCGCGCTAAGTCGCGCTGCACGGCGCCAACATAGCCCGGCTGCGCGATCAATTCGCGCTCCGACATAAAGTAATAAGCCGCCCGGCATTCATATCGAGGCGCAAAATCGGTTTCGTAAACAGTCGTGCGGCTTTGATGAAGCAATCCGAGATCGTCCCGCGCGGCCAGCGAATCGGTGTGATGAAAAAAGGGCTGATCGATATATAACGTCTCGAAGAATTGGCCCGATGCTGCGCGCAAACTGAGGACGAACACGATAGCGATTAGTTTTTTCATATTAGTGCCCTTTGATGTTTTCGTTTCCAAAAGGAAGATCGGGCGGCGGCAGATGTTTGTCGAGCTGCTTCCCTTCCCGTGCCCGAGGCGGACAATCTGGACATCCTTCCTGATCAAGCTCCGGACCGAAATGAGTCTTGTCCTCATTTTTCTCCCGCAACCGATACAAATCGAGCTTCGTCAAAGTGACCTCAGGACACATCATAATGATCAATTCATCCCGCCTCCGGGTATAGACCGTACTGCGAAATGCAGCGCCCAGATACGGAATTTTGTCCAGAATCGGTATGCCGTTGAAACTCTTTTCCTTGTTGTCCTGAATCAAACCGCCGAGCACGATAGTTGAACCGTTACCAGCCGAAACGTTCGTTCGGATATACCGCGTCGCGATCGTCGGAATAGAATTTCCGCCGATGTTTACATTTTGGCCGGCAACCAGACTGTCGATCTTCTGCAAAATATCGAGCGAGACTTCCTTCTCGGAATTAATCAGCGGAACAACTTCAAGCTGGAGCGCGACTTTTTTGTATTCGATGTTGGAGGCAACCGCTGCGGTGCCCGTGGCCACGGTTGTCGTGGTGTTGACCACGTTGCTCAACGTATTAACTGGGATAGGGATCTCCGTGCCCGACGCAATGATCGCTTTTTTGTTATTGCTGGTAAAGACCATTGGCCGTGAGATGACTTTGAATTTCCCCGTCGACTCAAGCGCGTGCACAATCGTGGCCAAATAATTGCCGGCCGCGATGTAGACGTTTGTTCCATTGGCAATGTTCGCGAGCGCATTGCCGAAATTCACCAATCCCGCGGGATCGAGAATGCTGCCGAGAACAGTAGTTGAACCAGTTGAACCAGTCGAACCACTTGCACTCGTCACCGGATTTGGAATTGGTGCGCTGGTGTTGCGAGAAATCCCGACGACCTTTCGATCGTATTTGGCGAACCAATCAACGCCGAGCTCTTCGTCATTGTTCAGCGTCAATTCGCCAATCACCGTCGTGAGCGCGACCTGCGGTGCTTTAACGTCCATCTCGTCGAGAATTTTCTCGACCTTTACTACAACTTCCTGGCTCCCAAGGATGATGATCGTGTTCGCGCGTTGATCGGCGATGATCTTGGCGTTACCCACAACGACTGCCCTCGGAGTCGTATCGACCGGCTGGGTCGAAAGTTCTTCAGAAATATTAAGAGTGCTCCCGCTTGTGCCGCCGTAAGCGCCGCCGTATCCGCCGCCTGCCGTCGAAGTCGTCGTGCCAGCCATACCGCCAGCGGTCGCCGTGGCTGTCGTGGCTCGGTGAGGTTGGGTCGGGCTCGCACCGGGTGCAGCTCCGGCCGCCCCGGCCTCAGTCGTAACTTCATGCTCGCTCAATGCCTCGACGATCACTGGCAACACATCAGCTGCCGAAATATATTTGAGCGCGCGCGTCACCGGCTTGGCAAATTCCACATTCGCGTCGAACTCGCCGATCAGTCTCCGGATAAACGGCATGTTCACGGGCCGGGTGATGACGTGAATCCGATTAGTGCGAACGTCGGCGGAAATTTTGATCTTACCGACGATGACCGCGTCCTCTGTCAGCGCCGTCAATCCAGATAATTCAGCACTTTCTGCGGAAACCGGCACCGGAACATTTGGCGCGCCCGGACGAACGCCGCGCACAGTAGCACCTGTTCCGCCCTTCTCGCTCTTTTCAAAGATGTCTTTGAGCATCTCGCACACTTTGCTCGCGTCGGCGCGCTCGAGTTTGATAAATTCGCTCACCACTTCCGCCGGTGGCACGTCCACCTGATCGATGATTCGCGCGAGTGTTCGGATCACGCTCGAATTTTCGGTGATTAGAATTGCGCCCGCTTTTGGCAACGCAAGAAAAGAAGTGTACGGTTGCGGCGGCGAGAGATATTGTCCAAGCGCCTGCTGCAATTCCTGCGGATCGGCGTAGCGCAGCTTGAACAAATAACTGATTACATGATCGCCCTCAGGAATCTCACTTTCGTCCGAAATCATCGGAACACCGGTCGTGCGCGGATTTTTTCCCGTGCCGATCACTTTGACAATGTCGCTGCCCTCAACCGGCACGAGTGAATAGCCGTTGAGTAGCAAATTCATCTCGATGATTTTGATCGCCTCGTCCCGCGGCACGTCTTTAGCAATGAAAATGTTGACTTTGCCCTGGACGAAATTGTCCATGACCAACTTTTTCCCGGTTAGCAATTCGTACTCGTGGAGAACATCGACGACATCGCTGTTTGGAAATTGGAGTCGCACCATTTGCGGCGCGCCAGATTGTGTGTTCGCGGACGCATTAACCGGCGGCTGGCCAACTTGCGGACGCGGTTGACTTGCCACGGGCGCTGCCTGAGCCGATTGCGCGTAGAATGAGCCCTGCGTTTGGGCAGGTGCAGGCGTCACTAGCTCTTCATCATCGTCGTCATCATTCGATTTCGCCGGCGTTTGGCCGGGCCTCGCTACTGGCGCCACTTGAGCGTAGGACAAGCCGGCTGCGACCATGGCTGGCAACAGAAGCCCGAGAAATCGATGCACAACGTGAAGGTTGAGGGAGGATGCTATCAGATGCCCGATGCGGGGTCAATTTGCTTTGTGGCGCGTCTTGTCATCCCGAGCGCAACCGACGGAGCTCACCTATCACACTGCGCATTACACAAATTATTCAATGCGACCATCGAAGCGAAATATCGCATTACGAAGTCTCCCGGAAACTTGCCGCGCAAGGCGTAATTCGCTTTGCTGTTTCGGGGGAACGCCACATTGGTTTTGACTTACATGTTAATTTGTTAGGCGACTGTGTTCAGACGCCGGCGCTTCGCAGAAACGCGCTAGAATCTTAGCCGCGCAAGCAGCTTCTCGTGAATGTTGTCGAAGCCACCGTTACTGAACACTACGACGACGTCTTCCTTTTTCAAAAGCGGCACGATTCTCTCGACAATCGCGTCTGCATTCTTTTCGTAAAATGCCGGACGGCCGTCCGCCAAGATTTCCTTTACCACTTCTTCCGGATGCAAACGCTCCGCCTCCGGAATTTGTTCCAAGCGCGCTACCTGGGCGATGAAAACGCCATCCGCGCGCTTGAGCGCTTCGGGCAGCTCATGTTGAAAAACCGCGCGCCGCGTTGTGTTCGACCGCGGCTCGAAGACGGCCCAAAGCCGGTGTCCGTGAAAACGATGGCGAAGCGCTTCCAACGTTTGCGCAATCGCCGTCGGATGATGGCCGAAGTCGTCGATCACCTTGACGCCGCCCGCTTCACCGCGCACCTCCTGTCGCCGCGCAATACCGGCAAAAGTTTTCAATGCCTTGTCTATCTTCGCTTTCGGCACGTCATAAAATCGCGCGGCCGTCGCCGCCATCGCCGCATTACGCACGTTGAATTCGCCGACCATCGGAATATCGTAAACGTCATCGCCCAGTTTGAATCGCGAACCGCCAGCCGAATAAGCGACGTCGCGGATCCGTTGCGCACAATTTTTTGAGAAACCGACCTCGACCATCTGCGCGAGGCAGTCCTTCGCCACTTCAACGCAATTGTGATCGTCGCCGTTAAGCAAGACCATTCCGTTTTGCGGCACGATCTTGAGCAAGTGCTTAAAGCTCAGCTTGATCTCGTCGAGATTCTTAAAGATGTCGGCGTGATCGAATTCGATGTTGTTCACGATCACGAGTTCCGGCAGATAATGAACGAACTTTGAGCGCTTGTCGAAAAACGCGCTGTCGTATTCGTCGCCTTCGATCACGAAGTATTTCGAATCACTCAACCGCGCGCCCTCGCCGAGGTTCTTTGGAATGCCACCGACCAAATAGCCCGGGGTGCACCCCGCTTTTTCCATGATCCAGGTCAGCAGCGCCGTGGTCGTGGTTTTTCCATGCGTACCGGTGACGACGAGATTGTGTTTCCCGCGAAGAAAATAAGTCTTCAAGACTTCCGGGAGCGAGAGGTAGAAGAGTTTTCGGTTCAGGACGGCTTCCACTTCGGGATTGCCACGTTTCATTGCGTTGCCGATCACGATCGCATCTGCATCGGCCGGAATATGTTTCTTGTCGTAGCCCTGATGAAGTTTGATCCCATGTCGCTCGAGAAACGTCGACATCGGCGGGTAAACATTTTCATCCGATCCGGTTACTTTGAATCCGCGCTCGCGTAAGGCCACCGCCACCGAGCCCATGGCCGTCCCGCAAAGCCCGATGAAGTGAAATTTTTGCGGCGCGTTTTTGGTCACGCCTGTTCTTTTACTCGGCATGGGCCATTGCGCCAGCAAAGTTGTAGAGGGCTTTGTCTCAAGCGCCGAACCAAGCGAACAGGCGCTCGGGTAGAAGCGCCTCTAGAACTCACTTCTTCGTGAAAACCTCGACGGCGTTCCACGATTCATCGGGTGGAGCTTTCTCGTATCGCAACGCGCGCTCGAGGTACATTTTGGCTAGAAAGTCGTCCGGATAAAATTCCAGAAATTGCGAGAACAAGATTTTCGCTTCCGTAAAGTGGCGGCCTCGAAATTTCACGATTCCTTGTTCGTACAATTGCAACCACTTCAAGAATTCGGGATCAATGTCGTCCTTGCGTGCGCCGATCAATGTAAACACATGGACCGGTTCGGTTTTGCCCTTTACTTGCACTAGGTCCACCGAGCGGAGATGGAACTCGTCGCGCACAAGTTCCGCCGCCGTCGCGCCGATTAGGATATCGACGTGATATTGTCGCGTGAGCGCTTCCACTCTTGACGCAAGATTCACCGCGTCGCCAATCACTGTCGGATCGAGCCGTTCGTGCGGCTCGTAGGAACCGATGTTGCCAACCACCGCGTCGCCCTGATTGATCCCAACGCCGAATGCAAGCGGATCGATCCCCTCCCCTCGCCATTCTTCATTTAACTTCGCCATGGAATGTCGCATCCCAAGCGCAGCACGGACCGCGGCCTTTGCATCCTCGGCCGAACCGTGGCTACTCACGTTTCCCCAAACCGCCATGATCGCGTCGCCGATAAACTTGTCGAGCGTGCCGCCGTTATCGAAAACATTCGGCACCATTGCGCTGAGATAACGATTCAACTGCGAAACGAGCGCGGCCGGATCAGCCCGTTCGGACAAACTCGTAAACCCGACCAAATCGGAAAACAAAACCGTCACCGGTTTGCGGGAACCGAGCATCGAGCTGTAGTAGCTGTCCGGATTATCGAGAATTTCTTTGACCAGGTTTTTGGAAACGTAACGCTCGAGCGTGCGACGCGTGCGCAATTTTTCCAATCGTTCCAACGCGTACTCAAAGCCGAGGCCGGATAAGCCGCTTGTGAGAAATGCGCTGACCGGCGGCACGACCATGACGAGTAAGCCGAATCGGTCGTAGACAATTCGCGCCAAACCCAGATATGCCGCGGCGACAAGGACGACCGTGGCGAATGCAAGAAATGGCCGCCGCAAAAAAACGATGATCGTCCAAGCCGCCAATCCTCCAATTACAACTAGGACGAAATCGACACCGATTGGTGTCTCGGTGAGAAATTCGTGATCGAGCGTAGCGGCGAGCGCGTGCAAGTGTAAAGCGGGTCCCCATAAACGCGTATCAATTGGCGTTGCGACGACGTCGTGTTGAATCTCGGCGGACGAACCGACAATAATAATCTTGTCCTTAAAAATTTTCCCGTCGCCGTAATTGGCGTGCCATGTGACCGGAAGAAAAATTTCGTACAATGGCAGTGGTTGATACGCGTCCTCCAAACCGAAACGAATCGCATGAGCTTTGACATCGCTCGGCACTGCGTCGGCGCGTCCCAACTTCGTCGCCGCCCGCGCGATCATTGACGTGAAAATCCGCTCGCCCGGATATTCGGGCAGCCCGGCGAGTTGACGCTCCGAAGCGTGAAAACGGGTTCGCCGGATTACGCCATCAGGATCAGTCCAATAATTAATGAAGCCGACGCGGTCGTCCTGCTCCTGCGGTTCAGGAATCAAGGTATTGCTCGGCACCACCAGCTGATAATTAGGCTGATCGACGAAGTTCGCCGCGATCACGACGCGGTCGTGATATTTATCCAACGCCGCGCGAAACGCAGGATCGACATCGGTCGCCGAGCTGAAAACCAAGTCGAACATCATCAGCCGTGCGCCTGCCCCGAAGAGTTTATCCATCAACTCGACCCAAACTCCTCGCGGCAACGGGTAGGTCCGCGTGGCCATTAACTTTAACGCCGGATCCTTTTCAATTTCGCTCGGATCAAGCGCGTCCAGCAAAAGCGATTCCTGATCGATTCCGACAAAAACAAAATCTTTGTGCGTGACAGTTTTGCGACCATCTCGCCGTAAAACATCGGCAAAACTGCGTTCACCGCCCCAAATCGTCGAAAGGAACGGCGCGCTCGGGAAAAAGTGCGCTAGCGACACCAAGCCGGTCCAGAAAAGCGCGATCAGGCTCAGAATCAGCAGCCGATGGCGATGAAGCCAATGCACGGGCGAATTATATCAGAAAATGACGAATGACGAATGCTTAATAGAAGAAGGAAGCTCTCGTGGTCATTTCTTGTTGTCATTTCGACTTGCCCGAATAACTTACCCGCTCACAAATCGACTTTCCACCTGTCCTGCGTTGCGGGATTCATCAGCGAGCGAGGTCGGAAGGATCGACAATTAACAAACAGCCTGCTGAACGAGGAGTCGTGAGACAATTCACGACATAACAAACAATGCCAAGAGCCAGCAATGCACCGGCCAGCCGTGCGCGTCGCAAACGCGTCCTGGAAAAAGCCAAAGGGTATCGCGGACGGAGATCAAAACTTTTCCGCTACGCCAAAGATGCGACCATGAAGGCCCAGTATTGGGCGTATCGCGATCGCAAAACCCGCAAACGCACGTTTCGTTATCTTTGGATCCAGCGCCTCAACGCTGCCGCCCGCGCGAACGGATTAACGTATAGCCGACTCGCCGAGGGGTTGAAAGCCTGCGGGATCGGACTCGACCGCAAAGTTCTTGCCGACATCGCGGTCAACGACGCGAACGCTTTCAAAGCGATCGCCGATCAAGCGAAGAGTGCGCTTGAAGACAAAGCGAAGTCGAAAAAGAAAGCGGCTTAATTGTAGGGCGTTTCTGAGAAACGCCGCCAGGGCTGACACAACCGCCCAACAAAATTCATTGAACGTTCAACATTAGACGTTCACGTTTCGTTCGATGGCTCATCCGCTGGAACAACTGCGCGACGACGCGCTACGCGAGATCGAATCCGCCGACGACGAGCAAGTGCTCGAAGCCGCGCGCGTAAAATATCTCGGTCGCAGCGGCAGCATTTCGGCTTGGGGCGAGCAAATGAAAATGCTCACCAAGGACGAAAAACCGGTCGTCGGCAAGTTGCTCAACCAAGTTCGCACCGCGGTCACCGACGCGATCGAGTCGCGTGCGGTGCAATTTCGATCCAAAAGAGAGTCCGGCGCGCTTGGCAAGATCGACATCTCACTTCCGGGAACGCCGCGAGAAATCGGCGTGCTTCATCCGCTCACGCAAATGTGGGAATGCTCGATCGAAATTTTCCGGCGAATGGGTTTCTCGCTTGCCGATGGGCCGGACATTGAAGACGAATGGCACTGCTTCGATGCGCTCAACACGCCACCGGAACACCCGGCGCGGAACGAACAAGACACATTTTATCTGCCGGATGGCCGATTGCTCCGCACCCACACTTCGACCGTGCAAATTCGCACGATGCAAGCCGCGCCTCCGCCGATCCGCGTGATCGCCCCCGGCGCTGCGTATCGACGCGATGAACTCGATGCCACGCACAGCCCGCAGTTTCACCAAATCGAAGGACTTTACGTGGACGAAAACGTCAGTGTCGCGGACTTAAAAGGCGCGCTCGAGTTTTTCATACGCGAGCTTTTCGGCTCGGGAACCGAAGTGGAATTTCGTCCGCACTTCTTCCCATTCACCGAGCCGAGTCTCGAGGTTTATGTGAAATCGAAGGCGCTCAAGGGCGGTGAGCGATGGATCGAGGTCGCCGGCTCGGGCGTCGTGCATCCCGCCGTTTTCGAAGCGGTGAACAAAGCGCGCGGCGACAGAGCTTACGATCCCGAAAAATGGAGCGGCTACGCCTTCGGCCTTGGGATGGACCGTCTCGCGATGATTCTGTTCGACATTTCTGACATTCGTTTCTTCGCGCAAAACGATCTGCGCTTTCTGCGCCAATTCGCATGAAATTCTCCGTCAATTGGCTGCGAGAACTTGTCGATCTTCCGGAAAATCCGGAGGAGATCGCCGAATTGTTAACTCGCGCGGGCGTCGAAACCAAAAACATCGAGAGGCGCGGCGCCAAGATCGACGACGTGATCGTTTCGCAGATCACCGCATCATCGCGACACCCGAATGCTTATCGTCTGAGCGTTTGCGAAGTCGACGATGGCAGCGGAATGAAGCGTCAGATTGTTTGCGGCGCGACCAATTACAAAGTGGGCGATAAAGTTCCGCTCGCGCTTCCGGGCACGAAGTTGCCGAACGGAACCGAGATCCGCAAAAGCGAGCTGCGCGGAGTCGAAAGCGAAGGAATGCTTTGCAGCGCGATTGAGCTCGGTCTCGGTTCGGACGCGGCCGGACTTTTGATTTTGTCGCCGGAAGCGAAAGTCGGAGCGTCGATCTCCCAACTTTTTCCAAGCGATACGATTCTGGATGTCGAGATCACACCGAACCGCGGCGATCTGCTCAGTCATTTCGGCCTCGCGCGAGAAATCGCCGCGCTTACCGACAACAAATTAAGATCCAGGCCGCGGGACGCAAAGATCGCTTTCAGGAAGACGGGCGTGACGATTAGCTCAACGTCCGAATGTCCATTTTTCTCCGCGCGCAAGATCAACAACGTTAAGGTCGGACCGAGTCCGCAATGGTTGCGCGCGAAGATTGAAAGCGTCGACATTCGTTCGATCAACAACATCGTTGACATCTCGAACTTCGTGATGCTCGAACTCGGCCAGCCGACGCACGCGTTCGATGCCGACAAATTGTGTGGCGACATCAATGTGCGAGTCGCACGTGACGGTGAACAATTTCTCGCGCTCGACGGCAAGACTTATTCGTTGAAGCCTGACAATTGCGTCGTCGCCGACCAAGAGCGCACCGTCGGCATCGGTGGCGTCATGGGCGGCGAAGAAACCGGAGTTACCGAATCGACCAAGAATGTCTTGCTCGAAGCCGCTTATTTTTTACCGGCGAGCGTTCGCCGCACGGCGCGCGAATTAAATCTTCCGAGCGACGCAAGTTACCGGTTCGAGCGCGGCGTCGACCCCGAGATGGTTTTGCGGGCCTCGCAACGCGCGACTGAGTTGATTTACGAGATCGCTGGCGGAATTCCGGCGAAGGAAATCAATATCGCTGGCAAAACTCCGGCCAACCCCCCGGACGTTTCGCTAAGTTACGAAAAATGTAATCGCGTCGTTGGGATCCCGATCAAACCGCAAATCATCGACGAAATCCTGACGCACTTTGGTTTGCGGAAGATGAGCGCGGCCAAAACAACAAAATGGAAAATTCCAAGTTATCGCCGCGACTTGGAGCGCGATGTCGATCTTATTGAAGAAGTTGTTCGCGCCTACGGCGCCGAGAAGATTCCGGGGAGTGACCGAAGTCGATTCACTCCCTCGAGTGCGGCCGACCGCGCTCACGATCTGGAATGGGCAATGCGTGAGCGCCTGGTTGCGCGCGGACTCTTCGAAGCGCGGACCTCGAAATTGATTCCGCGAAACACGTCCGCCTTCAGCGAAGGCGCGCTCGAGCTGCGCAATCCACTAAGCGAAGATCACGCCGCGCTACGTCCGAGCTTGATCGGCGGTTTGCTCGGCGTGCTGGAACGAAACATTAACGCCGGCGCAGAAAGCGTCGCGATCTTTGAAATTGGGCGCGCGTTCATCCCGCCGTCCGGAAAAGAAGAACGGCACTTGGCGATTTTGCTTTGCGGTAATGTCACGACCGCGCCGGATTGGCGCTCACAAGTCAAACGCGGCCTCGATCTATTCGACCTCAAAGGCGCACTCGGCGCGGTCGTTCCGAATCTATCATTCCGCTCCGGAGAATTTCCTGATCTCGCGCTTGCGATCGAAGTTTGGTCCGGCGACCAAATGATCGGTTTCGGCGGACAACTTTCGGCAGCGAAATCGAGCGCGGCAGGTCCGGTGCTCGTTGCTGAGCTTCATGCCGATCTGCTTTTGGCTCCCGATGAATCCGCGAAGAAGTTTCGCGAGCTCGAGAAATTTCCGGCAATCGTTCGCGACATCGCGATGATTGTGCCGGAGGAGATTTCGCATTCGAAAATTTTGCACGCGATTGAAAATCCCCGAGATCCACTTTTAGAAAGCGTCGAATTGTTCGACTTATTCACAAAAAAAATAGAGTCATCCCGAAAGTCGCTCGCATATCGATTGACATATCGAGACCGGAGTCGCACACTGACGAGCGAGGAAGTGAATGCGGCACACGCGAAAATTCGCGAGCGATTGCGAAGCGACCTCGGCGCGGAATTGCGCGAATAGTTCTTTGAATTGAGAGCCGCTCGTTGAGGGTTGGGCAGGAAACCAGTGCTTTCCGTTCAACTCTCAATCAGCGGCTTTCGAATTTGCCCTGCGATGTTCGCGATTAAGGTGACGTCCCCGAACCGATAGTTGATGAACAGAGGAGGCTTGGTGGTTGCGGAAAATGGCACGCCTTGATTGGAAGTCAGCTTCCGCGGCGACGGTCATCCGCCCTTTACCAAAAGGGAACGGGAGAATCACCTGAACGGCACCAGCGGGGTAAAATTTTCAGAATGCCCGAGTCGAATTTTCGATTCGGGCATTTTTTTGCGCGCGGCGTTTGAAATTCGCGCGTTAAGATCGACAATCACCCGCGATGCGTGCGCTGCTCGCTCTCGAAGATGGAAAATATTTCGAGGGTGAATCATTTGGCGCAACCGGCACGCGGGTCGGCGAGATCTGTTTCAACACCGCGATGACCGGTTACCAGGAAGTACTAACTGATCCTTCCTATCGCGGGCAAATCGTGGCGATGACTTATCCGCTGATCGGAAACTACGGAACCAATTCGCTCGATCAGGAAAGCCGGCAGCCGCACGTGCGCGGATTTGTGATCGAAGAATTGAGCGAAGCACCAAGCAACTGGCGCAGCGAGATGTCGCTCGATGAATACTTGACAAAATACGATATTCCCGGGGTGCAGAGAATCGACACGCGCGCGCTGACGCGACATCTGCGAACGCGGGGCGCGATGAAGGCATGCCTGACTACCGAGCAGATATTGATCGAACAGGCGGTCGAGCGTGCAATCGACGGCGAAGGTGTGATCGGAATGGATTATGTGAAGGAAGTTTCGACGCCGGCGATTTATCAATGGGATCCAGAGGACAAATTGAGTCAGCCGTGGTCGATCGTGAACGGCAACGGCGACAGTAAGCCAAAGCTGCCGCCGATTCGGTTTCGAATTGTGGCCTACGATTACGGAATCAAACAAAACATTCTGCGCTTGCTTCGGCAGAAAGGTTTCGGTGTAACGGTTGTTCCAGCGTCGACAACGGCCGAACAAGCGCTTGCTCAGAACCCGGATGGAATTTTTCTCTCCAACGGTCCTGGCGATCCGTCGGCTTTGCCATACGCGCATAGAACAGTTCGCGATTTGATGGACGAGAAACCAATCTTCGGAATTTGTCTCGGCCATCAAATCCTCGGCTTCGCGTTCGGCGGGTCGACATTCAAACTGAAGTTCGGCCACCGCGGCGCGAACCAGCCGGTGAAAGATTTGAAAAGTGGCAAGGTCGCGATCACGGCGCAGAATCACGGATTCGCCGTTGATCTAGAGTCGCTCCCGAAAAACGTCGAGGTCACCCATATCAATCTGAACGACAGCACGGTCGAAGGAATGCGCCACAAGGAGTTACCGATCTTCAGTGTGCAATATCACCCCGAAGCTGCGCCCGGTCCGCACGACGCGTCTTATTTGTTCCAACAATTTACGGATTTGATCGAAGGCAAGACGAGCCGAAAATAAATCATGTTTAATTCAACCCGATTCAAAGCTTTCAGAACTGTCTTCTCAGTTATCGTCGTCGCTTTTTTTGCCACGGCACCGTTCGCACTAGCCGCCGAACATGAGCACGGCAAAGCCGACGCTGCCGCAGATAAAACTGTGACCGGAGAGATCGTCGATATGATGTGCTACGTCGATCACAACGCCATTGGCGACAGCCATGGCTCGGCTTGCGGCGCGAAGTGCATCAAAAACGGTGGACCGGTCGGCATTGTTGAAAACGGCAAAGCCTATCTCGTCGTCGGCGAACACAAACCGATGAACGACGCGCTAGCTGATTCCTGTGGCAAAACGATCACGCTGAAAGGCAAATTGGCCGAGCGGGGCGGGATCGCGATGCTCGAGAACGCCGAGGTCATTAAGAAATAACGCACGTCAGATTCACGACGACGACGACATGCTGAGGGCGATCACTTCACGCAACATCCGTAGACTGTCGTGGATCACGTGGACCTTGCTGCCCTCGGTGTGGCTCCAACGCACGGGGATTTCGCGGAGACGCAAACCGGCCCGATACGCGAGAAAGAGTAGTTCGACATCGAACGCGAAGCCGATGGTGTGCGCTTTTTCGAGAATCGGACGGCACACATCCATTCGAAAGGCTTTAAAGCCGCATTGCGTGTCCCAAAATGGCATCCCGGTGGCGAGGCGCGCGATCAAGTTGAAAATGCGCCCGGCTTGCTCGCGTCGCCAAGGTTGGTGAATACCAATTAATTTACGATCGAGCGCGCGCGAGCCAAACGCGAGATCGACATCTCCGTCCGCTATCGGTTCGATTACTTTCGGGATCTCACTCAACGGTGTGGAGAGATCCGCGTCGAAAAACAATCCGATCGGTTTGGTTGCGGCAAGTAAACCGGTTCGGACGGCCGCGCCCTTGCCGCGATTTGGAAAATTTTCGAGAAATCGTGTCCGCACTTCTGCGCATTCCAACGTGTCTCGAACAATCGTCGACGTCGCGTCAGTTGACCCGTCATTTACCACAATCAGCTCTCCGTCCGAAGATTCCGCGGCGAGATAATCCAGCGTCACGCGGACGGAGTCGCCGATTCGGGCAGCTTCGTTGTAACACGGAATGGCGATCGAAAATGGCGGGAGCATCGGGTGAGTTGTAGAGGCGCTTGTGCCAAGCATCTAGCAAGTAAACAGGCGGCTGATACAGCCGCCTCTACAAATTTTAACGATAAATCTCGGTCACGAACTTCCCGTTTGCATCAACATATCCGCGATACATGCCCGAACTGTTGAATGGCAGCGCGATCTTGCCGTTCTTGTCGATCGCGATCATTCCACCGGTGCCGCCAAGCTTGCCGATCTTGTCGATCACGGCGACGCTCGCTTCCTCCACGGTCTCGCGCCGGTATTCTATCAGCGCCGAAACATCGTGCGCAGCGGTAGCCATGATAAAAAATTCGCCGTCGCCGGTTCCCGAAACCGCGCAGGTAGCGTTGTTCGCATAAGTGCCGCCGCCAATAATCGGGGTGTCGCCGATGCGACCGCTCAATTTGTTTGTCTTGCCGCCGGTGGAAGTCGCCGCAGCCAAGTTTCCATCTCGATCGAGCGCGACTGCGCCAACGGTGCCGTGCAGGTCCTGGTCGGTTAGAAAAAATTTCTTGTCGCCGTTGCCGCCCGCTTTTTCCGCGACCTTAGCTTTTTGAAGCGCCTCCCAGCGTTCCTGGGTAAAAAAATATTTTGCGTCGACTAGCTCGACGCCGTGTTGCTTGGCAAAGTCTTCGGCGCCGGGACCGCTCATTAAAACGTGCGGCGATTTTTCCATCACCAACCGGGCAAGACTGATCGGGTTCTTGATGTGCCGGACGTCCGCGACCGCGCCGGCGCGCAATCTTTTTCCGTCCATGATCGCGGCGTCCATTTCGTTGGTCCCGGCCGCGCTGAAAACCGAGCCTTTACCGGCATTAAAGAGCGGATCGTCTTCGAACACGCGCACGGCGGCTTCGGTTGCGTCGAGACTCGAACCGCCGTGCTGCAGAATCTCCCAACCGGCGCGCAGGGCGTTTTCAATTCCGGCGCGGTATTCGCGCTCGCGTTCCAGCGTCATTTTCCCCCGCTCCATCGTTCCGGCGCCGCCGTGCACGACCAATCCGATTTTGTTCTCCTTCATGGAACTCATTTTTCCGAACTGTTGCGCCTGAGCTAATGCCGTTAATGCGACAAAACCGCAAACTAGAAGACGTCGCGTCGACATAAAATTCGCGTGTTAAAACAAGTAGTCCGCAGTTCACGGCTGCGCCAGCGAGAAGAAATCACTTTTCCCTCTCGTGAAGTAGGGCAATTTCCTCCCTTGAAATGGCTGAGGAAAAACAAGAATCGACCGAAAGAGGGTTGATCGCAGCGCCGGCTATCGTGCTTCAGGAGATTGGCGGCCTCTGGACGAATTTCCTTCGCGAAGTCGGGAGTATCTTCTGGTTCATCACGCAGACGTTCCAGGAGACTTTCGAACGCTTGCGTGGCGGACGGGTTCCGTTTCGCGCGGTCGGCTTTTTCCGGCACGCAGAACGCGCTGGCGTCGATTCCGTCCCGCTGGTTGCCCTGGTTTCATTTTTCCTCGGTCTGACCATGGCGTTACTGACCGGTTATCAATTGCAACGATTCGGAACCGAACGGCTCGTTCCCGGATTAGTTGCAATCAGTTTCACGCGCGAGCTCGGACCGCTGATCACTGGGATCATGCTCGCCGCGAGAATCGGCGCTGCATTCACCGCCGAACTCGGCACGATGCAGGTTTCAGAAGAAGTCGAAGCAATCGAAGCAATGGGAATCGGACCGCTCCGTTTTTTGGTCGCACCGCGGATGCTCGCGCTTTTTTTTCTGATGCCGTGTCTTTCCACGATCTCAAACATTTCCGCGGTCGCCGCCACTAGCTTGATTTCGAAAGCGTATTTCAGCATCGCCTTTCCTTACTTTCTCGATCTTGTTCGCGACGCATTGCTCATTCGCGACATCGTAACGGGCGTGTTCAAAAGCTTCCTGTTCGGACTGCTGATCGCAGCGATCGCGTGTTATCGTGGTCTGACCGTGAAAGGCGGAGCGGCTGGGGTTGGCAGAGCGACAACGTCGAGTGTCGTCACGGCCATCACCGTCGTGATCGGTGTCGATACGCTGTACAACATCGTTTACGTCAACTTTTTCCCGAGATGAGAACGAATAATTCGCACATGGTCGAACTGCGCGAGGTCAAGAAACAGTTCGAGGACAAGAGGGTGCTCGACGGAGTTTCGCTTGCGGTCGAGCCGGAGGAGCGGCTTGTGATCATGGGACAAAGCGGCAGCGGCAAGAGCACCATTCTGCGATTGATTTTGGGAATGCTGCAACCGGACGCCGGTTCAGTTTTCTTCAAGCAATTCGAGATTACGCGTTTGAAGCGGCGAAAACTCCAACAAGTGCGCCACCACATCGGGATGGTTTATCAATACTCGGCTCTGCTGAGCTCGCGCAACGTTCGAGACAATGTCGCGCTGCCGTTGGAGGAATTGACCGTCAAATCACGCAAAGAAATCGACGGGATTGTTGATGAAAAACTGGATCTCGTCGGAATGAAGGACGCGAGAGATCTGATGCCGTCCGAGTTGAGTGGCGGCATGCGCAAACGCGTCAGCCTGGCGCGCGCTCTGGTATTGGAACCGGAGCTGATTCTTTTTGACGAGCCAACCGCCGGCCTTGATCCGGTGATCGCCTCCGTCATCGACGAATTGATTATTAACTTAAGCGAGAAATCGAAAGTGACGTCGATCACCGTTACCCATGAAATGGCCAGTGCCTTTCGCATCGGCACACGAATGGCTATGTTATATCAAGGAAAAGTCATTGAAGATGCTGATCCTAAAACATTCAAGCAATCGCGAGATCCAGTTGTTCGCCAGTTTTTGAGCGGCAGCACCGAAGGTCCTATTCTCGAAGGAAGCCAAGATGCAATTGCAAAAAAATGAAATCATGACCGGCCTGTTGGTGGTTGGGACCGTGGCTGTCCTCGTTTTTGTCCTGGTGTTGCTCGGCGCGCCGGGACTTTTTCAGCCGCTCGTCACTTACAGAATTTACGTGGACAACGCTGCCGGAATTAAGCCGGGGGCAGTTGTGATGCTTGCTGGCCGCAAGATTGGTCAGGTGCAAAAATTATATTCGCCGGTGTCGAAAGAAGAAGAGCGTCGCGCAGAAGAAGCGGCCGCCGCATTCACTCAAGAAGAGCCGGAAGCATCGCCTACCCCGCCGACGGGTAAACCAAGGTATGAAGCGCGAATCGACGTTCAGGTGGATCGCACTGCGGTTGTTTATCGGGACGCCAAGACGCGTTTGATGCAGCTCGGACTGCTTGGCGAAATGGCGATCGACATTACGCAGGGTACTGAAGCCTCCGGGCGTGCACACAACGGCGAGATTTTTGCCGGCCAACGCAATCCTGATCTCGGCGAAGCCGCCGCCAGAATGCTGGAAGTGATCAAGCCGGTTGCCGCCGAAGCAACCAACACGATGAAAGATCTTCAGCAGACTGCGCAAAACTTGAATCACATCACCGACGAAAACTCGGAGCTGAATCAGGCGCTCGGTCAGGTCAAACTTTTCGGCGAGCACATTGCGGACATGACGGCGCCCGATAGCGCGCTTTCGCAGTCACTGAACAACATCGAGAAGATCAGCAACAGCTTGAGCGGGAACGATAATATCAAGATCACGCTCCAAAATCTGCGGACCTCGTCCGAAAAACTGAAACTGACCGTTAACGATCTCGGACCGACCGGAAAAAATATCGCCGAATTCAGCGAAACCATTAAAAGTCAGCCGTGGCGATTGATCTGGCCGTCCACGAAAAAGTCTCCCGAAAAATCGCCGACTCCGAGCGAAGCCACGATCACTGTTCGCAAGAGCGCGAAGCTAAAAGCAACTCCGTCCCATAGCGACCGTTAATCGCTAGGCGGCTTTTTTTGCCAATCGCGATTCCAGGAATTTCAGGACGGCATTCTCGCTCGACCGAAGATCGACATCTTCCTTTTCCAGAGCGTCCTCGGTCATTTGTTTCAGGCCGTCGATCGATTTCTGATCGAGATAATTTTCGAAGATCGCCGGATGAACATAACATTTCCGGCAAATCGCCGGCGTATTGCCGAGGATCTTTGAGACGGCACCGATTGCGGTCTTGATGTTTGCCTTCGCCTGCTTCCTGGTTTGGAACTTCTCCTGTGCGTTGAGGGCAATTGCGGTGAGAACCGTTCCGGCAAGCGTTCGAAAATCTTTTGCGCTGAAATCTTCGCCACTGATTTCGCGGAGATATTCGTTCACGTCCTGCGAAGTGATGTCGCCCACTTTACCGTCCTCATCGATGTACTGAAACAAGTCCTGGCCGGGTAGATCTTGCAGTTTGGAAATAATCTTCGCGATGTGGCGATCGGTCACGTCCACTTCGTGTTCGCGTCCGCTCTTGCCACGAAAACGAAAACGCAGCTCCGATCCCTTCACTTCCACATGCCTATCTTTCATTGTGGTCAAGCCGAACGATTTGTTTTCGCGGGCGTACCCTTCGTTGCCGATGCGGATGAAAGTCCGCTCGAGCAGCTGCACGACTGTTGCGAGCACTTTGTTTTGCGGCAGTCCCGGTAATTTCAAATCGCGGGCAACGCGTCGTCGGATCTTCGGCAGCGCTTTCCCAAAGCCGATCATGCGATCGTACTTGTTTTCGTCTCGAACTTCGCGCCAACGCTCGTGATACAGATACTGTTTGCGACGGCGCGCATCGCGGCCAGTAACTTGAATGTGACCGTTCGCCGACGGACAAATCCAAACGTCCGTCCATGCCGGCGGAATGGCGAGCCGTTTAATGCGGAGCAGATGCTGCTCATCATGAATCGCTTTTCCTTCGGTATCAAATTCAAACTCGTCAGTGATCGCTTTTCGCGTGTAACCAGGCCGCTCATCGCTGACATAGCGCAGACCGGCTTCCTCGGCCGCGTCCATCGCTTCCGTGAGAAGCTTCGTGCCGTTACCGTTTCCGTTCTTTGCCCGAGCATGCACCTGCGTAAGTTCGCTGCCCGATGATGAATCGGCGGCAGCTTATCCTTCGACGACGCTAGGAGCGCGTCTGTTCAACTCAAGAGCCGTAGCTCTTAGTGAATTTCTTCTTCGACTCCGCCTCGGTAGCCGGACTGGACGGCGTGATTGGTGGTTGCTCCATCCCTGGCACGGGCTTGGGCGCCGTAGCCTCGGCGGAGGCGGATTGTTTCGGCTGCGTCGCGCCTTTGGGCGCGTGCCGCGCAACTTCGACATAGGCCATCTGCAAATTTGAAAGCGTGTTGCGCAGCACGGTCGATTCGTCATTCGTCAGATTGCCGCGCGTTTTTTCCTGAATCATCGCCAGCTGGTCGATGAACATTTTGGCGACCTCAAGGTTCACTTCGCCCTCACCGGTTTTCGGATTCGGAATCTGGCCCAGAAACAGCGCGGCGTTCTGCGCGTGCATCATCACAAATTCGATAAAACGCTGGGAAAGCTCGCCGCTCTGGGTACTGGTTTGAACTTCAGCCATAAGTGATCATTGACAATTGACGACTTTCATTAGCACAGCACAGCATTCTCGTCACTCATCAGAATGCTAGTCCGGCCCGGATCCACTCGTCACTTCTTTTCCGATGGTCGAACCGTGGCCAAAACGTACGGCTGATCGCGAAAATATTTTGCCGCGACCTCCTTGATCTTATCAAGGCTTACGCTGTTCGCCTCCTGCTCGAACTTTTTGTAATAATCGAAGCCGAGACCGTAAAGCTCGTCGAGAGCGCATTGGTAGCCAAACGAATCATTGCTTTGCATCGCAATCTGATGTTGCCCGATCAATTTCTTTTTCGCCCGATTCAATTCCTCTTCGGTCAAGCCTTCGCTCGCGAGCTTCCGAATTTCATCGAGCAATGCCGTTTTCACCGGCTCGATTTTTTGCGGATCGGTCCCGAGATAAAACGCGAACAATCCAGGAACGAGTCCCTGCATCTGAGTCGCGCCGATATAATAAGCGAGGCCCATGTTCTCGCGGATGCGAACAAAAAATCGCGAACCGAGATCGCTGCTCGCTTCGTCGATCAACTCGAGCGCGTGTCGATCCCTGCTAAACATGTCGACGCCGCGATAACCGACCATGATCACCCCCTGAGCCTTTTCTTTATTGCTCTCTACGTTCTCGATCTTCGTGATCGGCACGGACGGTCGCGCATCAGTCAACGCCAGCTCACCCGGCTTCATTTTGCCAAGTGTTTGTTCGAGTAGTTGCCTCACTTCGGCTGCGTTCACACTTCCGAAAACGGAAATTACGCCATTCTTCGCGACGAGATATTTGTCACGAAACGCAATCAAATCTCTCTGCGTCAGGTGCTGCACGGATTCGGGCGAGCCGTTGGCGCGCAAGGCGTAGGGGTGATCAGTGAAGAGCGCCAATCGCAAAATATTTCGCGCCACTGTGGTGAGTTGTTCTTCTTCCTGCTTGATGCCCGCCATCTGGACCTGTTTTTCCCGCTCGACCGCCTTCTCCGGAAAGGTGGCGTTCAGCAAAACGTCAGCCAGCAGATCGACACCGGTCTTGAGATCGGGCTTCATCACGTGAACGCCAACACTCATGCTGTTGTTGCCAGCGTCACTCGAGATGGAACCGCCAATGCCTTCGATTTGATCTGCTATTTGCTCCGCGGTACGCGTCTTTGTTCCTTTGAACAATGTGCGCGCAGTCAGACGGGTGATTCCGTTCGTTTGCGACGTTTCCGCGAGCAAGCCGCTTCGGAAAACCGCGGTCATTGATACCAACGGCAAGCGCGGATCTTCACGCACGAGCAAACGCAAGCCGTTCGAGAGTTCGAACTTTTGAATGTCGGCCACCGCCGGCGGCTTTGAAGTTTCTTGTGTCACACCAAGCGAGCCCTTTGGATTCAGCGAGGCCACCGTTAGGTTTTGATCGACAAGATATTTCGCGGCGACGCGGCGGATGTCGTCTTGCGTCACTTTTTGCACCGCCGTAAGATAATCGCGGCTGAAATTCAGATTTCGGGTCAGCAGCCAGTTCGAGCCAATATCGGACGCCTGCCCGCGCATCGTTGTCAGAGCGTCGAGATGATGTGCGAGCGACATTTTTTTCGCTTTGATCAACTCGTCAGAGGTGACGCCATCCTGCTTGATCTCGTCGATGATTTGCAAAATCAGTTTTTGCACGTCATCCCGTTTTTCTGGATCTGCCGTCGCATCGACCCCGAACAATCCGGGATCGCCGGGCGTGTAGGAAAACGCCGAGACACTAAAGGCGAAGCCAGTTTGCTCGCGCACGCGCCGATACAAACGCGAGCTGCGCCCTTCGCCAAGAATTCCAGCGAGCAAGTCGAGAGCTGGAAGATCCGGGTGGGTGATTTCCGGAATGTGCCAGGCAAGGGCGAGCCGGCTCAGTTCAGTTGCGAACTCGTTGTGAACGTCGCGCCGGCCGAGTTGCGGTGGTTCTTCCGGAACGAAAACCGGCTTCAGCGATTTCTCGGGATAATCTTTGAAATAATCGGCGAGCTGTTGATGAATTTTCTCTGCGCTGACATCGCCGACCACAATAAAAGTGAGATTGTTGGGAACGTAACGCGATTTGTAATATTGCATCACCTGCTCTTGCGTAAGCTGATTATAAATTTCCATCTCGCCGATGACTGGCAGACGATATGGATGCTTTTGATATGCTGCCGCGAACAAGAGTACGCTCGCCATGCGATCCGGATCGTCGAGATTCATCGCGAACTCACGCCGGATTACTTCCTGTTCCTTCGCATATTCTTCCGGCGGCAACATCGAGTTCATCATCGCATCGGACAAAACCGCGAGCGCGGCTTGCACGCCGTCTTTCGGGACGTCGATCCAGAAAACGGTGCGATCGAACGACGTGTAAGCGTTAATGTAACCGCCGACGTCGTGGACTTTCTGCGCGATCTCGCTGGCCTTCTGCGTCTTGGTTCCCTTAAAGAGCATGTGCTCGAGAATGTGCGATAGACCGGCGCCGAGCTTGTCGTCCTCGTAAATGCTGCCCGTGCCGCACCATGCCTGAACACTCGCGACTGGAGCGCTCCGATCTTCCTGAACGATCAACGTGAGCCCGTCCGGTAAGACAAATTTTTGCGCGGAACTCGGCGGAAACGTGATGATGTCGGACTTACCACCGTTCTTCGGCGGCACAGTTTGTCTTGATTGAGAACGATCAACTGCTTTCAAGTTCGCCATGCTAAACGCAATTGCACAAACCAGCGCCACCCGCGGCGCTTTGCCGATCATACAGTTTTGGGCGTCGGTAAACTTTTCGGGGTTTCGACTTTCTTTTCCGGAGCGAACGGCTTCACGAATGCTTCCTGAAAATCGTAAACGGATTTGAAATCCTCGATCGAATCTTCGTCAGTCTTTCCAAAAATTCCCGCGCCGATGAGATTAAAAACCATGTGGCCGATGTTTTCGCACGAGTGAATCCCCCAACTGCCGAACACTGTGATCACCATCGGCCCGAATTCTTTGAGCGCGTACTGCCGAACTCCTTCCAGCAATTCCGGACCCGATACGTGACGCACAGTCGTGCCTTTCGCTTTCTTCTGCTGTTTGGTCGTGAAATCGAGCGCGTCCCGCAAAAAGATGTAGGCCTCGCGTTGATAACGCGTGTCACTCGCCACGATTGAGTCGAGGGCTTCGGCAAATCCAATCTTCTGCATGAATCGGTGCGCGCTATGATAATCAGCAAAACTCGCCCGAGCAACTGCTGACCCGTTGATTATTACGGTCGCCATACATTAGCTAGAACTCCGATTTGATCGCGTTGAGGTAGGTAGAGAGAGCGTCTCTCCTTCGCGGACACGGCACAGTGCTTGCTGGCGCGTTGTTTCCACAACTGGCCGAGAACGACCAGAACGACCTCGAGAAAATCTGGAAGATCTTCTGATTTTCTCGCAAACCGACGAAAAACTCGACGCTCCCCGGATCTTGCCAAATAAGCATTGCCTGGAGAATGAGTGCGCGGCGCGCGCGCGTTGGCGAGCACGGTTCCAGATTTTCCGTCAAAAATGTGAAACTCTCGCCCCCGTTCTTCCGTCTAATTCCTTACAAAAACAGCTTAATTGATTGGTTGGTTGGCCGGTGAGTCCGATGGCGGGCTCCCGGCCTATTCACGCTTTAACGAGTAGGCGGTGTTACACCGCGCTTTCAAAATCGAGATTCATTAGGGGCGGCACAGCTTTGGCCGGAGCTGGTAGATCCGGTGGCGACGCAACTTCCGCCAGCCTGGCCACAACTACCGCCGCCAGCGCCAATTTGCTGACCGCGAAGAAGTTTCGCCGAAGCGCGCTCGGTCCTTCCATCATTTTTTGCAGGCGACGCCGTTGGTCTCCGGGGGTCCTGCGTTTTTTTCTTCGCCAACACCGCGAAACGGTCGAGTCGCTCGCCACAATTGTGGCAATAAATGCGTTCGACTTCGTTTTCATGCCGGCATTTTGTGCAGGTAAGCTTTTTGCGTTGACTCAGTGGTTGTCGTCATGCAGCCGATTCTTTTTCGGTTTAGTCGCTGGCGTCGAGGTTGATGTCTGTTTCGTCGTCGACTCCTTGCCAATAGCGGCTTTTTCGCCAGTGGCGGCCGGCGATTCCTTTTTCGCCGCCTCCTGATAGGCCTTGCTCCGATAGTCCGTGCTGTAAAAACCTGAGCCTTTGAAGATGATTCCCGCGCCGGTGCCGAGGAGACGTTTCACCTTGCCGCGACCCCATTTTGGAAGCCGACAACGTTCTTGAGGGCACGTTTTCAGTGGCTTGTCGCGCATCGATTGGAACATCTCGAAACTTTGGTCGCACTTCTGGCAGTGATACTCGTAGGTCGGCATGCCTGAAACGCTGCCTCGTAGAAAGCACAATTCAAGCCGCGGACCGGAACAAATTTGCGCGCGCCAACTCGGGGTCCGTCCCTTGACTTTGGGTGCGTCGGCGCTAGAGGGTTCGACCGAAAAGTTCTTATGCGCTCTTCATCTTATCGCCTCGCGCTCCTCCCGCTTTTCGCAACATCGGCTATGATCTTTACCGGCTGCGCGGAGGACGTTCGCTACTCCGGCCAAACCCAATATCTCGGCGGAATTTACGGCAACGCTCCGACCAGCGGCGCACCCGTCGACAGCGTTTCCTATTGGGACGGTGATTACATTGGTGGCAAGGCGTCGGTAAAAATCAGTCTCAAAGAACAACGCGCTTACTTTTACAAAAGCGGAACGCTGGTCGGAATTTCGCAGCTCTCAACCGGGCGCGAAGGTCTGAACACGCCGATCGGCAAATTCGCAATCATCCAGAAGGACATCAACCACGCTTCGACTCGGTATGGAGATTTCGTGGATGACGCGGGCAACGTCATGATGCCAAACGTGGACGTCGAGAAAGATAAAAAGCCGCCGGGCACGCGCTTCAAAGGTGCGCCGATGCCGTACTTCATGCGCATCGTTGACGGCGTCGGCATGCATGCAGGTTATTTGCCGGGATATCCAGCGTCGCACGGTTGCATCCGTATGCCGCAGTTCATGGCCGAGAACTTCTTCAAGTCAGTTTCCACCGGCACTCCGGTCACAATCACGAATTAACTATAGCGGCGGGCGTCTTGACTGCTTTGGAAAACGACATTTTCGGCGCTCGCTTTTGAACCAGCGCCAACTTTCGCCGACCTTCGCCGGTGGAAAAACCGCTCGCCAACGAATTGCTCGAGCGCGTTGCGCATAGTGAACCGATTGCACGCAAGCTCGCGCAGATTGGAACGCGCCACGCGCCGGTAAAATTTTCACATGTTATCGCGCCGGCCCAAGCTTTTCTTAGCACCGCTATCGCGCGACCCGCTAACAAAACGGTCTGGATTCTTTGTCCGACCGTGCGAATGCAGGATTCTCTTTACGAAACAATCCTGAACTGGCTTCCGAGCGCGCAATTCCTTCCCGAAGCCGAATTCGCCGCCGTCGAAAACGTCCTTCCCGATCCCGAAATCGCGGCTGAGCGCCTCGCGCTTCTCGCGCGGATCGACAGTGAGCCGGGACCGCACGTGACTGTCACCACGCGCGCGAGTCTCGATCAGCGTGCGCCGAAACGCGGCGCGGTTTCCGCCGCGACGTTAACGATCAAGCGCGGCGCGAGCTCGACCATGGAGCAATTGCTCGAAAAACTGAGTGATGCCGGTTACGACCGAGTCGCGCAAGTCACAACTCGCGGTCAGTTCGCCGTCCGGGGCGGGATTGTCGACCTCTATTCCTGGCAGGCACCATTGCCCGTCCGGGTTGAGTTCTTCGGCGACAGCGTTGAATCGCTCCGCGAGTTCGACATCGACACGCAAAGCTCAGTGCGCGATCTGAGCAAAATCGATATCCTGCTTGGCGCCGCGAACGACATGAGGGGCGTTGTCCGCGATTACATCGGCAAAGCTGATCTAACGATCGACATCGAGCCGGAGGGAAAATCCGACGCGCAAATTCAGATCAGTGAAGGTTGGATTGAAGACGGCGCAGAAGATTTCACCGGCGCGTTTCAGGATTGCGACATCGGCGAGTTCGCGGTCGGCGATTTTCTCCTCGCGGAAGCGAAGCGCGACCAATTCATCAAGCGCTTGACCGAATGGCGCGCGAACAAAGCGCACATCGCCGTTTATTTTCAGACCGAAGGTGAAATCGAGCGCTTCCGCGAATTGATCTGCGCCGACGCGCTCCAGGATGTTGCTCTTGTGCTCGGCACGCTCGCGCGCGGATTTTGTTTCCCCGCCGCGAACCTCGTCATTTTGTCGGCCGCCGAATTATTCGGGCGTTTCGCGCCGCACGCCCGACGTCGTCTTTATCACGCCGAGCGACATCGCGCCCAAATCGATTTCAGCGAGCTGAATGAAGATGATCTCGTCGTTCATCTTGAACATGGCATCGCGCGTTTTGCTGGGTTAACGCGGATCCCAACATCGATCAGCGGCCAGCAGGAAGTCCTGGCGCTCGAATTCGCCGATCAAGCGAAGCTCTACGTCCCACTCGAGCAGGCCTATCTCGTCTCGCGTTATGTCGGCGTCGGCAAACGTTCGCCGCAACTCAGCTCTCTCGCCGACTCAAAATGGGCGCGGGCAAAGAAGAACGCCGCGTTATCCATTGTTGATTACGCTAGCCGAATGCTCGCCGTCCAGGCCGAGCGCGAAACAGTTCCCGGCCACGCATTCGGTTCGGATACAAAATGGCAGTTGGAATTCGAGCATTCCTTTCCGTTTCGCGAAACGCCGGATCAGATGAAAGCGATCATCGACACAAAAATCGATATGGAACGTCCGCGCCCGATGGATCGGCTGATCTGCGGCGATGTTGGGTTTGGCAAAACCGAAGTGGCGATCCGAGCGGCGTTTAAGGCAGTGATAGACGGACGACAAGTCGCAGTGCTCGCGCCGACGACGGTGCTCGCTCAACAACATTTCGAAGTTTTTCGGCAACGAATGCTCGATTATCCGGTGCGCATCGAAATGCTCAGCCGATTTCGATCGCAAGGTGAGCAGCGGAAGATCCTCGATCTGCTCCGGCAAGGCGGCGTCGACATCATTATCGGTACGCATCGTCTCATTTCCGGCGACGTCGTCTTTAGAGACCTCGGCCTGGTTGTGATTGACGAAGAACAGCGTTTCGGCGTCTTGCACAAAGAAAAATTCAAGGAGCTGTTCAAGCTCGTTGATGTGCTGACGCTTTCCGCTACGCCAATTCCGCGGACGCTTTATCTCTCGCTCGTCGGCGTGAAAGACATGTCGACGATCGAAACGCCACCGCTCAATCGGTTGCCCGTAGAAATAATTGTTTCGGGTTATGATGAGCGAATTATCCGCGACGCAATTAAGCGCGAGCTCGAGCGGCAGGGTCAGGTTTATTTTTTGCACAACCGCGTCCACTCGATCGAGCGTGTGCGCGAAAAGATTGTCGATCTTGTCCCGGAAGCGCGCGTCGAGATCGGCCACGGCCAAATGGCTTCAGACGAGCTCGAGGAAGTCATGGCTCGGTTTGTCGCGGGAGAAATCGACGTGCTTGTTTGCACAACTATCATTGAAAGCGGCCTCGATATCCCAAACGCAAACACGATCATCATCGATCGCGCCGATCGTTTTGGTCTGGCCGATCTTTATCAATTGCGTGGCCGGGTCGGTCGCGCCGAGCACAAAGCTTACGCGTATCTGCTTTTGCCGCGGGAAATGATGACGATTGGCGCCGCGCGCAAACGGATCAACGCGATCAAGCAATACAGCGCGCTCGGCGCGGGTTTCCGCATCGCCATGCGCGACCTCGAAATCCGCGGCGCAGGCAGCATTCTCGGCACCGCGCAAAGCGGCCACATCGTTGCGATCGGTTTCGATTTGTACTGCCAGCTTCTCAAGCAGGCGGTCGCGCAATTGAAGGTCCGAAAATATCAGCCGCGACTCGATGTCGACCTTCGAATTGATTTTATGTCGACCAACGAAGCCGAGTTTGCGCAGCTCGGCCCCGAGAAGCGAATTCCGGCGTTCGTCCCAGCGAGTTACATCAGCGACACCGGACTCCGGATTAAAGCTTATCGCGAGATCGCCGAGATCACCACCCGCGACCATTTCGATCGTATCAAGCACGAATGGCGAGACCGATTCGGCAAATTTCCGGAGGCGGTCGAGAGCCTCTTTATTTTGGCCGAAATTAAGCTCGCCGCGGCCAGAGCCGGCATTACACGCGTGGAAGCGCGCGAGCGCAAACTGATGCTGACCCGGCGCGGTGAATTTATACTTGTCGACGGCAAATTCCCCCGTTTAGTTGCCGAAACCTTCCACCTTCGGGAGGTTCTAGAGCTAACAAAAAAATTTACATGATCCGGCCGATTGCCCTCGCACTGACTGCAGCCTGTCTCGTGAATCTTTCTCCGATTTGCTGCGCCGCCTATGCCGCCCAAGCCGAACCGGAGGTGGTTGACGGCGTTGCCGCAGTTGTGAACGGCGATGTCATCACCTATTCGCAAGTTCGCGGTGTCGTTATGCCGCGCGAGAAATTATTGCGCGCCCAATTCACCGGAGACGAACTGATCCAAAAAGTTAAGGAAGCGCGTCAGGCCGCGCTAAACGATTTGATCGATCGACAGTTAATCATTCAGGCGTTCAAGCAGGACAACTACCAGATTCCTGATCACTTTGTCGAAGACCGGATGCACGACATTATCCGGACGGATTTTGGCGGCGACCGCAACACCTTCATCAAAACGCTCGAGGCGCAAAATTTCACGATTGGCGAATTCAAAAAGATGGAGATGGAAAAAATGATCGTCCAGGCGATGCGGGGCAAGAACGTGAAGCTCGCCACCATCGCTTCGCCCGTGAAAGTGGAACAATATTACAAAGAGCATCGGGACGAATTCACGAGCAAGGAACAGATAAAATTGCGTCTGATCATGATTCCCGGGCACTTCAGTGACGGCGAAGCCGCTGCGCAAAAAGCAATGGCCAATGAGATTTTTAGCAAGCTCGTTAATGGAGCGCAATTCGAACAAATGGCACAGCTTTATTCCGAGGACAGCACCCGCGAGAAGGGTGGCGACTGGGGTTGGGTCGATCGCAAAACACTGGCCGCGCCGCTCGAGAAAGCCGCATTTCGTCTTGCGGTTGGCAAGATCAGCAATGTCATCGATTTCAGCGGCAACTACTACATTCTCAAAGTCGAAGACAGACATGGTGGCGACACCAAATCGCTTGAGCAAGCGCGCGCCGATATCGAAAAGAAATTGATCCAGCTAGAAGCGCAAAACCTGCAGGAAAGGTGGATCGCCAGTCTCCGTTCGAAGGCTTACATCAAGACTTTCTAGCCAAGCGCGCTCTTCCTCTTCCGCTTGATTGGTTTTCGTCTGGCTGCCCGTAGGGCAATTGACCTCAATCGTCTGCTTGCACACAATGCGTGATGCGACCGCGCATCGGGATCACGCTCGGTGATTGTGCCGGCATCGGACCGGAGATTGTCGATCTCGCGCTGAAATCCGGACACCTTCCCGAGTCGGCTGAGTACGTCATCATCGGACGACAGCTAAATTGCAAGCCCGGCAAGCCGACAATTGAAACCGCGCGCGCGGCTGGGGCCGCTTTGGAAGAAGCCGTTACGCGTGCGCGACGCGGCGAGCTGCACGCCGTCGTGACCGGCCCGATTCACAAAGCGCGAATGTACGAAGCCGGATTCAAATTTCCAGGACAAACGGAATTTTTCGCCGAGCGCTGCGGCGTAAAAAACTTCGCGATGTGTTTGACCGGCGGAAAACTCACCGTGGCCCTAGTCACGACTCATATCCCGTTGAACGAAGTTCCGCGCGCGTTGAAACAAAGCGAGATCGTCCGCGTCGGCCTGTTGTTAGCGGACCTTTTGCAACGCCGCAGAAACTCGGCTGCTTTAAGCAGTCCAGTTCACATTGCTGTTTGTGGTCTAAACCCGCACGCCGGCGAGTCCGGAAGAATAGGGCGCGAAGAAATCGAAATCATAGGTCCGGCCATCGCCCAATTGAACTCTCAACAATCAACCATCAACTATCAACCGCCCGCGTTCAGTGGCCCGCATTCCCCCGACACCGTTTTCCACCGCGCACTTGAAGGTGAATTCGACGCCGTACTTTGCATATATCACGATCAAGGACTCATCCCGTTCAAGCTGTATGCGTTTCACAAAGGCGTGAACACGACGCTGGGTTTGCCATTTCCACGAACGAGCCCCGATCACGGCACCGCATTCGAAATTGCCGGTAAAGGAGTCGCGCACCCCGACAGCATGATCGCCGCCATCAATCTCGCTGTTGAGTTGGCTTCGAAGAAATGACGAGCGCAAAGATCGACAAATACGTCTCCGTTTTCAACATCGGGCTCCAGAATACGTTTGTTTATCGCTGGAATTATTTTTTGCGCGCGGCGTTCGGATTGATTCCGCTCGCCGGCACGGTATTTCTCTGGAGCGCAGTCTTCAAAGAGCGCGGGAGCGGTCTCCATGGCTACAACTACGGCTCGATGATTTATTATTATTTGCTCACGATCCTCGTCAGCAATCTGGTCACGCCGACTGAAGACGAATGGCAAATCGCCGCCGACATTCGTGAGGGCCAGATCAACGCACTCCTGACCAAGCCGATGAGTTATCTCGCCTATCGGTTCAGCATTTTTTGCAGCGGCCGGCTCGTTTACACTTTCGTCACGTTGCCGCCGATTGCGCTCATCTTCCTCTATTTTCATAACTACGTCGCCCTTCCGCACGATGCGTTGACTTACGCGCTCGCGATAGGTTCGACAATGATGGCGGCGTTCATCCAGTTCTTCATCACTTACTCGCTCGCGATGATGGCGTTCTGGATTTTGGAAATTACCACCATCGTTTTCATCGTTTACTCGTTCGAATATTTCCTTGGCGGCCAAATGTTTCCAATCGACATCATGCCGGCTCCAGTTCAGACGGCGTTGAAATGGATGCCGTTCTATTATGAACTGTTTTGTCCGGTGGCGATTTTTCTCGAACGCTTGAAAGGCGTGCAACTTTGGCAAGCGCTCGCGATCCAAACCGGCTGGCTTTTTCTAACCTGGTCAATCGCGCGCGCGATGTGGCACCGCGGCCTCCGGCACTACCAAGCCGTTGGAGGCTGATCGAACATCGACAATTACTGCGCTGCCGTTCTTCGCTTTGGCAGCGGCGTCAGTCGGCGAAATCTCGGGGGGATCTTCTTTTTCGCGTCCGCGACCAAATCCTGATAGCTCCTCTGTTCGGTCATAAACGAAATCTGCAACCGTCATACGCTGCCGCTACAGTCTTATTCGTAGCGGAGCGCTTCGATCGGATCGAGTGCGGCAGCTTTTCGCGCGGGATAAAAGCCAAAGAAAATTCCAACCGCGGCGCTGAACATGAACGCGACGATGATCGAGCTGAGCGAAATCAAAGTCGGCCAATGCGCGTAGCTCGAAAGAACTTGTGACGCGCCGATTCCGAAGATAATTCCGATCACGCCACCAACTGAGCTAAGCGTGACTGCTTCAATCAAGAATTGCATGAGAATGTCACTCCCGTGCGCGCCCACCGCCATGCGCGTACCGATCTCGCGCGTGCGCTCGGTCACACTCACGAGCATGATATTCATGATCCCAATTCCGCCGACGACTAACGATACGCCGGCGATTGAACCGAGAAGGACTGTCATAACCGCCGTAGTTGCTGTCGCAGCGTCAGCGATTTCCTGTTGATTGCGCACAGTGAAATCGTCGTCGCGACCGGGACGAATATTATGCCGCTGTCGAAGCAGCGCGATAATTTGCTGTTGCGCGGCGCCGATCTGCCGTCCGTCTGCGATCTGGACGTTGACGTTGCGTAACGTCGTCCCGCCGATCACGCGTTTCATCGCGCTCGTGTAGGGCATGATGACGATGTCGTCCTGATCGACGCCCTGCGTGCTCAAGCCTTTCGGCGTCAAAACGCCCATGATCGTGAACGGCACGTTCTTAATCCGCAAGACTTGTCCGACCGGATCGTCGTTCCCATAGATTTGCGAGGCGGTCGTCTTGCCAATGACGCAAACCTTGTTCGCACTGCGCACATCCTGCGGCGTGAACGGCGCGCCGTCGGCAAGTGGCCATTGCCGAATGTCGAAATAATCGGCCGACTCGCCGTAAATTCGCGTAAACCAGTTTTGGTTACCGGCCGCGACTTGCGTCGTCGAGACAACCTCTTCGCTTACCGCGACAACGCCCGGGACCTCGCGCCGAATCGCATCCGCATCTTCGATCTTCAACGTGCCAGCGCTGCCCCAGCCGGTCCGAATTCCGCTTGAAGTCGTGCTGCCGGAAAAAATCAAAATCACATTTTGACCAAGACTTGCGATTTGCGCTTCGACCTGCGCTTTCGCACCGTTGCCGATGCCGACCATCGCGATAACAGCAGCGACACCGATGATGATTCCGAGCGCGGTCAGCACCGAGCGCATCTTGTTCCGGCGCAATGCGCGCAAGGCAATGTTGATCGTCGATCCAATCTTCACGACAACCTTTCCAAATCCACCGGCACGATCTTTTCCGGCTCTGTCACGGCATCCAGCCGTTGCGCCACGTTGAAATCTTTCAGGATCAATCCATCTCGCATCACGACGTTGCGCCGCGCGTAAGACGCGATGTCCTGCTCGTGCGTCACCATGATGATCGTAATGCCGTGATTGTTCAGCTCTTGAAAAATTCCCATGATTTCAACACTTGTGCGGCTGTCGAGATTTCCGGTCGGCTCATCGGCGAGCACGACCTCGGGATCGTTCACCAGTGCGCGCGCGATCGCGACGCGTTGCTGCTGACCACCGGAAAGTTGGCTTGGGTGATGATCTTCGCGACCGCCGAGCCCGACTGACGCCAAAACCGCGTCCGCTTTTTCGCGTAATTGCGCATTGGTCAGGTTGTGCGTGCCGTAAAGCAATGGGAGCTCGACGTTCTCACGCGCAGATGTGCGCGGCAGCAAATTAAAACTTTGGAAAACGAAACCGAGTTTATGATTACGGATGTCGGCGAGTCGATCGCGATCGAGCTCGGAAACATCGGCATCGTCCAAAATGTAGCGACCCGAAGTCGGGCGATCGAGGCAACCGAGAATGTTCATGAGCGTCGATTTGCCGGAGCCGCTCGCGCCCATCAGCGCGACAAATTCGCCGCGCTGGATCTCGAGCGAAACGCCACGCACGGCATGAACATCAACGTCGCCGGTGTGATACGTCTTGTGAACGTCGATCAGTTTAACAACCTCTTCGTTAGTCACTTTCCTTTTCCTCTTACTCTTAATCTGCTTTACGGAAATCTTCGCTGCTGGCCGCTGAATGGATTTGCCGGAGGTGAGCTCGAAGCCGAGGGGGCCGAAAGCTCCGCCGTCACGACTTGATCGCCCTCCTTTAATCCCTCGGTTAGTTCAGTCACAATCCCGTCACTAATTCCGGTTTTAATTTGCGCGGCTTTCGGCCTACCAAAGGACAAAACGTAAACCGTGCGCTCGGGTTTGTGCTCGCGCGCGCCCGTCGGACGTTGGCCGCTGGGCGGCGTCGAAACTGCACCGGCCGCTTGGAACGAGGCTGCTCTTGGTTCAGCCGCTGCGTCCGCTGGTCGATAGCGCAATGCCGCGTTCTTGATTTGGAGCACGCTGTCTTTGTGGGCGATGATGATGGAAACGTTCGCGGTCATCCCCGGTTTCAATTTCAAGTCTCTGTTGTCCACGCCAATGACCGTGTCGTACGTGACGACATTCTGGACGGTAATCGGCGCGTTCCGCACCTGCACAACTTTGCCGTGAAAGGTACGCATTGGAAATGCGTCCACTGTAAAATCAACGTCCTGCCCGACCTCAACCACCCCGACGTCGGCCTCGGCCACGTTCGAGTCGATTTGCATTCTAGCTAGATCGTTAGCGATCTGGAAAATCACTGGCGCCTGTAAACTGGCCGCCACTGTCTGGCCGACGTCTACGTTTCGAGAAATGACCACGCCATCGACTGGCGAGGTGATCGTGCAATGCTCGAGATCGGCCTTCGCTTTATCGAGCGCGCCCTGTTTGATTTTCACATTCGCCTCGGCCTGATGGAGGTTCGCCATCGCCGAATCGAGATCTTGCTGTGATGAATTTTTTTGGTTGAACAACGCCTGCGTTCGCGTCGCGTTCACTTTTGCCAATTCGAGTGCTGCTTGCGCGCTCGCTAAATCGCCCTCCGCCTGAGTCACCGCGGCTTGAAAAAGCATCGGGTCGATCTGCGCCACCGTCTGACCAGCCTTCACGTCGGAGTTAAAATCGGCAAACAGCTTGGCAATATTGCCTGAAACCTGGCTGCCGACCTGGACGTTAACCACCGGATTCAACGTTCCAGTCGCAGTCACAAGTTGGGTGATGGGTCCGCGCATGACGGTCGCAGTTTGATAGGAGGCCGAGCCGCTCGAGGTGCATCGACGCACAACAAATAAAATAATGAGCAGGGCGACAACGATGATGCCGAGTGGCAAAAAGCGTTTCATGTGGATCAGATTTGACTTGGACTCTAATTGAAATGACAGGCAGGCGTGGTCCGGCGTTACATTGAGATCTACTCAATCATGCTTCGGAACTCGCTCATCCGCGAGATGAGTTTCAAAGCGAATTTCCTTCTCTGGATGCTGGTTGAAGTGCTTTGGTTCGTAGGCCAGATCGTTTTTTTCTCCATCATCTTCGGGAATGTCGACCGCATTGGCGACTGGACAAAATGGGAAGTCGTTTTGCTCATCGGCACGCATCAAATGATCTCCCAGCTTTTTCAGGCATTCTTTTTCGTTAACGTCGCAGCGATTCCTGAATTGGTGCGCACCGGAAAGCTCGACTCGCTGCTTGTTTTGCCGGTCGACAGCCAGTTCGCCGTCTCGACGAAGCAATTTGGACTCGACAGCGTGGTCAACGCCGCTGTCGGCGGAATGGTCGTCGGCGTCGCGTTGTCCAAACTCGGCTACGTCCCGAGTCTGACGTCGATCCTGCTCTATCTTGTCGCGATCGGTTTCGGCATTGCCGTTCATTATTCGATCATGCTCAGCTTGGCCGCGGTTAGCTTCTGGATCGTTCGCGCGCAGGGCTTGGTTTACGGCTACTTCAATTTCCTAAACATTGCGCGCTACCCGGACGCAATTTTTCCGCGCCTTTTCAAGCTTATTTTCGGCTGGATCATTCCGGTCGTTATCGTTGCCAACATTCCGGCGCGGCTCCTGATCAAATCCTTTGGCCAGCCCGGCCCATTGATGTTGCAGCTATTCGTCGCATCGACGATTGTTTTTTGTTTGTCCCGGGCGTTCTGGGTGTTTGCGCTGCGGCGATACTCCAGCGCCAGCTCGTAAAATCGTCGAATCAAAGCCCCAGAAATTCGTCAAATCTCCCCTTGCGCCCTTTGGGAATTGTTCTTAATTAAGCCTCCGTTTTTTCCGGCGCCCGACTGACTGCAGAGGCGCTTTTTAAATTATGGCCACACCAAAAAAGAAAAAAGTCTTTTCGACGAAAGCTGCCAGGAAGCCGGCACGTAGAGTTTCTGCCAAGAAAGCCAGCGCCAGTGCGCGTCCACGCGTGGCATTAGCGGGCCGCAATAACAGCGAGCGCAGATTGACGCCTTTTGTTCGCAAGCAGAAGGAGAAGCTCCTCCAACTGCGGGACGCGATGGTCGATTCCATGGCCGGCGTAGCGCAGGACACGCTCCGTTCCCGCGCGGAAGGGAGCGAGGCGTCCGCATTCGGAATGCATCAGGCCGATGCCGGATCCGACGCCTACGATCGCGATTTCGCGCTCAGCCTCCTTTCACAAGAACAGGACGCGCTTTACGAGATCGATCAGGCGTTGAAGCGGATCGAACTCGGCACTTACGGAATTTGCGAGATGTCGGGCAAACAGATCCCGCATGCGCGTCTGGAAGCGATTCCGTTCGCGCGGTTCACGGTTGAATGTCAATCGCAGCTCGAGAAACAGAGCAAAGCCTCGCGCGTTCGACAATCGGTAACCTCGCTCTTTGGTTTGACTGAGGAGGACGGCACCGAAGCTGAGGAAGAAGAAGCCGCGCCGACGCCGGAACCGAAGGAGTAAAGAGCATGGCGCAGGAAATTATCACGCTCGAGTGCACCGAAGCAAAAGCGCTGGGCAAACCGGTTTCTCGTTATATGACTACGCGGAACAAGAAAAGTCCGCGCACGCCGAACCGGCTGGAGAAAAAGAAATACAATCCGTTTTTGCGAAAGCACACGCTTCATCGCGAAACAAAATGATTTCTGATGGAACCGAAGACCGCCAAACGCCGTTCTGCATTTCGTCGCGCCAATCGCGCGATGCCTCGGCGCCGGACCGACATCTCGATCGAAGCGATCGATTACAAAAATCCCGATCTGTTGAAGAAATTCGTGACCGAGAGCGGCAAGATTCTTCCCCGCCGCGTGACCGGCATGCCGGCGCATCTCCACCGCAAAATCACTCGCGAAATCAAACGCAGCCGCTCCATGCTGCTGATGAAGTGATTTAATTCGCGTCCCCGAATGAAAATCATCCCCGAGCGCAGTCGCCTGCCACGCCGTAGGCCTTGCGGGAAGGCGGGAGGAAATCTCTTACTGTTGGTCGCGCGCCGTGTCGTATGACAGACGACACGATGGAAACGAGCGAAACGATGATGGAATCGCGAGACGCACACCGAATTCACCGAGCGCTAGCGAAAGAGTGGTCTTAGAGCGGCGGACGCCGAGCGTCAAACATCTTGGGTAAGACCCAGCTGCGACGAAGATGCCAACGATGAGCAACATCATTGCGCGGATATTATGCTGCGACGCCAACCAATTCACGACCGCGACGAGCACGGCAATCCAACAAAGTATCGTCGCTCGACACATGTATCGGTTGAGGTAATCCCGAACAGTCACTTCTCCTCCGTTCCTAGGGCTTCCGCGTTTTCTTGCCTTCGTCGATCAGTTTCCAGAACTCGCGAGTCTTTCCGAGAGCTTGGTCTTCCGCGACCGGGAGCTTGCTGCGGAAAAGGAAATCCCGAAATGTGTTCTTGTTCAGGACGCGGTGAATCGTGATCCCTTCCGGCGTTTGCTCGAAATAGATCCGATAATCCTTCGCGCGGTAGCGGTATAACTTTTTCCCTTCGCGCTCGATCACTCCGAAGTGTTTCGAATCAAGGCGATCGAGGTCTTCCGGCAAGATTTCGAACTGACCGAGCAGATTGAGCTGCATTTTCTTCGGCAACGCCGACATCTCAGCCGCACTCAGCTCGTTGAAAATGATCTGAAACATTTCCTTTCGACCTTAAGACAACGAACGGCGGCTTCCAAGCCACCGTTATTTTGCTACTCACTCTCCCCCTCGACCCTCTTAAGGGAAACGCTGACGCACTCTTATTCTTTCTCTCTGGGGGAGAGTAAGTCGCGAGGCGGCAGGTAAGGGCCTCTTTAAACAAACACGCGCTTTACGCGCTGGCCCACACGCGTCGTAATTTCCCATGTGATCGTGCCGGCTTTGTCGGCCAATTCCACGCACGGAATTTCCTCGTCACCTTGTCGACCCATCAAGACAACTTCGTCGCCAACATCGACATCTGGCAAATGAGAAACGTCGATTACCATCAAATCCATCGTCACGCGGCCGAGCAGCGCGCAGCGTTTGCCGCGAACCAACATTTCCGCGCCGCGATTCGAAAGATGTCGTGGATAACCGTCGGCGTAACCGGCAGTTAGCGTCGCGACGCGCATCGGGCGGGGCGCGATAAACGTACGCCCGTAACTGATCGACGCTCCTTTTGACACATCGCGAATCAATCCGATCCGCGTTTTCCAGGTCATCGCCGGCTTGAGCAGGTTTTGAAATTCCGGCAGCGGCGAAATTCCGTAGAGAACGACGCCAGCGCGCACGATCTCGTCCACTGTTTCATTGAATGCGAGCGTTCCGGCACTCTGCAATACGTGGACTTTATAGCCACCGGGGACTGCGCCGCGCATTTGCTCAACAACTTTGCGAAACCGAACGAGCTGATCGCGCGTGTAGGCTGGATCAACATCGGAAACCGGCATGTGCGTCGAAACGCTGTGGATGGCGAGCTTCGGAAACGCCGCGACGCGTTTGAAAATCTCCACGGCTTCGTTTTCGACCGCGCCCATTCTCCCCATGCCGGTGTCGACCTTGAAATTGATTGACGTTTTACCAATGCGATCGAACGCTTGCGCTTCCTCGAAAGTTGAAATCGTTGGGATGAAAGCGTGTTCGACGATCGTCGGCATTTCTCCAGGAAGCGAAGGACCCAAGATGATCACAGGAAGATGGAATCTTTCGCGCAACGCGATGGCCTCTTGCAAATTCGCGACGCCGAACAGTTGGGCGTCGTCAGCAAGCGCTTCAGCAACGCCCATCAATCCGTGGCCGTAGGCGTTCGCTTTTACCACGGCAAGCATTTCGGCTTTGCCAATCCGACGGCGCACAATTTTCGCGTTGTGACGCAACCCAACGCGATGAATCTCAGCCCAGCAGCGATAATTTTGAGTCATTTTTCGGAATCGTGATATGCGGCTCGCGCAAATAAATTGGTTCGAGCGGCGGCTCGGCGAAGCCTCGCTTGGAATCAGTCGCCAATTTTGCGAGAACTTTCGCTGACGGATAGCGCATCTCGGCGCGTCGGAACTGCGACAGTTCTTCGGTGGTAAAGATCGACATTTTGCGATCCAGCTTAGCCAATTTTTCCCGCAATTCAGCTTCGCTCATCAGGGTTGGACCTTCGATCAGGTTGTTCCCCCGAACGCGCGCCGAGAAAAATGTCTGACGCCGCGCGTCGCCGATCACGCAATATTCCGACGCGTCGCATTCCATCGCGCAGATCGATGGGAAGCCGATGAGTCGTCTGGGCTGGAGAGAGCCCGCCCCTCCAAAAGAAAGCCCAATCGCGGACGAAATCGCGATTCGGGTTCCGGCATATGAACCGGGCCCAAGGCCGACGACGATTGTGTCCGGTCTCCCGAATTGCTCCTGCACTTCAATTAAATGTTTGAAGAATTGGCCCGAATTCTTTCGATCGGTCGGCCACTCGCGATGGAATTCGAGTTTTTCGTCATCGAGTAGCGCGAGGCTGCCCTCTGCGCTTGAAAGTTCGAGCGCGAGAATTTTCATCCGGCGGTGATCGCGCGCTGGTCTTCCGATGTTGTTTCAAACGAAATCCAACGTGCGTTTTTCGGAATCAGATCTGGAAAGCGATCAGCCCATTCGATCACCGAGACGCCGTCGCCAAAGAAATATTCGTGCAATCCGAGCCGCTCGGCCGCCTGTCGCCCCTCCAATCGAAGGAAATCGAAGTGGTAAATCGGCAAAAGACCGCCGGAATATTCGTGAATGAGGGTGAACGTTGGGCTGGTTGCAGTAGTGGTCGCGCCCAGACCCTCGGCGAGACCTTTGACGAATTGAGTCTTGCCGCTGCCGAGATCGCCGCTCAGAGCAAGCACGTCGCCGGGTTTGAGATGTCCCGCAAACTGGCGGCCAAACGACTCGGTCTCACCCGGGCTATTGGAAATGAACGTAGCCACTTTCTAATTGCGGATAGCGGATCTGGGATCCCGGATAGAGAGAACCAATTCGCGTCAGCGGCAATTTTGGAAACTTCTTCTTCCATTCGCGCTGAAGATGCGCCCGGTCGCGGGATGAGATGGCAAAGAGCAGTTCGTAATCTTCGCCGTCGGAAATGGCGTTGTCGATCTTCACCCCGGGTGCGAGCGGCAACGCGTTCGTGTCGATCTTGAAACCGAGCTTGCTTGCTTTGGCGAGTCGTGGGAGATCAATGCCAAGGCCGTCGCTCAAATCCATCATTGCGTGGACGCGGAAGTTTCGCGTCAGCCAACGCGATTCTTTAATGCGCGGAACGAACCGAAGATGTTTTCCGCGCAGTGAGCCTCCGAGACGCCCCGTCACGAAAAGATCGTCGCCCCGTTTTCCGCAGCGGCGCGAGGTCCAGCGACCTTTTTCAACGAAGCCGGAAGCGCTCACCGAAATCGCGGCTGGCCCGCGTGTGACACTGGTTTCGCCGCCGACAACGCTGACATCAAAACGCGCCGCCGCGCGTTTCAACCCCCGGTAAAGTTTTAGCACCCACGATGTCGATCGTGCGGCCGGAACGATCAAAGTGATGAGAGCGAATCGTGGAATCGCCGAGATCGCGGCGAAATCGCTCAACGCACGCATCATCGCTTTCCAGCCGACCCGCTCTGGATTCGTCGACGGTTGAAAATGAATTTTCTCGACCACACAATCGGTCTTGAGCACGAGAAGATGTTTCGCTCCAGGAAACTGAAGTACGGCGCAATCGTCGCCAATGACCTTGCGCGAAGCCGGCAATTCGCGGAGTACCGACGCGATGAGCCCATCTTCGCCGACCCGGCTTAGTTTCATTGCTGAAACAAGTCGGGAAAGGCGAGGAAGACGAGTTGAACTGAATTAAAAAGAGCGTGCATCGTCATGGAGACAAGAATCGAGCCGCTCCACTCGTAGGCAAGGGTGAAAGAAGCTCCCAAAACGAAGAGCGGCAGTGTCGACGGCAAATGATTGTGCGCCGCGGCAAAGAGCAACGCGTTGAAAGCGAGGCCGACCGCGATTCCGAAATAACGGCGGAGGACGCCGTAGATAAAAAATCGGAAAATGAATTCTTCCGAGATTGGCGCCACGATCACCGCAAGAACGATGATCATCGCCCGCTGCCGAATCGTCTGCGAGCTGTTGAAAAGATCGACAATCTCCTGCCGGCTCGAACCGCCGCCGAATAAATTTTGGGTGATGGCTTCGGCCAGAAGAATCAGGGGCGTGGCCGCGAGCAAGAGAATGACACCGGTGCTCACCGCCCGTTTCAGGCTGGTCTTGGAAAAACCGCCTAACGAATCAATGTCGATGCCGCGAAGTTTCAAAAACGCCGCGACGAAAAAGACAATGAATGCGGTAAAAAGGAAATTCGCGGTCAGATCGCGACCAGATAGGTGAATCGACGAACGCCCAAACGAAGAAACGATGTTCAGCACAAGAAACAGAACCAGGGCCGCACCAAGAAATGCCTCCGGCCATCCAAATGTTTTCAATCCCTCGGGCGCCGGCGGGATCGCGACCAAGCGGCGGACACTGATTTGCCAGATAACCGCGAGGTAGATCGACAGTCCTATCCCGAGAAAGACGAAGAAAGCCAATCCGAGCGCGATTGAGGAAGCACCAGCTAACATTGGTTTGGCTGGCCGCTGCGGTTACGGGGCGTAAAAGCTCGGCAGAAAATACGCGCGCCCGCTTTCGAGTTGCGGCATCAGTTGTTTCGGAAGCTGAAGCTCGATTTTTGAATCGCCGCCAAACCCGCCAAATGCGCGGAATAGACGGGCGAGACTGAACGGCGGCCCATATTTCACGACCGTGGCCTGCGGGGCATTGGCGAGTTGTTTCGCCTTTGCGTATGCATCCTCAATCTGGCCAAGCCCGTCGATCAACTTGTCAGTCAACGCCTCCTTCCCGGACAGAATCCGCCCGTCCGCGATACCATTGCGCAACATATCGACACGAAGACTGCGTTCTTTGGAAACAACGCTGAGAAATCTGTCGTAAGTTTCCATCACGAACTTCTGGATCAATTCGCGCTCCTCGGGGGTCATCGGGCGCGCACCGTTCAAAATGTCTTTAAACTGTCCGCTCTTAAACACAACCGACGCTAATCCGACTTTGTTGAACAGCTGCTCGTAATTCAGTGTTTGGATGATCACGCCGATACTGCCAGTGATCGTCGTTTCATTCGCCATCAGATATTTTCCGCCGCAGGCGATGTAGTAACCGCCGGACGCGGCGAGCGAATCCATGTAGACCACGACTGGCTTTCGAGCGCGCGCCTTGGTCACGGCGTTGTATATCTGATCGGCCGCAGTCACCTCACCACCCGGCGAATCGATCTCGAGCACGATCGCTTTGACGCGGCTATCGTCGCGCGCCTGTTGCAACGCGAGACGCATGTCTTCAACCATCGAGTCGCTGACGTTGCCGGGGATAGAGGAACTGATCAGACCGCGCATCGTGATCAACGCAATCCGGTCAGATACCAGGCGGGTACCGCGTTCGACCACGATTTCGCGAAAACGAGGCGGCAGTTCTTCGACCCGGACACCGGTCGCTCCGAATCCGCGGAAGACCGCCATTGCCAGGAAGAAGTTAACGAAGACGCTGCCGCAGAGCGCGACGAACAAGCAAATCGTGACGCACCCAATTTTGCGATCAGCCATAGTTCCCGGTTGAAGCTGGCGGAAATCGAGCGCGGGCACAAGCGCTTTTCGCACCGACGCGGCCCATGC
>DATLJP010000046.1:0-5979 GCA_035538875.1 Chthoniobacterales bacterium | reverse complement strand
TTACCGCACTTTCCGCTTTTCCAAGGAGAGCTGATCCGTCTACGCTTCGAGCAGACCATCGTCCCAGCCACAATGGAACATCCTCCGGCAATTCAAACGTTCCAAATGCCGCGCATTCCGGTGCGGCCGATCGCCGGCATTTTCGCGCTTATTCTTCTGATCGTTCTGGCGTGGACATCTTATTATACCGTGCAGGCCGAATCGGAGGGCGTCGTCCTTCGCTTTGGCCGATTTTTGAAAACGGTCGAGCCCGGCCTGCATTTCAAACTTCCGTTCGGCATTGACCAGATCACCGTCCTGCCGACCCGGCGGCAGTTAAAGCTTGAGTTCGGTTTCTTCACTCCTGGTTATACAAATATCGACCAGCCGACCAGAGAAGGCGGTGATGAAAGATCAATGGTCACGGGCGACCTGAACGCCGCGCTCGTCGAATGGGTCGTGCAATATCGCATCGACGATCCCAAGCAGTACCTCTTCGATGTCCGCAATCCCGGCCAAACCTTGCGCGATTTATCGGAAGCGGCCATGCGCGAAGTGATCGGTGACCGCACCGTCGATGAAGTCATCACTATTGGCCGGCAAGATATCGAGGTCGCAGCGCTGGCCCGGATGCAGGAATTGGCAAAACGCTACATGCTCGGCGTTCGCGTCGATCAAGTGCAGCTCAAGAACGTCAATCCGCCAGCGGAAGTCCAGGCCTCCTTTAACGAAGTGAACAAGGCGCAACAGGACCGCGAAAACGCCATTAACATCGCGAACGGCGATTACAATCAAGCAGTGCCCCGAGCGAGAGGCGAAGCGGATCAGGCGATTCGCGGAGCGGAAGGTTATCGGTTCAAGCGCGTCAATGAAGCGGAAGGCGACGTGGCTTCGTTCAACGCCATGCTCGGTCAATACGTGAAGGCGCCCGAGATCACGCGCACCCGGCTCTATCTCGAGACGATGGGTGACGTGCTCCCGGCTTCCGGCGAGAAAATTATCATCGACGATACGATGCGAAATCTGTTGCCGATCCTGCCGCTCACCAAAAATCCGTTTGAGAAGCGATGAGCAAGCGCGGCTGCCTCACACTTCTGTCGCTCGCGATCGCGGTCGTTGTACTGCGCACAATTTTCGGATGTTTCTTCGCCGTTTATCAGACCGAACAGGTCATCATCACCCAGTTCGGCAAACCGGTGGGCGAACCAATCACCGAGCCCGGCTTGCACTTCAAGCTTCCCATCATTCAAGAGGTCAACCGGATCGACAAACGATTTCTCGAATGGGACGGCCAGCCCGTTGCCATCCCCACCCGGGACAAGACTTATATTCACGTCGATACCTTTGCCCGCTGGCGGATCAGCGACGCCAAGACCTTTTTCGTCCGGCTGCGCGACGAACGCAGCGCTCAATCGCGCTTGGAAGACATTCTCGGCAGCGAGACTCGCAACGCCGTGGCCAAGAACGACCTGATCGAGATCATTCGCACCGACAAAGACCGCAAACCGTTGCGGGACGAAAATCTCAAAAGTGTCCAGACCGGCCTGGGAACAATCGGCGTGCTTCCACCCATCCAATTCGGGCGACAGAAAATCGAAGACGAGATCAAAGCGAAAGCGGCGGGGAAATTGGCCGAGTTCGGCATCGACCTGCTCGACGTCCGGCTAAAGCGCGTCAATTACAATCCGGACGTGCTCGATCGCATTTATCAGCGAATGATCAGCGAACGCCGGCAGATCGCGTCCCGGTTTCGTTCCGAAGGCGAAGGCGAAGCCGCCCGAATCGCCGGGCAAAAGGAACGCGACCTCAACGAGATTCAATCCACCGCTTACCGGCAGGTGCAACAGATCCGCGGCGAAGCCGACGCCAAGGCGACCGAGATTTACGCCAAGGCGTACACGCAGAATCCACAAGCCGCCGAGTTCTACAATTTTCTCAAGAGCATGGAGACCTACCGCAAAGTGCTCAACAAAGACGCCACGCTCGTCTTTTCTACGGACAGCGACCTCTTCGGCCTGTTAAAACGCGCAAGCGCAAAACCGCAAACTTTGCCGCCGGCTCGCTAACTTCGCGAGAGGGGTCAGCTCTTTCCTTTGTTCTTTCCTCTCAAGGACGCCAACAGTCATTTCCGTCGCTTACAACTTTCCACTTGATCCAGAGTAGCGTTGGACCCAGAGACGCTGGGTCGCAGCTAAGCTGCCAACCCAATCATCTGATATTCACGCAGTACGAATCGGCGCGGGTGGTACGACGATCTCGACAAGTCCGGTCGCCACGTCATAGACGAGGCCGGAGACAAGCCAGTCGCCCGGCAAAGCGGGAATCGCTCGGAGCAAAGCTACATCGCCGGCAACCGCGGTGCGAGGATCGGTGACCGCTTTGGTTTTGAGTTCCCCTTCCTTTATCTGAAAATAGTGCGTCAGCAGTGCAGGGTCGCCCGCAAGGCGAGTAATACCGCAATCCGTGTGCTGAAGAACGATGATGTGAAACTCCCCGCCGCCTCCGGCAATCTCTCCGGCAACCTCACCGATTCGTCCGAGCAGACCCAATTGCTCCAACAGTCCCGGCGTGATTCGGCCACCGATGTTACGTATTACGACCGCCTCGCCGGGTTTAATTCCAAGCACATGAGCCGGATCCACGCGCATATCAGCACAACCGATGATGACTGCCTTTACGTTTGGCAGCGATCGTGGAAGGGAGGGCATAAGCGTGCCCGCAGCAGACTGCTGAGCAGCAAAGTCTTTATTGCGTTTCAACATGGCGTCGAGATTGTTCATTGGTTTCCCTTCATGTTTCGTGTTGATTCCACAATACCCTCTAAGCTTCTTGGCAGTCTGATAAAGTCAACCAGACATCGGAGGGCGCGTGACCGAAAGAAATGTAACTGCCAAAACCCGTGGAGCACATCGAATGTCAAAAAAGGTTCCAAATGGTCGGCTTCAGCGGCTCGACCCAGAAGAAATCGGGTTCTGGGATTTTGCGTTTCGAGTAAAGAAAAGCCTTAAATGACAAAAAGGTACCGGACCGTGTAGGCTCCGAGGTTTTTTGTACTATAGATATTACTGTTCCCTCCTAGACAGTGGGTTGCCTAAGGTAATGCAATCATTTGCAATCAATAAACGACCGGTGCAATCAAACCGCGACGTAATAAAACGTCCTCTAAGAAATAAAATTTCACCGTGGTTTTTTACGGCAGAACTGGGCGCAATCGGTCCCTACGCTCTTGTTCTTTCCGCAACGCCACAATTTCATCGGCTCGATCCTCAATCGCTTTCAACTTAGGATTATGCGCAATCTGAGCTCGCTGGGTCATATTTCCGTTAGCACCGCAGATCCGTAAACATGACAAACGCTCAGCACCTAACTTCCGCCGCTAGCATGGAGTTCCAGTTCAAGAAAAGAGATAGAGACTTGAGCTTGCTTATTTTCCGACGTCAGTCGCTCCACTGTCGCGCGCAGCTCCTGATTTTCTTGCGTCAGTCGCTGTAGTTCCGTCTTAAGCACTTTAATCGCATCTTTGCGCTCTGCTTCGCGTAGCACTTCCTTCGCCTCGAACTTTTCTTTCTGAGCCGCTGCAGTCGGAACGTCGGCAGGGCGTTTGCCTATCCATTTACCGACTGCCTTAATCCATCCCACAGAATTTCCGATTTCTGGATCGCGGATCCGATTTCTTGATCAAAAGATTACCGCCCCCCACACATGCGCTCGGTGTGAGAGGCGGCTATTCTCCCCAGAACAAAGCGTATAATATGCGCAAAAACGGCGCATATCAGGCAGCAATGACGTTGCCGCGGCATCATAAACGCGAATCACAGCATAATGTGAGCGACTGAAAAACTTGGCATAACCGATTGCATATTGCTGATCGCATTCGGCTCGCTATACCAGAGTCTCCCGAATGGCACTGTTTCGGAAAAGTCGCTCTTTGTTGGTCCGCCAGCACAACCATGCCTCAATTCGCGGCAAAGGCCGACCGAACGCCGGCGAGAAACTCCTCGCCACACTCAGGCTTGATGAAAAAAGCTGCCGCGCCCATCGCCAACGCTTTCCAGCGCACGATTGGATCGCCGTTTGCAGTCAGGACGATGACCCTGGTCGACGGTGAAATCCCACTAAGTCGCCTTTGGACCTCCAACCCGTCCATACGCGGCATCCCCATATCAATTACCACTACCCTGGGATGATGAATCTCCGCATGACGCAGGAAAGCGTCTGGGTCGATGAAGCTTTCTACCTCCCAACCTGCCAACGCGAGAAGGCGGCCGGTCGCTTTCAGCACCGACGGGTCATCGTCGAGCAACCAAACCGTGCAAGCAGATTTAACCACGAGGCTCCCTCCGCGGAATAATCCCACCCGCGAGCGCGACTTCGACACCCTTGGCGATTAACCGCTCAGCTGCCTCGGCGGCGTTCTTCCCATATAAGCCCGTGTCGACAAGCGCAGACAAATAGCCGTGCACGAGAGGAGTTGTCGATACGGTAATTTGAACGGATTTTATCGGGTTGGGTTTTCGTGCCATTCTTTTGCCATAATAATGGCATTATTTTTTTTGCAAAGCTTTTTCTTTTAGCCGGAGTCAAAGCACGCGGTAGCTGCCGGGGACTTGCTCCCCCCGTAAATGCGGCACACGCTGAGCAGATCCCGCGCCCCGCGCCGAACCGAAACGCGCGTGCGCGTGCGCGAGGGTTGAGACTTTCGCGGTGCGCCGAACAACTTACGCGCACGCGCGTGGAATGGTGCGGCTGGGGTCGATAAGGACCTAATCCAAGGCTCAAAATCGCTAGCTACGCGGTCATTGTTGTAAACTGCCAGGACAGCGCAGCGGCGCGCGACTCGTTATCCCGTTTAGCGGCGGCCGGAGGTGCCAGTGCCGCCTGTGGTGGATTTGGATTTGCCCTTAGCACCGCCGCCACCTTTGACGTCTTTTAATGGCTCCAGATCACGAATTATGGCGTCCTTTATGTCCTTTTTGACTCGGCGCCAAGCGGATCGAACTGCATCGATGTTTGGGATTCGTTTCTTTATGTTCAAACCGCTCCCCGATTATTTCGTAACAACGTTTATCCACGAGTTCCCAGCGAGAGCAAGCCTAAAAGCTGTATGGTCGCGTGTATAAAAGCTGCGCAAAATGAAAACCTGCAGGGTGACAACGGGCCGATGATGACGGGAGCGGATTCCTGAATCCGATGTTTGGCCAACTAGCCTGCGCGTCCGCGAGGCCCAATAATTTCACGGTCGTTTTCTACGGTCTACAGATTTTTCGCTGCAAAACCACGCAATTCAGCGTAACGCCATGCAAATTGGATTCGTTAGGCTCACTTATGAAAAACACGCTGCGCAACGCTACGAAAATCTGTGCAATTCGTTAGGCTTGAATTATGAGTCCCTTGCTCTACCGCTGAGCTATCGATTAACGGTCACAGTCGGCTGTAAGCAAGCGCAACAATGGATGTTTTCATCGGACTTATCGAGGATGGCGTACCTGAATGCGCTCAGATTGCGAAGGAGATGAAAACGAGTCCAGCAACCGTCAGCCGCCCTCGCCAAGAAAGCGATCGACGCCGGAAAGATAAGAAAAGTTAAGCGCGAATACATGTTAGCCGAGAGCGAGAAAATGAAGAAAAAACGAAACACTCGACCCTTCCTTTCACGTTTCATAGGTATAGACCTGAAATGTGAAACGAAAGTCGATTTGATGAAACGAGCGTGAAACGTTTCAGATCCCTCTTACCTACGACAGGTCCTCGAAACGGCTGAAACGAAGCTCCGGAAAAAGACCAATCCTAACTAATAAAAAAAAGGAAAAGCCGTGCGGTGCCCACGGCTGAATCGACATCTTGTGCCCGTTACTACGTCGGCAGAATTCTGCCGCTGACGTCGCCGAAGCCCACTCGAAAGTCGTCCCCCTGACACCAACCAGTAAGCGAAAGTGTATCCCCGTCTTCCAACCATTTGCGTTCTTCGCCGCTGGGCAATTTCAAAGGATTCGCGCCGCG
>DATLJP010000045.1:0-11875 GCA_035538875.1 Chthoniobacterales bacterium | reverse complement strand
CGCGGCGCGAATCCTTTGAAATTGCCCAGCGGCGAAGAACGCAAATGGTTGGAAGACGGGGATACACTTTCGCTTACTGGTTGGTGTCAGGGGGACGACTTTCGAGTGGGCTTCGGCGACGTCAGCGGCAGAATTCTGCCGGCGTAGTAACAGGCACAAGATGTCGATTCAGTCGTGCGCACCGCACGGCTTTCGTTTTATTGAATTAGTTAAAATTGGCCAGTGGCGAACGAAACTTTGCGGGATTGCTTGGCCAGGCGAATTGTCGCAAGCGGAACTGATTGCTGCCGCAAAAAAAAAACGCGCGAGCACAGTTGGTTAAGGAAAAAGGGGACAGGAAGGGAGCGTGGAAGGCGGCCGCGTCACATCGAACCACGGCTCCAACGAGAAGGGAGCCTAACCAAGCGTTGCAGCCAGCCGCTGACCGGCTGCAAAATTTGTACATGACAGCCCCAACATTGAAATTCGGAACACAGCTTGCTTGTGTCAGCGGCGGCCGCGCTTTGTCTCGTTAGATCTCATGCAGAAGATCCCTTCTTGACAATCTCGGGCTCATCTTATTTGAGTCCTCACTGCACGGAACCCTACCTTGAAATGGCTCGGTTGAGATTGCTGCTTTTGGAAGGAGATCAACACTTCGGAATGAAACGTACAAACGACGGCTGCGGCGCTCGCCCTTTTGGCTGCAGCTTTCCTGTGGCAAGCGCTTGGCCAAAAAGAAACACCTTGCCTCGCCGCACGGAAGGCAAAGCGGGAAGCAAGTGAAAAGGAAGCGCCGGACGATAAACTCTGGAAATTGGCTTGTTTGACTCGGTACAACCAATGTGTGGAGGCATGCAATTAGGGAACGACCTAACGAAGCGCTGCAGTCAACCGCTGACCACCACGGTCAGTTACTTTAAATTTGGGAAAACCGTTGTCGATGCTAGTCACGCTGGCTCCCCCCAAGCGGTGGCTGAGCTTTTTCTCGTTAGATGGCTATGCAAGCGGTAAACGCTGAATTCCTTGCTGAGACGGGAAGGCAAATCGCCTCTCTGAGTGCTTTTCTGGGTGGGTTCGCGGCAACTTTCTTCGGCATTTTGCTACAATCGCCCAACTCGCGCCGGCATGTGGGCTGGGCTGCTGGTGCAGCTGCTGTTGCTTCCGCGTCATTCATTCTGGCAGTCATCTCCGGGACAACTCTTGCGCTTGTGATGCACCCTGGAGCGCCACCAGGCATTGCGAAGCCAACGTTCCTACCGCAGGTCCGCAGCCTCATACTCATTGCGTTTAGCTGCGGCATTTACTCGATTCTGCTTAGCTTGGGATTGAGCGGGTGGATTCGCTCACGTCAATTGGGTATCGTCACATCTGTGGCCGCGTTACGGTCGAAATCAGCCCTGCGGGGCTGGTACGACCGCGGACGGAGGCGGATTTGTTCTGACAAAGCGTTCTGACTCGAGCCTCAAACCCCACAGAAAAAGGCGATTTTCATAGGTGAGACAGCGGGCAACGGGAATCGAACCCGCATGGCCAGCTTGGAAGGCTGGAACTTTACCATTAAGCTATGCCCGCGCGTTTGGCGCCGGGTAGGGCTCAGAATGCCGGTCCCGGCTCGGGTCGTAAATTGACGTTGGCCCGCACCGCTGCCAAGCGATTTTTCCGGCAGCCTTCGGCGTTTGCTATTTCTTTCCCCAAAGCCTAGCTAGTGGGATGGGGAACTTAGCCGCTCTTTCGTCGATAATCACTTTTATCTTACTCATCTCCGCTCGTGCCGATCTCACCATTGTCCAGCGAGTCGAAGGCGCGGGTCAGGGCCATGGCGACACGACTGTGAAAATAAAAGGCGACAAGGAGCGAATCGATGCGCTGGATCAACCCACTCGAATACTGGACGGCAAAAGTGGTGAAATGACCAATCTGATGAACGACCAGAAAAGTTTTGTCCGAGTTTCGGCGGACCAAATTAAGGCGGCGACTGAGTCAATCAACAAATTCAACGACGACCAAAAACCGGCTGGGCCAAAACTTAATCCGACGGGAAAGAAGGAGACGATTAACGGTTACGAAACCGAAGAGTTCGTTTATGAAACACCGCAATTCAAAGCATCGTTTTGGGTTGCAACCAAATATCCGGACGCCGCTGGCATCCTGAAAGAGATGCAGGCGCCTTTGTCCGGAGTGTGGAAATCGAGCAACATGGGCATGCCCGATTACACCGATTTTACCGGCGTCCCGATAAAGACCGTCATTTCTATGGGCGGCAATCAAATGACGACGACGATCATGTCGATCAAGAAAGATCCAATTAACGCGACTGAATTTGAAATTCCAAAGGATTTCCAGGAACTGAAGCGGTAACCGCGTCACTTGCTCCTCGTGTCCGCGACGCTATTGCTCGCTTCCAATTCGCCGCGCCGGCGCAAGCTACTCTTTGAGGCGGGGTTTGAGTTCGAACCGTTCGCGCCGGAAGTCGGCGAACGATTCAATGTCGATCTAACGTTACGCGAGCTGACTGCGTTCAATGCAATTCGCAAGGCGATGGCAGCAGCGCGCCTGCGGCCGAAAAGCGTCGTGATTGGAGCGGACACGCTCGTTTCAATCGATGAACATGTTTTTGGAAAACCAAAGGACAAAGGCGAGGCCGTCGCGATGTTGGAGCGATTAAGTGGACGCGCGCACGACGTGTGCACTTCGGTTTTTGTTTGTCACTTGGAACGAGCAAAATCGGCCAGCTTTTACGAAATCTCGCGCGTTTATTTCCAGAAGCTCAACCAAAGCAAAATCGACAAGTATCTGGCGCGGGTGAATCCGCTCGACAAAGCGGGCGCGTATGCGGCGCAGGGTTTTGGTTCCGAGATCATCGAGAAGATTGACGGCTCCTACACGAACGTCGTTGGCCTGCCGATGGAAAAAACGATTCCCACACTGGGCGACTTCGGAATTGTTCCTGAAATGGACGAAACCTAGCGGGTTTCGACCAGTTCTCTTTCCGGTGCGGGATGTTCTTCCGGATTGCCGCGTCTCAGCACGAGATAGAGAAACCAGACAATGAAACAATTGGCCAAGAGTAAGATTAAGGGAGCAATGATCGGTCGGTGAAAAATCAATCGATGCCAAGTGTGCCTGATCTCCAACGGAATCAATGCCGCCGTGGCGAAGATCATCAAAAATTCAGCCCAGCGTTTTTGCATGTAAACACCGATGCCTTCGGTAAAAAGCACCCCGCAATAAAACAGCGCGAGAATCGAAGTGGCCCGCAATGCTCCGCCAGCCATGACGTCTTGCAATTTGTTCAGCAGAAAAATCACGTATTTGCTGTGATGCAAGAGCAGCTGATCGGCCGCCCAATCGGAAATCTGATCGAGCCAGACCGGCCGGCTGTTGAGAAATAAGAGTGAGAAGCCGAGCAGGAACAGCAGCACGCCTTTTAGAATTTTGAAGAGCGCGATAATTTTGAGATAACGAACGCGACGGCGGCCTTGTAAGATAGCGAGCTCGTGCGGATGAGCGCTCATCGGTCAACTCCTCGTTTAGATTCGTTTATTTTGCAACGACTGGACTCTCGCGACAGCAGATTTCCAGTTTGTTGCCGTCAGGATCTTCAAAGAAAAATCCGTAATACCCCGGGCTGTAATCGACGCAGATTTCGGGGCCTTCCAAATTTTTGCCGCCAATCTCGCGGACGAATTTTGCAATTCGGTCCACGTCCTCGCGTGTTTCGCCCCAAAATGAAATCCGCGTCCCGTTGGGTTGATGACGTCTATCTTCGGTGAATCCAAAAAACTCGGACGGCTTGTCACCGCCGGCGGAATAGAATGTTCCCCAGGTTTCGTCCGAGCGGTCGCAGGTGAATCCGAGCACTGGCAGTAATTGACCGTAAAATTTCCTCGCTCGACTCAAGTCTTTTACCCGCAAATCAATGTGATCAAAAAAACGCGGTCTCATTTGTTTGATTTTCGATTCTCTTTCCGAATCATCAACTTCAATCCCGACCAAATCTCATCGATTGCGCAAACTTTGATGTCGACGAAGCCGAGCGGAGCGGCGATGGCGCGAATCACGTCTTCGGTGATATCGGTTGCTACACCGGAAGATTTCTTCGGCCACGAAACCCACACTGCAGCATCATCCGCGATTTTTCGACGGAGCGATTGGAGATGCTTCTCCAAGATGCGTCGCTCTTTGACAAAAAGATGAACGAACTTCGTATTTCCAACTGGACGTGTCGCAAAGTTTACCCCGCTCGGAATTTTATCGAGGAGCTTGTGGTAATTACCGGGTGCCAATTGCGACTACGACTGTCCCGGGCTTGATTCCGAGTTTCTGCGGTAACGGAGTTTCGGAGTAACCTGCCATCGTGAAATGCTTTGCCCAATCGTTGGCCAACTGCATGTTTGGCTGCTTCGATGCGACTGACCAGAAAATTGTTCGTGCGAAATCATGTTGGCAACGCGTGCAGCTCGTTGTTGGCGCTCGCGTTGGCCATCCCGCTTTCGTCGTGCAATAGTCGCAAGAACGCGGTCTCGGGCACGATTGAGGTGGACGAAGCGCATGTTGGTCCACGGATGGCCGGGCGTGTGGAGAAAATCTTCGCGCAGGAAGGCGATCGTCTTCGCGAAGGGCAACTCATCGCCCAGCTCGAGGCTTCCGAATTGCGCGCACGCCGCGATTTGGCGTCGGCCCAAATCGATACTGCAATTCGCGACGCCGACGCACAAAGCGCTCAGTTGGAGTTTTTGCGGGCCGACGCCAAGCGACAAAAAGATTTGTTTGCGCGCAGAGTGGTGTCGCCGAATGACGCCGAGCGCTCCGATAGCGCCGCCAAGGCGCAGGAGAAAAGTCTGGAAGCGGCGCAGATGAAAATCATTCAGGCGCGTGCACAGCTGGCCGACATCGAAGCACAACTGAAAGAGATGCAGGTGGTCGCACCGGCCGAATCGACTCTCGAAGTACTCAACGTCAAAGTTGGTGATGTTTTGCCGCCGAATGGCGAGGTTGCGACCTTGCTTTTGCCGCAACATCTTTGGGTCCGAGTTTACGTTCCCGAACTGTGGCTCGGTCACATCAAAATCGGAGATCAAGTGCGCGTGCGGGTCGATTCGTTTCCGGGAAAAGATTTTCCTGGCGTCGTCGAGCAAGTGAATCGCCAGGCGGAGTTTACACCTCGCAACGTACAAACCGTCGAAGACCGCATCAAACAAGTCTTCGGTGTCAAGATTCGCCTGCCGAACGACGATGATCGTCTCCGTGCCGGTATGGCGGCAGATGTTTACTTCCCAAATGTAAAATGAATCTGGAAACCAGGAATCCAGGAATTTTCAAAGTTCGTGTTGTCAGTCTTTTCTGGTTTCGTGGATTCCAGATTTTCCCTTTATGTCGGAGCTAATGATCGAGTGCGACGGTCTCACCAAACGGTTCGGGCATTTCACTGCTGTCGACCACGCTTCATTTCGCGTTGGTAGGGGCTCGATCTTCGGTTTTCTTGGGCCGAACGGCTCCGGCAAATCGACGGTGATTCGAATGCTGTGTGGAATTCTGGAGCCGAGCGACGGCACGGCGCGCATCGATGGCTGCGACGTCGTTCGCGAAAGCGACTCAATCAAGGAGATGATTGGTTACATGTCGCAACAGTTCTCGCTTTACGATGAGCTGACGGTCGATGAGAACCTTATTTTTTCGGGAAAACTCTACGGTTTAAGTGGACGCGCGCTAACAAAGCGCCGCGACCAGCTGCTTGAGGTCACTCACTTGCAGCCGTATCTCAATCGCCGCGCGGCTTTGCTTTCGGGCGGTTGGCGGCAGCGCCTAGCAATGGCGTGTTCGCTCATGCATCAGCCGACGGTTCTTTTCCTCGATGAACCGACTGCCGGGATCGATCCGGTCGCGCGACGAGAGCTCTGGGATTTGCTTTTTGAATTCGCCGCCCAGGGCATGACGCTGTTCGTCACCACTCACTACATGGATGAAGCCGAGCGTTGCGACCATGTCGGCTACATTTACATGTCAAAGTTGATCGTTTGTGGTGAGCCGGATCAATTGAAACAACTGCCGGAAGTGACCCCGCACAGCACGCGACGACTCGACGTGACTTGCGATCATATCACGACCGCCCTCCAAACGATGCGAGAGATGCGCGGCGTCCGCAGCGCGACGGTATTTGGTCAATCGATGCACCTGCTGGTCGAGGAAAATGTCCGGCACGATGAGATTAACGAGAAGCTTCGCAGCGTCGGGGTTAGTCACACTGAAATTCACGAGATCGGCCCATCGCTCGAAGATGTTTTCGTGACGTTGAGCGCGAAGTACGCAGCCGAAGGACGAAAAGAAAAAGCGGCGTGAAGATTGTTAACCTCAACCAAGTGAAGGACCTCTCAAAATGACGAAGACTTTCTTTGTTTACATGATGTCCAATCAAAGCCGAGTTGTTCTTCATACCGGTCTTACCGATGATCCGACTCGCCGCAAAAGGAACGAATTAGTCGAAATACTGAATCCGAAATGGATCGATCTTTCGGGAAAATTTCCCCAGCTAGTGAGAGGTTTTCCGCATTCGCTAGGGATGACAGCGTAGGCAATGAAACAGAAACCTTTTCGCGGGCTCAGCGCTATTTTATTCAAGGAATTCATCGTGGTTTGGCGCGACCCGATGACGCTGTTTTTCATGTTTTTCCCGCCGCTGGTAGAAATGATCGCGTTCGGCTACGCGCTGGACACGGACGTCAAACATATGGCGATGGTGATCTTCAACGAAGATCGGACGGTTGAGAGCCGGCAATTGATCGACCGGTTCGTGAACACCGAAACGTTTCGCGTCGTCGGCGAAGTGCAAAGCATCGACGAGATGGCGAGCCAGATTCGTACGGGCCGCGCTTATGCCGGTCTGCAAATTCCGCCGAAGTTCACTCAGAACGTGCGGGCCGGTTATCCGGCGCAGGTCCAATTGCTGGTCGACGGTTCGAATTCCACCACTGCTTTGCAAGCGCTCAACACGGCGCTCTCGGTTGCGCTGACCCAGTCAATTGAATCGCTGCTTCGCGAAACCGGACGCCACGGTGTGCCAATCGATATTCGGCCGCAGATGCTTTACAACCCGACGATGCGCAGCCCGAACTTTTATATTCCGGGCGTGATCGGCATTGTTTTGCAGATCGGTACGGTCTTTGCGACGGCGATGGCAGTTGTGCGCGAGCGCGAAAAAGGTACGCTCGAGACTTTGCTTGTCAGTCCGCTCAGTCGCTGGGGACTGATGCTCGGCAAACTCGTTCCGTATCTTTGCATCGGCATGACCATGGCGGCGATTTTGTTTCTGCTCATGCGCTGGCTATTTCACGTGCCGATCAACGGCAGTGTATCTGCGATGCTGTTTGCAACGCTGATCTACGTTTTCGCGTTGCTCAGTCTTGGATTGCTGGTGGCCACCAAAGCTGAAAACCAGATGCAGGCGCTGCAAATATCGATGACCTTTATGTTGCCGAGCGTCTTCTTTTCCGGATTTGTTTTTCCGCGCGAGACGATGCCCTGGATCTTTTACGCACTGGGCGCGATCCTTCCGACCACTTATTTCATTTCGCTGATGCGCGCGATCATTCTCCGCGGTGCACATTTCTTCGAATACTGGCCGCACCTGCTCATCCTCATCATCATGTCGGTGCTGCTCTTCGCCTTCTGTGCACTGTTGTTCCGCAAGAAGATCGGCTAGACGGGACTAATCGGATTGTAATGATCTGCTGAAGACACGGGTTATCTCGCGACCTATTAATCGTTTAAATCTTGTCTAGTTCGCTCAGTCCTTCGAGTCTTTCAGCATCGATTTGAGTTGTTCGCGAAGTTCGCGAGAATTTTTATGCCCGTGCGAGGAGACGGCGTGTTGCACTGCGGCGTCGAGCACTTCCTGTTCGGTGCCTGAAATTCTGACTGTGCAGCCTTTTTCGCTTGGGTAATCGCGGCAATCGATCGATTTTCTTTGCGTCATAGAATTTTCCTCAGCTTTTTTTCAGTTCCCCTAAATCTTTTAACACCTGCTCGCTGTGCTCGGCTGGTTTCACCCCTGTGTAAACCTTTGCGATTTTTCCATCCGGACTAATCAGGAACGTGTTTCGCGCAGCCATCGTTGTGCCTTGATATTGCATAGTCGATCCGTACTGCGTCGAGACTTTTCCACCCGGATCAGCCAGCAGTTTGAAGGTAAGACCTTCTTTTGCACAAAACTGCTTGTGTGAATCGGGGCTGTCTACGCTCACGCCGAGAATGACCGCGCCGCCCTGCGTGTATTTCTCGAGATCACGCTGAAAGTTATGCGCTTCCATCGTGCAACCGCTGGTCATATCTTTCGGATAAAAATAAAGGACGACCCACTTGCCTTTGAAATCTTTCAGGCTGACCTGTGACCCGTCGCTTGTAGCCAAACTGAAATCTGGCGCCATTGTGCCAGCCGCGGGTTGCGTTTGAGTGTCTGCGCCTTGCATAAGCGTAATTGTAGCGAAGCCTAGGATTGCTGACAGGAGTGATCTTTTCATGTTGATTGTTTGCTAGGAAACGAAAGTTATCCGGGAATTTTTCGAAATCAAAAGAACCAAAATGATCTCACGCATCTGGACGATTGGGCATTCGACACGCAAGATCGATGTCTTCGTATCTCTGTTGAGAGAGAATGGAATCAAAGTTGTCGCGGATGTTCGGATGTATCCCGGGTCGAAGCGTTATCCGCAATTCGGTCGAGAGGCGCTGACGAAGTCGTTAACCGATACTGGAATTTGCTACGAACATTTTCCAGAGCTCGGCGGGCGTCGAAAGCCGAAGCCGGATTCGAAGAATACCGCGTGGCGCAACGAAATGCTCCGTGGTTATGCCGATTACATGGGAACAGAGTGTTTTCGCAAAGGAATTGATCGGCTTTTCGATCTTGCGAAGAAAACCGGACCAACAGCAATCATATGTGCCGAAGCGGTTTGGTGGCGATGTCATCGCTCCCTTATTTCGGATTACTTGAAAGCGCGCGGCGTCGAAGTGCTGCACATTCTAGATTCAAACAAAGTCGAGCCGCATCCCTTGACATCGGTGGCAAAGATTGTGGACGGCGAGTTGAGTTACGCGGCGCCTTTGTAGTGCGTCTGGGTCAGACGCCTCGGCGTTTCACAGAAACGCCCTGCAATTTTATCGCGGATCGGTCACGCGCCCGATGAATAAGCAAGCGCCGCTCGGCACATGCTGAATCGCGTAAACAAATGGGCGATCGACTTTCACGGGAATGGGCGGTGGCGGTGGCGTCCGCATAGCGGTGCTCGCCAGCGCTGCGACGGCAGTCGCTGCGGCCGCTTCGGTCCCTTTTTCATCTACCGCGATGAAGGTCTTGTGAAAAACCTCCGAAATGGCGAGGTAATCGTCCGGTTTCCGCCGCGCGATCCTGTCAAAATTTGCACTTCCCGCCGGCTGGTCGAAAGCGCTCTGCATTCCCAGTGCCCTCAGGTTGTTCGAAAGCGGAATGGCCGGCGGCTCGAATTTGAACTTCGGCAGCCAAAGATCGATCTCGTGGGAAGTATCGAGTTTCGCGCACGTAGCTAGCAATTGGCCAGTGAGTTTTCCTTCCAAAGCAGGAAGACCGTTGGTTTCGTCCGGCAGCAGAACCAAGAATTGCAATTCGGTACCCGAATATGGCAGCGCGACGGCTGCGTATCCGTTTCGCTTCGCGTAGCTGAACTGGCTGACATTGTTCATTGTCGGAACATCGACTGGTGGTCCGCCGCGAACGTGGAACGGTTTCGGTTTGGTAAATACATCTGAGAATTCCTTAGCCCACGGCGCCTTGAGATAAATGGCGTTGGCTAATACGAGGCGTGTCGTTTCGTTCAGTCCGTTTGGCGGTATCAAATCGCGAATCCGGTCGCGCGTTTGGTCGGCGACCCATTTGTTGATGTGGTGCCGCGCGCCGTCAGCATCTTTTTTGAAGTCGAGCATTTCAAACGGCGCGGCGTAGAACTTCTTTATTAGTTCGCGAAACGCGTCGCGGAATTCGTAGCCGGTCTGAGGAAACAGTCGATTGGCAATGGCGAGCGCGATTTGTTCGCTCGGTCCGCCAAATTTCTTTGATTGCTCGGCGATCTCCGCAGTCTTCTTCGCCATTTCGCCCAGCGAATATTGCAGCGCCGCAAATGAGGCATGAATCGCGTCGCCATCATTTGGGAAATGGAGGACGCGCGCCATTTCCGTTCGCGTTTCGCCATCCGCGCCAGCGAACGTCATCGCGAGCGCGCTTTGAATTGAATAAGGCGAAAAACAAAGATTTTCGCCGCGCGCTAACTGACGATGCAGATCGACGCCGAGTTCGTTGGTTGCGCTCGTCGCGAGGTCGAAATCGGCTGCGTGCGCGACCGAAACTCCAACGATGCAAATGAGACCTGCGCAATGCTTTATCATTCGGCAACGCCTATCACGCTGACTGTTCTTTTAAAGCCAAAATGCTGATGGAAAAGCGCTGCTGTTGCGGCACTGTGTCAGCTGGAGTAGACAAGCTGCTCGCTCGGGTCGGTAGCTCAATCGGTAGAGCAGCGCCCTTTTAAGGCGTTGGTTCCGGGTTCGAGTCCCGGTCGACCCACTCTAATCTTTTGCCCTCCTGTAGGCGATTTTTATAGGTAAATCGCGGCATTTTCCGGAAAAACGACGTTGCGCAGGAATGCGCAAAGATGCGCTGCAAATCGAACTCTATTTGGCAACAAGTGGCAACGCAGGAGGCCCTGGGACTGGCCCGGATTGGAGCACGCCGACACGTTTCCAGATCATGGACCAGCTCATCGAAGAAGCCAACGGCCCCATTGCGAAGCAATTTCAGCGTGTTTACCACGACACCCTGCCGTGGCTTATCTCTTTCTCGTTAGGCCGCTAAACAACAATGAGAAATAGCCTTGGCCTTGGCGGTCTGCAGCGTGACCTGCTATGCAACGGGACAAGCGGCTTCCTTTTCTGGTGTCTTCCGTGGTTTGCGTTCGCTCTTGGCTGGGCCGTATCGCCCATCTGGAGAACCCTCTTATGGACCGCGTCCTTGGGTGTCATGGGGATATTATGTCTGCTCAATGCCTCCCGATGTGGCCGCGTCCACTGTTACTTCACTGGCCCGTTTTTCATTCTCGGTGCTGTTGCTTCCCTTGGATACGGTCTTGGATTTTTGCCGTTTGGACCGTCCGGTTGGAAATGGATTTGCGCCATAGCAGTTGTTGGGGGTATCGCCCTCACTTGCATTCCAGAACTCATTCTCGGTCGCTATCGACGAAACCCACCAGACGGGGCCTCACCAATCCGGGTCGTTTCACTTTAAGGCCGGATCCGCCTGACCCAAGCATTCAGGGTTGCCTTGTCCGTTACGATCTACGGGCCCGCAAAATGGCCCACGGCAAAATCCCGCTCTATTATTCCAGGAGCGACAAACGGGAAACCGTGTCCATCGGCGCGACGGTCCATTGAATCGTTCCGGCTTGTGTGGTGATCATCGCGATTTAAGATTTGTCCCACGAAGGTTTGTTGTCGATTGAAGAGGGTCTAACCAATTGATGAAGCCAACGGCCCCATTTGCCGAATAAGTTCAATCTCTTTCTCGTTAGACCTATGAAGCCACGCCTTCTCTTGATCGTCTGCATCTTAGCGACGGCAGGGCAGACGTTTGCGGCGGACACAGCAACTGACGAGCAAAGACTCTGGGAGCGTGAGCGCGCATATTGGCAATACGCCGAAAAGAATGACTTAGCCGCATACGCGAACCTATGGCACGAGGACTTCTTGGGTTGGCCGTTCATCAGTCCGACGCCTGTTCGTAAAGATCACATTACTGACTGGATTACTGCCCAAACGGGCAAGGGGCTGACGTTCAAGGCAGGCGAGTTTAAGCCTGCTGCCCTTAAAGTGA
>DATLJP010000044.1:0-3081 GCA_035538875.1 Chthoniobacterales bacterium | reverse complement strand
CTCTGCCACCCCTCCACGGCGCAGGATTTTGCCTGACCATTAGACATAAAGCAAACCTGCTACGAATTTCGAAATCTGACCCAGCAAGCGCACCTCGAAAATCAAAAAAACAAATTGCGAAACTTCGAAACTGTCCGCCTTTGCTCCGAGACCTCGATGAAGATTATTCCGATTCAACCATGAGCAATCGCGCGAGCCTCGCCCTGAAGATCATCGGGATCTGCGTTGGGCTCGTCGCCCTCGTTTGGATCGTTTTCGGACAGACTCTCGGACACCGGTTCGTCAACTTCGACGATGGCGCGTACGTCTACCGGAACCCAGAGGTTACGCGTGGCATAAGCATTCCGGGGATAAAATGGGCGTTTACACATCCGGTTGCAGCAAATTGGCATCCACTAACAATTCTCTCGCACATGCTGGATTGCCAGCTCTACGGCGTCAGGCCGGCCAGACATCATTTCACTAACGTTGTCTTCCATTCGATCGCCGCTGTTTTGCTCTTCCTTGCAATCTGGTGGATGACCCGCGCGTTATGGCGAAGCGCTTTTGTGGCGGCCGTCTTTGCGATCCACCCTCTTCATACTGAATCGGTCGCATGGATTGCAGAACGCAAAGACCTATTAAGCGGAGTATTTTTCATGCTGACGCTTATCGGCTACGTTCATTACACTCATCGGCCGTCTTGGCTTCGCTACCTATTGTTGTCGATCTTTTTCGCGTGCGGACTGATGGCGAAGCCGATGCTGGTCACGCTGCCGTTCGTCCTTTTACTGCTTGATTATTGGCCGTTGCGTCGATTCGATCAGTCGAGCGATCCAGCGATCGGCTCGGCGACCGTTGATTTCGAAAAGCGTCCCTGGAAACGACTCATCTTGGAAAAATTCCCGCTCTTTACTCTTTCCGCGGCCGCCAGCGTCGTGGCCATCATCACCCAGCAGCGAAGCATAAATTTAATCAGCCATATGTCGTTGGCATCGCGGATTGGCAACGCCTTTGTCTCATTAGTGATCTATTTGCGGCAAACTGTTTGGCCGCAGAGTTTGGCAGTGTTTTATCCCTATCCTGAAAACCGCGTTCCATGGACCGTGGGCGTTGCGATGGCGCTGTTCGCTGCTGTTAGCATTGCAGCATTCGCTTTACGAAACCGTAAACCGTACTTCCTCACCGGCTGGTTCTGGTTTGTCGGCATGTTGGTGCCGGTCATCGGGATTGTTCAGGTTGGTATTCAAGCGCACGCCGATCGCTACAATTATCTGCCTCAGATCGGCCTTTGTCTGGTCGTGGTTTGGGCGGTAGCTGATCTTCTCACCGGTTGGCGCTACGAGCGAGTCATTGGGGGTGCATTTTCCGTGGCCGCTGTCATCGCGCTTGCCTGGTCCGCTCGCATTCAAACATCATACTGGCACGACAGCCAATCGCTTTGGGAGCGTGCGCTGGCAGTTACACCAGACAACGAGATGGTGCGCGAACACCTGTCCTACGCTTATCTGGATAAAGGCCGAGTCAACGACGCAATCTTACAAGCCCGTGAAGCTGTCAAACTTTTACCGGAAAGCGCGGATGCCCACGGAGTCTTAGGCGCGGCGCTCGGGCTAACATCACAACTCGACGAGGCCATCGCTCATTTACAAACCGCGGAGCTATTGAATCCAAAGCTCGCGCGCGTCCATTTCAATCTCGGGAATGTTCTCCTGCAACGCGGGGAAATCGATGACGCAATCGCCAACTATGAGACTGAGCTTCGAATTTATCCGACCTTCGCCGAGGGCCATAACAATCTGGCCCACGCTTTGTTTCGAAAAGGACGACCCGACGCCGCCTTCGATCACCTAAAGACAGCATTAGAGCTAAATCCGAACTATCCGGAAGCACGCAATAATTTGGGGATCGCTCTTTCCCAAAAAGGAGAAATGCACGAGGCGATTGCTCAGTGGAAGAAAACCCTCGAGGTCCAGCCGAACAACCTAGAGGCTCAATGCAATCTGGCTTGGATCTTCGCCACCTTCCCTGATGCATCGATTCGAAACGGCGCCAAAGCGGTTGAGCTGGCCCAGCGCGCTATCGAGCTCTCCGACGGCAAGAACGCTAGAATCTGGCGTCTGGCCGCGGCGGCCTACGCTGAGGCCGGCCGATTTCAAGACGCGGTCAAGGCCGCTCAAAACGGCCTCGCGCTCGCTGAAGCCGAAGGCAATGCCGCTTTCGTTCAGACGTTAGAAGGCAACATCAAACTCTTTGAGCAAAATTCGCCGCTTCGCGATACGGGCGCCGCGGCCAGCCACTGAGTTTGCAAGGGACGAGGCGACCGGCAAAAACAAACGGCTGGGTCTTTCGGACACGGCTGCTGAATTTTCGAATTTACGCCGTGACTTTCCCGGGGGTCTGCTTTCCGTGCGCTCCTTAGTCCAAAAATTTGAATTTCAAGACCGGCACAATCAACCGCTCTGCCACCCCTCCAGATAGTTACAATCGCGAGAATTGTGCCACCACCGCGGCGTTGAGCAAGCGAGCGCGGTTATTGCCCCTCAGTCGGCACGCAACAATTTCCTCCTGGCCAATCTCCAAACGATCAGCGCGGACAAAATTCCGAGCACGGCCGCACAAACCACATCCGACAAATAATGCGCGCTGCCGTAAATGCGCGAGAAACCGATCAAAATTGGGATCGCCAAACATGGAACGCCGATCCGCCAATTCGCAAGGATAAGCACGGCAAAGAATGCGGTCGATGCTGCGACATGTCCTGAGGGAAAGGCATGATATTTGGAGCTCCACTCCAAACCGTTCCAAACCTGCTCTGATTTTACCGCCGGCCGGGCGCGACCGGTTGAAATTTTGATCACGCGCCCCGCGACCCCCGCCAACGACAATGCGATTAGCATTACCAGAAAAATCCGCGTCCATTTTTTATTTCCGAACTGCCACGCGATGCCTGCGCCAGCGAGTCCGACGAGGAAATGCCCCCACCATTCGCCGAATCGGCTCACGTTGCGCATGAAATTCCGCAGATCGTGAGTCTGATGATTCACCATGAACTGCGCGACCGCTTCGTCGAAATAAAAAGCGGTCACGATGCATGTCACG
>DATLJP010000043.1:0-21054 GCA_035538875.1 Chthoniobacterales bacterium | reverse complement strand
CGGCTTGTCGATCCGAAGAAAACGCTTTGATTGTGTCTTTGGATGAAGACGCGAATTGGCGTTCTAACCAGCGGCGGGGATTGCCCGGGTCTCAACGCAGTCTTGCGCGGAGTCGCCCTTGCCGGTGAAAAACTTGGGTGGGAAGTAATCGGGTTCCGCGATGGGTTCGAAGGTCTCTTGCCGCCGGGCGCTTATATCGTGCTCGATCGCAAGAGTACCGAAGGAATCATGTCGCTCGGCGGAACGATTCTCGGAACGACCAACCGCGGCCACTTTATTGCCAGAGTCGGGGCGGGTGATCGAGCAGTGGTCGCAAGCGAAGTGATCGCGCGAGCGAAAAAAGTCTTGGATGAACTGCATGTCAAAGCGCTCATCATCGTCGGCGGCGATGGTTCGATGACGACGGCGATGCAAATGCAGGAAGCTGGGATCAATTGCATCGGTGTCCCCAAAACGATCGACAACGACATCGAAGCCACAGCGATGACATTCGGTTTCGATTCTGCGGTCGCCGAAGTGATGGATGCGCTCGATCGTTTGCATACGACGGCCACGAGTCACAAACGGGTTATGGTTGTCGAAGTGATGGGACGACACGCGGGTTGGATCGCGCTCCACGGGGGGATCGCCGGAGGAGCCGACATAATCTTGATTCCCGAAATTCCGTTCGATTGCGAAAAAATCGTCGATGCGATTAAAAAACGCGACGCCGCGGGTCGGCTCGGGTCGCTTGTCGTGGTGGCGGAAGGGGCGCGGCCAAAAGACGGTGAGCAAATCAAACGCAATATCGAAGGCGGCGAATTTCGGCTCGGCGGAATCGGCGACGTCGTTGCCCGCGAAATTGCCGAACGCACTGGAAAGGAAACGCGCGCATGCGTTCTTGGACATCTGCAGCGCGGCGGAGCGCCTACTCCGCTCGACCGGACGCTCGGCACGCGTTTTGGAGTAAGAGCAGTCCAACTCGCAAACGAAGGACATTTCGGCTGCATGGTCAGCTACCAAAACTACCAACTCCGCCACGTTCCGATCGTAGATGCAGTCAATCGTTTGCGCCTCGTCCCGCCACACGGCGAAATGGTCCAGACAGCGCGCGACGTGGATATTTCGTTCGGTGATTGATTTGCTGTAGCCGCTTCGCTGTGCGAAGCGTCGGGAAATTTGAGGTCGATCCACTCTCAACCATCAACTATCAACTGTTTGTGAAAATCATCCTGGCATACTCCGGCGGACTCGACACGTCGATCATTCTTCGATGGCTCAGGGAGAATTATCGCGCGCAGATCGTTGCGTTTTGCGCCGACATCGGTCAGGAAGAAGAGGTCGCCGGTCTTCAAGAGAAGGCGCTCAAGACCGGTGCTTCGAAATGTCTCATCGAGGATCTTCGGGAGGAATTCGCCCGCGATTTTATTTTCCCGATGTTTCAGGCAGGCGCGATTTACGAGAACCAATATTTTCTTGGGACGAGCATCGCACGGCCACTGATCGCCAAACGGATGGTCGAGATCGCACGCACCGAAAAAGCCGAAGCGATCGCGCACGGCGCGACTGGCAAGGGGAACGATCAAGTTCGTTTTGAATTGACTGCCGCTGCGCTAGCGCCGGAGCTGAAAGTAATCTCGCCCTGGCGGGAGGAACGTTTTCGAAAACAATTTCCCGGCCGCAAGCAGATGATCGCGTTCGCGAAGAAGAGCAAGATCCCGGTCGAAGCGAGCGCGCAGAAACCGTACTCGATAGATCGTAATCTTCTTCACATCAGCTTCGAGAGCGGCGTCTTGGAAGATCCGTGGTTCGACGCTAGCTCAAAAAAAATGCGCAGCATGTACAAACTCAGCGTCGCGCCGGAAGACGCGCCGGACGAACCCGAACACGTCGATCTTGCGTTCGAGAGCGGCAATTGCGTGAAAGTGAACGGCAAAAAACTCTCGCCACTTGGCGTGATGCAAACGTTGAACAGGCTTGGTGGAAAGCATGGAATCGGCCGGGTCGATATCGTCGAAAATCGTTTCGTGGGGATGAAAGGCCGCGGTGTTTATGAAACTCCCGGCGGCGCGGTTCTGCATTTCGCGCATCGCCAAATGGAGACGCTGACCATGGACCGCGAAGTTATGCACCTACGCGACAGTCTCATTCCGAAATACAGCGAGCTGGTTTACAACGGCTTCTGGTTTTCGCCCGAACGCGAAGCGCTCCAAGCACTGGTAACCGAAACGCAGCGTAACGTCACCGGCGTTGTTCGGCTCAAGCTCTATAAAGGCAACATTATCGTGGCCGGCCGCAAAAGTCCCAAGAGTCTCTACGATCCAAAAATCGCGACGATGGAAGGCGAAAAATCGACATACGACCAGAGCGACGCCACCGGCTTCATTCGACTAAACGCTCTTCGCCTAAAAGGCCGCGCGCGGCTAGGCGAGAAGTGATTGGTTATCTTGCGACGCGGGGTTGTCGATCTTATATTTCAAAAGGCGCTAAGCGCGCACGAACGCGGAGGTAATTTATGGCCACCACAATTGCTGCTCCAAAAAAGAAAGGTACTCCGAAAGCCGCTGAGGATTTTTTGCCACTTGAGGGCACGGATCACATCGAGTTTTACGTCGGCAACGCCAAACAGGCGGCGCATTACTATCAGAGCGTGCTCGGTTTTCAGCCCGTCGCCTACAGCGGACCGGAAACCGGTGTTAGGGATCGTGCTAGCTATGCGGTTCGGCAGAACAAGATCACCTTTGTTTTGACGACGCCGATCCGAGCTAAAAATGCGGTCGCCGATCACATCTACAAACATGGCGACGGCGTCAAAGTTATCGCATTGAAAGTTAAAGACGCGGCCTTGGCGTGGAAGGAGACCACCAAGCGCGGCGGCAAAAGTTATCTCGACCCGAAAACGTTAAAGGATAAGGACGGCAAGATCGTCCTCAGCGGCATTCAGACTTACGGCGAAGTCGTGCACGTGTTTGTCGAGCGCGACGACTATACCGGACCCTTCATGCCCGGATTTGTGAAATGGGAGCCGCCGTTCCGCGCATCTGAGACCAGATTGCAATATGTCGATCATTGTGTCGGCAATGTTGGATGGAACCAGATGAATCCGTGGGTGAAGTTTTATGAAGATGTGATGGGATTCCGGAACATCCTCACGTTCGACGACAAAGACATTTCAACGGAATACTCCGCGCTCATGAGCAAGGTGATGAGCAATGGCAATGGCTTCGTGAAGTTTCCGATCAACGAGCCGGCCAAGGGTAAAAAGAAATCCCAGGTGGAGGAATATCTCGAGTTCTACGACGGCGAAGGCGTCCAGCACATCGCGATGGCCACGAACAACATTATTGAGACAGTGACCGATCTCCAGAACCGGGGACTCGAGTTTCTCAGAGTTCCTTCGACTTATTACGACACCTTGCTCGATCGCGTTGGCCACATCGATGAAGAACTGGGTGCGCTGAAGCGGCTCGGAATTCTGGTCGACAGAGACGACGAAGGATACTTATTGCAAATCTTTTCCAAGCCGGTCGAAGATCGACCGACCTTGTTTTTCGAAATCATTCAGCGCAAAGGCGCCAAAAGTTTCGGCAAAGGCAACTTCAAGGCGCTGTTCGAGGCAATTGAGCGCGAACAAGCTGCGCGCGGAAATCTGTAACAGGAAAACGAAAATGCCGTACTACCAAAAACTAGGCGAGATGCCGCGGAAGCATCACATTTGGTTTCACCGCAACGGAGCGGCGCCGACTTACAAAAATGAAGGCATCGCTTACGAACACGTCTTCACGACGGCGGGATTCGACGAAGCGTACTCAATCTGTTATCACGTGCGCCCGCCGACACGCGTGCGCAATGTGAAGCTCCTCAAGCACGAAGAGGTCAAGAGAGTCACCGACGCGCCGCTGCGTCATCATCATTTGAAGACAGCGAATATTCCGCGCAAAGGCGATCTCTACATCGGCCGCATTCCAATTTTGTTCAATCAGGACATGACGGCGTATCGCATGAAGCCGGCAAAGACTTACGACAAATTTGAATATTACCGCAACGGCGGCGCGGACGAGATCATCTTCGTTTTCAAGGGTGGAGGAGTCGTCGAATCAGTCTTCGGCAAACTTCCATATCGAGCTGAGGATTACATCGTCATTCCGCGCGGTGTGACCTATCGAATGGTTCCCGACAAAGTTGAGGAAGAAGATCATCTCATTTTGGAATCCGTCGGGCCGGTGCGAATTCCGAAACGCTATTTGAACAGTGAAGGCCAGATCAAAATGGGCGCGCCTTATTCGGAGCGCGATTTTCATGCCCCGAGCGAGCTGATCACCATCGACAAAGACCAAGACACCGAGATTCTCGTGAAAGATGGTCCGCGCTGGACAGTGGTCACAATGGCGCATCATCCGTTCGATGTCGTTGGCTGGGACGGTTATCTCTATCCGTTCACGTTCAACGCCCAGGATTTTGAACCGATCACCGGCACTGTGCATCAGCCACCCCCGATTCATCAGACATTCGAGATCCGCGGTTACGTGGTTTGCACGTTCGCGCCGCGGTTGCTCGATACCCATCCGGAAGCGGTCAAAATTCCGTGGGTCCACGACAACGTCGAAGCGGACGAGGTTTTGTTTTACGTCCGAGGAAATTTCGGTTCGCGCCGGGGAATCGAGCCGGCCTCGATCACATTGCATCCACGCGGGATTCCGCACGGACCGCATCCGGGCACAATCATGGCGAGTAAGATCGCGCTTCGAACTGAAGAGCTCGCGGTCATGTTCGACACGCAACACACGCTTGAGCTGACCGAGCAAGCAATTGCGCTTGACGACGAGAAATATCCGCAGAGCTGGTTGGATTAGGGTTCTCGATCTTGCGCACGTTTAATTCAGAAATCGAAACTGAAGATCGGCTTTATCGACACGCCGAACCGTTGCCGCCGGGACAACTCGGCAAGCTGACCAAGATCTATCGCGACTTGCTCGACGCGATCGGCGAAGATCCCTCGCGACTAGGCTTGTTAAAGACTCCTGCTCGCGCCGCGCGGGCGATGGAATTCTTGACCCAAGGTTATCGCCAGAGCGTTGCGGAGATCGTCAACAGCGCAATCTTCGATTCCGATGCGAGCGAGATCATTCTTGTCAAAGACATCGAACTCTATTCGATGTGCGAACATCATTTGCTTCCGTTCATCGGGCGCGCGCACGTCGCTTACATTCCAAATGGGAAAGTAATCGGCCTTTCGAAAGTCGCACGCGTGGTCGACGTTTTCGCGCGCCGTTTGCAGATCCAGGAAAATCTGACGGCGCAAATAGCAGAGGCATTGATGAATTGTCTCGAACCAGACGGCGTCGCGGTCGTGGTCGAAGCAAAGCATCTTTGCATGATGATGCGCGGCGTTGAAAAGCAAAACTCGGTCATGAAAACTTCCTGTCTTCTCGGCTCGTTCAAGGAGGACGCGCGCACGCGTTCGGAATTCCTCTCGTTGCTCAAAGAATAAATTGTAGGGCGTTCCGCGGCAGTCGCCTTTTTTGATGCCGTCTCACAGAGACAGCCTACAATTGTTCATGCTGCTCACTGTCAGCAAACGGCTTGAATTCTCTGCCTCGCGCCGGCTGTTCGTTTCCCGTTGGAGCAATAGCGAAAATCTAGCTGCGTTCGGCGAGGAGACCCGTGCCAGGCATGGAACCGGTCGCAACTATGTTGCCTATTTTATTTTCAGCGGACGCGTCGACCCGGTTACGGGAATGCTGATCAACATCAGCGAGATCAAACGCCGCGCCGGCGAAAAAGTCGACAATCAATTCGACCACAAATTCTTGAACGAAGACAATCCGACCTTTCGCAATGTGTCGCCGACTGCCGAAAATATCGCGCGCCAGCTCTTCAACGATGTCGCGCCGCTTTTTTCCGATGTCGATGCCAAATTGGTCGCGGTTCATTTAATCGAAACGACCGACCGGAGCGCGACGTTTTACGCGGGCGGCTCGTGCGAAGGAAACTACTGGCTCGAATTTTCGGCGGCGCGACAAACAATGTCGCAGCGGCTAACGGCACGCGAGAACGCGCGGTTGTTTGGCTCGGCTACTGCAACACACGGACACAATTACCGTGCGCGTCTCACTTTTCGAAAAGAAAAGACTGACGGTCCGATTGTTCAGCAACACGATCTCGATCTTTGCCTCAAATCGCTGCAGGATGAGCTAGATCATCGCTATCTCAACGAACTCCCATCGTTGAAAGATCGGCCGACCACGACCGAAAGCCTTGCGGGTTACATTCGCGAACAAGTCGCTGGTTCTCTCTCGATTCATCGCGTGCGTCTGCACGAACGCGAGGATTTTTTTGCTGAAGTCTGGCCAGAGGAAAATATTTTTCTCGGCATGCAAATGCGTTTTAGCGCGGCGCACCGCTTGCACGTTCCGTCGTTTTCAGACGAAAAGAACGCTAAACTGTTTGGCAAATGCGACAACCCGCGTGGTCACGGCCATCTTTATCTCGCGGAAGCGACGATCGGCGCGAACTACGATGAACGAAGCGGCACGCTCTACGACTTCGCCGCTTTTCAAAAGGCGCTCTGTGATTCAATCGAGCCCTGGCAAAACCGACATCTGGATCTGGAAACGGACGATTTCAGGAAAATTGCTTCCACGGGTGAAAACATTGTTCGTGCGCTCTGGTCAAAGATCGATAACCGCGTGAACCAGCAGTTGGTGCGATTGCGTTTGTGGGAGACGAAGAACAATCGGTTTACGGTGCGGCGCACATGAGCAAACGGATACTCGTTACGGGCGCGAGTCGCGGAATTGGGCGAGCCATTGCCGAAAAACTTGCGGCTGCGGATGTGACCTTGCTCCTGCATGGCCGCAACACAGTCGCGCTCGCAGAAACGTGCAAGGCGGTTCAGGATCGTGGCGCCAGCGTCGTGAAATTAATTCACGATCTCGCGACCGAGAAAGGAGTGGCGAATTTGATTTCGCAAGTCGGGAGCGAGCCGCTCAACGTTTTGGTTAACAATGCCGGCATCGGCGTCGTAAAACCATTTCGCGAAATCACATTTGAAGAATGGAAACAAACAATTGGAGTGAACGTCACTGCGCCGTTTCTCTTGATGCAACGATTCGCTGGCCAAATGCCTCCGGGTTCGAGCATCGTCAATATTCTTTCGGTCGCGGCGAAAACCGCTTTCGCGAACTGGAGCGCTTACTGCATGAGCAAATTCGCGCTCGAGGGATTCTCGCAATCGGTTCGCGAAGAATTGCGCGAGCGCCGGATACGAGTGATCAATATTTATCCGGCGGCGACGAATACCGGAATCTGGGACGCCGTAGCCGGCGACTGGCCACGCGAGAAAATGATCTCACCCGGGCAAGTGGCGGACGCAGTAGCATTCGCTATCAGTCAGCCGAGCGACGTTCTGGTTGAAAACGTTACCCTCCGGAAGCTAACCGGAAATCTGTAGGACCGACATGCCGATTTCGCCAAACGACATCACCGTCAACGTGATCGCGTCGATCATCGCCTCGGCGATTTTGTTCTCCGGCGGCTTCCTCTGGGGAAAATACAAAGAGCGCCGCCGGAAGTTCGGGCGCAATCTCGAGGAATACGATTTTTATCCCTTTACCGTCACGCGCGAGAATTTCGGCGAGTTCAATCTGAACAATTTCCGACTCGGGATGCACTATCTCCTTAAGAATGAGGACCACACCGCAGCGCGTCAGCTCATTTTCATCGGCGAGCAGAACAATGTGCGGCACCAGCTCGAGCCAGCGGAGCAGAAAGTCTATGCGCAGTTGTTCGACAAATATGACGGCAAAAAGATCGTCGACGACACGCACGAATTTCTCGAGAACTACGAGCGCATCGTGCGCTTGGTTGGAAAATCATTTCCAAATACCGGTATTGAGATACTCCTGCACAACCTGGCTGATCCGGCGCATTCGTTGATCACGCTTGAGAACGACGTCACTGGCCGGCACCTGCGCGATGGGACAACAAGCCTCTTAATCGACCTGAAAAAGCGGCAATTGGCGAACGAGGATAAACTGAATTACGAGCTCAACATCGGTTCGCGAAAGTTCAAGTGCACGACGATTCCAATCAAGCGCAAGGACTTCGGAATTGTGGGCGCGATCTGCATCAACATTGACGCGAACTACATCACCGAGGAAGTGCTGAAAGAGCGACAACGAATCGAAACCTGGTTTCAAAATCTTCTCCGGGCCAACATGCAGCTCGAAGAAAACATTCTGAGCAAGGACGAGTACGCGAAGGCGCTCAAAGGCAAGCGGCATTTCAAAGACGAAAGCACTTGAGGCCGCGTTTAAAGCTGGCCGCTCAATAACGCCCTCATCTGGCCGAGGCAGCCTCGTGTGGCCGAAACGCGTTACTGACAAACTACAGAGACGACCGTTCCAGTTCCGGCGTAGCCTGGACTCCGTTGCGCGGCGATCGTTACTTCGAAGAAATTGTTGCCTCTCGGGCACCGAAGTAGCGTCACATCCGGGCGCGCGTTATTTCGGCGAGGCGTGGAGGGCGGCTTGATATTCCGGCTTCTTGTGATACTCGACCAGCCGAAACCCCCAACTGATCAACGTTGCTAGATCTTTCGTCTGCTCTCTCTTGCCGTTCAGGAATTTTTCGATCCTCGCTTTGAGTCCTGGTTGCTGCTCCGTCATGTCGAGAATTTCGTAAATCTCCATCGACAATAGCCAATCCTCCGGATGCTCGGCCCGTTGCGTCTCCCAAATCTCGCCCAGTCGCTCGTAGCCTTTCTTCGTCTCGCGAATCTTCCGCACCTGCGCGTAAAGATTTTCCAGTTTCTTTCGTTTCGCGTCGGATGGGACTTTAATCGTGCGCTCTTTCGGAACGAGCGCGACTTGGTTGTAAGCATCCTTGTCACCGGCGCCGTTGAAGACGGAACTGATCTGGTCGCCGACTGCCATGTCGTAATTTCCCCAGCTTGGATCGAATAACACGTGATCACCGCGTTTCGCGGTGCAATTTGAAAACGTGATCAAGAGTAATTTGCCATCGCGCTCCAGCGACTTGTCGATCCTGCCTTCGACCGTGATGCCACTCTCGAATTGCAGCGTCGCTCTCTCACCTTTCTTCAAGTCGGTTGGCTTCCAATTTCCGATCGGCGAACCGAATCCGTCTTTGTGATAATCGCGGCTGTGACCTGGTAGCTCCTTGTCTTTGTAAGCGAGCGCGCACGGGCCTGTCGCGTGCAGGTAAATTGGGTTCTTGTTTTGGTCGACAATCACTTCGTCGAACACGCCGGTGACCTGGAGGCCGGAGGAATATTGGCAGGTTGCAACATTCGCGCACTCGACGGCTTTATTGATTCCTTCAAGCCCGCCGACCGAATAGGCCATCTTGCTCGCAAATTCTTCAAGAACATCCTTCAGATGTTCGAAATCGCGGCAGACAAAAAGCTGCGGTTGTTTCGTCGTGATGTCGAAGGGCTGATTCATCGCGTCGATGGAGTAGGGGATCTTCTTCACGTCGGGTTCCAAACACGAAACTGATTCGCCGATCGATGAGAGCAGGCCGGCGCCGTAGATCTTCGGATTCTCCAGCGCGCCGATGAGTCCGTACTCGACCGTCCACCAGTGCAATCGCGAGAGTAGCGCCATTTCAGAAGGCTGGCCTAGATTCTTCTGGCGATACTCAACTTCTTTCGTTGCCTTCTCGATATCTTTCGGATCGCTGTTCGGTTGCTCCTTCAAGATCGACAAATGCCGAATCGCTTCGTAGAGCTGAAAATCTTTTTTTGAAGACATCGCCTTGGCTCCGACCTCGCCGAAACGCTGCAGATAATTTGAGTACTCGCGATCGACAATAATCGGCGCGTGACCGGCGGCTTCGTGCACGATGTCCGGAGCCGGCGTGTATTCGATGTGATGGATTTGGCGCATGTCGCACGCGATCACCAACACCTTGTAGGCTTGAAATTCCATGAACGCGGCCGGCGGAATGAACCCGTCCACCGCCACAGCACCCCATTGGATCTTGCCGAGAATGTCGTTCATTTCCTCGATCCGCGGAATGCGCTCGAACGAAATGCCGGTGTCGAGCAGGCCCTGGAAATAAACTTTGTGGGCGTATTCTCGGAGAAAGAAAATGTTCTGCCGCATGATAAATCGCCAGACCGCGTGGTCGACCGGGGTGTAATCGTCGTAGCGCTGATCGACTGCGAACTGCAAAAGATGCTTCGGCGTCGCCGCCACCGCCACGTTATTCAGGCTGATACCGCTCTGAGACTTCATCGACATCCTCCTGGACAATAAAATACGATTCGTTTCGAAGGCCGGCAAGAGCATAGGTATGGGTGGTTCACCGAACCGGTCCGAGCCGGACTCGCGTTGCGGGCGATTGAGATGCTGATTCTGCGCGAAAAGGCTTAAAAAATAATTACTGTGTTGCCGACGCTGACCAGGTCTTTCACTCGAATGGCATCCCAGTTGGCGAGGCGAATGCAGCCGTGACTGGCGGCGCGACCGATTGTTTCGGGATTGTTCGTGCCGTGGATTCCGATTCCCGGTTTATCCAGGCCCATCCAAACCACGCCCACCAGGTTGTTGGGGCCGGGCGGCAGATTAAAATAAGTCTCAGTGCGAATGCCGTAGTTGAGCATTCCCTCGTCGTAACGGAACCATGGCCAGGTTGCCGCGCCGACGATTTTCCAGGTGCCGATCGGTGCGGGCAACGCAGTTGAGCCAGGCGTGATCGGAAAAACGCAAACGAGCTGATTATTTTCGAAGACTTCGAGCAATCGCTCCTTGGTATCGACGTAAATCTTGCGCGCCGCCAATGCCTTGTTCGGTACAATCTTCATTTCTCTGACCGTTTCGATTTCAAACGGCAATACGTTTGGAACTTTCAACTCGTCGCCGGGCTCGAGGTGCTCCCAGTCCATTCCGGGATTGAGTTTCTTAATGTAATCCTCGGCGGAATGAAATCGTTCCGCGACAAACTCGAGCAACGACGTGTATGGCAGGAATTTCAGCTTGGCCTGTTCCTCGTGCGCAGTTGGCAACTCCCCAACGTACGCGAGGTCATCGCCTTTGACTATGTAGGTCGTGAACGTCTGCGGCACTTGATCGAGCATCCATTGATCGACCACGCCGGTTTCGCGCTGCGTGCGCGCATGCTTAAAGGAGATGAGGGCCTTGCGGAAGAATTCGCCCATCTTGCCGTCGATCTTTCCCGGGCCGAAATCGCTGTTATCCAAAAAAATCTGGAGGCGCGTCGCCGTTTCCTCGTCGTAATTCGGCAGGGCGACAAAAACTTTCGGCGTTGGTTTGGGGGTTGGTACCGGGGAAGGCGCCGTCGGCTCGCGCAACGGAACAGCGCGAACCGGTTGCTGCCGTTGAAAACGAAGCTGCGCATTCGCGCCGATCAAGGCCGACATGTACGCCAGCGCGATAATTATCCGGCAGTTCATCCGGCGGAAGTTATTCCACTGGCGAGTGGAATGCACAAATCTCAGTAAATTTTGTAATCGATCAGCGCGAACCAACTGGTTTTTTCATCGGAATAACGCGTTTCGCGGTTGGATTTTTGTGTTCGAAATTGGTTTGAAAAGGACGCTTTCGTAATTGCCGTGTGCCGCGTTGACAAATTTCTCCAGGTGCGCCGCCCCGATACGCTTGTGTAGGCGGCCCAAATCCGCCGAGCGGTGGGCAAGTTGTCGATGTTCCGCGAATCCGCGAGGTCAGCCGGACTTTGCCATCGCGTCGATGAGAATGAGAACGCCGGCCGCTAATCCAATCAGGTATAGCAGAAAAATTAACGGACCGATATTTAGCCCGAATCCGAGCAGGCTATCGACGATGAGATAAAGCGCGAGCAGGATCATTCCGATTTTTTTCATACTTCGATTTTTGGGTTCTTGGGTTGCCGATAACAATCTCAAACGTCAACTAAAACCGGAAGCTCGAACAATCGCGCTCAGTCTGGTCGATTGAATTCGATCTCCGCAATCGGCGTCACGTCGTTTTTGTCGCCGTGATGATGGAGACGATCTCATGGCCGGAATTTGAGTTGCCGCTGGCGCTGGTAGCACCGAACACGCATGCCCACGATTCCGACTGGCGGTAAGCCGGCGAGATGTTTCCACGTTTTTTCGCGAGACCCCGAGCGGCCAGCCAAATTCCTGATCGGGAATCAGGCGTCGTCCCGAGTTTCATCGGCAACGATTTAACGAGCACTCGTTGAGATATCAACTTGAATCAAACCGGTCGAGCCTGGCCGCGTCATGAACGCTTGAACCCAACCATCGCCGGGGTAAAAGTACTGCTCGTAACGCCAAAGCATTTCCAGTCTGGCGCCGCTTGGCTTCTTCCAGGCGAGCTTCTGATAGATACTTCGTTTCCATGTCGGCGTTTTGCCGGTCATAAAGTTGAATTCGAAAAAGTTTGGCCAACCGATCGCGCTGTGTTGAATTACGACCACCGCCACATCGTCGGCGGGCACAATCGCGGCGAGAGCATCACTTCCTGAAGCAGGTCCAAACGGAAAGATGTTTCCGTTGAACGAGAGGGCAAGCTGATTGTCTTTGGTCGTACCCATTCTTGGCTCTCTCCTCCCTAATTCAACTTCCTTTAGACTAAGGGCGAGGTCTTCGAGGTGAAGAATTCCACCTGTCTCACCCCCTTCGTAAGCGATACTCTTTATCGGGCGAGAGCTTGTCTCAACGACATGGAACCGATCGAGCAAGATCGATAAGTCGCGTCCTCGCCAAAGCCACAAGGCGCAAAGCGCGATAATGACGAACAAAACAGCGAGAAGCTTGCGCATAGTGGTCTACGTATTCGTTGGTATTCCGAGCGGAGTCGAGGAATCTCTCACTATTCCAGAAATATATAGAGATGACTCGACGTTGCTCGACATGACAATTTAGTCGAGCCTGATCGGGGTTACGTTTTCTTCTTCTGAATATAATCGGTGATCCGCTCCTCGAGAATCTCGAGCGGCAGCGAGCCGTTCTTCAAGACCGTGTCGTGAAACTCGCGCTGATCGAACTTATCGCCGAGCTCCTGCTGCGCACGCGCACGAAGCTCCTGAATCTTAAGCATTCCAACCTTGTAGGCGCACGCCTGGCCGGGATTCACGATGTAGCGCTCGATTTCGGATTTCACTTCTTTTTCGCCCATCCCAGTTTTGTCTTGCATGTAAGTGATCGCTTGTTCGCGCGTCCAATGTTTGGCGTGAATTCCGGTATCGACGACTAATCGCACAGCGCGGAAAAGTTCGTCGCGCAAACGACCGAGATCGCCGAACGGATCTTTGTCGTACCAACCGGCCTGTTTCGCGAGCCATTCGGTGTAAAGCGCCCAGCCTTCGGCGTAGGCGGTGAACGGAACAACTTTGCGAAATTGCGGGACGCCTTTGAGCTCCTGCGCGATTGAAATTTGCCAATGATGCCCAGGCACGCCTTCGTGATAAGCGAGTGTGGGCATGCTCCACTTCGGAATTTCGTTCATGTCGCGCAGGTTCGCGTAGAAAATTCCGGGCCGCGATCCGTCCATCGCGCCGCCTTGATAATACGCGCCGGGCGCTGTCGCTTCCTTGAACGTCTCTACCCGACGGATATCGATCTGTGCTTTCGGTGCAATATAAAACAGGTGCGCTTTGGATTCGGTGACCGCGTTGTCGATCAAACGTTTGTATTCTGCGAGCGCCTCGCCGCGGCCTTTGTCATCGTTCGAGTAAAGAAAACGCCGATCCTTGCCGAGCTTATCCATCGCGGCGCCAATCGGTTGACCGGCGAAGCCGTTCGCATCGAGAATCGCGCGCATTTCCCCCTCGATCCGCGTCACTTCGCGCAATCCGAGCTCGTGCACTTCATTCGGTGGCATATTCGTCGTCGTGTTCGATCGAAGCGCGTAAACGTAAAACGCGTCACCATCCGGTAATTTCCAAACGCCGTCGTCGGTCGTCGTTTTCGGTAGCAGATCCTGGAAATACGCGATTAACTTTTGGTAAGCGGGATAGACGTGACTCGCGATCTCTGCTTCCACCCGTTTTTGAAAATCGGCACGCTGTTGTTCGGTCAGCTTATCGATCTTGGCCGCGCGCGTTTTGAATGACGTGGCCAGAATATTTTCCGCGGGCGGCTTCGCGATGAATTCGCTCATTTCCTTAAGCACTTCTTCGACAACAAAACGCGGCGGAATGATTTTCTTTTGTTGACGTAGCTTCAGGCCTTCGAGCGTTTGATCGAACTTTGTCGGCAACGCGTTGAGCCGCATGATGTAATACTCGCAATCGCGGGCGTTGAAGAGCCGGTGCGTGTTTGCCATGAATGACGGATACTGGTTCTGCACACCGAACAGCTGATTGACCGGATAATTGTGCCATTGCCATTTCTCGCCCTCGACTTGGTCCTTGAGAAACCATTCGAGCACACGTGTCGAGAGCTTTTGTGACGGCGATTGTCGATCTAACGGATACTCGTGGAGCTGCTGGAGATCTTTTTTCCAGCGGTCGATCACCATTTGCTGATGCGCCGGCGATTCATCGCTCAGTTTTCCGTTGTGACTGGTGATGCCGAATTGCTCGACCAGTCCAAGCTGCGAAAGCAGCTCGGGCTCGCTAAAGATGGTCTCGGCAAAAACTTTGTCGTAGAACAAATTCAGGCTCCACGGCCGGAACCAGATCAGGTTGGTCAGAAAAATCGCCAGCGCGATGACGACGATGAGAACGATGGAAAAGAACCACTTCAAAATGCTTTTAAACATAGAGCTCCTCATTCATTCAGATGCGCCTCTTGGGTGTTTGGATTCAACATATGGAGAATCGAGCGTGGGGTTGGGGACGGTGTCTGCGAAGACCGCGGTTGGTCAATCAAAAACAAAATTATCGCCGCCACAAATACGATCGATGCCTTTGCTGAGTCGCCCGGTCTCCGGGGCGACGTCAGGCGGCAGACGACGTTGGTCTTTCCGAATTCCCTTCAACGCGAGCAAGCGTTCGCCATAAGACTCGCTCGACGTAATCCAGGCCATATGATGGACGAGCTGATCGAGCCGATCCGCCTTCACGTGGAACCCTCTGCTTTGCAGTTTGTCCCGTAGCGCATCGATTACAGCCGGCAATTCCTCCAGCGTCACGAATTGCATCTTTTTTGAACGGCCACATTGCGCTATTATCCGCCTGTGCACGATAGACTTCGCCAACGGAGAAGCCGAGAAGTTTCGATTCGGTCCGGCCAGGTTGAGTTCGTCAAAGTCAACACTGGCGCCTGGAAGTGGCGCGATGTGTATCGCTGGTTGCTCGGCTTGCGCTGGCCGCAGTTCGCCGCGTTTGTCGCGATTGTTTATGTCGCGTTGAATCTTTTCTTCGCTTTCTTTTATAGTCTCGATCAGAACAGCGTCGCCGGTACGACCACTTCAGAGTGGTTTCTGGATTGCTTTTTCTTCAGTGTGCAAACGCTGGCCACGGTTGGTTACGGGCATATGTATCCGCAAACGATTTACGGCCATGTCGTTAGCACGGTGGAGATCATGACCGGCGTGTTTTTGCTCGCGGTCATGACTGGTTTGATTTTCGTTCGATTCTCGCGGCCTATGGCGCGCGTAGTTTTCAGCAAATCAATCGTGATCGCGCCGCTAAATGGTAAACCAACGTTGATGGTGCGGATCGGCAATGATAATCATCACAGCTTGGTCGAGGCGAAGTTTCGGATCATGTTCTCACGCGACCAACCACTCATTGAGGGCGGTGATTTCAGATACTTTTATGATCTGAAACTCCATTTCGACCAGCTGACGGTTTTCCCAGCCGCGTTAACTCTGCGACACGTGATCGATGAAAAAAGTCCGCTTCGCGGCGAGACGACCGAATCGCTGGCAAAAGGCCGCGCACTTTTTTTCGTATCAGTAGTCGGAATCGACCCCGTTATTGCGGCCGAAGTCCAAACGCAAAGGGATTACACTTGGCGCGACATGAAGTTCGGCCACCGCTTTGTCGAAATCTACACGGAAAGTAAAGGCGAGCGCCGACTGACCGTGGATTACGGTCGCCTTCACGACACCGAACCGGTGAAATCCTGAACTGAGCGCCGCTACTTTCCCATCAAAATAAGTACTCCGGCCGCGATCGCCAGAATGGCCATTACGATCCCCGGAATTGCAAACCCAAGCAGCATCGTCAATCCAGTGAGGATGAGGTAGAGCGCCAGCAACAACATACCCATGTTTTTGGTAAAGTTCATAGTGAGCCTTTCGTTAACTTGAGGGTGTCGATCTTTCACAGCACGACAGATTTGTCACGATCAAAAACGACGCGACCACATTATTGGACCATCAGCCCTTAACCGTTTAAATCCGCCCAATCAGCGGTTATCGTGATTTTGTGAATCCTTGGATCGGTACTTCCGGTTTTCAATACACCGAGTGGAAAGGCAATTTTTATCCGGAGGACTTGCCGACGACGAAGATGCTGCAGTTTTACGCGGAACGATTTCCGACGACTGAGATCAATTACACCTTTCATCGAATTCCCGCGCCAAAAACGATCGACAACTGGAAAGCGCAAACGCCGGCAAAATTCCGGTTCGCGCTCAAAGCACCGCAGAAAATCACCCATTGGTCGAAACTCAAAGATTGCGCGGACACGCTGGAATATTTTTGCAAAGTCGTTACCGGCCTGGGGGATCGGCTGGGCCCGGTTTTGTTTCAACTTCCGCCGACTTTCAAAAAAGACGTCGAGGTGCTAAGCTCATTTCTTCGAGAATTTCCTGACATGGGCGCCGCGTTTGAGTTTCGTCACGATTCCTGGTTCGACGACGAAATTTTTGAACTGCTCAAATCACGAAATATTTCCTTATGCATCGCAGACACCGACGATCTCGCCACGCCCAGGAAAATCACTGCTGATTACGGCTATCTTCGGCTGCGGCGCGAAGATTACGCGAACGCCGACGTAAACGGCTGGGCGAAGTTTGTCAGCGAACAAGAATCAAATTGGAAGGATGCTTTTGTTTATTTCAAACATGAAGAAAGCGGTGTCGGCCCGAAACTCGCGAAACAAATGATGGAGATGCTCGGCTGAATCAAACAAACTTTGATGTGGATGCAAGTGTTACGACACAACTCAGCAACGGTCCGCTACCTTGCAGACGATCAAACAATTTGATTCGAGTGGGGCAACGGCGCCAACTGCAATGCAGATTCGCGATTTGCTCCAACCGACGCTTAGCCCGGCGAGTTATGCGAGCGTGCGCGCCACGCACGTGACAAGCGACATTCTTACGATCGCCGCGCCGTGGGCGATGGAGTTTCGGCGAAGAAGATTGAAGCAGACAACGGCCACGACCTGAGCCGAAGTGGACGTCATCGCAAATCGCAAATCGGCTGTAACAAAGGTCGATTCCTTGCACGCAGATCAATTTCGCCAAACCACCGACGCCGATGTCACTCCAGCCGATGAGATAACCGGAGAAGGTGCGGTTGAAAATTTCCGACTGAGCGTCGAACGGTAGATTGGACGCGGAGACGATTTCGAAAGTCATGAATTCAATTGCTGAAAATCTTGCTCACGTTTGGGAACAAATCGCAGCGGCGGCAACGAAAGCGAATCGCAGCGTTGATGATATTCAATTAGTAGCGATTTCCAAGACGCACGGCGCCGAAAAAGTGCACGAGGCGATCGGCGCAGGGCAGAGGTTGTTCGGTGAGAGTCGCGTTCAGGAGGCGCGCCTGAAAATCCCTGAGTTACCGTCTACCGTGCGCTGGCATTTTGTGGGGCATCTGCAAAAAAATAAAATTCGCCATGCACTTCCGTTGTTCGAGATGATTCACAGCGTGGATTCGCTCGCACTCGCACAAGACATGAATCGAATCGCGGAAGAAGAAGGATTGCATCCGCGAGTATTGTTGGAAGTGAACGTCGCAGCCGAAGGGAGCAAGTTTGGTTTCAAACCCGAAAAACTCCGCGAAGCGATGGAATCGCTGCTCGCTTTGCCGCGATTGTCGATCCTAGGGCTGATGACGGTTCCACAGATCGTCGAGGAAGCCGAAGCGTCCCGAAAATACTTTGTCGAACTGCGGAAACTGCGCGACCGCCTGCAAACCGAGTTTCATGTTAATCTTGCGCAGCTTTCAATGGGGATGACCCAGGATTTTGCGGTCGCGGTCGAAGAGGGTGCGACACTGGTTCGGGTCGGAACGGCGATCTTCGGCGATAGACCGAAGCCAGGGCGCGCATAGCTCGAGAATTGCTCTAAAGATCGGCGCTGTGATAAGTTGACGTCCCAATGCGCCTCGAGCCGACGAACATCCAGCAGATCGGAAAGGAACTTGCCATTCAATGGAATGACGGAACCGAGTCGTACCTCGATCTCCAATTTCTCCGTCGCGCTTGTCCGTGCGCGATGTGCGGGGGCGAGCCGGACGTGCTCGGCAACATCATGCGACCGAATGTGAGTTACACCGAGAACAGTTTTGAGCTTGCCGGTTTCGAGATTGTCGGCGGCTACGCGATTCAACCGCGCTGGGTTGATGGTCACAGCACAGGGATTTACAGTTTTCAATATCTGCGGCGAATCTCGCAGCCGGCGACTTCGCGATGAAAACGTCAACCCGGTTCATAATTATTGCCACCAGCCTTTTGCTTTGCGCAGGCGGAATTTTCATTGCGCACAGCGCGTCGGAGAGAATTCCAGCGGACAACCGCGTTACTGCTGAATCGGTGGATACAATCGTCTCAACTGATGGCTATCAATTTGCCGCGAGTCGAACACCCAAACTAACCTTCCAGCAACTCGAAACAATCATTCGCCGGGACCCAGTACCAAAATCACAACACGGTCGAATTGAATTCGGTTCGGTGCGAATGGACGAGGGGAGCGCGCTCGCGGAAGTAATGTTTGTCAGCAACGACGGCCGGGTTCAACCCTTTCTGTACAAGCTGCTGGCGGAACACAATTCATGGAAAGTCGTGAATGTTCAGCGGATGTGGTACATTCCGCAATCACACTTGTTGCGCGGAGTCAGAGCGTAGTTGCCTACATTGGGATCGTAACTCGCAACAAAGTTGTCGCCTCGCCGCGCGGCTGTAATTGTCGATCCTGCAAGGTCGCCGGCACGAGAAGAAATTCGCCGGGTCGAAGGACGACATCAGCGCACCGGACGGAACCGGTCAGGCAGCAGACAATCGCGAATTGACCAAGCGGCGCAGCTTCGCGCGACGAATCAAGATTCCATTTCTGAATTTCGAAAAGCTGGTGCTTCACCAGCAACTCGCCGCTCGGCTCGATTAGTTTCGGCGCAACGTCATTTAGGTCGATGCACTCGAGCGCGTGATCGACACATAACGGTCGGCGGTTTCCAGTGGATCGATCGATGCGGTTCCAGTCGAACACGCGATACGTGGTGTCGCTGTTTTGTTGGACTTCGACCAGCACATTCCCGCCGCCGATTCCATGAAATCGCCCGGCGGGCAGAAAGATGGCATCGCCGGTTTGGACCTCGATTGTGTGAACGAGATTAGCCACTGTTCCTGCGCGCACGGCTTCCTTGAATTGGCTGCGCGCAACCGGTTGCCGAAGCCCGACATAAAGTTTAGCCCCGGGAACAGCTGAGGCGACGTACCAAAATTCCGTTTTTGGCTCGCCGCCCAGTTTCGTGGCGATTCTCTCCGGTGGATGGACCTGTAGCGATAGCCGATCGTGAGCATCAAGCAGCTTGATGAGCAACGGAAAGCGTGGTGAATCAAGCACGTTCCCAAAGATCAGTTGTCGATCCTGCGTCCAAAGCAGATGCAAAGTTCGATCGCGAAAAGGGCCGTTGCGAACGATGCTTTGGGCTTCTGGTCGATCGACAATTTCCCACGATTCGCCAATCGTCGCGGTGGGCGGTGTTTTCTTGCCAAACTGCCGCGCAAGCCGATGGCCGCCCCAGATTCTCTCCATGAAAATGGGCTCGAAGATCAATGGAGAAATGACAGGGATCACAGGTTAGAGATCAGCAAGATGTCAGATTGTAGATTGCGGGTCGTCCAATGCAAAAGAGACTCATCTGATCGGCAACCTCTGACACTGACCTTTGGATGAAATCCTTCCTGAAATATTGGCTCCCGGTGTTGCTCTGGCTCGGATTAATCTTCATCGGCTCAACCGATCTGCTATCGGCCGAGCACACCTCGCGCGTCATAGGACCGATTCTACGTTGGTTTAATCCCGACATTCCCGCTGAGACGATTGCTCGGGTTCAATTTTTCGTCCGCAAGACGGCGCATCTGAGCGAGTACGCGATTCTTGGGATGTTGCTTTGGCGAGCGCTTCGCCACATGGCGCACCGGCCGGAGAAGATGTCAATCTTGTTTCTCTCAGTTTGGTTGATCTGTTCGCTTTTTGCTGCCAGCGATGAATTTCATCAATCGTTCGTTCCGTCGCGCACGGCTTCGCCGAAGGATATCATAATTGACGTCATCGGTGCACTCATTGGCGTTACAATTTGTGTTGCAGTCGCATCGCGGAAGACTCTTAAGGGGAGGCGTGCCTAATCAAACCAAACACCTGCTCGCTGTTGCGCTGCTGCTGCTGCTGTCTGCTTTAGCTTGGGAGCATCAGCCTCCAAGCCAAAAGGCACTGCCGCTGCGCAACAATATTTTGAGGAAACGCTGAAGCTGGAGCCGAATGGGAATACGCGCCGGAAGCCGAACAAGCGTTGGCGAAACTGAAGAAGAAGTAAGGGAGCGCAAAGTGGTGGTGGGCCTGACTGGGCTCGAACCAGTGACCCTGCGCTTATCAAGCGCATGCTCTAACCAACTGAGCTACAGGCCCCAAAAACTTAGCGATTGAATGATTTAGCGATTCAACAATTGCCGTCAACACTCACTCACTCAATCACTGATTCGCTAAATCGCTAATTGAAATGGAGGCAACCGAATTGATTCCCGTCCATCCAAGAGTGAAACCTTTGATTGTTAGCTTTTGCCTCCCACGCTTCTCAGAAGCTTTGGAGGCAAGGGGATTCGAACCCCTGACTTCCAGCTTGCAAAGCTGGCGCTCTACCAACTGAGCTATGCCCCCCGAGAAAGTTCATAGTTGATGGTTGAGAGTTGAGGGAAAAT
>DATLJP010000042.1:0-14269 GCA_035538875.1 Chthoniobacterales bacterium | reverse complement strand
TGGTGCCCAATTTGGCGCAATTTTTGCTCAAATTACGGGGTCGAGTATACAAAAGCAGTATATAAAATGAAACGATCAAGAATAAGTGCAGGGTTGCTGATGTTTCGAAAGAAAGACGGCCGACTTGAAGTGTTGCTAGCCTACCAGTCGTAATTCCGTAAACGTTGCCCGGAGCAGAAACACCGCGCAGCGACGTGTACTATCTCACTCGGAAGCAGTCTAAATCGTTTGCAAACTCTACCAGACCTAAAAATCGTTTTTTGATTTCAGATTGAGTCTGATTCTCCTTTCCTAAGGTCCGCAGCATGCGATGAGACAAAACCAAGTGCTTGACATGGGCGTCCCCGGCAATTTGCCCAATCACCGATGGAGGCATGTGCAGGCTCCTCTCAATTCCGGTAGCATCTTCAGGCACAGCGTTGTGAGCAATGAACAAATCAGCGTTCGTTGCCAATTGTGTAAGCCCTTCTCCGTCCCCATTCGTATCTCCACTGAACACGATTCGTTTGTTACCCACTTCTACTCGCCATGCCAAGGCCGGAACTCCTCCATGAACAACGCGCACGGAAGACACAGCCAGGTCGCCGCTACAAAACACAACTGTAGGCTTTGAGCTCCCCTCCACGTTGTGGGGTTGCATTTTGTAACTGCTTTCCTCTCCGGGTACCAACAGCACACTGAGATAGCGATAAGCACCGCGTTTCTCACCGAAGAAATCTTCTACAAACTCGGTAGCCGAAGGCATGAAGTTGTTTCCGAGTGGGCCATAGATCGGAAGGGAGCGTTTGCGGTCTTCAAACCAGGACGAAAAGATCAGAGTGGGAAAGTCAGCGCTGTGATCGACGTGGAAGTGCGTGAACAAAATCACGTCAAGCTGCGACATTAGCGCCCCGCTCTCTCCAAATCGAACGGCGCTTCCTCCTCCCGCATCCACCAGCACTCGGGCTCGCCCGTCTTCCCACACGAGATAGCTGCTTGATGCGCGCTTGTCTTGCAACTCCGGCCCACCAGATCCAAGCACTTGCACCGCGATTCCCTCCGAGCCGCAGGACTGCGCCGATGCTGATTGCAAAAATGCACACCTCAGGAAAAAACCAACGAGGTAAAGCGAGCACGCGGGGCCTAAAAATCTCCTGATAAATAACGCGATACCAGACAGCAGGAATGAGAACAGGAGAAACAAAAGCTCCCAGGGATCTTCCCTGTTCGCCAAGTAGCGCCGCATCATCTGACGAGAAAAAGCTGAGCTACCGCCACCGAAACCGACCTCGGCTTCAACTGAGACTGTTTTAGTCATCTGAAATGAGCTCGACGACAGGCATCGCGGCTTCGAACGCGCGATTAGTTGCAACTGCAGCGAGGAACAGAATCGCAACCAGCTCTTGCGCGTGCATAAGACCTAACATGTAATTATGCTGATAATATTGTCGGCATATCCAGCGAATTAGGCCACAAAAGCCGCAACTGTTCAAAATAAATGCACAGGGGACCGATCGGCGGCAGGCGCGGTCCTGTTTACCCGGTGCCTTTAATGAGCAGGCGCTTGGGGCTGCCACTTTGGCCGAAAATCAACTGCAGGTGACAAAAACGGAGTGAACGAGCTATGGCTCCACGGTGACGAGTTCGCTCACATTTCCATTGCGACTTCATACTCGTATCAGCAACGCATCCTCGAAGTTGTAGTGCTGTCGTTAGGCCAAATTCAATCAATCGTTTATAATGGCCTAACAAGGCTAAACTGACTATGATCCGCTCTTTTCGTAATAGACTGACGAATTGGCGCCAACGGTGTGTAATCGTTAAACTCGAATCCGTTTTCTTTTCGTTCCACCCCAAGTCGTTGCCATAAGGCGCTGAGATCGACCGGCGCGGGCGTCGCTTTCATTTTCTCGTACAATTCGCCTAAGACCGGAACGCCCGTGGCTTCGTCGCCAATCCGCAACGCTTTCGTTAAAGGCCATTCCGATTCAATCGTTCCGCCAGCGTTTAGAATTGCGCGCAAAGCAACTTCGAGGCCTCTTTTATTTTGGGTTCGCTCTCGAATTTCAACGTCAGCTAGCAGGCAAAAAAGCGCGCCGCCCCAGTAAGTCCGGCCCCACGTGGGAGTGAAATCGAGTCCGCGGTCGCCATTGCGCGGCAATCCTTTGGGCATATCACGAACCCAATCGCTCCAGACTTTGACGGGAGTTAATTCACCGATGCGCGCACGAGCGACCGGCTCGACATAAGTGGCGAGGCCTTCCTCAATCCAATGGTGTTCATCTGCAACCGATGGAAAAGCGAGATGGATAAATTCATGGGTCATCACCCAGTCGTCGGCGAAATCGGCGGCGGTATTAGCATTTCCGACCGCAATTCTGATGCGCGGACCGTTCCTGCCGGTGGTGTGTCCCCCGCGAACACCCTGTCCCTCAAAGAAATCAATGCGCAATTGGACCTGCTTGACGGGAAAGCGCTCATAATAGCCGGCAACGGCGCGAGCGGCGGTGTCGATCCAGTCGAGAACAAGTTTACAAAACTCGGGCGTGGGCGCGCCGCCAAGTTCGATTTCGATATGGCCGCCTCCGATTTCGAGCGAGGTCTTGTCTTGCGCAACAGTTGGCCTAACCAGCACAAGCGCGAACAACGCAACCATGAGCGCGGTCAGGTGCTTCATTTGTCATGTCGTTGCGTAAAGGCGGAAATTTTTGCGGACTCGAAGATCGGCGTAGAACAACTACGATCGGTGCACAGAAACGCTGCGGCCTTCTCGAAATCAGGATAATCCACGTCCGGATTGGGCAATGACCCTTCTTTGCGATCCCACCATTCGACTCGTTTGTAGCTTGAAGGTTGCGCGATCGCAGTTTGGAAGAGACGGCGTGCTGCCAGATCGTCCTTTGCACCAACGACAGTGATATGGAGTGGAGGCGTGGTGAGTTCGTCGCCACCGAGAAGAATACCGGCTACCTGATAGCCGCGATTTTCAGCGACTGCGGGCGTGGCGAGAAACCTCATCGCTTTGGCGGCCATTTCGTGCTTGTGCAGATCTCCGGTATAACGACCGAGGAGATTGGCGGTGCGTGCGACGGCCATATTTTCATCGACGTTAGGCCGGGGCGGCAGCTTGCTGGCGAGCGGTTGAGAGAACGGAATGTAGCCGGTGTCGCCATCAAAGTTATCATTAATGAAACGCAGCGCATCGTCGGCGCGTTTCAACCAGCCTCGATCTCCCGTAACCGCATAGAGCTGGAGAAAGGCGCGGCCCATCGAAATCGTGTCGCTCAAGTAAGGCCCTCCGGAATTCTCGGCGTCATGCCGAAAGCCGCCGTCAGGGAGCGAGCGATTAGCAATAATCCATTTCGCGGCGCGAACCGCCTCGGCCCGCGCCATTTCGTCGCCGGTCGCGGCGTAGAAGCGTGCAAGGGCGTTAATGGCCCAACCGTTTTCACGCGCGTAAATGTGGCGATCGACATGAGGGATGCCCTGCTTTCGGCGGGCGGCGTCGTCGAGCGCGAAGTAACCGGCCGAATGTTCGCCTGGTTTCAAGTCAGCATCCTGGCTCGTGTAAAATGCGCCATCGGGACTGGTTAAGAAATTGCGCAGATACTCGTGAATTGTCCGCGCGGACTTCAAGTCGGCGGGATTTTTCCAACGCGCGTAAGCCTCCGCGTAGGTGCGCAGATTTTCCGCCTGCATCTGCATGATTTTTTCAAAGTGCGGATGCTTCCAGTCGCCGTCGGTGGAGTATTGATAAACGCCGCCCCAAACCGGATCGATCAACTGTCGCTGGGCGTCGAGTGTTTCGCGCGCCATGCGGCCCCACACAACGTCGCCCTTACTCGCTTCGCGCAAGCAGTACTCGATGATGTCCCAACTGAGAAATTTTTGGCTGGTGCCCCAGCCTTTGTTTTTTTGATCGTAATTACTCCGCAAAATCTGGCGTAACTTTTCGCGTTCGTTAGGCGAAAGCGCGCCGTCCTTGGCCGGCTCGATAACCGTTTCCGCCTGAATGGATGGACCCGGTGATGGATCGTCGATGATCGCTTGCAACATTGAAGCCATCGGCTTCGGCGGAATGTAACCCTGCCGTTTGACGATCTCGCTGCCATCCTTGTTGAATACAACGGTCGCGGGCCAACCGTAATCTTCGTATCGGGCCGATAGGTCCGGCCGCGAATCCTGGTCAACTTTCATCGCGATGTAGCGCGCGTTGATGAGCTCAATCACTTTCGCGTCGCGATACGTGATTTCGTCCATGACGTGACACCAGTGGCACCAGACCGCCTCAAGATCGATAAGAACGAAGCGATTCTGCCTGGCCGCGTCTTCAAAGATTGATTCCGACCAGGGTTGCCATTTGATCTTGGCTGTCTCCTGGGCGCAAGCACTGGTCGTTAGGCCAACGAGCAACGCAACGCTGAGAATCGTTTTCAAACGGAACCGGTTTGGTTGGACGCCAACTTTCGGACAACCAGCCAGTCAATTGAAAATCTTCCCGGTCCGAAAAGGAGGACGAGGACAACGGCATAGAAAAAGAGGAATTCGTCGGCTGCTAAAAATTTGTCCGGGTCGATGAAAATATTTTTCACTACCGCAATGTCCGCAGTCAGGTAGGCGACGGTCACGACTATGGCGAGTGGAATAGAAACGAAGCGCGAAGCCAGCCCTGCCAAAAGCAGCAGCCCGCCCAAACATTCGGTCGTGCCCGCAAGAATCGCTTGTCCATGTGGAAAGGGAATGCCAAGGCTGGCGAAAAACTGCGTTGGCTTTTCCAAATCGCTCAATTTCCCTTTGCCGGTCAGAAAAAATTGCCAACCCCAATAGAGACGAATCACGAGCAGGAAGATCGATTGAGCGATGGTTCGGCCTGGCGCCAACCAGTTCACTAGTCTTGTCCAGAACGGGCTTTGATTATTCATAATGTTTTCACCGACCGCAAAACCAGCCGAGCGACGACCAGGTTTCAAACCAATGCTTTAGCCGCTTAGGCCAGTTCAGTTTCTTGCGCCTCGTTTTTTCGAGCGCACGTGTGCACGCTTCTTCGACACTGAATCCGCGATCGAGCTCTGTCAGAATATGGAAGGCTTCCGGCTCGAGCCGTTTGTAGTAGAGTGAATTGTCATAGCGATGAACGGCGAGGTGAACGCGTTCGCGCCGTGGCATTTTGGTGGCCTTCTTGCGCCTCGAAGCATGCGGCATCGCTTCGAAAGTGTTGCTCGCCTCGTTGCGCAGCACCGCCGATTCATTTTTCTTTACCGCAATGAGGAATTCGTCCACGGCATAGTCGAGTTGCAGTAGGGAAAGATACGGCTGCAATCCGAGCCGCAGTTTGTCGGGCTGTGCGTCGAGAATGTCGTCCGTGGTGAGGACGGGCTTTGCCAGATCGTCGAACGCGACTACCTGAGCCCATTCAAATCGCGTCATGTCGAGTGCCACGCGAACACGAGGCGCCACCCACTTCGGCTCTTCCCGAATAAACTTCTCCAAACGGCTGCCGAGATTGCGCAGCGTGAATGACTCTGATGGATATTTCGCGAGATAAGCCGTGACCAGCGCCATGAATTTCTTTTCGCCCAGTACGGCGCGGAGGCCCGGGTAATCGTCGTAAAGACAATCGAGAACGCGGAACCAATAGACCCGATTGTAAATTTCGAGGCGCTCGAAGGAATTGAGGCGGTCGTTAGGCGTGATGAAAGTATCGGCGACGTTTTTCATCCCGCGCCCGTCCGTCCAGCGCGGTTGCATTCCATCCTGCTCGGTCAGCGGACGAAAAACCACGCGGGCCATCAAGCTCTGCAGCGCCTTCAGTTGCGCGCGCGAGCGAACTTCAAGCCGGCGCGGTCTCGAGCTCTTTGACGAACTTGTTCGCTTTGAGCGCTTCGTCGTGGACTTCATTAAAAGTGGGAATGCGATCGTCCCATTCCAAAAGTGTTGCGGTGCGGCCAACAAGTTTGCTGGCGCGCGCGTACATTTTCCAAACCGGATCGAGCACGGGATGATCGTGCGTATCGAGAATGTACTTCTCGAACTTTGAGTGGCCGGCGATGTGAATTTGGCCCACGCGATGGTGTGGGACGTTGTTCAGATAATCGTAGGGATCGAAATTGTGATTCTGCGACGAGACGTAAATGTTGTTTACATCGAGGAGAATTCCGCAGTCGGCCAACTCGGTTACCTCGCCCAGGAATTCCCATTCCGTCATTTCGGACGCATGAAATTCCGCGTAGCTGCTCACGTTCTCGACGCAGATCGGCACCTCCAGAAAATCGCGCGCCTGGCGAATGTTCTGCGCCGTCGCGCGCGCGGCCGCAAATGTATAAGGCATCGGCAGCAAATCGTGGGTGTAGCGTCCATCCACGCTTCCCCAGCAAAGGTGATCGGAAAGCCAAGGGGTATTCGTTCGTTTCACAAGCCGTTTGAGCTTTTTTAGATATTCGCGGTTGAGTCTGTCAGCCGACCCGAAATACATCGCGACGCCATGCTGCACGACGCGATACTGCTCGAGGATTGCGTCCAGCACTTCGAGCGGGCGCCCGCCGTCGACCATGAAGTTTTCCGAAATAATTTCAAACCAATCGACCACCGGTTTCTTGGCGAGAATGTGCCGGTAATGCGGAACGCGCAGGCCGATACCAATGCCGTAATTGGTGAAATTGTTGAACGAATTTGCAGGCATCGCTTTACGTGATTCTCAAATCACGTCTGAGAGCCGGAGGATAAACACCTCCGGCTCCCGATGAACAACTAACCGTTAGCCGATTACTTCGGTGACGGAGCCGGCTTGCTGCCGTCTGTCGCGCAGCCGCCCTTGCCTTTACACGAGTTTTTCCCTTTGCAGCCGTTATCGCTCGTCTTACATCCGCCCTTGCCTTTGCAGGAGTTCTTCCCTTGGCAGGCATGCTTGTCGGCCTTCGTTTTGCCCATCAACGAAACGCCAGGCTTTCCGGTCGAAACTGAAGCTTGGGTTGTAGCCGCGAACGAGCCGCTCATTAATCCGGCGATTGCTGCGCCAGCAACTATTGTTTTCTTTGTCATGTTGACCTTTCTGTTCTTTGGTTTTGCTCGCCCTCGCGACGGCACATTACCGTCGGGAGCCGATCAAATGGTGGGAAATCCATGGTTTAATCGAAGGTTCTCGGCCACTTCACCGAGGTTGGATTACGGATTCGTCTATCCCGATTAAACTACCGCTCCGGGATTGGTCACCGGTTTGCACCGCCACACCTGGGAGAACGTTGTCCCTCACTACCGCCGGACAAAGCCTTCCGCTGCTGTCACAAACGTAGCCTTGGCCACCTTGCTGGCAGAAAAATGTGCCGCTGTCTCCGCGCAACGCCTCCGCCAGATCAGGATGCTGCATCGTCCCGCTTATCGGTAGCTTCGTTTTTGGTCCTTTCTAAGAAACCCTATCCTTCGGCAACGTATTGCAACTTACCATGTTGGACTTTGGTCCTATAACCACCTGGACTCAGTTCCAAGCAGAGACAATAGGCGTCTGGCGAACTCGCCGGACTGCTCGGCCACGAGGGTGATGTGCCCGGACCTCTGACGGAGGGAAAACGCCTCGGGATCGGCGTACCGGTGAAACTCCAAAACGCCGTCGGGCTGGTAATCCGGTGCGACGAACTGGTCAAACACCTGACATGCAAGAGCAGACACCGCTGGCGTTTCTGACGGTTCCATCTGCCGATAGGTCAGCGGGTTCATAAAGCCTAACGAGAAAGAGATAAGCCACGGCGGGGTCTCGCGGCAAACACGCTGTAGTTGCATCGCGATGAGGCCGTTGGCTTCATCGGCTGGTTAGGTCTTTTTGTTAACGAGCGCCCGCCACTCGCTCAAAGGTCAAGGATTGGTCGGGCGCATTGGTGACTCGCACCTCAACTTCTAAACCTCTCAACTTCTACTTCAGCTGCATCCAAAGTCCTTTCTCCGGCGGATCACCTCGCCAAATGAGCCGCTACCGCGACAACCAACCCGATCAAACGATCGGGCGCGGTCCCGGACATGAAGAAAACAAACAACCTATGATTAAGAAAAATATTATCGCCGCGGCGTTTGTTGCGGCGGTTTCTACCCTGATCGCCGCCGAAAACCCCATGGTCGGTGGCGCGCCGATGTACGCGAGCAAGAACATCGTGCAAAATGCGATGCAATCGAAAGACCACACCACTCTCGTGGCGGCCGTGAAAGCCGCCGGTTTGGTGGCAACATTGGAAGGCAAGGGACCATTCACGGTTTTCGCGCCGACTAATGCCGCATTCGAAAAATTGCCGGCCGGCACCGTGGACACGCTCCTGAAACCGGAAAACAAAGAGAAACTCGCCGGAATTCTCACCTATCACGTCGTTGCCGGAAAATGGACGGCGGAACAATTGGCCGAGAAAATCAAGGCGAGCAACGGGACCGCCGAGCTCAAGACCGTGAACGGCGAAACCCTGACCGCGAAGCTGGACGGCGACTCAATCGTCCTGACGGATGAAAAGGGCGGCACGGCAAAGGTGACAACCGCAGACGTGTTGCAATCAAACGGAGTCATCCACGTTATTGACACCGTTCTGACGCCTTAATCGCTAACGGAACACGGACGGGCGCACCGAAAATGCCGCCCGTCTGTTTCCTTTACCAGTTACTCAGATGAAAATTGGAACGATTGGAACGATTAGATTGGCAATTATCTGGGGGGCCATCATCGTTGCGTTCGCCTATTCTGCGCGACACCCTCAAGCCCAGGAGAACAACGACATCGAAGCGGGCAAGGTTGAGCCGCTCAAACCGACTGCGGCAGATCTGGCGCCGGTTCCGAAAGTTGTGAAAACCGACGCCGAATGGAAAGCGCAACTGACTCCCGAGCAATACGCGATTCTGCGCGGCAAAGCCACCGAACGCTCTTGCTCGTCCATTTTGCTGCGCGAGCATCGCCGGGGAGTTTTCCGATGTGTCGGCTGCGGCGCGCCGCTTTTTGCCGGTGACGGGAAATTTGAGTCCGGCACCGGTTGGCCCAGTTTTACCAAGCCATTCATTCCCGGAAATATTGTGACGATGAAAGACGACAGCTTGGGGATGGAGCGCGATGAAATACTTTGCGCCCGTTGCGGAGCGCACCTCGGTCACGTCTTCGACGATGGACCGCCGCCGACCGGTTTGCGTTACTGCTTAAACGGTGTAGCGCTGAAATTCGAGGAGCGTCCGTAAACCCTCAACCGCCGTCGCCGCTTGCCAGCGTGCATTCGCTAAGGTACGTGCGTGCCGGAATGGCGACATCGCAAGACGTAGCCGATCGGGAAATGCTCGCTCAGGCGGCTGGCGGTGACCATGCTGCGTTCGCAAAACTCTACGATCGTTTGAGCGAGCCGCTCTATTCGCTCGCTATCAAAATGCTGGGCGATGCGAACGAAGCGCAGGATGCAGTGCAGGATGTTTTTGTCCAAATCTGGCGACGCGCCGCCAAGTACGATTCGACCCAAAGCAGCGTCTTTAGTTGGGCCATGCTCATGACCCGCAGCCGTATCATCGACCGTCTCCGTGCCCGCGGCCGACGCTTGCGCGTGGTCGCTTCTTCGACTGACGATGCCAACGCTGAGGCGGCTGCTGATGCATCTGCCGCCGAAAGTGCGGCGGATATCGCTGATAGAAACGAGGAGGCGATGCGTGTGCGAACTGTTCTGGATAAACTGCCGACCGACCAACGCCAGGCCATCGAGCTCGCATTTTTTAGCGAGCTAACTCACCACGAAATCGCCGCCGAGCTCGGTCAACCCCTCGGCACAATTAAAGCGCGGATTCGTCGCGGTTTGTTAAAATTACGGGAGCGAATTGCTCGATGATTACCGAAGATCTCCAGGATCAAGCCGCGCTCTACGTTCTCGGTTCGCTCAACGCCGACGAAACCGCTGCCTTCGAATATACGTTGAGCGATGATGCGGAATTGCGCGCCCTGGTCTGCGATTTGCGCGAAGCCGCCGCGGATCTCGGTCGCAGCGTTCCAGCGAAGCGACCGCCGGCTGATCTGAAGCGACGTGTCTTGCGCGAGATCGCTTTGGAAAAACAAGCTCGTTCGCCAAGATCGACAACTACCGCGGCGAATTGGTTGCCATGGGCGATCGCCGCGGCGTTCATCGCCTTTTGTGCAATTCTGGTGGTTGATCGCGTGCGTTTGCAACGCGAGCTCGCCGTCGCGCGCGCGACCGATCCGCTTTCGCAAGCCATGCTTGTCACTCTCGCTTCACCCAGCGGTGAGCGTCTGGACGCAAAAGTAACCGTTGCCTGGCAGCCGGACAGACAACGCGGCATCATCACAATCGTGAACATGCCGCCGCCCGGGCCGGGCCGCGACTATCAACTCTGGGCCGTCGACGCCAATCACAAAGATCCGATTAGCGCCGGTATCATTCACCTAGACTCCAACGGAGTCGCCCGCATCCAATTCAAACCCGATCAGGCCGTCGCCCAGATCAAAGCATTCGCCATTAGCATTGAACGCGAAGGCGGCGTGACGAAACCCGAAGGCCCTATCGTCATGATCGGAAACGCCTAACGTAAGTGGCCGAGAACAATCAGAAAGACACAGTGCGTTACTTCGTGAGTGCTTCAAGTTCTGATTGGGCCACTTGGTATTCGACGAAATTTGTTTGTCCTGTCGCAATGCACTTCCGAAAGTAATCAGCGGCGGTAGGGGACTACACATGCGCGCGCGACCTCGCCGAAATTCCACCGTCATCCTGACGTGCCTGGCTGGGAACAAAAAAACGCCGCCTCTCCGGTCCCATAAGATTGGGCCCTCAAAGAAACGGCGTTGATGTTTCGTCTATCGCTACGCTGGGAATAGGCACCGCGGATGTGTAAAATGCAGTGGGACTTTGGTCGCATACGTTGCCGAAGACGTTGTCCATGCTTTGACGCGCATGAGAGATGACGGCGCGCGCGACCTCGTCGAAATTCCACCGTCACTGTGGCGCGGGCCCGTTGGCTTCATCGATTGGTTAGACCGCGTCTGCGACCTTAGATACGGACTCCAGTAACGGACGCCTGGATGACCTTAGTCAAGCGAGTGTGCCGCGTCTCTGGGCGCTTAGCGCTTACGACGTACCACGAGTCGTTCTCGCCCTAACTACTCGACGGCCCGCGATACAAACGAGCTGATCTCCGTGAGCGACTTCCGCGAAATGTCTGGAACGCGCGCGTCAGTCGCAGGGTGACCGACAACAAGCAGCAAGAACGGTTTTTCATGCGATGGTCGCTTCAGGATCCGATTTAAGAATCCCATCGGGCTCGGCGTGTGCGTAAGCGATACCAAACCGCATGAGTGCGCCGCCGTCACCAGCATCCCGGCGGCGATTCCAACCGACTCGATCGCATAGTAGGTTGGCGTGCGCGTTCCGTCTGGCAAAATGCGGAACGGCTGCGCGAAGATTGCGATCAGCCACGGTGCCGCTTCTAAAAACGGCTTATGCCAATCAGTGCCAAGAGGAGCAAGCGCCTCGAGCCAGGCTTTGGGTGCGCGGCGTTCGTAAAACTCTTTTTCTTCCGCCTCTGCCGCGATGCGAATTTCGCGTTTCACAGCGGGATCGCTGACCGCAACAAAATGCCACGGTTGGAGATTTGCACCGTTGGGGGCGGTCCCGGCCGCGCGAATGCAATACTCAATTACCTCGCGCGGCACCGGTCGATCGGAAAAGTTGCGAACCGTTCGGCGCCTCTGCATCATCGAATAAAATTCCTTGGCTCGTTCGATGATCTCCTTGTCGACGCGAATGTCGATCTTCGGTGCTGGGACAAATCGGGGCCCTTTCATCTCATGCAACCAATCGATGATTACAAGTGTGCTTTCGTTTCCTCCGAATAATGCACGTTGTCACCGATAAAGAATCATCCGAGCTTCGTCGTGTTTCAAAGCAATTGCTTCCCAACGAATGAAAGTGCGCGTTGCGATTATTCAGGAGAGTCCGGTCTGGATGGATCTCGGAGCGAGCCTGAAAAAACTCGCTCGGCTGATGAAGGCGGCAGCGAAAAAAGGCGCTCGACTTGTTGTTGTTGGTGAAACGTGGTTGCCAGGTTATCCGGCGTGGTTGGATTATTGTCCTGGCGCTGCTCTCTGGGACCACGCGCCGACAAAAACAGTCTTTGCTCGTTTGCGGCAGAACAGCATTGCCGTGCCCGGAGCTGAAACACGATTCCTGGCCAAACTTACGGCCGAACTAAGGGTGACGCTGGTGATTGGAGTTAACGAAAAGGTGGAACGCGGCGCAGGCAACGGCACACTTTTCAATTCGCTCCTGACCTTTGGCGCTAAAGGCGAACTCGCGAATCGCCACCGAAAACTTATCCCGACTTACACCGAACGACTCGTCTGGGGGCAAGGCGATGGCGGCGGCCTCGAATCCCGTTCAACACCGATCGGCCGCATCGGCGGTTTGATTTGCTGGGAGCACTGGATGCCAATGGCGCGTCAGGCCCTCCATCTCACCGGCGAACACATTCACGTTGCCGTTTGGCCGACGGTGCACGAGATGCATCAGCTCGCCAGCCGACATTATGCGTTTGAAGGACGCTGCTTCGTCCTGGCTGCCGGGCTGATCATGCGGGCAAAGGATTTGCCCACTGAGTTGCCGCCAGTCCCGCACTTAGAAGGAAACGAGCAAGCTTTCGTTCTGCGCGGCGGCAGCGCGATAATCGGGCCGGACGGTTGCTACGTTGTCGAGCCAGTCTTCGACCGGGAAATGACTATTATCGCCGATGTCGATCTTACCGCGATCGATCGCGAGAAAATGACCCTCGATGTTTCGGGCCATTACAACCGGCCGGATGTCTTTGATTTCAGTCTTCGCAAACAGACGCCGAGGCGAGGGGCAACCCGTTCCGTCGCGAAACAGATATAAAAGGGCCAGATGCTAATTTGATTGCTCGGCGCAAGATAAAAGCATCACACTTCTGCGTGATTCCGCGCGAAGCGTCCAAATATTCTCAAGCCGGTTGTATAAGTGTCATTGTGCCTGTCTGGCACGACGGTGATGCAATTGGTGAGCCGCGCTGCGAATCTCCGTGTTGAAGTTATCATGTGCAAATTGTCGCGCCGGCCAGCGGTTGGCTGCAGCGATTGATTAGGCCTTTCGAGGAAAAGTCCGCGCATCATCCGCATCTAGAACATCGAACACGAGTCGACCTGCTGGGTGCTCCGTACCGTAGCGCCGTTGAAACTCCGGGCGTAGTTCTGCCGGCACATCTGAGACGGTAAAGCGGCGAAGCCTTGCACTCAGCATCTCTCCCGGTACGGTCGCTGCGCGCCAAAGGCGCTCGGCGATATCGTCATCTGTTCTGGCATCGCCAACAACCTGTACAAACTGCGCCACGGACGTTCCGAACGCATCGAGCACCACGGCGCTAAGAGTTCTTTCGCGGCCGATCTGATAATCGCCGACGTGGCCGCCGGAAGCATTGCGCGTGCAATGTCGATCATACGTGGAAGCATACACAAACTTCGAAGCTCTTCTCGCGGCGATCGCGGCGGGACTTTCGTCCAATCAAGCGGCGTCATAGGCCTAACGAGAAAGATATAATCCACCCCGCCACTTGAGGCAAAGTGTCGAATTCGTCGCCGGCTCTAAGGGCTCTCGCATTCGACGGGCCCGTGGCAGGGAAGCTTTCCCTGGTAACAGGAAAAAAACGTTGAAACAGGGAAAATCCGTCTCCAAAACACCGGCTAAGCATCTCCCTGCTAACAGTGAGCGGCTGGATGTTGCGAGTCGCGGTCTGTTCCGTCGAGCGTCCCTAATCCTAGTTGGATCATTGTCACTCCATTATGATACTGCCCGGTTTGTTTGGGCAGACATGAGATAATGTGAGTTTACGCAACTCTAAGAGCGATTTTACCTATGGAAAGAGCTCTGCGTGTCGATCACGCAGGAAAAGAGCGGACCCGGGAAATCATGGGCCTGACTGGGCTCGAACCAGTGACCCTGCGCTTATCAAGCGCATGCTCTAACCAACTGAGCTACAGGCCCCAAAAACTTAGCGATTGAATCATTTAGCGATTCAACAATTGCCGTCAACACTCACTCACTCAATCACTGATTCGCTAAATCGCTAATTGAAATGGAGGCAACCGAATTGATTCCCGTCCATCCAAGAGTGAAACCTTTGATTGTTAGCATTTGCCTCCCACGCTTCTCAGAAGCTTTGGAGGCAAGGGGATTCGAACCCCTGACTTCCAGCTTGCAAAGCTGGCGCTCTACCAACTGAGCTATGCCCCCCGAGAAAGTTCATAGTTGATGGTTGAGAGTTGAGGGAAAAT
>DATLJP010000041.1:0-10935 GCA_035538875.1 Chthoniobacterales bacterium | reverse complement strand
TCACTCGTTAGGCAGCGAGCCGCTTTTGCTTTTGCTTCCGAAACAACATCGGCTTGCAGAGAAGAAAAAGGTCAAGTGGAACGATCTCAAGGCCCAGAAATTTCTGCTCTTGCACGAAATGCATTGTTTGTCCGTGCAGGTTTCCGACCTCCTGAAAGCCCACCGTCTTCGACCCGAACCGGCAGTCAGAGGCGCTCAACTCGCAACCGTTGCCCAGATGGTCGCGGGCGACATGGGCGTGACGCTCGTTCCCCAAATGATGATTGACAGCGAGGCGCCGAGCGGTTGCGTTGCTTTGCCTTTCGCGGCGGCCGTTCCGGTGCGCGAGCTCAATTTGCTCCGCAACCCTCTTCGCCTCGAAAGCAAGGCAGCCGCGGCGTTTCGCAAAGAAGCCGCGGCCGCGTTCAACAGCTAAGGCTCATCGACTAATGGGCAGCGGGAGATATCAGGAGACTCCTTCTCTCTCCTACGGCCTCCCTTATCTCAATGCCTCGATCGCTGCTGCCAATGACACCATTGGCCAGCTAGCAATGATGACGATCAATCCCCAAAGCAAGAGCTCTGCGATATAGGCCGGACGTTCTCGGTGGCGAAAGCGTTCGTATAAAAACCGAGACGCGCGCACGCGCATCGGAATTGTGGTTTTCATCTAAATTACCCCCTTGTCTGGACCGAAATGCCCCGCGTGTTGAAAAAGTGAGATCAAGAGCGCGCTGATGATAAAGATCGCGCCGATGCCAGGACCAAAAAGGTCGAGGTTAATGAGCGCCCGTTGAAAATGATCAGCCAGTTGCCCGATCGAGACCCGCTTACCGACTGGCTCCAACAGCCGGCAGTCTTGATGTTTCAATGTGTCTAATGTCTGCATACGACCACGAGACATCGATGGGCGCTAAGTTTGAAATACTTTGTGCGTCTGCCTGCGATAGGAGTTGCCTATTCCATTTGCCCCGGCGGGACCACGACGACACTGCAGCGTTCGGTTCGTCGAGGCCTATCGCGCCCCCGCTCTTACGCACGGCTTGCCTGGATGACTTACTCGACGGGCCCCGGGGTGGTCGGCTCTGCGGCAAAATTTCCCGAAAAATCGCCCGCGGGCGCTCGAGCGGTCGCATCTCCAAAACGCGCGTTGAGCGTTGGAGTTTAGAACGAGCGGTGGAAATGACGACGGATTATCTCCGCCGAAAAGAGGACGCAGAATTTGAGGCCGCTCTCGCTAGTAAGGGGCTCGCATCGGTGTCTGCGCCCCGGCGAAAGCCCAGCCGAAGATCAACGCGATTGGAAAACCGATCGAGAGCTGATGGATTTTTGATTTCCGTGAACCAGGAATTTACGCGCACTCCCGACAGCGGCATCGTGGGACTTTGGACCTATGCGTTTAGGAGCCGCAGGGTGGCGTCTCGTGTTCGCGTGGCAGCCGGTTCGTCTCAGAAAACCATTCCGCGCACGCGCGAGGCGAACGTTACGCGCTTGATCGGTCGTTGCCGAGGCGAACCGATTTCCCCGCCGTGAAACCATTCCGCACGTGTGTGCGCGAGGGAACCGACACGTTCCGCGAACAAAATAGAACAGCACTGACTGACGCCTACTTGTGCTTTGCCGGTAGGGTCTGTAGCAGTCTGTCCAGCTTCTGCGCCAGTTCCAGATTCTGCGGCTTTTTCCACACCGGCGGTTCCTGAAACACCGGGAACTTGAGGTCGCTGTCCCTCAGCGCCAGATACCTCGCCATTGGCAGTCGGAACGGACTCTGACTGCTGTCCATGTACGTCACCTTGATCGGCCTTGGCATTCCCTTACTCCGATTTCGACCGAGCCGTGTTCTGCTTCGCCCGATACTCCTGAAACTCCCTAGAGATTCGCTCCGCGAACTCTCTGTTCGTTTCCAATGGCCCCTGCTTGTATAGGCCCACCAGCGTTCGCTTCTTGTCGAAGTGCGTCCTCGACACTCACGCCTTTACCTGTTCCGAGGTCATCTTCTCGTTTCGACTACGAGCCTCCGCGCAGGCGCAGTAGGTGTAATTCCCATTTCCCAATCGGCTACAGCCGCAGCAAACTTCTCTCGCGCGGTCGAGCAGTCGTTCAGGTTTTCTCGCGCCAGCCACTCCATGTAATCATTCAGATCGAGGCTCACAAACCGAACGGCCAAACCTTCATGGCGTAACCTGCGGGCAGTGGCGAGGTTGACCTTGCACCAGAAGCCGTGCGTCCACTCGGTTCGCATGTTCAAAAACTTGTAGGTAGTTTCGTCATAGTCGGTGATGCAGACTTGAATGCGCCGCCCAGATTCTTTTTCTATCGCCCGATACTTTTCCAGCAGCCCGGGCAGGTCGCGCTCGACTGCGTCCTCGACCAAGTGCCGAGTCACCTGCTCGCCTTCCACCGGAGTTAGTGGCCTGTCCAGAGCCAACGCAAAGGTTTTCTCTGGCGGCGATTCAATGGTTTTTTCTCCGCTCAGCCATTTTGCGACGACCGCAGCGCACTCATCGCAGAATTTTGTTCGCACCGTGCCCGATTCTCTTCCCACTGTAACCACTCTGCGCGGACGCACGCTTTCCCCGCACTGCCCGCAGAGATCGCATTTGCTGGCGTCGTGCGGATCAGGGGATTTGTTGAAGTTCGAGTTCATGATTTTCGCCTTTCGGTTCCATCAGGAACTCGCGGACAAAACAAAAACCGCCAATCCATCAGGACGGCGGTTTGCTTCTCCGGCGGAGATTTTCGGCGAGTTTTCTCGCCGCACATCGGCGGGAACTTTCATTCCCGCTCAAGGCACCGTGGCCTCCACTGCCCGGTTGCCAGACCTCCTCTCGGAAGTCATTCCTGATGTTCACCAAAACGGTATTATTATTACGAGGATTTGCAATTGGATTTTTGCTTTGCCCGCACCATTCCACGCGCGTGCGCGTGCGCGAGGGAGCGCGACGCTCCGAAACCGTTGACGCCATGTCCACTTCTTTGTACACCGACGGAAGTTTTTGGCCGCATTTGAGAACACTTGAGATAGAATGCGCCCGAAGGATTTACCTATAAAAGAGCACTCAAGAGTGCGTAAGCAAAAGTGAGCGCAATCGATCGGTACTCCTTGGCAAGGAGGTGCTCTACCACTGAGCTACACCCGCGTTTTGAAGGGAGAGCAATAATGACGCAACCAGGCTTGTTCCAGCAACCCGTAAATTCGCTGGCGGAATAGGCTCCGTCCCTCCGAAAAGTTTGGGACGACACGGAGGTCGTCCCTCCATAAACTTAAACGCCCTGGTTCAATGGCTCCGACACGCCGACATTCAATCACGCCGTTGCGCGATGAGTTCCGCGAGCTTGCAAAACGCGGCAACCTCGTCCCGCTGATTGTAGATCTCGTCGCTGATGTCGAGACACCAGTCTCGGCTTTTGCCAAGGTCGACAATGGCAATCCATGTTTCCTTTTTGAATCTGCGGACCGAAACGAAGAGCTTGGCCGGTTCTCGTTCATTGGTTTCGATCCCCTTGTCGTTTTCGACGCCGCGGACTACACAGACGATCCGTTAACTCAACTTCGTCAAACGCTCGCGCGTTATCGGTTCGCCGCGCCGCGCGATGTTCCGCATTTCCTCGGCGGCGCGGTCGGCTACATCGGCTATGATGTTGTCCGCTTCTTCGAACCGACGGTGCCAATTAATCCGCGAGACGACCTCAACATTTCGGAAATGGCTTTCATGATTCCGCGAATGTTGCTCGTTTTTGACCACCGATTTCGGAAGCTCCGGCTGATCTGCAACGCACATCTCGACGACAAGACCTCTGCCGATCAAGCATACGAACACGCTGAAGCCCGTCTTAAAGAAACAATAGCCAAGCTGAGCGAGCAACGCACGCTCCAACCGATCGACGCGCGACTCGCGTCAAAGCTCGCCTCGCCCGCGAGCAACACCACGCGCACCGAATTCGAAGCCATGGTCGTTAAAGCAAAAGAGCTAATCGCGGCCGGCGACATCTTCCAAGTCGTGCTTTCGCAACGCTTCGAAACGAATTTTGCCGGTGAGGCGCTCGACCTTTATCGCGCGCTCCGATTCGGCAATCCTTCGCCTTACATGTTTTGCTTGCGTTTCGATCGCGACTTCGCGGTGCTGGGGAGCTCACCGGAAGTTCATCTGCGTGTGCGCGACCGCGTTGCGGAACTGCGCCCAATCGCCGGAACTTATCCGCGCGGAAAGGACTTAGCAGAAGACGAGCGACTCGCGCGCGAGTTGCTTTTCGACCCGAAAGAGCGGGCCGAACACGTGATGCTAATTGACCTCGGTCGCAACGACCTGGGGCGCGTCGCGGAATTCGGCAGCGTCAAGGTCACCGAGCAAATGGTGATCGAGCGTTATAGCCACGTTATGCACATCGTTTCGCATATCGTGGCGCGTTTGCGCGAAGACAAGAACGTCTTCGACGCGATTCGAGCGACATTTCCAGCCGGAACTGTTTCGGGTGCTCCGAAAATTCGCGCGATGCAAATCATCGCCGAACTGGAAAAAGCGCGGCGCGGATTTTACGCCGGGATTGTCGGCTATTTTGGCTTCGATGGATCGCATGACAGTTGTATCGCGATTCGCTCAGTTGTTTTGAAGAAAGGGAAAGCCTATTTGCAAACCGGAGCGGGAATCGTGGCCGACTCGAATCCGGCGAGAGAATTTGACGAATGCGTCAATAAAGCGAAAGCGATGATGGTCGCGATTGCGCGCGCGACAAACTAATGAAATTGCTCATTATCGATAACTACGATTCGTTCACCTATAATCTCGTCCAGCTGTTCGGCGAGATGGATAAGGTCGATCTTGTAGTAAAGCGAAATGACGAAATTTCGGTCGACGAGATCAAGAAACTTCACCCCGACCGGATTTGCATTTCACCAGGGCCGGGTCGTCCGGAAAACGCTGGCGTCAGTTCAGATCTGATTCGTGAGTTGGGCCCGAACGTTCCAATTCTCGGCGTTTGTCTTGGTCACCAATGCATCGCCCAGGTTTTCGGCGGGAAAATCGTCCGCGCTGACAAATTGATGCACGGCAAAACGTCGCAGATTCATCACGAACGTCGCGGAGTGTTCAAGGATTTGGCCGAGCCGCTCGAGGCGACGCGATACCATTCACTCATTGTTAAGCGAGAAACCGTTCCGGAGTCGCTCAAGATCACCGCCGAGACCGACGACGGTGAGATCATGGGCCTGCAACATCGACAGTTCCCGATTCACGGCGTGCAATTTCATCCCGAATCGATTCTGACCACCGAGGGTCGCAAGCTGCTCGCAAATTTTCTGCACCTTTAAGCGGTGCCGTTGCGCGAGATGACGTCGTGGATCTGGCGGACTTCGCGCACCATTTGTTCGTACTCGTCGAACATCAGCGACTGCACGCCATCCGAGAGCGCTTCTTCCGGCCGCCCGTGCACCTCGATCATCAATCCGTCCGCGCCGACCGCGACACCTGCGCGTGCGAGCGGCGTGACCATATAACTACGGCCGGTTCCGTGCGCCGGATCAACAATCACCGGCAGATGGGAAATTTTCCTAACCGCCGGAATCGCCGCCAAGTCAAGTGTGTTCCGAGTATGCTGTGCGAACGTGCGCACGCCGCGCTCACAAAGCACGATGCTGTAATTTCCTTCCGCCATGATGTATTCGGCAGCGAGTAACCATTCTTCCAGCGTCGCCGCCATTCCGCGTTTTAACAGCACCGGCAACTTCGAACGGCCGACCCGGCGCAAGAGCGTGAAGTTCTGCATGTTCCGCGCGCCGATTTGAATCATGTCGGCGTATTTCTCAACAAGATCGACATTCGACTCATCGAGCGCTTCGCTCACAATCTTCAATCCAAACTCCTTCCGGATGTCGGCGAGAATCTTCAGCGCAGCCTCGCCAAGACCGGAAAACGCATAGGGCGAAGTGCGAGGCTTGAATGCCCCGCCGCGGAAGAATTTTGCGCCGCTGCGCTGAACCACGTCGGCGATCGCAAATGCCTGCTTACTATTTTCAATCGCGCAAGGCCCGGCAATGATCGCGAGCGAACCGTCGCCGATTCGCGCCCCGTGGCCAAGATCTACAACCGTGCGGTCTGGTCGTAGATCGAGCGTGATCAACTTGTACGGCTTGGTAACGCGGATCGCTTCTGCAACGCCAGGGAGATTTTCAAAATGGGAGAGATCGACTGCGCCCTGATTCCCGGTCACGCCAATCGCGGTCCGAGTCGCGCCGGGCATCACGTGCGCGCGAAAGCCGAGCCCTTCCACGACGCGAACCACGTTGTCGATCTCGGCTTTGCCCGCATGGGCGGTCATTACAATAAGCATGGCGTGAAAAGGCGTTACTTACCGAAAATTATACACCTCGGTCAAATTTAACCCATGCTTTTCAACTTCGGCGCGAGCAAAATTCGCGGAAGAGCGCGCTGGATTTCGGCCCGATGCGGCTCGTATTGCGGCGGGAGCTTCAAACTTTCGCCAAGATGGCCCCCCGATTCATCTACGGTAAAACCAGGACCTTCGGTAGCGATTTCAAACAAAATCCCGCCCGGCTCGCGAAAGTAGATCGAATGAAAGTAAAAGCGATCGATCACGGGCGTAACGTGTAAACCGAGATCGACGATTTGTTTGCGCCAACGCAACTGTTCCTCCTCGTCCGCGCAGCGAAACGCGATGTGATGCACTGTTCCCGCGGAATTGATTCCGAGCCGTCCCTCGGCGCCTTTTATTAAATCGACACACGCGCTCGTCGACTTGGAGTTCACCGAGAAACGTCTCCTCGACTTTTGTTCGGCGATCAATTCGAAGCCAAGCGCCCTGAATACGTCTTCGGTCGGCTTCAGCTGCTGCACTTCGAGCGTCGGAGCATGAAATCCGTGGATCGCGGACTTCTTCGGCACTTCGCTTTCGTATTTAAGATCGACATCGTCCAGTTCGGCGGACTCGATCAGTTCAAGCACGAGTCCGTCGGGATCGGTAAAGCGAAGAGCGCTTGCGTCAAAGCGCGCAGGAACTTGTTCACTGAAAACGTGGTGTCCTTCGAAGCGCGATTTCCAATAATCGATAGAATCCTTCGGCACCGCGAAGCTCGCCGCAATCACTTGCCCGGCCCCGCGCGTGCCATGGCGCGCACCCGGCCAGGCAAAAAATGTAATCGCTGTTCCCGGCCGGCCCGTTCGATCGCCAAAGTAGAAATGATAAGTCGATGGATCGTCGAAATTAACGGTGCGCTTGGCGAAGCGAAGGCCGAGGACTTGAGTGTAGAAATCGACATTGCGCTGCGGATCGCTCGCGATGGCGGTGATGTGATGGATGCCGCGCAGTTTCACCGAGCGACGACATTAACAAGTTTCCATCGACTAACTCAACGCATGTATTTGTGGCGAAGGTCGGTCGACGAAACGTGGTGGAGTAAAAACGGAGAGAAGCTGAACGGACTTGCCGGCGACCTTTTAGCAATCATCGAACAGTCGAATCGCAAACGATTGCATCTCGAAGTCGCTTCAAAATCCGAGACCGAGTTAGAACGAGTGGCGGCCCAATTTGGAAGACGAGTTGAAAAACTTTCGCGCGATTGGTTAAGACGCTCGCGCCATCACAAGACCAAACCGCTCAAAATGGGAGACAAAACGGCTGATCATTCCGGCGAGCGCAGCTTTTGGAACAGGCGAACATGCAACGACGGCAATGTCGCGATTACTCGAAAAGTTGACACGCAATTGGACTCATCGCCGGTCGATCGTCGACCTCGGAACCGGCACTGGAATTCTCGCGCTGGCGGCAAAATGTCTAGGCGCTACCGGGTGATCGGAATCGGCGACGACGCCATCGCGATCTCGACCGCAAGAGAAAACGCGCGGTTGAATAAGATTCGCCGAGTGCAATTCCGTTTAGCCGATATTCGTCAAATCAAACCACCGCACGGAACGGGCGTCGTCACCGCGAACTTGTTCAGCGAATTGCTGATTGAAGTCTTGCCGAAGCTCGGATACTGCGCTGGTTAATTCTCTCCGGTTTTCTGCGAAAACAAGACCGAGAGATCAGATGCGCTTTCAGATGAAATAAGTTCGACATCGCCGAGTTGCGGCGACGCGGAAACTGGGTTGCGATCCTGGCGCGCTGCAGGTAGGTTCGGCGACCCTTAGCGGCTACGGTTTTCTGCATCCACGCGGTTTAATCTTAAGCCGCTGGGCTACTGAAATGCAGAGCGAAGAACTGGCTTACGCAATCATTACGCCGTACTCGATGCGCAAATCGCGCACCGGTGGGATCATTGCGCGTTTGATTTCGAGGACAGGTCTCGATCTGGTCGCGGCGCGGATGTTCGTGCCGAGCCAGGAGCTGGTGCGGCGCTATGCCGAGACGGTTGTGAACGAAACGGAGCCAGCGCATCGCGCGACCCAGGAAATAATTCGCGATTACGTTCTGAAAAATTTCACGGGAGAAAAGGATGGTCATGCCGCGCGCGTGGTTGTTCTCGTCTTCCGCGGTCCCAACGCAGGCGAAAAGATGCATCAGACCGTGGGCCACATTTCTCATGAAGAGACACGAGGTGAAACGATCCGTGACACGTTTGGCGATTACATCACTGACGACTTGGGCAGGGTCACTTATTTCGAGCCTGGGGTCGTTGCCGCATTCGACGCGAAGTCGGTCGAGCGCGAGCTGAAACTTTGGGCGGAATTTTCAGACAGCGATGGCGGCGTTCTCGATGAAGCAATTCAATTTCCAAAGGAGGCGAAGATCGAGAAGACGCTGGTTTTAATTAAGCCGGATAATTTCAAATTCCCAAACATCCGTCCCGGCGGCGTGATCGAAGTTTTTTCCCGCACTGGTCTCTACATTGTTGGATTCAAGGTTCACCAAATGAGCGTTGCCCAGGCGGAGGATTTCTACGGACCCGTGCTGTCGGTATTACAGGAAAAACTCGGCCACGCGAAAGGACGCGACGCGTGGGAAGATATCGTACAATTCATGGCCGGCGCGCGCCCGAGTGACACGCTTCCCGAAAAACGGAGTGAGTCCGGCAGCGAAAAATGCATCACGCTCGTTTATCAGGGCGAGAACGCCGTGAGCAAAATTCGCGAAGTGCTCGGCCCAACCGATCCGGCGAAAGCGCCGCCCGGATCGATTCGAAAGGAGTTTGGGCAGACAATCATGATCAACGCCGCGCATGCGTCCGACTCAGTTGAAAATGCCAAGCGTGAAATGGCAATCGTGCGCCCGGAAGAGAATAATTTTAAAGCTTTGATTGAAGAGTTTTACGGCCGCAGATAATTTGTGTGCTTCCTGAATTAGAAACGAAGATCCACGATGGAAATTTCCGAACGCTCCGCTCAACTGACTCCGTCGCTTACGCTTTCGATCGACAGCAAGGCGAAAGCGATGAAGGCCGAAGGAATCGATGTTTGCGGTTTTGGGGCGGGCGAACCGGACTTCGACACCCCCGAGCATATCAAGGCGGCGGCGATTGAAGCATTGCAGGCTGGTTTTACGAAGTACACACCAAGCGCCGGCATTCCTGAGTTGCGCGCGGCGATTGCGGAGAAACTGGCGACGGACAACGGGCTCACTTATCGGGCGAGCCAAGTCATCGTGAGCAACGGCGCCAAACATTCTTGTTACAATGGCATTCTCGCGACCTGCCAGCCTGGCGATGAAGTGATTATTCCAGCGCCATATTGGGTGAGTTATCCCGACATGGTGCGGCTGGCCGGTGCGGAACCGGTGATAGTGCCGACCATGGAGCGCAATAATTGGAAGCTACGTCCGGAGGACTTTGAAAACGCGATGACGCCGAGGACGAAAATGTTGATCATCAACAGCCCGGGCAATCCGACCGGGGCGGTCTACACCCGTCAGGAGTTGGAGGCTATTGTCGAAGTTGCGAGCGGCGAAGACATTTACATTTTATCCGACGAAATTTACGAAAAGCTCGTTTACGACGATGCCAGGCACGTCAGCATCGCCTCGCTTTCCAAGGAAGCATATGATCTCACGATCACGATCAATGGATTTAGTAAGTCCTACGCGATGACCGGATGGCGGCTCGGTTATCTCGCGGGGCCGGAAGCGGTCGCAAAGGCGGTCGATTCAATTCAGAGCCACAGCACGTCGAATCCCTGTTCGTTCGGACAACGCGGCGCCCTCGCGGCACTAAAGGGCGATCAGCAATCGGTCGCAGACATGCGCGATGAATTTGACATGCGCCGCAACTACATGATGGATCGGCTGTCGAAGATTCCAAATGTCACTGCGGTGAGGCCGCAGGGTGCGTTTTACGTCTTGGTCAATATCAGCCAACTCGGTCTAACTTCACAAAATTTCGCGGACCGATTGTTGAGCAAATCAAACGTCGCGATAGTGCCGGGCGCGGCGTTCGGGGACGACCGGACGATTCGTTTTAGCTACGCGACCAGCATTGACGTAATCAAAAAGGGACTCGACCGATTCCAGGATTTCTGCCGGACGCTCTGAGCGCCGGGATTTGACGGCGATGAAGCTCGCCACCGTTTCACCGAACAAAGCGGCAGTTGTTGCACGGATCAAAACCGAACGCGCGGTCGCTGTCATTCGCACAGATTCAATGGAGCGAGCATTGGCCGCTGCGCATGCGGTCATCGCGGGCGGATTCCGTGCAATCGAGATTACTTGCAGCTTCGCCGGCGCAACCGACGCGATCGCGAAGTTAGCCGAGGCGGACGAGTGCAATTTACTTCTCGGCGCCGGAACCATTTTAAACCGCGACCAAGTCCACGAAGCAGTTGAAGCAGGCGCGCGGTTCCTTGTCAGCCCATGCGTCCTGCCCGAATTGATTGAGGCCGCTCGCGAACTTCAGGTCGTGATAATACCCGGCGCATTTACACCCACAGAAATTTATACCGCCTATCTCTTAGGCGCAGACATCGTCAAAATTTTTCCCGCCGTCCGATTCGGGCCGGAATATTTGAAAGCGGT
>DATLJP010000040.1:0-4544 GCA_035538875.1 Chthoniobacterales bacterium | reverse complement strand
AAAAGCGCAAGTACCAGCCGATCGCAAGTAGGATCATTTCCGGTTCAAATTGCCGCCACTTGAAAAGACCCGAAACCGAAGGCGTGAGCAGGAGCATCAGTTCAGCATATCAGACTGCTCCTGCAAAGTTGCAACACTTCCTGCGCATTCGGTACGGTGTCACGAAAGCCGATCTCTTCGAGAAACTCCGGTGATGTTTTAAGCGGCTCTGGGCCTGGTTGTAGTGTTTTACCCACACCCAATTCGTTGTTCATTCATGCCTTTCACAATGCATCACGTATGATGCGCGTGCAAGTCTTCTTTTTGGCGTTTCGCGCTCTTTTTTCCGTGCGCGACCGAAATGATGAACTCCCCGACTGTGATTGATCCGCCCGATACGGTTGCTGCCGCGATCAACTCGCGAATAGTGTGCGCCGGGGTCAACATGCTGTCCTTATATTTGATTGTGTTCGCGACGCTTTCGCCGGCTTTAATCAGCGGCCATAAATTGCGCATCTGGTCGTCTGTCAGATCAGCGAACATGAGGACGTCTTTCGTTTTCTTTTCACGCACCGCCTCCATTGCTCGCGGACCAACGATCTTTTCGATTTTGCCGAGCGCCGCATGAAATTTCTTCGTCCCGCGTTCCGCTTTTTCTAACGCTTCCTGAACGCTGATTCGGCCCGCTTTGACTTCTTCATGCAATTCAGGGCTGCGCGCTTTGACGCGGCGCGCGGCGTCGATCAAGCCCTCGCTGACGCCGAATTTTTCGGCCACGAGCGTGCGTTGTCGCCCTTTGAGGTGATGTTGTGACGACGGCGGCGGAGGGGGCGGCGGGGCATGATGAATCGAGGCCGTGATGTCTTCCCACTCTTCGACCGGGCGTCGCTGCATTTTCGCCCCGTCAACGTCGTGTTGGACTCGCTCCATGAATTCGTGAGCGATCGCGCTTTTTTGACTTGGCGTCAGGTGCCTGCGCACTAAATTCATGCTGATCACGAATTCTGCGGGGCTGCACCCTGCCGTCTTGGGATCGAATTGCACGGTCGGCAGCTCGATCCCTGCGATCGCAGCCGCTTTTGCACGGTTGCGCCCGTCTAAAATTTTTCCTTCATAAAGGACGATCGGTTCACGCACGCCGTTGCGACGGATGTCGTCAACCAACTCATCCAATTCCGAAGCGCCAAGCGCCGGAAACGCTGCCGCTAACGGGTGGACGTCATATTTTTGTTTCATTTACTTTGTCCGCGGACGCCCACGAGGCCGCGTCGTTTTGAGTTCGGCCTCAGTCGGATGAATACGAGGCCGCCCAGGTGGGCGTTTGGGTTCTGGGGTTGGTTCCGGCACATCAACGATTTTGAAATGCCTCGCCAAGACCGCCACTAGGGCGAGAAAATAATCCGTGCGCGGCATCATCGGGTCCCGTGTGAACCAGCGCTCAACCATCTGACGCGTCACGTCGTGCCCCATGAATTGACTCATGGCTCGTGCAATATCCGTTTTTAGCGCTGCTGCCGTCACGTTTTTGTATTTATCGAGAATGTTCCAAATCCCCATCTCGGGCGCCGTACCGTCAATCTCGATCTTGACGGTTACTTTTCTCGGCCCCCCCTCAATTAATTTGGCTGCCGTCGTCATGCTGTTTTTCCGTTCATTGTTCGTAATTTATTCGGGTTTCGATCAAAAGGGTGGACATTATTGTCCGCATTGTCAAGCGTGATGCACATTTCTATATTTTTCTGACATTTTTGTAAAGATTCACGCTGTTATAAATATAATTCATTCGCGATGGCGTCCCTCGCCGCCTTGTAACTGCGACATACGTGCACCGGGACGCCGAGCGCAGTCATTTCAGCGATCACCGATTCTTGGTCTTTTGGTCAGGCGACCGCGCGCGGTTTTAAGTTCGACGAACGCTACGAGCGTGCGGCCCTCATGTCGTCGAAACACGATGAAATCGGGCCACCCCTTTCGTATCGTCGGACGTTTATCCATGCGGCTGTGCACGTACCCGAGCGCGCTGCGATTACAAAACGCGATGACCTTATCGTGCAACGCGGATTCTTCTTTGATTTCGTTGTCGGCGTTGATTTCGCAACTCCGTGCGAAACGCGTTGCGATGCTGCCCGATTCCGAGCCGCCCGGCGTTCGCCTTCCGGCAACGCATCCAGAATGTTCTTCGGCACTATCATTGTTCGTCGTTTGTTCAATCATTTTTCTTTTCCCAGCCAATCAACAACGATGACATTCGCCAGGATGCGGCCCAGCGCATATTCGCGCGCCGCTCGGATGTGTTTATATTGCAAACGGCAGTTCGGGCGGACCGCGCGACGGCAGGCAGGCGTGCCGTCCCGCTACGGTTGATATGACCCACGACGATCGTCTGCCGGTGAAACGAGTTGCGCCCCCTGCGTGCGTCCGATCGCGATCATCAAACGCCCCAGCGCCGCGCCGAATTCGCGTTCTTCCTCGTCACGAAACCCCTCGATCACGAAAAAATGTTCACCCGGAACGTTGGGGTTTTTCCGCATCAGAACTTTGATATGCTCCTTCCCCGTCATCCTGAGGACGTCCAGCACGATCGGCGTGATGCGCGCGTTCGTCCACAGCGGGTCAACGACGTACGGTATCTCGGGGCCTTTAGCTGGCCGAACGGTTGGACCCATTAGCATGATGCGGATCGGCACCCGTTTATGGCGCGCGATCTCGATCCCGATTCGGGTCAACGCCTGGATGTTTTCGCCGCCGCGCCCGTTGATTTTGCCGTAATCCAAATCTTTCGGTGTAATCCGCACCACCAACCCGCCGCCCATAGCCCCCACCTCGACCTGCAATTCATCCGGGTAATGGATGTAATTGCTGACCAACGTCGTGAAAAACGTCTTCAGTTCGGTTCGCAATTGTTCGGCGGCCGCCATAAGTCTAATCGGTTCGTTCGCTTATCGGTCGTTAGCATAAGTGATGCGCGCAAGTCTATATTTTTTAGAAGCTTATTAGGGGCTTAAATGTGTTTATACGCTGTAACTCTAAATGAAATTTCACGAGCCAACAGTTAAAGTTGAATCCGCTCGACCTCGCCGATTGTGATTTCGTCTTTGGTCCGGTCGTAAATGTTTGGTGGTCCGGGGCGACTCATGCGCAGCCATCTGCTGGGCATGCTCCAGTCGGCCTCCATTCTCCAGGTAAACCGTCACGCCGGTCGCGCGCCAGGTGTGACACCCGACCGGCGTCAGAAATCCCGCTTTCCGCGCTCGTTTTGCGAATGGCTGCCCAGGCATTGTACCGATTCAGCGCGCGCCCGCTAAGCGCAGTGCCAGCCTTGTCGGTTCACCGACCGTGATCGGTTCAATATCCTCGAGTGCTGATTACTTCCGAGTCGAAGAGTTCGAAGGGCGGCGGAAGCGCGAGTCTTACCCCTCAGCGACGCTACTCGCATCGTGGAATCTTGTCGGCCTCCTGGTTCGTCCGGAATACTACGAGAATGACGAGGACGCAAAACAAGAACTTAGTGGAAAGGCCGAACTGATCATTGCGAAGCAGCGCAACTGTCCTACAGGCGAGGTTCCGTTGACATTTTGAAGCAATACACGCGCTTTGAAAGTCGGGCCGAAACCACGAAACTTCAAGTTGCACTCGCCCAAGCCACTCAGACAAACAAGAAGACGGCTGGAGCGTTTCTCGATACACTCGGCACATTGGCCTACAAAGAGATCAAAAAGTACGGCGAATTCGTCTTGCCAGGCTTCGGGAAGTTAGTGAAACAGAAGAGGAAAGCGCGCACGGGCTTCAACCCCAAGACGCAGCATAAGCTCCGAATTCCAGCCAAGACGGTCGTCAAATTCCGAGTCGCCAAGGCGACGAAGGACGCGGTTCTCGGAGTAAAGAAGTAGTGTGAGTCCGGTTCATGCAAATGTCACAGCGATCGAGAAACGAGGCGTACAACTAACCTGGCACCTTCCTTCGAGTGCGCGAAGACAAATTGCTGAAGGACTGCTTACTCGAGCAAGTAGTCGAACACGCGGCGATCCAAGCGAAACTCCAACTATCAGAAACCTTCAGGTCTGGCGCGGACCCACACCCCGACCGTGTCGTAGCTGGGCAGCACTCCAATAACGGCTGTCGCAACGCCCATCATGAGCAGGGTGAGATAGAGCATGGTCTTGCGGCCGATCCTGTCGCCGAAATGACCGAAGACGATACCGCCGAGCGGCCGCGCAACAAAGCCGAGCGCAAAAGTCGCAAACGCCAGCAGCGTGCCGATCATCGGATCGAAAGCTGGAAAGAACAGTTTGTTGAAGATCAGCGCGGCCGCGGTGCCATAAAGGAAGAAATCGTACCATTCGATAGTGGTGCCGATGAGGCTCGCGGTCGCGACTTTCACATGGGACGGCCGTACGGTCTTCAGCGCAATGCTAATGTCGTCCGGAAGTGTTGCAACTTTGCAGGAGCAGTCTGATATGCTGAACTGATGCTCCTGCTCACGCCTTCGGTTTCGGGTCTTTTCAAGTGGCGGCAATTTGAACCGGAAATGATCCTACTTGCGATCGGCTGGTACTTGCGCTTTT
>DATLJP010000039.1:0-91668 GCA_035538875.1 Chthoniobacterales bacterium | reverse complement strand
GGTTAGGGTGGGCTATTCCTGTGAGCTTAGCCGAGCGCGTAATCGAGCGCCCCGGATCAAAATTAAATCACACAATCGGCGATTTACAGGGCGAGGTGCGGATATACGAGGACCAGGTGCGGGCATACGAAACTGCGCGCGAGACTGCTGCGTGGGAGCCCTATAAAGAGCAACTTGAGGGTTATAAACTGCGATGTTTGGCAAGCGATCAGGGAGCGATTGGTTTGCTGATGCCCTTGAACAATACGGAGCCAAAATCGAAGAGGCGCGTCGCGCAACCGCTGACTTCCACCGGTTGTTTGTGAGCAGTGAACTAGACAAGCACGCCTCGTATTATCTGAAAAGAGTCTCCGATCACCAGTATGCCGGAAGAGTGCGCGATGTCAGCGCAGTGGCACTAAGCCAGCCCCGCACGCGCGTCCTGTCGTCGCCACCACCGCCACCGCCGCCACCAGAAAAGACCTACAGAGCGCCACGCAAGGTTGATTGGAACGCGCTCAAGCAGAAGGGAGCAGTGACCGGCATGAAGGGCGAAGATGTGGCGCTAGCAATCGAGCAGGAATATCTTCGTTCCGTTGGTCGAAGAGATTTAGCGGACAGAGTGAGCAATCACGCGCAGACGAAGGGCGATGGATTAGGATACGATATTCTGTCCTTTTTCGCGGACGGGCGAGAGAAGTATATCGAGGTGAAAAGCACGACTGGTCCGCTCAAGACTTCATTTTATCTGTCGAGGAACGAATTAGGCTTTCTGGGAGAGCACAAGGACGATGCTTTTCTGTATCGCGTCTCCCTCCAAAATGGGGGCGCATCGCTGAGGGTTTTTACAGCTGCTGAGGTAGAGGAGCAGGAAATCGCCCCGGTGCAATTTTTGGTAAAAATAATTTGAACATTCCTTGACGTGACCAATGTGCCTTTATCTTTGGAAGTAGCCGAGGCCTTTGCCTGTCACCGACGCGCTGTCACACGGACCGCCCCATCGAAGAGTCAGCGCCGCACTCACGATGTCCACTGCGGCGCCGAACGTGCCGCGAAGGTTGTGTCCCTGCTTGCTTTGGTTCAACAAGACAATTCCTGCCGGATTAAAGAAGAGAACCGACGCGTCTTCCGCTTGGGCAGGCGCCACCGGCAAATGCAACGCCGACGCTGCTTGTACTTTGTTCGTTTATTGCGAAACTGCTTTATCCGCAACCAGCGAAATTCCCAGAGCAAAGAACCCGAGCAACGACTGCTTTTGAAAATGGGGTATACTGGCTGGAGGATTAATCCAGCCGCACGGCCGAACATAATCCGAAGCTGAAGACAAATCTGCCGACTAGCTTCGAGTCAAACTGTTGAACTCCGTTTCGCCTATGATTTTGACGCCGAGTTCTTTCGCTTTATCTAGCTTGCTTCCGGCTTCGCTTCCAGCGAGCACGTAATCGGTCTTTTTGCTTACGCTTCCACTGACATGACCGCCAAGCGCTTCGATTTTCTTTGATGCTTCCTCGCGAGTCATCGATGGTAGGGTGCCCGTGAGAACAAACGTTTTTCCGGCTAGCGGCAAATTGGCCATTTCTCTCGCCGAAACCTTTTCGCTCTTCGGCCCAATCCCGAGCCGTTTGATCCGCTGAAGAATTTTCTTTCCCGCTGCTGACGCAAAGAAATCGAGAACGCTTTGGGCGACAACCGGTCCAACTTGACTCACGATGCCTCGTTGTTTGTCGGTTTTACTTTTGGATGGCTCGGCAAAACCGGACTTAATCAATCGATCGGCAATTTCCTTCGCGGGCTGTTTGCCCGATTTCGTTTCGTGATACGCGATCACGGCGCGCAAGAGCTTTGAATTTGACACGTCCTCGATCGTTTCATGGAACCGCGCCAGATCCGCTGCCGTTGTCTTGCCGACCTCCGGAATCGCGAGCGCGTAGAGCCAGCGTGAAAGCGGAAATTGTCGCGCGCGTTCGATCGAGTGCATTGCCTTCGTCGCGTTCTTTTCTCCGAAAACGCGCGGATTTTCACCCGTCCCAAGATTAAGTTTCGCAAGTTGCTCGACCTCGAGCTCGAACAAATCGAGCGGTTCGCGTACGAGCCCGCGCTCCACTAACTTGTCAGCCACAATTCCGCCTACGCTTTCGATATCGAGCGCGCCCCGCGCCGCGAAAAATTCCACGCGCCGCGTCGTTTGTGCTGGGCAACGTAAATTTTCACAACGCCAAGCCACAAATTGCGGATCCCGCCGCACTTCTCCGCCGCAAACGGGACATTTCCCATGAATATGTTTAAAAAAATCGAACGGTTTCGCGCTCCGGGCCCGTTTCGAAGTTACTACTTCGATAACAGCGGGAATCACTTCGCCCGCTTTCTCGATCACGACGGTGTCGCCGATACGAATGTCTTTGCGCTTAATTTCGTCTTCGTTGTGCAACGTTGCTCGCGAGACCGTGCTGCCGCTAACGAGCACTGGTTCGAGCACAGCGACGGGCGTGAGATTTCCGGTGCGTCCGACCTGGATCTTTATATTAAGCAGTTTTGTTTGGACGCGCGCCGCCGCGTACTTGTAAGCGATCGCCCAGCGCGGTGATTTCGCGGTGAATCCAAGTCGCTCACGTTGCGCGAGTTCGTTTACCTTGATTACAGCACCGTCGGTTTCGTACGGAAAATCGCCACGGACCTCGTCGAGGTCGCGAATTGCATTCAAAATTTGGTCAACCGAATCGGCCAGCCACCAATCTTCGTGCGTCGGCAACCCAAGTTTTTTGAACAGCGAAAAAATCCTCGAATGAAGGTCGGCATCCCCGCCTTCGACTTCGCCTGTTCCGTAAAAAACCATTCCGAGCGGCCGCTTCGCGGCGACATTTGGGTCGAGATGTTTCAATGACCCGGCCGCCGCGTTCCGCGGGTTCGCAAACAACGGTAATCCGGCCGCTTCGCGCTCCTGGTTCAGTCTTTCGAAACCTTTTTTGTCGAGATAAGCTTCGCCGCGCACTTCGAAAACTTTCGGCGCCGCGCAGCGCAATTGATGCGGCACCGACTTGATAGTCTTGATGTTTTGCGTAATGTCGTCGCCGACGACACCGTCCCCGCGCGTGGCGGCATATTTGAGTTTGCCGTTTTCGTACATCACTGAAACAGCGACGCCGTCGACTTTCGGCTCGATCACGACCGGAATCCTTTTGCCAGGCAGGAGTTTGGTGATTCGTTTGTAAAAATTTACGACCTCATCCTCCGAATAGGTGTTGTCGAGGCTGAGCATCGGCACCCGATGCTGAATTTGCTCGAACGCCTGCAAAGGCTTACCACCTACGCGTTGAGTTGGGGAACCTGGTGTGAGCAGCTCTGGGAATTTCGCCTCAAGATCGATGAGCTCCTTGTAAAGCCGGTCATACTCGCGGTCGCTGATTGTCGGGGCGGCTTCTTCGTAATAGCGGCGATCGTGCTCCCGAATTTCTTTCCGAAGTTGGGCGATTCGCTTGGTGGCTTGAGCCTCGTCTTTGGCCATGAAGCATGATACAAACAGCGCAGAGGTCGACAATGAACGCTGGCGAAAAAATCCTGGGCGTCGAGGGTGGCGGAACCAAGACCTCATGGGTCTTGGTCGAACGCGGCGAAGCTGAGTTGCGCGTCTTGGATCAGGGGAAATTGCCCCCGGCGAATTTCCGACTTGCCACACCAGACGAATTACGTGCGATTTTTCGCGAGTTGCCGAAAGAAATCAATCGCGTCGGAATCTTCCTTGCGGGTTGCGGCACAGAGGAAGATCGACAATCGCTCACCCGGCTCTGCGCCGAAGTTTGGTCGCAGGCGAAAATTGTGGTCGGAAGCGATCGCGATTCCGGCTTGGCCGCCGCGCTCGGTCATGGCGATGGAATTGTCGTGAACGCCGGCAGCGGTTCGTCGATCACCGGCCGTCGCGACAAGCGAATCGAAAATGCCGGAGGCTGGGGGCACATTCTGGGCGATGCTGGCGGGGGTTATTATCTCAGCTTGCAGGCGTTGCGATTGGTCTTGCGCGAATACGATCTGCATCGCGACGAAGTGAAGTTCACCACAAAAATTCTGCGGGCTTTGTCTCTTAATAATCTCGACGAACTCGTGCGCTGGGCGCAGACCGCGGATAAAATGGAGGTGGCAATGCTGGCGCCGGTGGTCTTCGAAGCCGCGGCTGCAGGTGACGCGCGCGTAATGGAAATTATCGAAGAAGGCGCACGTGTTCTTTGCGAATACACGGAGGCCGTCGCGACGCGATTGCACGCGCTCGCGCCGAAAGTTGTGCTCCTCGGCGGACTTTTTCAGCGCGACTCGATTTACACTCATGCGTTTCGGCGACGTTTGAAAAGATCTCTACCTGACGCGCGGGTGACGAACTCGGAGCGGGCACCGGAATTCGGCGCAGCTTGGCTCGCGGCCAAAATGGAGAACTGGCCGGAAATTCACGCTGAACCGGGACCGGAAAAGATCGATGATCTCGCCGCGGCGTTAACGGAACAGCGCAATCCGCGCTCAGAAAATCTCGAGAAAATGAACGCTCAGGATCTGGTGAAACTGTTCGTCGAGGAAGAAAGATTTGTCGGGGAAGCGCTGCGGGCGGCGATTGTTGATCTTGCGCGCGCGATTGAGCTCGTCGCGGATTCGCTAGGCAAAGGCGGCCGACTTTTTTACGTCGGCGCGGGCTCGAGCGGCCGCCTTGGCGTGCTCGACGCCAGCGAGATCCCGCCGACGTTCGGAGCCTCGCTCGAATTAGTGCAAGGGATCATCGCGGGCGGCCTGACTGCGCTGCATCGAAGCGTCGAGGGCGCCGAAGACGAGGCGAGTAACGGTGCGCTCGCGATCGATCGTCGCAGCGTCAAAGATGTCGATGTTGTCGTTGGAATCACTGCCAGCGGCCGAACGCCGTTTGTGCTCGGCGCGCTCGCAAGGGCAAAGTCGTTAGGCGCGAAAACCGTTTTGCTCAGTTGCAATTCGGACCGCCAAAAGGACGTGAATGTCGATCTTGCGATTGATCTCGCGGTCGGCCCCGAAATTTTGACCGGCTCGACGCGATTGAAAGCCGGGACGGCAACCAAGATCGCGCTCAACGTCATTAGCACAGGGGCGATGGTGGCGCTTGGCAAAGTGCGAGGCAATTTGATGATCGATCTCAACGCTTCGAGCACAAAATTGCGCGATCGCGCCACTCGGATGGTCTCCGAATTAACCGAGTGCGACTACGATTCGGCGCGAGCGCAATTGGAAGGGAGCGGTTGGGACTTGCGCGCCGTTCTCAAAAAAGCAGGTAAATAAAGATCGACATTAACCATCCAATTTTAGTCACGCCCTGCTGCGCGCGTTGACACGAACTACGAGTAACAATCTCAAAACGAAAGGTTTTTATGCTTTGGACTATCTTTGTTGTTCTGCTGATTCTTTGGCTGCTTGGTTTTATCGGTTTCCACGTTCTCGGTGCATACATTCATATTCTGCTTTTGATTGCGCTCGTCGTTCTCATTCTTCAATTGATTGGCGGGCGGCGACGCTTGTAGCATCGGCGGCGTGAAACCAGTTGGAATAATCGGCGTCATTCTAATCATCATTGGCATTATTGGCTTTACCTGGGGTGGCCTTGACTGGACCATCGAAAAAAAGGACGCCCAGCTCGGACCGTTGCAAATCACGCACCGGGAGGGCCACGGCATTTCCCTTCCGCCGATCGCTAGCGGAATCTGTCTCGCCGGCGGAATTCTTCTTGTCGCTGTCGGCGCCCGTAAGAGCTAACACGATAGTTTACATTCGGAAGTTGCCCTGATTGAATCCGTTGCGTGCCTGGATCAACCAATCGGCGCGCAGTTCGCTGGCTTCGCGGCCAACTGCCGCAATTGGTTGCGGCCGGTGTCATTAATTCCGAAAACGCGCTCTCTCTCGAGCGTCATTACGAATCGGTCGAAACGAGAAGCAATTTCGGTTTCGTAATTTTGGCGGCTGTCGGTGCGGCGCTCGTCGGCGCCGGCATCATTCTTCTGATTGCGCACAATTGGGACGATCTTAGTCGCGGGGCGCGGACCGTTATCGCGTTCATCCCTTTGCTAATCGCGCAGGCGCTGGTCGCTTTCGTGTTAATCCGACGCGATGAGTCGCGTCCATGGCGCGAAGCAGTGGCGATATATGATGTCGCAGCGGTAGCTACTGCGATCTCGCTCGTCAGTCAAACGTATCAAATCCAGGGATCGTTCGCCGATTTCATGCGTGTTTGGCTGCTGCTCAGCATCCTCATTGTTTACCTGCTCCGGACGGCGATTGGGGCCGTGGCGTATGTGATCGGGACGATTGTTTGGTTGTTCGCGCGGGAGATAGCATTCTTTGTTCATTCGGCGAACCCGATGTTTTTCTGGATCTTGCTGCTCCTGGCAATTCCATATTTTTTGATTTGCTACTGGAAGCGTCGCGACAGTCGCGAAACTGCGGCAATCGGGATCGTGCTCACATTTGCGCTCGTTTTCGGCCTGGGCATTACCGCGGATTTTGCGAAGACGGATCTTGGATGCGTTGCGTTCGCGGGGTTGCTGACCGCAATTTATCTCGCGGGAATCAAATTTTTTCCGCGAGCAGACGAACAATTGCATATCGTCGCGCTGCTTGGCGGAATCGGGATCGGCGTGACTGCGATCGTGCTCAGTTTCGAATCAAGCTGGCATATGGGCCGGGAGTCCTTGTGGGGCCAACACACGCTTTCCGGAAACATCGCAGTCGCATTGGAGTTCTTGTTTCCGATCGTAGCCATCTGCCTCGCGGCATTCGATATTGTGCGACGTCGCTTTCAATTCGGCCTTGCCGCGGCGGCGTTTCCGATCGTGACCGCGATCACCTGGGGCATCGCGAATCTTTGCCAGCAGCCCGCTAAAGGTGGGTGGAGCAGCCGGTGCTCGTTTGCTGCGGCAGCGGTGATCAATTGTTATGCGCTTTGGCTCGGGATCGACATCCTAGTCCGCGGAATTCGTTCGAATAGCATTCCGCGTGCGAACTTCGGTTTGATACTTATCGCAGCGCTCGCGATCAGTCGTTTCTTTGACAGCGAGCTGAGTTTTGTGACGCGCGGCCTTGGATTCATCTTGGTTGGCGCGGGATTTTTGGTCGCAAATATTCTTTTGTTCAAAAAGCGAGCCGCCGTTGTATGAAAAGATTGCCCGTTCTGATCTTTGCCTTGGTGGCCGTCGTGCAACTGAGCGTGCCCGCGCTGATAGCGTGGGGACGCATTCAGACGCTGACTCATGGTCGCGTTTGGAAATTTAAGACCGCGCCGATCGATCCGGAAGACGTGGTGCGCGGTCGCTACATTCAGCTGCGACTAATGGCGGAAGAGTTTACTCAGTCGGAAAAATTCATGTCGCCCGATTCGGTTTATGCGATTCTGAAAGAAACCGCGGACGGATTTGCCGAGATTGATCACACCAGCACGACGCCCGTCACAGGCGACAATGTAATCAAAGTGGAGCCGGGCGGAAATTGGGATGACAGGCAGCACATCATAATTCCATTCAACAGGTTGTGGGTCAGCGAGAAAAGCGCGCCCGAAGCCGAGAAGGCTTATCGCGAAAATAGTCGACGCGACAAAGCGAACGCTTACGTCACCGCGCGTGTGCGTAACGGCGACGCCGCGCTCGAACAGCTTTACATCGACAACCAGCCGTTGCCTGACTACCTGCGCGCGCAGGCCGCGAAAAAGTAGATGTCGATCTTAGCGATTGGCCGGCGGTTCGCCGCCGCTCGCTTTTAGTACCGCGAACGTTTTGCTGCCTTTGCGATCGAGATAAAGCAGCACGCCGCGTTTCGGATCGGCTTTGTTTAACGCTTCACGAAATGTTTTCACATCTGACACCGGTTTGCCATCGACTTCGGTGATCACGTCTTCACGCTCAATTCCTTGCTGCGCGGCCAGACTGTTGTCGGCCACGTCGGTCACGATCACGCCTTTTTGAACGCCAAGCTTGAAACGTTGGGCCATTTCTTTGGTCAAGTCTTGCACCTGTAGACCAAATTTGCCGGCCTCTTCTTCGCGATTCTTCGGCGGGCGCGCCGGCTCATTCGACGCGCGCGAAATCTCGTTCGGCAATTCACCGGTCGTGACTGGAACCTTCAACGTTTGTCCTTTTCGCCACACGGTCAGCTCAACCTTTTGGCCGATTTTCTTTTTCAAAATCTCGTGCTGCAGCTGCGAGTCCGTTAGGACGGGGTTTTCGTCGACCTGCGTGATCACGTCGAACGGCCGGAGGTCGCTCTTGTAGGCGGGCGCGTCGGCTTCGATTGTGCGCACGACGACGCCTTTGTCGATTCCTTTGAACAACTCGCGGATCGATGGATCGTCGCCCAGCGTTTCGATCCGGATCCCGAGCCAGGGTCGCATGATCTTGCGGCCGGCGATTAACTCTCCACCAATGTCTTTCGCCATATTGATCGGGATCGCGAAGCCGAGACCGCGGTTAATTCCGTTGATCAACGTGTTCATGCCGATTACTTTGCCGTCAATGTCGCACAACGGTCCGCCGCTGTTACCGGGATTGATCGACGCGTCGGTCTGCAAATAATCCGAGATGGAATAGCCGCTGGTTGAGAGCAATTTGCTGCGGCCTTTGCCGCTGATGACTCCGTAGGTGAACGTGTAATCGAGCTTAAACGGCGCGCCGATCGCGAACGCGAATTCTCCGACGCGAACCGCATCGCTGTCGCCAAGCTGCGCTGAGGGCAGGTCTTTCGCATCGATCTTGATCACGGCTATGTCGGTTTTCTCGTCCGTTCCGATGACTTTGGCGGAAAATTCGGTGCTGTCCTTAAGCTTCACGTCAATTTTGTCCGCGCCTTCCACGACATGGAAGTTGGTGAAAATGTAGCCATCAGGGCGAACGATGAACCCGGAGCCTTCGCTCTGAATCGGCTGAAGATTTCGTTGATTTTGGCGCGGATTATTTTCATCAGGGGGACCTTGAAAGAAAAGGTCCTCAAACGCCGAAGTCTCATTGTCGGGCTTTTTTGAGACTTCGATGACGACAACACTAGGCGCCACCGTTTCAAAGACTTTGGCGAAAGCATTATTCAACTGGTGAACTACATCCCTTCCTTGTTCGGCCGCGCCCGGTGGAACGCTCAAGGTCGACGCGATTTCGGGGGTCGCGGCGAAGATCGACAACGCGCTCAAGGTGGCACTGAAAGTGAAAAGTTTAATCAATCGCATCGGTTCGAGGTTGGACAGCATCGAACATGCTACGTTCAACGCTGTCAGTCTACTGAGGGCCTTCCGTCGAGGCCTGTGAATCACCCAGCAAACCCCTTGACTAATGATATACTATCGGTGGTCTCTCGCCGGATATGCGTTCAATGAGGTTCAATTGGGTTTCGGTTGGCGCTTTGGCGACGCTGTTTCTGCTTGCCACCGTGTGGCTTGCATTTGAGCGGCAAGCCCCCAAACCCATCCGAGCCGACGAATTTGTCCGCGCGCTAGAGACGAATGACAGCTCGTTGATTAATCGGTACTTTCGCGAGCGCCAGAATCCAAACGCGCGCGGGGCGAATGATCGTTCTTTGCTTTTCACGGCGGTCTTGCGAGAAGACCGAATTCTCGCGCGTCGGCTGCTTGATGCCGGTGGCAGTCCCGATTTGTCGGACGACGTGGGTGTGACGCCCCTAATGGTTGCGGCGATGCATGGCGATCTGGAATTGGTATGCGCCTTGGCTGGACATGTCAGCGACATGACCGCTCGGGACCGGGCCGGTCATACCGCGCTCTACTACGCCGTGAATGCGCAGAAGCTCGAAATTGTCGATCTTCTGCTCAGCCTGACGCCGAATTTGGAGTTAGCTTACGGCGACACATTAGAATTGTTGGCGCTCGCGCTAGGAACTCCGAACACTAAGATCGGGCAAGAAATCCTTACTCGACTGCCGAGACTCCAAGCGTGGAGTCCTGGCGCACTGCACGCGCTCGACAATGTGCTGCGTCTCGGTGATCGCGATTCGATTCGACTGCTGCTTTCGAAGCATATCCCTCCGCCGACGCCAGAAGGAAAGCGCGTTCCGCTGCTGGCTTACGCAATTGCGACCGATAACGCGCCTTTATTCACGACATTGCTGGAATGCGGTGCTGACCCGAACACAATTCTGGCGGCGAAATATGACACGGAATTTCTCGACTCATTGCCGTCCAAATCGTTCCGCAATTACATCGAAGATGACCGAAACGTATCTTGTCTGATGATAGCCGCGGGATTGGGCCGCACCGAATACCTCCGTGGACTCTTGCAGGCTGGCGCTGACAAGAGTCGCGCGACCGGCCGCTATAAAATGATCGCGCTTTATTTCGCGGCTGAACTCGGACATTGGCAAGCCTCGCAGGTGCTTCTCGGCAGCGGGCCTGACCCGGAGAAACTTCGCATCGAAATTTCGCTCGCGTCGCAGCACATGGCGCTCATCAAAGACGGCGTCCCAGTGTTGCATTCAGTTTGTTCGACGGGCCGCGGTGGCTATTCGACAAAGCGCGGCTATTTCGTGATTACCGACAAGGAGCGCAATCACCGTTCGACGATTTATCACGTCGACATGCCGTATTTCATGCGCTTAAGCTGTCTCGATTTCGGAATGCACGAAGGCGTGGTGCCGAATTATCCGGCGTCGCATGGGTGCATTCGTTTGCCCGGCGAAACCGCGCGAAAACTTTTTGCCGAGATTCCAATCGGCACCGTCGTAGCTGTTCAATAAGGGCAAATCCGACTCCAATCAAGTGCGCGGCGCACTCAGCAGTGCGCGCGTTGACACAAGTCTGACCGGTCTTAGCGTTTCGATCCTTATTCAAATGCAAACCCTTGGGAACGGCGATGGGAAAGTGTTCGTCTCGCATGCGCCCGGCTATTGGCCGCAGGTCAGGCCCGAACTTTGGAACGATTGGAAATGGCAACTGAAAAACCGCGTAACCTCGCTCACTCAGCTCGAGCACTACGTGGATCTTAGCGACGAGGAACGAAGCGGCGTTTTGTTGAGCGGCGACAAACTTGCGCTCGCGGTCACGCCGCACTTTTTCAACCTGATTCCACGCGGCAAAAATCCGGACGACCCAATTCGGCGTCAAGTCATTTCGCGTGTCGAAGAGACTTGGTCGTCGCCGTACGATATGGCCGACCCATGCGGCGAGGACTCGCACATGCCGGTGCCGGGGCTTGTGCACCGGTATCCGGATCGCGTGCTTTTCTTAGTGACGGATCGTTGCGCCGCTTATTGCCGATACTGCACTCGGAGTCGCGTTGTCAGCGGCGTGGGCGAGCAGGAATTGCACACCGATTTCGAAGAAGCATTCCGTTATCTCGAACAACGCACCGAAGTGCGCGATGTCCTCTTAAGCGGCGGCGACGCTCTCATTTTCAGCGACGACAAGATCGACAAGTTGTTGACGCGACTGCGCGCAATCAAACACATCGAGTTTCTCCGGATCGGCACGCGTGTCCCGATTTTTTTGCCGCAACGTGTTACGCCCGAGCTTTGCGCGATTTTGGCCAAGCACCATCCGCTTTGGATGAGCGTGCACGTGAATCATCCGCGCGAGCTGACGATTGAGGTAAAACAAGCGCTCGGACGTCTCGCGAATGCCGGCATTCCGCTTGGAAATCAAAGCGTGTTACTCGCAGGCGTGAATGATGATCTCGAGACGATGAAGACGCTCGTCCATAAACTGCTTATGTGTCGCGTTCGTCCGTATTACATTTACCAATGCGATCTGATTAACGGCTCATCGCATCTGCGCACATCGGTCGCGAAGGGAATCGAGATTATTGAAGGCCTGCGCGGTCACACCACCGGTTACGCGGTGCCGCAATTCGTGATCGATGCGCCCGACGGTGGCGGGAAAGTGCCGATCAATCCCGGCTACATTCTCTATCACGACAACGAGAAGATCGTGATCCGCAATTACGAAGGAAAAATCTTCGAATATCCCGAGAACGGCAACGAACACGTCCAGTTCGCTCCTCAACGCGAGTACCACGACGAATATTTGTATTCGTAGCCCACTTCTGTCATTCCGAGCTAGGTCGAGGAATCTCTTGCTATTTCTGACCAGAAATAATTAGAGATGTCTCCACTTCGGTCGACGTGACAAGATGAACGTGCCAAGCTTAGCTTTTTATTTTTTGCAGCTTCTCGTCTCGGCGTTTCTTGCGATTCTGTTTTTGCAATCCGGCATCGACAAAATCGTAGATCGACAGGGAAATTTGAGCTGGCTCAGCGGGCACTTCGCGAAAAGTCGGCTCGCTGGAATGGTGCCGCTATTGTTCACAGTTCTCACGATCATCGAAGTCGCAGCTGGGGCGTTAAGCTGGATCGGACTTCTCGTGTTCCTGTTCTCGCATGACACTACGATTGCTTTTTACGGCGCCGTCGCGTCGGCGATTGCTATCCTCTGCCTTTTTCTCGGTCAACGCATGGCCAAGGACTACGCCGGCGCCGCGATTCTCGTTCCGTATTTTCTTCTGACGCTGGTCGCGATTTACGTGCTCGCACATTGATGAAGAGTCTTTCGCGAATGCTTCTCGGGGATTTCAGCCATTGTGTCTCGCGTTCGGCGCTTTTCTGCACACGAGAGGCTACGGGCGAATGTCGGCCGCGGTCGAGAAATCGAATCTCGCCGAGTTCATCGGTAAGGGATTGAAAGTCCTCTGGTTTCAGGACTCGGTCATCGCGATCGTACTCGCGATTGTGTTTGCGATTGTCGCGATCCGAGTTTCGACAACGCCGAAAGGGATCATTGTTGTTCTGGCTTTATTCCCACTCGCCACCGCCGCGTTCGTTTATTACTTCATCGGCAACTTATGGGCGGTCACGTGTTTCTGGCGGCCGGAATCGCAGCGATGATGGGAGGGCCTGTTATTTGGCGGAAGCACACAGAATCAACGGAATGGATAAAATCTAAGTCAAAGTTTCCGAACCATTCTGACAATTTTGTTCATTCTGTCTATTTTCTTCCCGCGTCGTAAGCCACGTCGCCACCGATAATCGTCATCTCATTGCGCGTTTTCAGAATTTCCCGCTCGCTAATTTTCATAATGTCTTGAGACAACACCGTGAAGTCGGCGAGTTTGCCGATTTCAATTGAGCCTTTGTCTTTTTCTTCGAACGACGCGTAGGCCGGCCAGATCGTGAACATTTTCAGTGCTTGCTCACGCAAGACGGCTTGTTCGGGGTGCCAACCTTCGGCCGATTCGCCTTTGATACTTTTGCGCGCAACCGCGGCGTAAAATTCGATCATCGCTTCCCCGCGTTCAACTGGCGCATCCGAACCGCCGGCGATGATGCAACCGGACTTCAAAAACGATTGCCACGCGTAGGCGCCGGCGAGCCGATCCATTCCCAACCGCGCCGGCGCGAAGAACAAATCACTGATCGCGTGGGACGGTTGCATCGACGGAATCAAGCCGAGCTTTGCAAACCGCGGGAGATCGGCAGGATCAACAATTTGCGCGTGCTCAACCCGCCAGCGCGGCTCCTTGATTTTCCGTTGATCAGGCGGGACTGCTTTGAACGCGCTTTCATAGAGATCTAGAATCGTGCGGTTCGCGCGATCGCCGATTGCGTGCGTCTCGACCTGAATTCCTCGACGCAGAGCTTTCTCGAACATCGGTCGAAGATCTTCCGGCTTTTCGGTGAAATAACCGGAAGTCTCCGGCGCGTCGTTGTACGGTTTCAGCAATGCCGCGCCGCGCGAACCGAGTGCGCCGTCGAAGACAACTTTGATCGTGCGTTGCGTGAAGTGGTGATTGAAGGCGTCGAGTGTCGCGTCTTCTTTCAAAAAGTTCTGCGCCTCTTGACCGGGTCCATAAACGCAGTTCACGAAACGGATCTTCGCTTTGCCGTCGGCGTAAACCTTCTTGATAATATCGACATCGTCCTTGTGGCTGCCGGCGTTTTGAATTTCGCACCAGCCGAGGCCGATCTCGCGATTAATTCCGGTTAGCAAGGTTTGCTCGCGTTGGGCGGTTGTTGGTTTCGGAATATTCTTGCGGACGAGATTCTGCGCACTGTCGAGCAACATCCCGGTCGGTTCGCCCTTCTGCTTATCTTTTAGAATCTCGCCGCCGAAAGGGTTCGGCGTGTTCTTGTCGATTTTTACGATCTTGAGCGCGGCCGAATTTGCGACCGATGCGTGTCCATCAGCGCGCGTCAGAAACACAGGATTGTTCGGCGCGACTTTGTCGACATCTTGTCGCGTAGGGAATTGTGACGGTGTCCAGAAAGTTTCGATCCAGCCGCGGCCAAAGACCCATTTTCCGCGTTCGGTTTGCGCGACGCGCTCTTTCACTTTCGCCAAGAAATCGTCAAGCGTGTTCGTGCCCTCAAGGTTTAAACGCAGCTCGCGTTCGCCAATTCCGAAAATGTGGCAGTGCGAGTCGGTCAGGCCGGGGAGCAACGTTCTACCGGCGAGATCAACAGTGCGAGCAGCGTGAAATTTCTTCGCCTCATCGTTCGAACCGACGAAAACGATTCGATCTTTTTTGACCGCGATTGCTTCGGCGTGCGGAGTTTTTTCGTTAACCGTGTAAACATTTCCGTTAACGAGCAGAAGATCGACATCATCCGCAGCGCGGACGGGCAAGTTCGGTTCGCCGAAAAAAATTAACGCGAAAGCAAAAGAAACTCGCGCTTTCACTTGACGCTTCCCCAAAGTTTTGACGAGATCATTTTGCGTAGCGGCAACTTTTCCGTATGGGAAGAGGGGCCGCTGTGGGATTTACACAATGTTGGAGTTTTCTTTTCCCCCAGGCAATTTCGATTTATAGAGTGAGGCGTTCGATGTCCGCACATCCTCAGAAAGAGGCGAATTCGTTTCCAAATTGGCGGCCTTGTTCGCCCGGACAGGGTGTCCGCTGATTTATGGCGAATTTTTTCCCACGCTGGACGAACTGGCTGCCTCTACAAATGGCCGTCGCTGGCATCTTGATCGCGTGCGGTTTAACTGCAGCCACGTGGTATTATGTCACGCCAAAATACACCAAGGTTGGTTATCAACCGACCCAGCCGGTGCCGTTTCCGCACGACATTCACGTCACGCAGCTTGGGATGGATTGCCGTTATTGTCATAGCTTCGTGGAAGTGGCGGCGCAGTCGAATGTGCCAAACACGCAGACCTGCATGAACTGCCACTCGCAGGTGCAGAAGGACAACCCGAAGCTCGAGCCAGTGCGCGAAAGTTGGAAAACCGGCAAGCCGGTCGAGTGGGTGTGGCTTTATCGCACGGTCGATTACGTTTTTTATAATCACAGCGCGCACGTGAATCGCGGGATCAGTTGCTTCAGTTGCCATGGTCCGGTGAATCGCATGTCGAGCGTGTATATAGCCGAGCCGCATAGCATGGCATGGTGTCTCGAGTGTCATCGCCACCCCGAGAATTTTCTGCGCCCGCAGGAGGAAGTTTTCAATCTTGATTGGAAACCGGACGACGTGAAACCGGCGGAGTTCGTAGCGAAGTACGGACAGCCAAAAAGCGTGACCAAGGATTGGACAAAGAAGAAGCATCTGACGCAGCAAGAGATCGGTCAGACATTGAAGGAGCGCTGGAACATCGCCCCGAGCACAAATTGCCAGACCTGTCACCGATGAAACGTGTCTTCCAGCATCCCCCTGAACCGCTAACCGGGAAGAAGTATTGGCGCAGTCTCGGTGAATACAGCAACACGCCGGAGTTCCGGGAATGGCTCGAGCGCGAATTTCCAGCCGGCGCTTCCGAAATGAGCGAAGAGGAATGGTCGCGTCGCGATTTCATGAAACTGATGGGCGCCTCCATGGCGCTGGCTGGTCTTGGCCTAACGAGTTGTCGCCGGCCAGAGATGCACCTCGTTCCCTTCACCAAGAGCGCGGAGTGGACAATTCCCGGCAAATTTTTGTATTACGCGACGGCAATGCCGCGCCGTAGCGGCGCGATTCCGCTGATCGCGACGACAGTCGACGGTCGCCCGATCAAACTCGAAGGGAATCCGGTGCATCCAGCGAGCGCGGGCGCAACGGATGTTTTTGCCCAGGCGTCAATTCTCGATCTTTATGATCCAGCGCGCTCACGGCGTTTCGTGCATCAAGGCAAGGATTCGACGCGCGCTGAGTTTGACGCCTACATCGACAAACTGCGCAGTCAGCTCGGCACCGGTGACGGGCTAGCGTTTCTCGTCGAAGAAGTACACTCACCGACGCGCGATAGATTGCGTACCGATTTGGAAAAGGCCTTTCCGAAAATGACGTGGTGCGTCTACGACGCAGTCCTTAGCGACGCGCAAAATTACGCGACCCGCACGAGCTTCGGCGAAAATGTCCGATTAATTCTCCGATTCGATCGTGCCGATGTCGTATTGGCGCTCGACAGCGACTTTTTGGATTGCGGCGAAGGCGATCTGACAGGGGCGCGCGCGTTCACGCAGCGACGGCGCGTGAAGTCCTCCAGCGACACGATGAACCGGCTCTACGTGGTCGAAAATCGGTTCACTATTACCGGCGCAATGGCGGACCATCGAGTACGCTGCGCCGCCAGTCAGATTCCGGCATTCGCGGCGGCAATGGCTGCAAAAATCGCCTATCTGACAAAAGATGCCGAATTGAGTTCTCTCTTGAACGCCATCAAATGGCCGATGGAAGGTGGAGAAGAGCTCGACGACGAGTGGTTAAACGAAGCAGCGAAAGATCTGGTCGCCAAATCGGGTGCGAGTGTCGTGCTCGCCGGACATGATCAACCGGTAGCCACCCAGTTGCTCGCTTACGCGATTAATTCCGCGCTGAAAAATATCGGCCGCACGGTGGTCGTTAAAGAATTTGCGCGAAATGAAAACAACAAAAGCATCTTGCAGCTCGCCGATCGAATGAATCGCGGCGAAATCAGGACTTTATTCATTTTCGGCGGCGATCCAGTTTACAACGCGCCGCGCGCGATCGCGCAGGACGCCGAAAAGAAAGCGATGCTTGATTGGGTCGATTTGCAAAAGAAAGTTCCAGAAGTCCTGCGACTCGGTTATCACGAGGACTCGACATCGATAATCAGCCACTGGCACGTACCGATGGCGCATTACTTGGAATCGTGGGGCGACGCGCTGACCTCGGAAGGCGCATATTTGGCGATCCAGCCGATGGTTCTGCCGCTCTTTGGCGGGCTGAGCGAAATCGAATTGATGAGCGCGCTGCTTGGCCGGCCGAGAGTCGAAGGCCCCGAGCTGGTTCAGGAGACTTTCCGCGCCACAAAACCGCCGGGAGATTCTCCGACCGCGTGGTCGACGTTTTTGCGAGACGGATTTGCGTCGCACATTGCGCTGAAAGATCGGCCGGCGTCTTTCAATGGTGGCGCCTCGGCTTCGGCTGTGCAACAAATTTGGGCCGCACCGCCCGCGCCGACCACCGATTCGCCCGAAATCGTTTTCGTCCGCAGTTATGCGATGGACGATGGCCGTTACGCGAACAACGGCTGGCTCCAGGAGTTGCCCGACCCGATCACGAAACTGACTTGGGATAACGCCGCCATTTTGAGCCCGAACATGGCCAAGTCATTGAACATCGAGACCGGCGATTTGATTCAGGTGTCGATCGACGATGTGGCCAAAGATGCAAACGATCAGCCGATTCGTCGCGAATTAGTGATCGCGGCTTGCGTTTCACCCGGCCACGCGGACAACTCGATTACCATTCCGCTCGGTTACGGCCGCAAGAAGACCGGACCAATTGCGGACGAATCTGGATTCAACGCCTACCTTTTGCGCACCGCAGTTAATCCGCATTTTGTCGTCGCCGACGGAAAGAACATCGAGGCCGTGCGCGTCACGAAAGTTGGAAAGAAATATCCGCTCGCTTGCACCCAGGAGCATTGGAGCATCGAAGGCCGCGGCGTGGTTCGCGAAGCGACGCTCGATGGTTACCGCGAAGACAACGATTTCGTCGAAAAGTGCGCCGGAATCGACGAGCCGCCGAAGAATTTGTTCTCGCTTTACTCGCATCCGCCAATGGACGCGCCGCAGCAATGGGGGATGAATGTAGATTTAAACGTTTGCACCGGTTGCAGCGCGTGCGTCATCGCGTGCCAGGCCGAAAACAACATTCCGATCGTTGGCAAATTACAGGTGTCGCACGGACGCGCGATGCACTGGATCCGAATCGATCGCTATTATGCGAGCGCGAAGCCGTTCAACGAAGACAACGGCGAGTTTCCGGAAGATCCCGAAATGGTGCATCAACCGATGATGTGCCAGCATTGCGAGAACGCGCCTTGCGAAACCGTTTGTCCGGTCAACGCGACGATCCACAGCGAGGACGGGCTGAACGTCATGGCGTACAACCGTTGCGTCGGCACCCGTTATTGCGCAAACAACTGTCCGTTCAAAGTCCGCCGCTTCAATTTCTTCGATTACAACCAGCGGCCGATCGGCAAAAAGAAGATCGCGGGTGAGTTCGGAATTTATCGCGAATACATCGCGCCATTCACCGAAAAGGGTGCGCCTGACATCACCAAAATGCAGAAAAACCCGAACGTGACGGTGCGGATGCGCGGCGTGATGGAGAAATGCACATTCTGCGTGCAACGGATAGAAGAAGCGAAAATCGCGGCGCACGTTCGCGCCGGCGCATCGGGCAACAATCTGAAAATTCCGAGCGATTCGTTCACGACCGCATGTGCGCAGGCCTGTCCGCACGAAGCGATCACTTTTGGCGACATCAAAGATCCGGAAAGCAAAGTTTCGCAGATGAAGCAGCAGGACCGGAACTACCGGCTGCTCGAATACTTGAATGTGAACACGCGAACGAGTTATCTCGGACGAATTCGTAATCCGAATCCGAAAATGCCAGACGCGGGCAACATCGCCGTCGCTAGTCCGGAGGAGAAAGCGTGACGAAGTCGATCTAAACCAACGATGGACCAAATACCGACAACACGAGATGTGATTGAAGGCGCGGCGGGAGGTTCCCTCGACCGTCCGCTCCAACGCGCGCCCCTGGTGTTGAATCGCCGCAACTTCAGTTGGATCACGGAGCGCATCTCCGGCGTCGTTGAACAACCGGCGCCGCGCTGGTGGTGGGTCTGTTTCACTATCACTGGCTCGATCGCAATGTTCGGTTTGTTCTGTCTCGGCTACCAAATCTCCACCGGCGTCGGCACGTGGGGATTGAATCATCCGGTCGGCTGGGCGTGGGACATCACTAACTTCGTTTTCTGGATCGGTATCGGGCACGCCGGCACACTCATCTCCGCGATTCTGTATTTGCTCCGGCAAAGATGGCGGACTTCGATCAACCGCTCGGCCGAAGCGATGACGCTCTTCGCGGTCATGTGCGCGGCAATTTTCCCCGGCGTCCACGTCGGTCGGGTTTGGATGGCGTGGTATCTCGCGCCATTGCCAAATAACTACGGCATCTGGCAAAATTTCCGCAGCCCGCTGATGTGGGACGTGTTTGCGGTCTCAACCTATTTCACGGTGTCAGTTTTGTTCTGGTACACCGGCTTAATTCCGGATCTCGCGACGTTGCGCGATCGCGCGACGACGAAGATCAAAAAGTTCCTGCTCGGTGTCTTCGCGTGCGGCTGGCGCGGATCGAATCGCAACTGGCGGCATTACGAAATGGCGTATCTGCTTTTGGCCGGCCTTTCCACGCCGCTCGTGCTTTCGGTGCACAGCGTTGTGTCCTTCGACTTCGCGACGTCGATCCTGCCTACGTGGCATACGACGATCTTCCCGCCCTACTTCGTCGCGGGCGCGATCTTTGGCGGCTTCGCGATGGTGCTGACTTTACTCATTCCAGCTCGCGCGATTTTCAAACTTCACGACATCATCACGCCGCAGCACATCGACAAGATGGCGAAGATCATTTTGCTGACCGGCTCATTCGTCAGTTACGCCTACACAATGGAGTTTTTCGTAGCCTGGTATAGCGGCAACGCTTACGAGCGCTTCGCGTTCTGGAATCGCGTGCTCGGTCCGTACTGGTGGTACTGGTGGGTCGGCATGTTGTTCTGCAACGCGCTTTCGCCGCAACTGTTCTGGTTCCGCTGGTGCCGCCGCAACATTCTGGTAGTCTACTTCGTCTGCATGTGCGTGAACGCCGGCATGTGGTTCGAGCGTTTCATCATCATCGTTGGCGGATTGCATCGCGATTTCATTCCGTCCTCGTGGGGATTATTCATTCCAACATGGGTCGACATCTGGACGTTCATCGGCACACTCGGAATTTTCACCTCGCTGTTCCTGTTGTTCGTGCGCTTCCTCCCGATGATCGCGATGTCGGAAGTGAAAATTGTTTTGCCGGAAGCGGACGTACATGCGCATTCGCCTAACGGTCATCATCCCGTTCAAGCCGGAGGAATGGAGCGCGCATGAAAACGCCTTACGGTCACGAGGTTTACGGAATCGCGGCGGAATATCCAAGCGCCGCTGCGCTCTATGAAGCTGCGAAAATGGTTCGTGACGCCGGATTTAAGCGTTGGGACGTGCACTCGCCATTTCCGATTCACGGAATGGACGACGCGATGGGACTCGGTAAATCGTGGCTGAGCGCGGTCGTGTTGTGCGGCGGAATTTCCGGACTGCTGACCGCCATTCTCGTCGAATTCGGACCGACCTGGGGACTTTATCGACTCATCGTTCACGGAAAACCGTGGGACTGGCAAACGGTCCCGGCATTGTTCCCGATCATGTTCGAGCTTACCGTGCTCTTCTCCGCCTTCGCAGCGTTCTTCGCCGTGCTGATCATGAACGGGCTGCCGCGACCGCATCATCCGATTTTCAACTGGGAACGATTCAGGCGCGCGACCAACGACGGATTCTTTCTCGTCATCGAAGCGCGCGATCCGCGATTCACCGAACTCGAAGCGCACGAACTACTGGAGCGCAGCGGCGGCCTACACATCACCATTGTGCACGAGGACTAAAGCGATGTTTCTGCGCGCCTTCCTTTTAATTTCTCTCTTAGTGACGATCGCGGCTGTGGCCGTGCTCGGATTTCGCGGAGAAAAAACCACCAACGAGCCGTGGGAAATTTTCCCCGACATGGTACGGCAAATGAAAGTGCGCGCCCAATCGCCGCTCAACTTTTTCGCGGACGGCCGTGGTCCGCGGATGCGGATAAATGAAACGGTGCCGATCGGTTACGAAATGCCAAACCCGCAACCACCTGTCGGCGCGGTCGATACGATGCCACACGGATTCAGTGTCGGGACCGATTACATCGACACCGGGAAAATGGGCGACTACTGGGGAACCGGAATTCCGATTCCGGTCACACCGCAATTGCTCCGGCGCGGGCGTGAACGTTTCAGCATCACGTGCGTGATGTGTCACGGTGCAACCGCGACCGGCAACGGGATCACGAAATCGTACGGTTTGGCGACAGTAGTGACCCTGCAGGACGATCGGATCCGGAAAATGGCCGACGGCGAAATTTTCAACACGATCACCAACGGCAAGAACACGATGATGGCTTACGGCCCGAACATCATGGTGCAGGATCGCTGGGCGATCATCGCGTATTTGCGGGCCTTGCAGCGAAGTCAGGCAGGGACGGTCGCCGACGTGCCGCCCGAACATCGCGCGGAATTGGACAAACCGGGGGAAGCGAAGCCCGAAGCCAAACCGGAGGTGAAAAAGAAATGAGCGATCGCTTGCACAACGCGCCAACGCCGGAAGGCGAATATTTCGAGAGCGGCCGCTTCGCCGGATTGTCGGTAATTCTCGGCGTGGTCGCATTTGCCGGACTGGCGCTGTGCGGCGCAGGCGCGGCAATTGACCCGAAGCAATTGAGCTTCTCCTGGCTGTTCGCGTTTGGCTATTTTTTCACGCTTTGCGCCGGCTGTTTCTTCTGGACAATCGTGCATTACGCGACGGACGCGGAATGGACGGTGGTTGTGCGACGGCAGTTGGAAAACATCGCCGTGCTCATCGCCGTGATGGCCCTCTTTTTCGTTCCGATCTTGCTTTTGCGACATCATCTCTACGACTGGATGAATATTGCGCCGGGAAATGAGGCGAACCTCGATTCGAAGCGCGCTTACTTGAATCTGAATTTCTTTATCCTGCGCGCCATCGTTTTCCTTGGCTTCTTCATTATCGCGTCGCAGTTGTTGCGCCGCTTTTCAGTGCGGCAGGACAAGTATGGCGGTCCGCTGTTCACGGTTCGCCTGCGCAAGGTCGCGTTCGTGAGTCTGCCGCTGTTCGCGCTGTCGCTGACATTCGGCGCATACGATTGGCTACTCGGTCTGAACTACCGCTGGTTCTCGACCATGTTCGGCGTTTACATCTTCGCTGGCGCGGCTGGCAGTTCAATGTCGCTCCTTGTGCTCGTGATCAGTGCGTTGCGCAACGCCGGTTATCTCAAAAACGTCGTTACGATGGAGCATTACCACATCATGGGGAAGTGGATGTTCGCCTTCTGCGTTTTCTGGGCCTACATCGGCTTTGGCCAATACATGTTGATCTGGTACGCGAACATTCCAGAAGAAACGCAATATTTTCTTACTCGAAACACCGAATCGTGGTGGTACCTGAGCATGCTGCTTGTGATTGGGCGATTCTTCGGCCCGTTCGCGATTTTGCTTTTGCGCTCGATCAAGAAACATCCGCACCAGCTTTGTTACGTCGCCGGATGGATTTTGTTGATGCAGATGCTCGACATCTATCTGGTAGTGCTGCCGGCGCTGCACGGGACCGGACTTCACGTGAGCCTGTGGGACTTTGCTGCGCTCATCGGGATCGGTGCAACCCTTGCGTTCGTTTATTTGCGAATCGTTGGCAAGGCATCGCTCTTTCCAGTGCGTGACCCGCGCCTGGTTGAATCGTTGAAACTAGTTAATTGAAAATGGCCGATACCGAGCACGTTCAATCGCCCGCGCCGTTCTCAACCTGGCTCGGCGTGGTGTTATTGTTTGCACTGTTCGGTGTGATTGCACTCGCGATCATCGGGCCCGCGCAGCGCGGCGACACGTACGAAAAACAGCGCGCCGAAAATCGCCTGAAAAAACTTAAGGACGCGCGCGATGAAGACGCTAAGGCACTGACCGGTTACGCTTGGATCGACAAGAACAAGGGCACGGTGCGCCTGCCCGTCGAGCGGGCGATGGAATTGAGCGTTGTAGAACTGGCAAACAAAAAACCAGTACCTGCGGGTCCAATCGCCACGCCAATAGCTCTCGCCGCGCCGGGCGGAGCCGCGGCGTTGCCGGCAGCGCCATCAGCTTCAGCGCAGGCGAGCGAGACACCGAAGCCAACCGCGGTCGTCTCGCCGCAATTATCACCGGCGGCCCCGGCCGTTTCGCCTTCGCCCGCCGCGTCAATCGCGCCTTCCGGAAGTCCGTTACCGGTTCGCAGTGCCACTGCAACTCCCGCCCAACAATGACGATTTCAATCTCGCCTGACGAATGACTCCAGCCACTGGCATATCGTTGAAAGAGCCCACGATTTCAGGCGCAGCCGCCGACGCAGAACAGCTCGAGCGTGCGCGGATCGATGCTTCGACGCGCGTGCCGGTGCTGATGTTTTACGCATCGGCAATGGTTTGGTTGTTAATCGGAACGCTGCTCGCCGGATTTGTTTCATTCAAATTGCACGCGCCCGATTGGATGGCGGACGTCAGTTTCCTTACGTGGGGTCGACTCCGCCCGGTGCACATGAACATCATGGTTTACGGATGGGCGTCGATGGCCGCGATGGGCACGGCCATTTGGCTAATGGCGCGGCTTTGCCGGACGACGTTGCGACATCCATTGCTGATCGTGACCGGCATTTGGTTTTGGAATATCGGCGTGCTGATTGGCGTGGTCGCCATCCTGATGGGCTACAGCACGGGCTATCAATGGTTGGAATTTCCGCCATATGCCGCGCTGGTCCTTTTCGTCGCTTACGCGTTAATCATGTCCTGGGCGGTGCTGATGTTCCGTTTCCGGCGGGGTAATCAGATTTACATCACGCAATGGTATTTGCTTGGTGCGTTTCTTTGGTTCCCATGGCTCTACGCTGCCGCGCAAGCGATGTTGTTCGTCGCGCCAGTGCAAGGGGTGTTGCAGGCGGCCGTTGGCTGGTGGTACGGAAATAATCTGCTCTTTCTGTGGTTCGGGACGATTGCGCTCGGCACGGCGTATTACATGATCCCGAAAGTAATTGGGCGTCCGGTCTACAGTTATCATTTAGCGACGATCGGATTTTGGACTTACGCGCTTTTCTCGAGCTGGACCGGAATGCAACGCCTCGTCGATGGACCGTTTCCGGCCTGGATGATCACTGCCAGTATTGCCGCAACCATTCTCACCATCATTCCGGTTGCGACCGTTGGATTAAATCATCACATGACGATGCAGGGATATTTTCCAGTGATGCGTTACAGTCCAACGCTGCGATTCACCGTCTTCGGCGCCATGTCGTATACGGTTTTTAGTGTGGTCGGAATTTTAATTTCACTCCGATCTACGGCGCGTTACGTGCATTTCACGGAAGCGACCATCGCGTATTCGCACATGGGCTTTTACGCGTTTTTCACGATGATCATTTTTGGCTCGATGTATTATATCGTTCCGCGATTGGTTGGTCGCGAATGGCGTTACGCTACGCTGATCAAGCTCCACTTCTGGGCGTCGGCTTACGGCGTCGGGTTGATGTCGTTAATGTTGTTGGCCGGCGGCTTTGTTCAGGGCTCGAGTGAACAGAGCCCCTCCATGCCATTCATTGAAAGTGCGGCCAGCGTTTTGCCGTATTTGCGGGGGCGCACTTTGGCGGCGCTGCTATTGACGATCTCGCATTTTATCTTCGCGTTCCATTTTGGACTGATGTTGTTCGGATTGGGTCGCACTTCGACGGTGCCGACGTTTTTGAATCCTGTTGAGGCGGAAGGATCGGAGTCCCCCTTATGAAAGGACTCCTTCCACTTTTCCTCGGGCTTTTTGGAACATTCGCGTTCTCGTGGGTCGGACTGACGGTGATTCCGAACATGCAGATTGGCGCGTTGAATCCGCAAATGGACGAGGAAGGCACTGACATTTATCCCATGCCGAAATCGGGAATGGCCGAGCGCGGTCGGCGTATTTACGCCGCGAACGGCTGCATTTATTGCCACAGCCAGCAAGTTCGACCCGACTACGTTTCCGCCGACCTCGACCGTACGCGCGATGCGGGTCCGTCGCCTCGGCCAAAATGGGCTGGGCGCCGCAGTGCCCCGCGCGATTATATTTTTGATCGACCGGTGCAACTTGGGCAGGAACGAATGGGTCCCGACCTGGCGGACATTGCCAAGGCCGCCCCCGGAGAAGAAGAAAGTCCGGCCACGGTGCCAGCTGGAACTGCTCCGGCCGCTTCGCCGGCTGCTCCACAATCGCCTGCGCCAAGGGCGAATGTTGCCGCTACTAAACCAGGCGTGTCGGCTCCGCCGACAACTTTGCCAGCACTGCAGGCCACAGGTGCGAATCCTTCACCAACACCGAGTCCGAATGGAGTCCCGCCCGCTTATTCTGCCGCTTGGCATCATCGACATCTCTACTCGCCGCGCAGCATGAGTCCCGACAACCTCGATTCCACGATGCCGGCCTACAAATTTCTCTACGAGAAACATCAGATTAGTGGCGAACCTTCGGCCAACGCACTTCAACTGACTGGACCCGACGCGCCACCGCCCGGTTGGGAAATTGTTCCGAGCTACGACGCCAAATGTCTCGTCGCATACCTGATGTCACTCCATCAATCGCATCCACTGAAGGAAGTTAGGAGTGCGGGAGGCGCGGCGCCGGTACCAGCAGCTTCGCCTCCGGCTACGCCAGCCGGGTCTCCTCCGCCAGCGCCTGCAAAGAAATGAACGACCAACCTCATAATCCCTCATCGTTGACGCGCCAAGGAATGGACTACGGCGAAACCGCCGACGTTCATGAAGTGCACGCTGCGATTCAGCGGGAGAAACGTGAACCGCGCGTCGGACTCGAACCCCTCTCAATTTGGTTGATCGCCGTTTATGGCCTCGCGATTTTTACGGGCGGCGCTTATCTCGGCCGTTACTCCGGAAATTTTTCCGGCGATGGTCTCGATCCGCTTATGGGACCGCCGCCCGCAAAAAAAACTGCCGGTGGTCTTGCCGGCGGAGAACAGCAGGTTGAGCTTTCGCCGCGTGATCGCGGCAAAAAGATTTTTTCGGCAAATTGTCAGACGTGCCATCAGGCCAACGGTCAGGGCGTTCCCGGCCAATATCCGCCGCTCGCTGGTTCGGAATTCACGACAGGTGGTTCGCGTCGTCCGGCGATGATTGTGATGAAAGGCTTGCAAGGGCCGGTGAAAGTGAAAGGACAGCAATACGGCACTGCGGTCATGCAACCGTGGGACAAGACGTTGACCGATCAAAAAATTGCCGACGTTTTGACTTACGAACGAAGCGAGTGGGGAAATCAGGCGAGTCCTGTGACTGCCGATCAGATTGCCACGCTGCGCAAAGAATTGGCGAGCCATCCCGAATCGTACACCGAGCCTGACATTCTCGCGGTTCCAGCAGACACTGAACTCCCCGGCGAAGCGTCTGCGGGCGGAGCGCAGCCTCCAAAACCGGGCGAAGCTGCGAAACCGGCGCCGCCGAAGCCCAGAGGTTAATCTACCGTCGCGTCTGCGAGCAGTTCGGCCATGTGCTTTGGCCAGACCTCGCTCAGATCGAGAATCTGGTGGCGGCAACTTGTTCCCGAGGCGATCACGATATCGGCATGTTGATTGTCGATTTTGCGCATTAAATCGGACGCGACTTGCTTCGACAGATCGTATTTTTCGACAAGCGCGCCGAAAGCCCCCGCCATTCCGCAGCAGCCGGTGTCTAGCAAAGTTGCGCGGCGCCCAGGCAATCGTTCGACCAGTCGGGTCATGAATTCCGGTTTGGTGAGTGACTTGACGTGGCAATGTGCATGAATCGCCACGTTTGCTTCGCGTTCCTTGAATCGAAGCGCATCCGGCTCGCGCTCCAACAAGTCTTCCACAAATTTCTCAAACAGGAAGCAACGCTCCGCGATTTGTTCCGCGCTTTTAATTTTCAACTCACGATAATCTTCGATGAACATCGACCAGCAGGACGGCTCGAGGAAAATGAGGGGCGCCGCGCTGTCCGTCGTGTTCGCAAGCTGGACATTATGCCGCCCCACATGTGCGGCGGAGTCGAGATTTCCCTGACTGAAAGCCGGTCGGCCGCAACATTTCCGATCTTTCAGGAGTTCAACTTCGAACCCGAGCGCTGCGAGCACCTTCACCGCGGCAATCCCGATGTTCGGTTCGTAATATCGAACAAACGTGTCATCCCAGAGGATCACTTTGCCGCGCGACGCACTCGCGCTGTGTCGTTTCGCATTTCTCGCGAACCAACGATCGAACCGTTCGCGCGCGTAATGCGGGAAGGAACGCTTCGCGGAAATGCCGAGGTTTTTTTCCATGAAACCGCGGACCGGCCGAAGATGGAGAACCGAATTTGAGAGCCACGGAACCAGGCAAGCGATTCGGCCAAATAAATCGACATTGCTGAAGAGACGTTCGCGCAACGGCAAGCCGTCGCGTTTCCAGCGCTCGTAAAGCACTTCCGCTTTCAACAATGCAAGATTCACGTTCGAAGGGCATTCCGGCGTGCACCCTTTGCAGGAAAGACAATTGCTCAGCGCAGCGTCGAGCTCGGCCGATCTCAACGGATCGTGTCCGTTACCGTGGAGCTCGAGCGAGCGTCGAATGATGTTCGCGCGGCCACGCGTGGACATCACTTCGTCGCTAGTCGCGATGAATGTCGGACACATAATCGGCGTGTCTTTCCTGCAACCGCCGCAGCCGTTGCACTGTTCGAGGTTCCCGACGAATGATCGGTCTTTGAACGCGAACGCCAACCGCGGCTCGAACGGCAACGCAATTGGCTTAGTGAAATTGCTGCGCAGGTGATTGTCGATCTTGTGGGTAAAGCCGAAAATTTTTCCTGGATTGAAAACGTTTTTCGGATCGAAGGTGCGCTTGATCTCGCGCATGACGTTGAGCAACGCGTCGCCGAGTTGATCGCGCATGTATTCGGTGCGCGCGATTCCGACGCCGTGCTCGGCCGAGATCGAACCTTTGAATTGGCGAACGAGCGCGGAAGTTTGATCCGCAACCCGCCGGAACTTTTGCAAGTCATCCGCGCTGTGAAGATCGAGAATCGGTCGCACGTGAAGCAAACCGCTTGCAGCGTGTCCATAATAGCTCGCTTCGAGCCCCAGTGATTTCATGATCGACTGCAAACCGCGGACGTAATCGGGAAGTTGCGCCGGGCGGACAGCTGCGTCTTCGATGAACGCGACCGGTTTCGCCGGGCCGACGCGACCGGTCAACAGCGAGAGCCCCGCTTTGCGCACCATCCAAACGAGATCCATTTCGTTCTGGTTGCGGCAAATTATTGTCCGCAGTCCGAGTTTGCGGGATTGCAGGCTCGACAATCCCTCATCGACATCGTCGTAAAACTCGATAAGCAGGAGCGCGTCACACGGTTGCGTGTCCAGCTCCATCAAATCGCGGGCGGGCTGGAAATGGAGTTGCCCTTTTGTTTGATCGAGCAGCGGACGATCGATATGTTCAATCGCGGCCGGTTTGAGATCGAGAAGCGCTACTGTCGCCTCCATCGCCTCTCGGACCGACGCAAAAAAAATCAGACCGAGTCCTTTTTTACGTGGAAGCGGCGAAATCTTAAGCGCCGCAGAAAAAATTGCAGCGAGTGTGCCTTCGCTGCCGGCAAGAATTTCGTTCAGGTTATTTGGCGCGCGAGAAAATCGCTCGATTCCATACCCCGGCCAGCGTTTTAACAATCCCGGTGGCCAACGCTCGGCCATTTCCGCCGCCTGCGCACGAACAAGGCTGTCGATCTTGGCTCGTTCGTCGCGCAACGCTTCGTGCTTTGGGCTGATCTCCACGATTCGGCCATCCGCCATAACAATTTCGGTGGAAAGAACGTGATCGGCGGTCGTTCCGTAGATCGGAACATGCGCGCCGGAGGAATTGTTGGCGATCATTCCGCCAATAGTCGCGCGCGAGCTCGTCGCGACGTCAGGTCCGAAACAAAATCCGCGCGGCTTAAGGAACCCGTTCAATTGATCGAGCACAACCCCAGCGCCGACGCGGACCGAGCGTTCATCGATGTTAAGATTGTCGATTTTGTGATTGTGGCGCGAGAAATCGACGATTAATCCGTCACCAATCGAATTTCCGACTAAGCTGGTTCCGGCTCCGCGCGGCGTAATTGAAACATTTTCGTCCACGGCAGCTCTAATCACTGTGCTCGCTTCCTCGGACGTCGTTGGAAAAGCAACCCCGAGCGGCTCGATTTGGTAAATGGAAGCGTCGGTGGCATAAAGCTGGCGGGTCAGATTATCGAAACGAACATTGCACCCCGAAGCATGGATCCTTTGTTGAGCGGCGGCGGTGATCACCGGGTGGAATTTATCACAAGCAGCGTCCGTGCGACGCCGCTGGCAGGTATATTGCTATCTTTTCCGCCGGCAGTGAGCATCGCGCCGAAGACCAAGATTCGTTACAACGGCCAGGAATATTTCAGCGCCTCCCAATTGCCGCGCACAATCCGCGTGGCCTACGAAAAAGCCCTGCACGAGGGCGCGGTGAAGAAGAAGTTCGTGTTCAATGGCGAGCAATTTGCCAGCGAAGAAGACAAGCCGGCCGACGTGCGAAAATTGTGCGATGACGTGATGGGTGTGGTCGAGAACAATGGTGAGGTAACAATTGGATTAGAGGGTGTTACTTCCCCAAATCCTCACCGTGCACTCTATATAAAACGCTTATCAGCAGTGTGTTATAGCGAAATACTGGGAACCAAGGCCTCCGCTCAATTTCGATGCTTGGACACTTTTCGGCCCCAATTGCGCCCAAGAATCTAGCCCCGGGGTTTGCCGCACAACGTCATCTTGCCGAATCGGTTTGGCGGATGTCGAACTTGAGTTCAGGCGAATCTATCATCTAGATAGTACGCGGCTTCAGTTCGGCGACGAAATTTCGAGGTCTCACAGGCCATCCTCTTCCTTCGACGCTGTCGCGGGGTCGAGATGAAGCCGCCGCACGAGATCCACAAATCGCGGATCGGGGTATAGCGGGCGGAAAACGGAGAACCAGCTCCCGGCGTCCGCCGTTGCTTTCGCCTGTGGATCACGAGGAAAACGGTCGAGGATCAGCCAAATATTTAGATCTGACCCCGTTTTCCCGTTTCGTTTTCCGTTTCCGAGTTTACGAACGCTAGGTTCGCTGCGGTCTTGGCCGAAATCTTGGACGCCGTCTCGCTGGTTGCGACTGATGTCGCTGCGCTCCGTCCGGCCGCAGCCTTTGCTCTTCTACTTTGATCAGCTCGAACGTCCGAAATAATGGCGCCAGATCGATCACTTCGTTCGCGGCCGATCTTAATATATTACCGAGATTTTGCGCGACCGAGGCCACTTCCACACGGATCCCGCGCCGCCTCAATTTGATCGCCAGATGCGCGAAATCCGTATCACCGGTGACCAGAATGACGACATCAGGCTGCATCTCCACCGAAAGCTCGAGCGCGTCCATAGCCATCATCACGTCCACGTTCGCCTTATAACGGCCTTCCTCGGCCGGCGTTCCATCTTTGGTCACAACCATGAATCCATTGGAGCGCAACCACTGCGCAAACTTGTTTTTCTTATCGCGCTCTTCCTGCCAGATCGGCATGGCTGGTGGCAATCCGGCATAAACCACCATCTCGATCAAATCCCGTCCAGTAGTCTGGCCGGCCAAAAAATCGCGCAGTTTCAACCAATCCAGACCGCGTCCGGCGGTGCGCACCGAACTGCCAACATTCGATTCGTCTACCAATACCAACAACCGCTCACGTCGAGATGTGTTTAAATGTTTCTTTTGCATTTGTTTGGCTGCTCAGTGCTCTTACCTCCTGTTTTCTGGTCCGCCTTTCCCTCAAGGAGAGGATTGAAGTTAGGAAACTCCTGGCTTCGAACTCCTACCTCCCCAGTTCCGAGCTCCGTGCTGCTACGCTGCTCTTTTCTTCGTCTTTTTCTCGACCACGATTCCGGGAAATTCCACCACGTGGGTGGCGGCACCTTGCCCGTTCTGACCGAGGGTCGATTCGAATGACAATTTCCCGGCGGCGATCTCGGACAGCGCGATATCGGCGTGACCGAGTCCGGGAACAAATTCCACCATTGGCCGATGACCGAGACAAAGCTGTCGAACGCGTCGAGAGACCATGTTCACGAGGATTTGCTGATTTGGAATAACTTCGGACGCGGCTTGGACGAGATGTGACTTCATAATGAGTTAACGGGCGCTTTCTATCCGATCTCGGGCTTCCAGCTATGCCAGTCCGCTTGCACTAACCCGCTCACCACTTTGGTGAAATCAGTCGAGAAACTTAGTTTTATTATAGCCGATAATTGCCAGAATACAACCTCTCCCCGCCTCAACTTCTTATTCAGAAGTAGGAACGCCAAGAGAGTCGAAGACTATACCAGACTGGGCTGAGATTATCTGGCGCGACCGTAACGCGATTCGAAATCGAAACATCGACTTCGCGTTATTGCGTAATTCTGGCGCAAATCTGTGGAAAAAACGGTGTTCTGTTTTCTTTGCCATCCAAGACTGCTATCGACGGTCGATAGAAGTTCTAATCGCAACCCAAGTCTTACGATTTCTCTCGCTTCGGAATCCACCTTTGCAGACCGCTCACGTCTGCTTTGGTGTAACTGTGAAATGACATGAGAAAGCTGTCGGCATCCTCGCCGTTTATGTCAGTTTCGCGACTGCCGACGAATACTTTAATTGCGTGTCCAGCGTTGGTTTGAGTGATTCCGATAAACGAAACTGCGTCCGCGTCGATGAGATTTCCGCTTTTTGAAAGTTTGATTAATTGCATGGGGTAGATTTTAGATGGGCTTCGAATCGCGTCCACAAGCGCGGATCTTCGCGTCATTTTCCGAATTGATGGCCCGATCGTCACGACGCTCGATGTCGGGCATTTTATCGCGCAGAGCATCTGATAATTAGAGCATGAAGAAGGCTATTTTGCTTATCGCCGCTGTGGCGTTGTCGTTTGGCTCTTCCTACGCAGCGACACCAAAGGCGAAGGCTTGTCCACCGTGCCCACCCTGCGCGAAATGCCCGAAGGGTTGCTGCACCAAGTAAGTTCTCGGCGAGTTTCGACGCAGCCGCCAATTTAAAACGCGGACGGGCCCGACCGGCTCTCCCTTTATATATTACTACCAGCGCTCGATCCCTCGCAGAACTGCGCATTGGCGCACAACATCAAACAGGACTGGAGATCAGCAAATCTCATTCCCCGCGCATGCGCAAGGCGTGGGGCCCACGGCGTGACGAGGCGTTGAGAGTTGAGTGCGTTGGGCGATGGTGGCGATTGCCATGCCATTTCACGCGCTGCAACTTTCGCCTCAAGTCCTCAAAGCCATCCACGAAGCCGGATACACGCAGCCGACTCCAATTCAACTCGCCGCTATTCCCGAGGTCATGGCCGGGCATGATGTCATCGGTATCGCACAGACAGGTACCGGAAAAACGGCCGCGTTTGTTCTGCCGATCCTGACGAAGTTGATGGCCAGCAACGCGCAGCGACACGGAACGCGCGCTCTGATCGTTGCGCCCACGCGCGAGCTCGTCGTGCAGATCGAAGAAAATGTGCGCGCTTATGCGAAACATCTGTCGTTGCGAATGGCAACGATTTACGGCGGAGTGAGTGAACGCCCGCAGATCGCGGCGCTCCGTGCCGAAGTGGACCTGGTGGTCGCGACACCCGGTCGCCTGATTGATCTGATGCAACAGCGGCAAACGAATTTCTCAGGAATTGAGTTTCTCGTCCTGGATGAGGCCGATCGGATGCTGGACATGGGTTTCCTCCCGCAGATACGGCAAATCGTCAAAGCATTGCCAAGAGAACGGCAGACGTTGATGTTCTCGGCCTCGCTTTCGCGAGAAATCGAAAAGCTAACGCACGAGTTTCAACGGTCGCCGAAGCTGATCGAGATTGGTCGTCGCGCCAATCCGGCGGACACGGTCACGCAATTTGTTTACGAAGTGAGTCCGCATTTGAAATCGGGGCTTCTTATTCATTTGCTGGCCGATGCGCGATTCGACACCGTCCTTGTTTTCACGAGAACAAAGCGCGGCGCCGATCGCATTGCGCGAAGACTCGAAAGCGGCGGAATCAAGACGGGGACAATTCATTCGAACCGATCGCAAAATCAGCGCCTGCGCGCCTTAAAGGATTTCAAATCGGGCGCAGTGCGCGTCCTTGTCGCCACTGACATCGCTGCCCGCGGCATTGATGTCGACGGCATCTCGCATGTGGTGAATTACGACTTTCCCATGCACCCGGAGGATTACGTGCATCGAATTGGCCGGACAGGTCGAGCGCACGCCGTCGGCGATGCCGTCAGCTTTGTCACGCCAGAAGACCAGGGGCATTTGCGTTCGCTCGAGCGCTTCATCGGTCGCGGCATTGTGCGAAAGAAAGCCGACGGGTTTGATTATCACGCCCCCGCGCCGCCGCGTGAAGAACGGCGCCGAGGAGAACCGCGGGCTGGCCGGCCGGCGAAAATCGAGCCGCGATTGCTGGGAAATTCTCCGCGAGGAAACGGCGACGCGTTCCGGCGCAACGGCAATCAATTCCGAAATGTTTCCGTGCCAAATCGACCCCGAAGAAGGTCCTATCGGCGACACCGCTGAGAACGCGGAGCGCATAGACGGCGGCCCCCGTTTCGGCCACGGTGACCGCTGCGACTGACTTGGTTTGCTACGGGCTCACCTTCTGGGAGTTTCGACCCGCTAGTCGAAAGGAACAGTGCTATCGCGTGGAAGCTCCTTCAGGCTCTCGCGAAGCGGTTGCGCGCCACAGAGCCGAAATAGCATCGGGCTTTAAGGTGCGTCCAGAAAACTCAAAGAGCCGCGGCGTGAGTGTGTCGCAGCGGTTCTTGAGGAAGATTGGCTGTCAGCTGAAAAGCTGATGCAACAATTCAAGGATCTTCACATCCCCGCTGATGTAAGCTGCCGGACTGAAGTCTCGATCGGTATGCCGGTTGATGAAATCTGCAGTCGCAGTCGAAAACGTGAAACCGATCTCGTCGCAATGTCGACTCACGGTCGCACCGGTGTTCAGCATGCTCTGGTGGGAAGTGTGGCCGAGCGAGTCTTAAGGCATGCTGAGTGCCCGGTTCTTGTGGTGCCGGCCAGAATGCAACGTATTTCAAAAAACTGAACCGGAGAAAACCTATGGCGAAATGTGCACACTGCGGAAACGACTACGACAAAACATTCGAGATTAAACGCGACGGCAAAATGCTCGCTTTTGACAGCTTCGAATGCGCAATCCACATGATGGCGCCTCAATGCAATCATTGTGGCTGCCGCATCATCGGGCACGGACTTGAAAGCGGCGGCAAAACATTTTGTTGCGCTCACTGCGCACGGGAAAGCGGTGAGAAAACGCTGCGCGACCGTGGCTGAAAAAACTGGCGATCGGCGTATTTCTCCCCAGATGTAATCGAAGCGTTGAAGGCCGCAATAATAGAGAGTGCCTGGCTGTGTTGATACGTGCCGCTCGATTTTTCGCGCGGATCCGTGATGCTTGGCTAGCATTTCTGTGCAGCACTGAATCAGCTAGCTTACGCCGGCGATTTGGTCCCCAGCACAACGCGCACCTGGTGAGACAGCGCGTCGTCACGCAACGTCACGATTTTGTCGGCCGCCACGACTCCATCCAATTCCAAGAGGGTAACACCTCGGGAACAGTGCTCTGGATTCTCGACTGTGATGCGATAAATAGTGTTCTGGAAACGGTATCGTAAACGGAAGCCAAGCCAATCTTTCGGTATGACCGGGTTGATGGTAAACGAGTTGCCGCGGCGTTGAAATCCTAGAATTTCTTCGAGCCAGACGCGATAGGTCCAAGCCGCCGCGCCAGTGTACCAAGTCCAGCCACCGCGGCCGACACGGCCGGCTAACGAGTAAACGTCGCCCGGCATGACATAAGGCTCGACCTTGTAACGTTGGCAACCCTTTTCGTCGCGGGCGTGCTCGACGGGATTTAGCATCCGCAAAAGTCGGACGGCTTTGTCGCCATTACCCTGGCGAGCAAAAGCCATTGCTACCCAGGTGGCGGCATGGGTGTATTGGCCGCCGTTTTCCCGGACGCCAGGCGGATAAGCCTTTATGTAGCCGACGTCGGCGGTGGTTTTGTCGAAAGGCGGAGCGAAAAGCAAGATCAGGTCGTCGGCCTCACGCACTAGGTTTTCTTCCAGCGATCGAAGAGTGACGTCCACGCGATTCGAGTCGCCTGCGCCGGAAATTGCAGCCCAGGTTTGCGGGAGCGAATCGATGCGGGCCTCGGCATTTTCCCTGGATCCGAAAGGCGTGCCATCGTCAAAGTATCCACGGCGATACCACTCTCCGTCCCAAGCCTGAGCGTCGACCGTCTTTGCGAGTAATGCGACGCGGGCACGGCAGGCTTTTGCTTCGTCGTGGAGTTCGCGCAGGGCGAGCAATTCGGTGAAATCATTGAGCGCACAAATCTGAAACCAGGCCAGCCATACACTCTCGCCTTTGCCACCGAGTCCGACGTGGTTGAGGCCGTCATTCCAATCGCCGCCTCCGATAAGCGGCAGTCCATGCGGACCGGCGGTGGCCGAGTGCGCGATGGCGCGCCGGCAATGTTCGAGCAGGGTAGCATCCGTGTGGGAAGTGACCGGACTGGAGAAGCTTTCTGTCTGTTGGGCCTCGAGGGGTTTAGCTTCGAGAAACGGAACAGTCTCATCGAGGATCGCATCGTCGCCGGTGGTACGAACGTAATGCGCCGTGACGAAGGGAAGCCAGAGAAGGTCGTCACTGACACGGGTGCGCACACCAGCGCCTGAATCGGGGTGCCACCAATGCTGCACATCGCCTTCTAGGAATTGTCGCGCTGCCGCCCGCAGAATGTGGTGGCGCGCGAGTTGCGGTGCGGCGTGCACCAGTGCCATCACGTCCTGCAACTGGTCGCGGAATCCGTAGGCTCCGCTCGATTGATAGAGACCGGTGCGTCCCCAGAGCCGGCAGCTCAGCGTCTGATAAAGCAACCAGCGGTTGAGCAAGAAATTTGTGGAAAGTTCGGGCGTTTCCACTTCGATCGTGCTTAGAAGCCTGTGCCACCAACGGCAGGTTTCTTGGAAAGCGGATTCGACGTTGTCCGGATCGCGAAAACGTTGCACGAGAGCGCGCGCTTTTTCTTCGTCGTCCGCCTGGCCGAGCAGAAAAGTAATCTCAGTGGTTTGGTTTGGATCAATCTCGACCGTCAACTGCACCGCAGCGCAAGGATCCAAACCAGCGCCAGTGTCGCCGGTCAATCGCCGGTGCCCCATCGCTGCGGGATCGCGCAGCGAGCGGTTTCGTCCAATGAAGGCGGCGCGATCGCCGGTGAAGGAAGCGGGCGCGGGCGTGGAGCTAGCGAAGGCGACGCGTTCGGAGAGCTCAAGTTCGAAAGAGTTGCGGGCAAACAGGCTCTGGCTTTGCAGATCCCATTTCGTGACTACGTGCATGCCGGTCTCTTCCGGGTCGGATCCGAGAACGAGCCTGGCATAGGAGGTTACGGTCAACTTGCGCCGGCGCGAAGAGTTGTTGCGCAAGCGCAGCCGCTGCAAGCGCACCGGCAAGCCACCGGCGTCATCGACCGGCACGAAAGTCAGGAGCCGCTGTTCGATGGCGTGGCTGTTGTGCTCAAATCTTGTGTAACCCTGCCCGTGCCGCGTGCGATAGGCGTCCTTCTCCCGAATCGGTTGGGGCGTTGGCGACCATAGGGCGCCGATGTCATCATCGCGGATGTAGATTGCGGTTCCCGGTGGATCGGAGATCGGATCGTTGAACCACGGGGTGAGACGTTCGGTTTGGCTGTTCCTGCCCCAGACAAATTCCGCGCCCGCCTCGGAAACCAAGGTGCCGAACTTCGGATTGGCGATGATGTTGACCCACGCGAGCGGCGTGTCGCGGCCGGGCCCAAGATAGATAACGAATTCCTTTCCGCCCTGGGTAAAGCCGCCGAGTCCGTTGAAATAATTCAGCTTCATGAAGGCGAGCGGCGCGGAGGGCTCTTCGCGGAACTGCTGACCAGGTGAGAGCAGCTTCGGTTTCGTCGCGATGGGCGTGGTTGAGGCCAGTTGCTGGCGCAAGGTGCCGCGAGCTGCGATGAGAACCATGCGCGCGGCAGCTTGTAGCGCTATCGTTTCTTCCTTCGACATCTTGCTCGCCGAGCGAACATAAATGCCTCCGGGCCGATCCATGCCGATGAGGGCTGCGCGGCCTTCGGCCAGCCGCTGCAGATTGGCGGTCAGCGGTTCTTCGTAACTCGGCGGTTCCTCACTCACGAGCACGAGGTCGACCTTTAATCCGCGCAGATTCCAGAAGGTGTGCGCGGACAGAATTTCGCGCACCACTTCGATGTCGTGGAGGTGGCTGATCATGACCACGACAATCGGCACGTCGCCGGAAATGCCTTGCCGCCAGAGTGCGCGTTGACCTTCGGTGCGGCGGCTGAGCCGTGCGTGCGGCGGTCGCAATTCTGGCTGCGGAAAAATAATAAACGCTGCTAGTTGTTGGTACGTTTGCACGTCGCCCGGGCGAATGCGGAGCCGGCGCATTTCGAGTTGGGAATGCGTCCAAGCCGTCTCGAAGGCGCGCCCACAAGTATGAAAGTCACAGTAGCGTTCGGCCAGCCCAATGACTGCTTCGCGCGACTCCGCTACCAGCGTGACCAGCGCAAATTGGAAACGCTGATTGGGCAAAATCGTGACGCCCCGGCGCAGGCTCAAAATCGGGTCGAGCACGGCGCCGACGCGATTCGTCAGCCTGCGACGGAGCGCGTCGGGATTTTCCAGCGTACGCCCCCGGCCCAGGAATTCGGTTCGGTCGGTTTCGAACTCGATCGAGTTGCTGACGGACGATGACTCCACCACCATGAGGTGTGCGACCCAAACCGGACGATCGTCCGTAGCACGGAGGCGGCGGCGGGCAACGAGGGCTTGGCAATGTGGTACCCATTCGGTTTCGATGAAGAGCTTGCTGAAAGCGGGATGTGCCCGATCGGCCCGGTGCGGCGCGAGCGCGAGCTCGAGATAACTCGTCAGCTCGAGCCGAGCCGTTTTGTGTGAAGTGTTGACCAATGTCACGCGCCGCACCTCGGCGTCGTCTTCGGCGGAGATGACGATTTCAGTAATCGTCTCGCACGGTCCGCTTCTGCGCCGGAACTCGGCTTTGTCGGAGGTAAAACTCCACGTATAACGGCGCTGAGGGATTGGCACCGGTTGATGAGTGTTGCTCCAGAGCGTGTCATTTTCTAAATCGTGGATGTAACAAACCTGGCCCGGCACTTCGCAGGTGGCGTCGGCGTGCCACCGCGTGATGTCCAAATCCAGCCAGCGCAGGCCGCCGCCGCCCGAACTCGTGATCGTGGCCGAACACTTCCCGTTGCAGAGAAGTTGAATGCGCGGCGAGGCAAGATCAGGTGTTTGGACCAAGACCGCCGGGCCGCCGATCGGAATGCTGCGGGCAACGGGCCGCTCTTCGTGCGCCTCACCAGTAGTCGGCAAAATTTGTTCCGGGATATGCTCATGCAGGAGCGGCTCGGTTGCACGAACGCGTGGGTCGGCGAGAAAACGCCGTCGCATCGTGTTGCCGTTTAAAGCATTGTCGTAGGCGAGGAGCGACATGCCCTGGTGATGCGCCATGTAACAGTGAATGCTGATCCCAGCGGCGCCGCCGGGTTCGGTTCGCCGCGAATAATCAATTGCCTCGAAGTAGCCGTAGTCGCCGAGCAGGGCTGAGCTGTCGTCGATGGCGAGCTGGCGCAAATTCTTGGTCGCGGCGGTCGGCTCTACGCCGAGCGCGAGCGCTGCCGCGTAGGGAGCAACCACCAGGTCTTCTCCCTGTCCGCGTTTCAAAGCCAGCGCCGGCACACCGAAAGCCCGGTATTGATAGACGTTATGCCGGTCGAGCGCACTGAAGGCGGACTCCGAGATGCCCCACGGCACGTTGTTTTCCTGGGCATAGGCGATCTGACAGTGCACGGCGTCGTAACAGGCGCGATCGAGGAGCGAATTTTCGTGCGTTTGGGTGAACAACAGCGGCATCAAATACTCAAACATCGTCCCATTCCACGAGAGGAGGGGCAGGCGGCCGTAGGCCGAGCCAAAAGGGCGGCTCAAAACCCACCAATGTTCCACAGGTACTTCTCCGCGTGCTATGGCCAGAAAACTCGTCAGGCGCGCTTCGCTCGCGAGCAGGTCGTAGAATGACGTGTCGAGCCGACGCTCCGCCACTTGGTATCCGATGGCAAAAATCCGCCGTTCTTCATCGTAAAGAAACTGCAGCCCCATGCCGCCTTCCAGTTGCCGGCACTGTGCGATCAATTCATCTAATCGCGCCAGCTGCTCCGAGCCCCTCTGGCGTGAATGCTCCACCTCGGCGACGAGAAGATTGAGCCACTCGCGGACCGCCGGGGGTATCTCGGGTTGCTCTCGCCGGTCATGAAACGCGAGCAGCGGCACGAGCCCAGGGATGCCTTCAATGACGATGTTGCGCAGTGAAAAGGTAGCAGCGAGCGCCTCGCGCCGGCATTCGTGGGCCGTGTCGCCTAACGACATCAATTGTGCCGGCGGCGCCATCAGGATTTCCACTGGCCGCAGATACTTATCGACAACAGCATTCCACGCAGTGACCTGCTTCGAAATTTGTTGCGCCCAGTAGGCGCGCGGATCGTTTCCCTCTTTGGGGAATCGCCTCAGCAGTTCCTCCGTGGGCGCTCGAGCCGCGCGCAAACGCAGGATCACTCCCTCCAGGTTAGCCGGCTGATCTGCGGTCAGTTTCTCCAGTGAAAGAAGCGCCGAATAATCTGCCGGTTCCTTTAAGGCCTGCGTGACTTGCCGAAACACGCGAAGCGTATCGGCTAATCCACGCAGAGCGACTGTATCGAGGACCGGGCGTGTGGCCAGTTCGTCGCAGCTGCGTTCGAAAGTCCAAAGACTGGCGAGCAGATTCCCGCTGTCCACCGTCGAGACGTAGCGTGGATGCAACGGCTGGAGCGTATTCAGATCGTACCAATTCAAGAGGTGGCCTTCGAAACGCTCGAGCCGATCTACGATCTCCAGCGTGCCGAGATTGCGCGTGACCATGTCGTCGATTGTGATGTAACCGAAGTCATTTGCCGCTACGGTAGCCAGCATCCAAAGGCCGATGTTCGTAGGTGAGGTGCGCAGAAAAATTTCCCGCGTTGGAGTTTCCTGGACATTGTCCGGCGGCAGCCAAGAAGTTTGTGGCCCCACAAAATCATCAAAGTATCTCCAGGTCCGTCGCGCCGCCCCGCGCAGGAACCGCCGATCGTCCGCCGTTAAAATTCCGCCGCGCCAGGTCCTCGCCGGGCGATCGATCAGGATCACCGCCACAGGAAAGAGAGCCCACAAAATGAGGAACGGACACGCGCCCATCAATGCCGATGTGCCCCACCAAGCTGCGCCCGCGAGAATAAGCGCGCATGTGGCCGGGATCCAAAGCCGGGTGAGCACAAACTGGCGTTGTCGATTTTTGGCGCGCTGGTGAGCATCTTGCGCCGTCTCCCATTCAAGTAACAGCCTATGCGACCTGATGCGCCGGTAGGCGACCCTAACGATCGCATCGAGCGCCATGCCCGCGTAATCCGGCAGGAATAGCATCGCGAAAAGAGAGCGCAGCAGGCGGTCCCGTGGTTCGCGCCAGAACCGTGTGCCGGGCGGTGGCGGATGGAATAGAAGCGAGAGAAGAGAATTGAGGACGGGCCATAGCAAAAGGCCCGCGATAATCCCGGTCCAGAGCAGTGGCGCGGATGTGAAACACCAACCCGCCAGAAGTAGAGCAAAAGTAGCCGGCGGTACCAGACTGCGGCGAAGGTTATCAAAGATCTTCCACCGGTTAAAAGCGGAGAGCGGGTTGGGTTCGCCCCTGCCGCCGCCGACGGGCACGTGCGGCTTCAGCCAATCAATGATCTGCCAGTCACCGCGAATCCAGCGGTGCTGCCGACTCCACCACGCAATGTAGCTCGTCGGAAAGACGTCCAGCAATTCGATATCCGTCGCCAGTCCCACACCCACGTAGCTGCCTTCCAGCAGATCGTGACTCAACAAGTGCGCCGTTGGAAATCGCCCCGACAAAAGGCGATGAAATGTCCGCAATTCATAGATGGCTTTGCCGTGATAACTGCCTTCCCCGACCAAATCTTGGTAAACATCGGAAACGGCATGCGTGTAGGGATCGATTCCGCGCGGATCAGCAAAGATGCGTGAAAACCATGTCGCTGAAGCGCTCGGCAGGGAGGTGCTGACGCTGGGCTGAATGATCGTGTAACCGCGTATAACCCGCCGACCATCCGGTGAAAGGCGCGCCTGGTTGAGCGGATGGGCCAGCGTCTCGATCATGCGCCGGGCGGTGTCGCGGAGCAGTTGGGTATCGGCATCCAGGGTAATAACAAACCGAATGCCCTCGAGCTGCGCGCGATCGCCTGCACAGAGATATCCCTCCAACTCGGGCGCTGACTCGCCGACGAGGAATCGATTGAGCTGCTCGAGCTTGCCGCGTTTCCGCTCCCAGCCGATCCAGCGTTGTTCGCTCTCACTCCAGGAGCGCCCACGATGAAAAAGGAAGAAGTGCCCCGACCCGTGCCGGCGATTCAATTCCTCGATCCCACGGGCAATCATATCGATGCACTCCGTGTCCTCCGGCATGCTCTGCCGCGGCGCGTCGGCAAAATCAGTCAGGAGCGAAAAGCGCAGATTAGCGTCCGTATTTCCGAGGTAGCGAATTTCGAGGCGGTTGAGCTCGCTTTGGATTGCGCCTGGAGTGGTGAGTAACGTCGGCACCACCACCAAAGTGCGGCAGTCATCGGGAATGCCTTCTTTTTTGAAGGAAATCTTCGGCAAAGCCTGCGGTGGCAGGAACGATGTCACGCAATAATTCACGGCCAGCACCGCCAGATCACTCGCAGGCAGAAGCACGAGAAAACCGAGCAGTGCGAGCTTGATGGAAGAAACCGATCCGGCGATCGCAGCGAGCGGGATCGCCACCATCGCGACTGTCAACACGAAGACGCTTGCGAAATAGGACACTGCCGCGTCCGCGCGCAACCATCGGCGCGCCCGTTCCCCCAGTGGAACTCTGGCGGCGGTTGCCTGCTCGAGCGCCGGCCGGCCAGCGTCTAGCAAATAATAGGCAACAGTCTCCGCGACTTCGTCCGTTGCGGCTTTCGCCAGCGCCAGCGCTCGGTCAATAATTGTCTGTTCCGAACACTTCGACCATCGCGCGATTTCCTCCACCGCGCTCCGGCAACGATCACGCGTTTCAAAATCCTGCTGGGAGTAAATTCCAGCGGGATCGGCCGCCAACTCGTTCTCCGCCCAACTGGTCGCCTGGAAAAGTTCCCGCCACTGGACATGTGCGAGGCGCCGGCAGCTACCGATCGCATCGGCGAGCGCGGTTTGCTGCCCAGCCTGGCGCCGATGTTCCTGCTGGATGATCTCGACCAGGGGCGCGCGAAAATGGCGTTCCAGCCAGCCGCTCACCATCGGGAGCACCGTCTCTTCGTCGTAGAGATGCGCTACCAGCTCGCTGGCAAAATGCGCCGTCGGCTCGAGATACCGTTCCACCAGTGCCTCCATCATCCTGAGCAAGCGCGACGAACTGCGTCGGCCGGCGCCGATCAGCCGGTTCGCCCAAAAATCCGCCTCCTCGCTTTGGCTTTGCTGTTGCTCGACTTGGAGCGCAAGTCCGCGCAGGGATTCGAGTAACTGCAATCGCAACATCAGCGGCAGAGCCCAGAGTTCTCCGATGTCCAGCGGCGTGACCGCTTGGAAAGCGACCAGAAATGTCTGGATAATATTAGGGTCCAATGCCCCGGCGCTCTCAGCCACCATTTCCGAGGCGAGATGGTAAACGCGCGGCAATCCCGCTTCGGGGCCGCTCGCGATGAGCGGCAGCTCCCCATAATATTTTTCCGGGAGACTCCGCCGGAGGTCGGTCACCTGTTCGCGAATCAAATAGGCGTTATCAAGCAGCCACTCGGCGGAAAGGGTGAAGGCGTGATGCACTTCGGCCGACATCGTGAGACTTCCGTTCGCCCATTCCAGCGCGTGCTCGGTCTCGCGCAGCCGACTCAGAAAGGAGGGCCCCCGCGGCCGCGTCTGGCGGCTGACTGACATGGAATGCGCGAGGCGCCCTGCATTTTCGGCGACACGTTGGCTCGAAGGTCGCTCCTGGTCGGGCGCTCTTGCGCTGGTCTCGACGGGGAACGGCCGCGGCGAACGGAAAGCGAAGGTCACCGGCGCCGCCGCTCCGATGTTCCGCAAGATCGTAAGCAAGCGAGATGTCTCGTCGGCTTTCACCTCAGCCAGGACCATTGCTTCCTCGGGCAAGATTGTGCTGGTGCAGCGAGTCAGGCTCGTCCCATCAACGCGCTGCCGTAGCATTCGGGTGACAATCCATCCGGCGACAGCGCCAGCCAACGCGAAGGCAATGGAAAGCAGGATCAGCTCGCCGGACCGGGGTTGCTCCAGCATTGCCTCCCGCCAAAAAGCGAAGAGGCCCGCAGCCAGCCCAATCAGCGAGCCAGCCGTTGCCGCGCGGAGCGCGAGAAAGAAATCTTGCTCCACACGTGCCCGGCCCCTGGCCGAAGGACGGATGACGGCGACGCGGCGAAATCCGCCGCGACAGATGTTTTTCAGCACCGCCGGACCTACTTCCGGGCCGTGGAAAATGCCGACCATCAAAACGCGATCGCCATTCTTCCGCCAAAGTCTCATACCCAACCTTACAGGATTTATCGACTTGGGAATATCGACGCGATCGTCCAACTCTGGCTACAACAGACGGCCCAGCCGTAAAGCGACGCGCTCCAAGTGTGAATTTCAGGCCGGTTCGTGTACTAGAAACTTCCGGAGAGTTGATTCAGCGACGATGGGCGAAGTAGAGAGGCGTAAACCGTTGTGCAAAATTGCGACTGACATGGTCGAAAGAGTCTGCACCAAAGTCTTTCTGATTAACTGACAGGCCGTGGCGTGCTATTTTGCTCGCGCCGCAATTGGGGCCCAAAAGTGTCCAAGAAGTGTCCAAGCATCGAAATTGAGCGGAGGCCTTGGTTCCCAGTATTTCGCTATAACACACTGCTGATAAGCGTTTTATATAGAGTGCACGGTGAGGATTTGGGGAAGTAACACCCTCTAATTCCAAATGGGAAAGTCGAGCTGCTGTTAACGAAGCGCGAGATAGCCGTTGTCGCGTTGTTTACCGGCGGAATCATTGCGCTCGTCCTCGCCTGCTTACTGATGGGCTGAGCAGTTGCCCTACAATAGCGCGAGCTGCAATTCTTCGCGCCCGCTCTCGGCAAAGCGCACCCCGACGCCGATCAACCGCACTTTCTTGCCGGTTCGAGCGAAAGCCTCCGCAAGCAATGTGCCGAATGCCTGTAACGTTGGCTCCAGACCGGCGCGCTCGACCGTCGTCCGGGTGAAGTCGGCAAATTTTAACTTCACGAAGATTTTGGTGACGCGGCGATTCGTTTCCTTCTGCGCTAAATCGGCCATCAAATCTTGAAAAAGCTCTGCCAGGCGCTCTTCGCATTGCTCGAGCGTTTCGAGATCGCTGACAAAGGTTTCTTCCGTGCTGAGCGATTTGCGCGGCCGATCTGGTTCGACTGGCCGGTCATCGATTCCGCGGCAGAGATCGAACAACTCGCTACCAAATTTACCAAAAAGATCGACAAGTTCGGGACGCGGGAATCGTTGGAGGTCGCCGCAGGTTTTGACTCCGAGCTCCCACAACCGCTTTTCTGTTTTTTGACCGATGCCCCAGATTTCGCGGACCGACAAATCTTTCATAAACCCGGGAACTTCTTCGACGGTAACTTCCAACTGACCGTTCGGTTTGCACCTCGCACTCGCGATTTTAGCGATCAATTTGTTTGGGCCGACGCCAGCCGAAGAGGTCAGTTTCGATTTTTGAAATATCAAATCGCGAATCACTTGCGCGAGCCGTCCGGGCGCGCCCCGATCCGCAGTCACGTCCAGATAAGCTTCATCGAGCGAAAGCGGCTCCACTAAGGAGCTAAAGCGATGCAGAATTTCACGCACGACCGCGGCTTCGCGGCGGTAAACGTCAAAGCGCGTCGGGAGAACGATCAGGCTCGGACAGCGTTGCAACGCCATGAACGTCGGCATGGCCGAGTGCACACCGAATTTGCGCGCTTCGTAGTTGCAGGTCGTCAATACGCCGCGACGATCCCGGGCGCCGCCGACACCCACCGGTTTTCCGCGCAACGCGGGACGATCACGGACCTCAATTGCTGCGTAAAAGCAATCCATGTCCAGGTGAATGATGGCGCGAGCCGCGGCCTCGCTTGTCATTGATCCAATGTAGCCGCAACGCCGCCAAACTCATCTGAACTGCTACGATGTTTGGGTTGACTGGAAAAATCGGAATCGCTAAAAGATTTTAACTCCCAGCCTGGCCATGTCTCTGATCCCGAGCGAATCCTATAGTTTCCCCGATCACTTCACGAGCCCAGTCGCGGCGTCACGCAAACCAAAGAATGTTGAGTCAGAACCGGAACCAGTTGAGACACGACGCAAAAAGCCTGCGATTGTTGCGTTGCCAAGTCGCAAACGGGAGCCACCGCCAACCCCGAGGCCGGTAATGGGCAGGGAAGATCCAGAACCGGTGCGTCGCGCGACCGCGCCGCCTCCGCGGATCTTCGAACCGCCAGTTCGAAAAATCGCGCTGCCGCCCACCTTTAAAGCAAAGGTGCACTTGAATACACGCGCGCCGGCGATGGATCCGTCGTCGGCAGCGAACAACGGAAATGGCGCGGAGCACATTTCTTTTGAGTCCTTGATGCCCTCCTTAGAAAACGTGATTCAGATGCAGCCCCCGACGCTCGCGCGTCCGCTGCGCATTATGCCCCGTCCAGAAAATTTGGTACCGCAAAATCCTGTTCCAGTCGCGCCCCCGCCCAAGCCCGTTCCAGCAGCTGCGGTAGCAAGACCAGCGCCACCAGTTCAGGCTCCGATAGCGCGTGAGAATCTGCGGCCGGCCGTGGCTTCAAATCCTCAAGCTGACTCCTTCGAAATGTTCGCGCAAGGCGGCGAGACGGCTTTGTCGAAACGGCGTCGAAAAGCGAAAATGCGTCGATTTATCGTTTGCGAAAGCATCGCCGTCGGTGTTCTGTTGCCGCTCGCAATTCTCTGGCTTTCGCTTCGGCCTGCGAATGTCGTGCTGTATTGGATCATGAACATTTTGACGATCGCAGCGGCGGTCGCGGCGACGATCATTCCGATTTTTTTCTTCGCTTTGACCCCGACATTACCCGAAATCGAGCGATAGCAATTTGGCCGCGTCCATCTAAGATCTGTATTCTATGAAGCTGGCGGTTACGCGAGTCTTCATGGTGCGGCATGGGGCGACCATGTTGAGTGCTGAAGATCGCTTTGCTGGGGCGACGGACGTCGCTCTTTCCGATGAAGGCCGTGAGCAAACACGGCGATTGGCTCGTCGTTTAGGTAACGAAAAAATCGTGGCGGTATATGCGTCGCCGCTCGGTCGCACAGTTGAAACTGCGCAAATCCTCGCTGCGCCCCACAAACTCGAAGTGCAAATGCGCGACGGGCTCCGCGAAATTAATCACGGGCGTTGGGAAGAGATGACTCGGCGCGAAGTTGAACAAAAATTTCCGGGCGAAGCGGCGGAATGGGATAAGGACCCTTATACTTTCGCGCCGCTTGGCGGCGAAAGCGGGTTGGCGGTGACCGCGCGCTCGTTGCCGGTTTTGATCGACCTTGTTCGGGAACATGCCGGCCAAAACATTTTGGTTGTGTCGCACAAGGCCACGATTCGGCTGTTGCTTAGCTCGTTGCTTGGATTCGATCCACGCCGTTATCGGGACAACCTCGATCAGAAACCGGCCGCCCTGAATATTGTTGATTTTTGCGACGCGACCCGCGCGCGACTCACCCTGTTCAATGATACTTCGCATTACGATCGGGCCGGCACCGCCATTCCCGAAACTCCGGAATCGCGCTTGTCGAAATGGTGGAACAGACCGAGTGGACAGAGCTGACGCAGCTTTAGCCGTTCGATGTTTGAGCGCGTCGCTCGAGAAGTTTGCGCTTGAGTTCGGCGATCAAAGATTGGTGTTCTCTGCGGCCCACAAGATCTTCCATTTCGTCAGGATCTTTTTTCAGATCGAACAACCGATAGGGTTCGCCCTTTCGGTTCAGCATTAATTTCCAGTTGCGGTCGAGATACATCATTTCCTGTTTAAACTCGGTGAGGGCAAAATTTCGGTGCTCGACGCTAGGATCCTGAAGAAGCGGTGCCAATGAACGCGCGAAGTGGCGGTAATTGGTTTTTGCTCCAGCGAAATCGGTCAACGTTGGACCGGCATCAAACAGTTCGACCGGGTGATCGAGAACCTTGCTCGCCACGGGTGAACTCTTCGTCTCCGGTGCGCTAACGATAAGCGGAATGCGCACTGCCGGATCGAGAAAATTAGATTTGTGAATCAATCCGTAGTCACCGTTCATTTCGCCGTGATCGGAGGTAAACAAAATGACGGTTCGATCTAGTTCGTCGCGGTTTTCGATTGCCTTTAGGATCTCGCCGATCTGATCGTCAATGAGTGTCACTTTTCCGGCGTAACTCGCACGCAGCTCCCGCGCGTTGTCGATCTCGCCTGAATCCTCGTCGACAAACCTTTGATCCAGTTCCCCGGTAGGGCCTTTATGTCGAAGCGGCGGGCGCTTGCGCGGTTCCGGCATATCGGCCGCGCGATACATGCTGGCGTAAGGCTCGGGCGTGTCCCAGGGTTCGTGTGGCCCAGCAAAACTGACCCAACTAAACCACGGCTCGGAGCGGTTGTAATTCTGGAGGTAATTTTTGGCCTGCTGGCCGACGTAAACGTCGTAGTACTCAGCCAGGGGCAACGGCGACGGTCGAACCAGCGTTTTATTTCCCCCCATTCGCTCCTGAATGTCTTTCTGGAAGGGTTCGAACAGGCCTAACGAATCCCAGCGCGCGGTCATGTGGCAGATCGTTTCAGCGCTCGCGCGCGGCCCGCGGATTTCATTCACATCATCCAGGCCGTAGGAATGCAAAACGTACTCGAACTTGCGGATATCTGGCCCGCGTCGATGAAGCGCTGATTTTCCGAACAAGCTAGTCCGATATCCGGCAGCTCGGATCGCTGCCATCCAGGTCGGCGTGCCTTCTGGCAATTCGTACGGGCAATTGTCCCACACGCCGGTGTTGTGCGAATAACGTCCCGTTGCCAGCGAAATCCGCGCCGGCAGACAAACCGGCGAATTCGTAACGCAATTTGAAAACCGAATCCCCTCGCGGGCGATCCGATCAATGTTTGGCGTTTTGACCCAGTTCCCGGTGCGGCCGAGCGCATCAGAACGAAGCTGATCGCACATAATAAACAAAATGTTCGGCTTTGCGTTCATCCAGCGCCTAATCTTCTAAAAAGCGACCTAAAAAGATCACGGCGATTTCGTCGCGCGTAAATGGCGTCCGCTAGTTTCCGATAGCGAGTGTATGACTCGGACTTGTAAAAATTGGGTAGGGAACAATACGAATCGGAATTGCGCCTCTGATCCAGCTCGAGCGGCGATTTAGTTTCACGGCGACCCAACTCGGTTATCAACCGCTGATTCGATTCCTCGAACGCGTTGCGCAGTCGCGAGAGGTCGGAATCACTTAGTACGCTTCGCGTGTCACGGACACCGAGCTGCCGCGACGCTTTTTCGCTGGCGCTCTTGCAACGAAGAAAATCCGCGTAATCGATCGGCGCCTTCAAATCGAGCAAGTACGCAAGCTCGTAAAGATTCAGTGAAACCTGGGCCCGATCGACATCGCTCACGCCCGGCGCCCGCGGCAGACCTGCAGCAGCGATAAAAGCACCGAAAACATCCGATGCGACCTCGTCGTAGAACACGATATTGCAATTTCCGAAAGCGGCGCGCCACGCTTCGTAATACGCGAACCAGTCGGGACAACATAATCGTTGGTCGTTTCCTTCCAACAGGCGCGCAATAAAGGCGCTAACGTTTTCATGGATCTCGTTCGTTTTGATCATTTGATTGAAATAGGAATCGAGCCAGCGGTCCTGTCGCCGCACAAAGAGTACGACGACGCACGGCGCGTTGCTCGGAAGCAATTCGCGTAGGCGGTGCGCGTGAATTGGCCTGAGATTTTCGGCCGAAAGGACCAGTGACTCCGAATCGGATCGCCATTTCTGGAGAAGCTCGGCGATAATCCGCGTCGGGTTCAGCCCGCGAGTGTCGATTTGGGGAAAGGCGCGCTGAAAGGTCAATGAGGGACGCTGGCCGAGGGCGGTTGGCAAGAGCTTAGCGTTGCCCGCCATCTCCGCGACTGCCGGCAAGATTGGCACGTAAACTCCGTGCTCGCGCAAATGTTCCGAGTTCGCGCGCAAGCGGCGTTGAATATACGTCGACGCGGTTTTCGGAGCGCCGACGTGGAGAACAATCCGCGGACCTTTCGCCGCATTCACAGCGGAACCTTGACTGCCTTCACCAGTTTGCCCTTCTCGTATCGGTGAAGGTAACCCTTTTCGAGCGACCCGGCGTTTTTCGGCAAAGGTTCATACGAATGCCAAATGCGAATCGAACCACTAATCAATTCACCGAAACCGCGATAGTTGAAACTTGGCGACAAGCAATAAGGATTGAACCCCTGAAGCTCCATCGCCAGCGAGAGATAGGTCTGATCACTCCAAACGCGGTCGCAATATTTTTTTGCTATGGATACCGTTAAATCAAACACCGCGTGCACGTCCGGCCGGTGCGGTGTGTAAAACATCACGCCTGAATTGTAGATCATCTGGCCGCGCGGCGTGACTCCTTCCTTCAACATCACTTCACGAAAGTCGCGAAAATCCGCGAGCGAATAATGCGGCGCCGGTACGATTGCAATACCATGCTTCTCGGCTTTCTCGAAGCCAAGCGATACATCGTCAATCACGCGCGTGTCGGCATCGAGCAGCAGTGCGGTTTGAATTTGATCCGGCAGGCGGTTGAAGAACTCGGTTTTCCGGGCTTTGCCGGAGAGTCTGGAATCGCGTCGGACAACTCCGACACCTTTGGGCAACCCCGCGACCTGTGTCGCTCCGTCGGTGATCAGAAACAGCGGGTAATCAGGAAGGCGGCTCTCGCGGATGCAATTCGCGACTAGCTCGATATGCTTTGCGCCCCAAGCCAGAAACACGGTCGCGCGGTTGTTCTTGATCGACATCGGGAAATTACGGCAGCCGCAGGATATTGCTCAGCGGCCTTCACCATGGCAAGTGTCGGCGTGAACCAATCGGCTCCATTAGTGATCGGTGCGACGGGTGGCTCAGGTACGCGTGTGGTCGCGCGCATCGCCCGGCATGCCGGCTACGACCTCGGAACTTACCTGAACGAAGCCGGGGACGCGCTCGCTTTTCAACCATTCTTCAACATTTGGACGAATCGATTTCTTCGTGCGGGCCGCCGCGGCCTGCGAAAAAGGGAATGGGCGGGGATGGAGAGCGACTTTGAAGCTGCGCTGTCCAAACACCTTTCCACATCGCCTGCGGCGGGATTGCGCTGGGGATGGAAAGCGCCACGCAGTATTTATTTGCTTCCGTTCCTTCACCTGCGGTTTCCCGAATTAAAGTTTATCCACATCGTGCGGGATGGTCGGGACATGGCTTTCTCGAACAATCAAAATCAAGTGCTCAAACATGGCCGGGCCGTTTTGAACCCGCTCGAATACTTGCTCAATCCAGTGCCGATCCGGTCGATCCTGCTTTGGGACCGAGTGAACGCGAGAGCTGCGGAATTCGGGGAGACAAAGTTGTGCGAGAATTATCATCTGGTGCATTTTGAAGACCTTTGCCGGCAACCAATCGAGACCACGGCGCGTCTTCTCCGTTTTCTCGGTACCGGCCTTGATGCTCGCTCCGTGGCGGAAACGGAGGTTTCTCCGCCGACCACCTTGGGCCGCTGGAAAACCGCTCCCCCGATGCTGATTGCGAGACTGGAACGCTCGGCCGATCGATCGTTGCGCAAATTCGGCTATCTTACGTGAGCCGCTTAAAGGCGAGTGCAAATCGATCTGCCTTCGCCAAGGATTCTGCGTAGCAGGGCGCAGTTGGCGTCCGGCTACGGCCTGGCAGGGAATCGAATTAAATTTCTGACTTTGCAATAAGGCTTTCTCTCTCAATATTGGGAGGCAAGTATTTTCGCGAATGGACGCTTCCACCTTCGAAATACATCACGATGCTCACGCTCACGCCGGGGAACACGAACACCACGAGCTCGGGTTCTGGCGGAAATACATTTTTTCCACCGATCACAAAGTGATCGGGATTCAGTACGGACTCTGTGGACTAGTTTTCCTCTTTTTCGGTTTCTCATTAATGATGATCATGCGCTGGCAGCTGGCCTATCCGGGCCAGGGGCTGCCGGTCATTGGCAAATGGCTCCCGTATTTCTTCGGTGCCAACACGATGCCTGACGGCAAAATGACGCCTGAGTTCTACAACTCGCTCGGTGCAATGCACGGCACGATTATGATCTTTCTCGGGGTCGTCCCGGTGGCGTTCGCCGCGTTCGGAAATTTCGTCGTGCCGCTCCAAATCGGCGCCCCGGACATGACCTTTCCAAAGGTGAACGCCGCCAGTTTCTGGGCGTTTGCGGTCGGCGGCGCAATCATGTTGACCAGTTTTTTTGTTCCCGGGGGTGCTGCTAAGAGCGGTTGGACGTCCTACACTCCGCTAGCCGACATCGCGGATAAAGGCCAGGGGTTTAATCCCGTTCTTAATGGGCAATCGATGTGGGTGCTTGGATTCGTGTTCCTCATCACCTCATCGCTGCTCGGCGCAGTCAATTTCATTACGACGATCATTCAGTTGCGGGCCAAAGGGCTGACCTGGATGCGGCTGCCGTTTTTCGTTTGGGCTCAATTCGTAACGGCGTTTTTGCTCTTGCTAGCGTTCCCACCATTGGAGGCGGCGGCAATCATGCAGTTTATGGACCGCACCGCGGGCACGAGCTTTTTCCTGCCAGCCGGTATGATCGTGAACGGCGTGCCGGCCCACATCAGCGGCGGTGGCAGTCCGTTACTCTGGCAGCATCTCTTCTGGTTCCTCGGACACCCCGAAGTTTACGTTTTGATTTTGCCCGCGTTCGGAATTGTCGGCGAAATTTTGGCCAATAACTCGCGCAAACCGCTTTGGGGTTACAAATCGCTGGTCTTCTCTGTGCTCGTGATCGGATTTTTGTCGTTCATTGTTTGGGCGCACCACATGTGGCTGACTGGAATGGGCTCGACCGTGAGCGCGTTTTTCCAAACCACGACGCTGCTCATCTCTATTCCGTCAGTGATCATCCTCAGCGCGTTTTTCATTTCGCTTTGGGGCGGATCGATTCGGTTCAACGTGCCGATGCTTTTCGTCAGCGCGTTCTTGCCGATGTTTGGAATCGGCGGACTGACTGGCATTCCGTTGGCGTTTAATTCCGCCGATCTCTATTTGCACGACACCTATTACGTTATCGCGCATTTCCATTACATCGTTGCGCCCGGCACGATCTTCGCGCTGTTCGCAGGTATTTATTATTGGTTCCCGAAAGCGACCGGCCGTACCATGAACGAGTTTTGGGGCAAAGTGCACTTCTGGCCGTCGCTTATTTGCATGAACGTGATTTTCCTCCCCATGTTTTTGCAGGGAATGCTCGGAATGCACCGCCGCTGGTACGACGGCGGCCAGGGCTGGACGCTGGCCGGTGAACACATTTGGGGCCTGACCGGTTTTCAGTGGAACACGCCGATCTCATGGGCGGCGTGGATCATGGGTCTGGCGCAAATTCCGTTCATTATCAACTTCTTCTGGAGTATCAAGCATGGTAAAAAGGTGAATGACAATCCGTGGGAAGCGACCACGCTTGAGTGGACCGCGCCGAACCGACCGCCGCATGGTAATTTCGTAACACCGCCGATCGCGTATCGCGGTCCCTACGAATACAGCCTGCCCGGACGCGTGAAAGATTTCACCATGCAGAACGAACCGGTCGAACCGGCCGAACGATCAAGGAGAATGGCCGAACCGGCGGTCGTGCATTAACGAATGGAAATCCCGTACACCATATCCACTCGGCCGGACACCGGTCTGTGGAACGCGAAAATTGGCATCTGGCTGTTCCTGGCCTCCGAAGTGATGCTCTTCGGCGGACTTTTCTCCGCCTACGTCTTTTTGCGGCTCGATGCGCAGCCTGGCGAATGGCCGCACGGTCTGCTCAACGTTCCAGTTGGCACGATGAACACCGCGATCCTGATCATGTCGTCGGTCACAGTCGTGCTGGCGTGGGCCTCGCTGAAAATGCGTCGTTACCGTCCGTACTGGTGGTACATGCTTGCTACCATCACGTGCGGCGTAGTCTTTCTTTTCGTAAAGCTTTATTACGAATGGCCGCAGAAATTTGAGCACTACGGCGTGTTCCTGAAGCCTGAGGTGCGCGAAAAGTACGAACAGTACTTGGGAAACCATCGCCGCGAAGAAAAGGGCTTGGAGCCGCGGATCGAGATCACCGGGCACTTGGAAAATCACGAGGCGCTGAAAGACGCCAACATTAAGGAGTATGAAATCGCGGTCGATCCCATTTACGCGGATCCAAACAATCCAGTGAACGATCGGCCGCACTTTCTCTACGTGCCGCCCACGGACAAGGTGGTGAAGATTGGGAAAGAGGACGTGGACCGAGTGGATTCATTCGGCCCTTGGCACAGCGCATATTTCGCAAGCTACTTCACCATCACCGGACTGCACGGAATGCACGTGCTCGGAGGCGTTCTTGTTTTTCTCTACATGTGGCTCCCGGTCAGCAAAAAGGTTTACCAGCGAAATCCCGAACATCTAGCTAACCGAGTCGAGGTCTCTGGACTCTTCTGGCACTTTGTCGATCTCGTTTGGATTTTTGTCTTCCCGCTTTTTTATTTGCTCTGAGTCATGAACAACCCGCCCGACATTTCGCAAGATCCAGCCGAGCACGAGGAATACGCGCACAACGTCAAGAAGCACGTCAAAGGCTATCTGACGGTCGGCGCGCTACTGCTCGCGTTCACCGCGATTACCGTCGCGCTCTCCTATGTCGATTTTGGCACCCGTAAGGCGAATATCGGTGTCGCCATGCTCGTGGCCACGCTCAAAGCTGGACTCGTCGCCGCGATCTTCATGCATTTGGCAGCGGAAAAACGACTTATCTATCGCGTGCTTATCTTCACCGCATTCTTCGTCCTCGGCCTTTTTTGGCTTACTTTTCTCGCCTGGTACAACCCCGTCGTTCGTTAAATGTCGCTTAAAGCGTTCCATATCGTCTTCGTGATTTTCTCGACGCTGCTGGCGTTGGGGGTTGGCGCCTGGTGCGTTTGGGTGAATCTCGTCGAAGGCGCGCCTATTTACCTCGCTGGGGCGATCGCGTCTTTCGCCTGCGCCATCGGGCTTACCATCTACGGGATCTGGTTTTATCGGAAAATGAAACGCCTCCGGATTATCACATGAAAAAGCTCTTGTCGATCGTATCGTTAGCGCTGTTGGTCGCGGCAGGGCAGGCAAGCGCGTGTCCGTTTTGTTACGGCGCGAAGGACGGCAAGTCGACCGAGCATATGGCGATCACGATTTGGTTTCTGTTTGGCGCTGTGATGTCAGTCATTGGCGGAATTGGCGCATTCAGTTTCAAGATTTGGCGACATGGTCGAATGCCAACGCCACCGCATGAACAATTGATCGAAGATTTGGACGAGGATGAATAGCCTCGCGCTGATAAACCAATTTCTCGGCCAGCCGGCGAATGCTTCTGAGCACGGCTACCAGATCGATCACATCCTCGAGTTCGCGCACTGGTTCATGGGCTCGCTCTTTGTGGGCTGGTCGATCTTTTTTATTTTTGTTCTCATCCGCTTCCACAAGAGCCGGCATCCCAAAGCCGATCACCACGGGGTTCGCAGTGCCATCTCTACGCACCTGGAATTTTCCTGCGTTTTGATTGAAGCCGTGTTGCTCATCGGATTCGCCATTCCGCTTTGGGCCAAGCGCGTAAACGAATTTCCGGCCGGACAGGACGCAATTCTGGTTCATGTTGTCGGTCAGCAATTCAATTGGACTTTTCACATGCCCGGACCCGACGGTCAGTTCGGCCGACGCGAAGTCGGTCTGGTCACGAACTCCAATCCGCTCGGCATCGATCCAAACGATCCGGCCGGCAAGGATGACATCGTCGTGTTGGGCGAATTGCACGTGCCGGTCGATCGTCCAGTGATTATCGAGCTGTCGTCGAAGGATGTGATTCACAATTTCGATTTGCCCCACATGCGGATCGCTGCTGACGCGATTCCCGGCTCGCGTATACCGATGTGGTTCAAGCCGATCAAGACCGGCACCTACGAAGTCGTGTGTGGCCAGCTTTGTGGTCTCGGTCATTATGGAATGAAGGGAACGCTCGTGGTCGATTCGCCGGCCGACTATCAGCAATGGCTGAAAGAAAGGGCCGAACTTGCCGGGACGCAGAGTGCGCCGCCGGCAGCCGGTCCAACACCGGGGACAGCCTCGCCGCCGGGTACGCCGAAAACCGAAAGTCCCGCCTCCAAGCTAGAACAAAGACCGGCGCCCCCCGCAGCCAGCCCGAGCGGCGAATAACTCAACGCGCACAAACGTGGCGCAGGGATCGACATCGTCGCGCTGGCTCAATCGCTTTATCTGGTTCACCGCGTCCGCGACGCTTTTGTTGATTTGCAGCGGCGGAATGGTCACGAGCAAGGGGGTTGGGCTCGCCGTTCCCGATTGGCCGACCACTTTCGGTTACAACATGTTCCTGTTTCCGGTTTCGAAATGGATTGGTGGCGTTTTGTTCGAGCACAGTCACCGCCTCATCGCTTCGACCGTCGGATTTCTCACCATCATCCTCGCGATCTGGCTGTCGCGCAGCGACAATCGACAAACAGTTAGAACACTCGGCCTCTTCGCGGTTGCGGGTGTGATTCTTCAGGGAATTCTCGGCGGGCTGCGCGTCACGATGTTGAAAGATCAGATCGGGATCTTTCACGCCTGTCTCGCGCAGGCGTTTCTAGGTTTGATTGTCGTGATCGCGGTCATGCGGACGAACTTCTGGAGATCGTTCATCAGTGCTGGTGTTGATCCGACGAAATTTCGGATGCTCAAAACGCTCGCGAGCGTGACGACGGTCGCGATTTACGCGCAACTGGCGCTCGGCGCAACGATGCGGCATCGGCACAAGGATTTGGCGATCCTCGATTTTCCGACCGCGAACGGCGCCTGGATTCCGGATACAAGCGCGGGGGCGCTTGCCAAAATCAATGCTTGGCGTGACGCGCGCGCACTTTCCGACGTCGATGCCTTCCAGATCTGGTTACAAATGGCGCACCGATTCGTTGCTGTTTTGATCGGCATCGCGGTGATCGTGTTTTGTATTCGAGTTTGGAAAGAAGCGCACCAAGTCGCCATACTTCGTCGATTGTCGCTCTTGTGGGTCGCCTTGTTTTTCCTTCAATTCACACTCGGCGCATCCACGATTTGGAGTAACAAGGCAGCCGATATCGCGACTGCGCATGTCGCTGTTGGCGCTGTCATGTTATCGTTTGGGGTGAGCGCGTGGGCGATGTGCTCGCGCGTCTTGCAGGCGAGGAATCCATGAAAGCAGCAACGATTGAATTCACTCAACCGGAAACGCGAAACGCGTTGGCAACATTCATTCGCGATTTGTTCGAGTTGGTGAAGGCGCGGCTCACGTTGTTGGTTTTGCTTACGACCGCGGTCGGTTTTTATCTCGGCGCCGAGCGTGGGATCAACTGGCTGGCGCTTCTGCACACCGTTTTGGGAACGGCTGCGGCTGCTGCCGGCGCGGCTGCGCTCAATCAATGGTGGGAATACAAACTCGACGCGATGATGCAACGAACGCGAACTCGTCCCGTTCCCGCCGGACGAATGCGACCAACCGAGGCGGTCGCCATAGGGAGTGCGTTCTCGATCTTCGGCGTCGTTTATCTCGCGTTCGTTTGCAATGCGCTCAGCGCCGCCCTCACCGCGATCACCATTATCATTTATATTTTCGCTTACACGCCGCTAAAACTCGTGAGCACTTTTAATACGGCGCTCGGCGCGGTTCCCGGCGCATTGCCGCCAATGATTGGCTGGGCGGCGGCTCGCGGAACTCTGAATGCCGGCGCGTGGATGCTCTTCGCTATCCTGTTTTTCTGGCAACTGCCGCACTTCTTTGCGATCGCGTGGATGTATCGCGACGATTACGCGCGCGCAGGTTTTCAAATGATTGCAAGTGACGACAGGACAGGCGCGCGCAGTGCGAGCCAAAGCGTCTTCTTTTGCATGATCCTTTTTGTTGTCGCCGGCTTGCCGGCATTTCTTGGGATCGCGACTGTCTTTTACCTTCTGGCGGAGCTGATTCTCGGGGGCATTTTTATCGCTGTCGCGATGCGGTTTTTGAAGACGTGCGCGCCGGCGGATGCCCGGCGCCTGTTCATTACGTCGATTATTTATTTGCCGATGTTGCTCGGCGCGCTTGTTTTGTCCAAGGCGTGAACGGGACTACAACTTTAGGTCAACAATCGACGAGGGCGGGAACGCTTTGGAAAGCAATATTGATCGCGATTCCCATCGTCACGCTCGTTCTTTTAATTTGGCTGCGGCAACTCGAAGTAAATGCGCTCCGCCAGCGAACTGTTTTTTCGTACGGAAATGTTCCGGAGTTCACACTGATCAATCAGGACGGAAAAGATTTCGGGTTGGCGGATCTGCGCGGCAAGATTTGGATCGCGGACTTCATTTACACGACTTGCCCCGGGCCGTGTCCAATGATCAGCAGTCGAATGAGCGAATTGCAAAAGCCGCTCGAGAAGACCGACGTTCATCTCGTCTCATTCACGGTAGATCCCGCAAAAGACACACCGCAAGTCTTGCGCGGTTACGCCGAAAAATTGGAGGCCGAACCGGGTCGTTGGGATTTTCTGACTGGTCCGCAATCGGCGATTTACGATTTATCTCGCAACGGATTCAAACTCGCAGTTTCGGACGGGAGCCATGCGAAAGGGATTCCGGTTCACAGCACGCGAATGATTTTGGTGGATCGGCGTGGCGAGATCCGAGGTTACTACGATGCGGTCGAACCCGACGCGATCACAAAATTAGTGGCAGACGCGACGCATCTCTTGCGGGAGCAGCCGAGATAAATCAGCCGACCGGCTCCGGACCGTCAGTCGTCCCTTCGTCACAAACCATTTTTAAGTAATCGTAATAGTCGCCCCTGGGAAGTTGATCGATCGTCTTTGCCAGCCGGTTACAGCTGATGAATTTCATCCGCAGCGCGACTTCTTCGAGGCACGCAACTTTCAGTCCCTGCCGATGTTCGATCGTTGCAATGTAATTGCCCGCTTCGAGCAAACTCGTTTGCGTTCCAGTGTCGAGCCAGGCCATCCCTCGGCTTAGCAATTTTACCTGGAGCTCGTTCTTCTTGAGATAGCGCAAGTTGAGATCGGTGATCTCCAACTCGCCGCGCGCGGACGGCCTTAGCGCCTTGCAAAGATCGACAACTTGCGAGTCGTAAACGTAAAGACCCGGGACGGCGAACTGCGTCTTCGGTTTTTTTGGTTTTTCTTCGAGACTAATTACCCGGCCGTTGCGGTCAAACTCGACCACCCCGTAACGTTCAGGGTCTCGCACTTGATAACCAAAAATGCAGGCGCCTTTTTTTATTGCGAGCGCTTCGCGGAAGAAATCGAGTTTCCCGTAAAAGATGTTGTCGCCGAGAATTAAGCACGCGCCCGAATCGCCAATAAATTTCGCGCCGATCAGAAATGCCTCGGCGATTCCGTTCGGTTTCGGCTGTTCCGCGTACTGGATTTTCATTCCCAGTTGCGTGCCGTCGCCCAAAAAATCGCGGATCATAGGCAAGTCCCTCGGCGTGGATATGATCAGGACATCGCGCAATCCGCCGAGCATTAGCGTCGCCAGCGGGTAACAGATCATCGGTTTGTCGTAAACCGGGAGCAGTTGCTTGCAGACGATCTTGGTGATCGGAAAAAGCCGGCTGCCGGCGCCGCCCGCAAGAATGATGGCCTTCTTAGTCAAAGAGAATCAGGAGAACCGCACGTCTTTGCCGGGATCCATCTCGAAATCCAAGCTGAGGGAGTCCGCCGTGTTCGGCTTGATGATTTCTTCCGTGAATTTCACAAAAATCGGGTCCTCCCGGAAAATGGCGAACTTGTCCATCGAATCGAAATCGATCGCGATGAAGAACGGCCATTGCAGTTCAGGGTCGACACGCTTGCCGCATTTGATGTTGAGGACCTCCGGAATTTTCAGGAGTTGCATGCGCGTATTCATCATCATCTCCTCGACGCGAGCGGGAGTGACCTCAGGCTTAAGCTTGTAAAGGACGATGTGGTGAATCATAGAAAGCTAAAGCTATTAGAGGCAGTCGGCAGGCCGCGCAAGTCGGAACCGTTGCAGAAATCGGCGCACCACTGAAGGTTGTCAATGCGACAGACATAGCCCGACGGCGGGCGAAGTGCGAGCGAGGACTTCACTGGGAACAATTTCCTCGAATCGACGGCGTGGAGTCTACGAAAGTTTGACTAGACCGCCGAAAAGCGCATTGAAATATCGCACGCGAATCTGGTGCGGTCCGGACGACAATTCACTGACCAATCCGAGCCGATGAGACGCGCCCAACACGGCCGAAATGGCAGCGAAGGGCACCGCGCTGAGCAGCGTCATGCCGGCGCCTTGTTTGGATAAATATGATCGGCGCCTTGTTTCCTGTAGTGGATTATATCAGCGGTGTTCCACCAGTATTGATTGATCTTGAGCGTGCGATCATGCACGATCGCGCGCATCTGATCGAATTGTGCCGCTTCATTATGATGCGTGGATTGATAAAATGGCCGTACGTTACATAGCGCGCCGCGTTATATCCTGGCGCTTTTTCCGGTCTTCATTCTTTTTGGAATGGCTGCGCGAAATCGGGTTTTGAACACTCTCATTGCGATATGGTTGCTGCTTTTGCTCGGACTGTTCAGCAGCATGTTCACGCACGGTTAGTGGGCCTTTTTTCATCGACATCACCGGTGAACAAATTTTCAGCCATCATTTTAGCGGCCCAAAAACTCGCTGCGCGCGTGCCCAAGGACGATTGGCTGGTCATCGCATGGTCACTCATATTCAAGCTCGTGCTCATTGGCTTTGGCATGATCAGTTTCCACATCAACAGCAATGCAGCGCTTCCAGCTGACCATGGTCCGTTGCAAATTTGGAACCGCTGGGATTCCATTCACTATCTGCAACTGGCGAAAGCGGGCTACAGCGCCGTCACTCCGTGGAAAGCCTGGTTTTATCCGCTGTATCCATGGTCGGTGCGAGCCGTCCAGCACGTCACCGGAGATTACCTGGTCGCCGGATTCGTGGTTTCAGCGATTGGTCTGCTGGCCGTCGTGATTCTGTTGCGCAGACTTATCTGCGTTGATTTCTCGCGCGAGGTCGGTCTGCGCGCGGTTTGGTTTCTATTGATTTTTCCGACGGCGTATTTTCTTCAGATAGCCTACACCGAAAGCTTGTTTCTCGCTCTCGCGATCGGATCGATTTTCGCTGCCCGGAGAGAACGTTGGTGGGCGGCTGGAGGTCTCGGTGCGCTCGCCTGGATGACGCGCGCCAACGGTGCGGTCCTTGTTCCGACGTTGGCAGTTGAAGCTGCGTACCAATGGTGGACGACGAAGCGCTGGAATTGGCATTGGCTTTGGATCGCGCTCGTCCCTCTTGGTTTCGCGGTTTATCTGTTGCTCAACTGGCGCGTTACCGGCGATCCGTTCACCGCATTGCGGATGCGCAAAACCATATCAGTGACGAGTTGGGCATGGCCGTGGACTGGGATGCGCGGCACGCTTGGGAATATGCACCGGACACCGGGTGAAGGGGAACTCGTCGGCGCGCAGGAGCTTTATTTTTCCTTACTCGGACTTACCTGTGTTGTTGCCAGTTGGATTAAGTTGCGCCCGCTCTACGCGGTTTGGGCGACCGGCAACTGGCTGCTCGTTAACGCGGTCACGTTTATCGAGAGTGTGCCGCGATACACGCTGGTGATTTTTCCGCTGTTCATCTTCTTCGGTTTGATCGGCGCGAACCGACTCTGGAATGGCGTGATTACGGTGTGGTCGCTTTTGTTTCTGTCTTTGTTCAGCAGCACATTTGTGCGCGGTTGGTGGGCATTCTGACTAGGGATCAGAAGTCAGAAGGCAGTCGTCAGACTACTTTCTGAAATCGAGCGCGCCTTTTTTAAGCGCGTAAACATAACCCACCATTAGGATCGTGATGAAGCTGAGCATGCTCCAGAAGATCACGCCGTTGTGCGCGATCGCGTCTTTGTAAACGACCGCCCACGGATACATAAACACGATCTCGAGGTCGAAAAGGATGAACAGCATCGCCACGAGGTAGAACTTCACACTGAACCGCGGCTGCCCCTCGCCCTGCGGGATCATCCCGCACTCGTACGGAGTGTCTTTCGTCGGTGTGCGGCGTCCGGTTTTTCCGAGCAACACACTGACCAGCAAGGCAGACGCAGCGAATCCGATTGCGACAATGATCTGCAGGAGAACCGCCAGATATTCCCGAATCATTCGCCGGCTCTCGCGAATCGCGGTGATTACTTGACCGTGGCCAATCTCGGGCTCGGAATGTGGCCGTTTTGCGGAGCAATCGCTTTGGCCAAAAACGAAGGCAGGCCCTTGTATTTCTTGCCATTCTTCTTCACCGCACCGCGCGCGACGAGGTTTTGAAGTTTTTCGTAAGCACGCAACCGAAGCATTTCCTCGCCTCCGCTTGCGGCGTTTCGCGCCCGGAGATTCTCGTGCACAATATCAAAGAGTTCCTTAAACTCGTAGGAGGTACGACGAGAGAGCACCGCTACAAGTTCCTCAGTTACCAGATCAGGAACTCGACGAGAAAATGCGTTTTTCTTGAGAATAGCCATAGGGCGCAAACAGTAGCACATTTTGGCCAGACTAACAGCACAATTGTGACACTAACGCCTAAGTTAGCTTATCTTAGGTAAATAGCGCCGAAATGACGCACCTAGCCAGCGACTCTCGTTGCCTTAATTGATCGTTTAATGGCTAAACGCCCAGCCGATCGCCGATAGACCGACTCCGATATCCAAGGTTACTGGCCCGGTCGATTCAGTCAGGTAACCGTCCTGCTCATAGCGCTGAGCCAAGACGATCGGACTCAGGTGTTTGGTGACCGTTGCCGCGGGCGGCAATTTGGTTACATCAACATAATCAGACACCGCCGGCATAAACGCCGCGCTCATCAGGAGCATTGGCCGCAGGGCCGCGTCCAATCGCGAGTAGAGGAGAGCGGTGTCCACGTAAACGAAACCTGTTGTGGGATTAAGGACCGTGCGGGCGGCGCTCTTGTAAACGGACGAATCGGCCAGGCTTGAGGTTGATTGTGGTTTCGGCTCAGACCTCGTCACCGCGGCTTCCACTGAGACCGAATCGAGTCCGACAATCACCTGCCGATTCGACACGGCAATCGTTGGAGCGATGGCAAATAACGCTACCGGCGACTGCATGTAATAATAGCGGATGCCGTTTTTCTCCGCTTTTCTCCATGGCGCGTCTTCATCGATCGATTGGGTCAGTGCATCCGCGATTTTAAGGGCGCGCGTCGGATCTTTGACTGGCAGCACTGCGACGATCGACGGTAGATGGGCAGTTTGCGGCCATTCGGCCAACGCGGTCCCTTCCAAATCGAACGCCGCCTGCCATTCCTCTGTCGTGATGCCGGCGCGGGTCGCGGCATCAAAAACTTTCTGGAACCAACCTCCAAGCGGCAATGTGTTTCCGGTCTGGCCGATTCCCACCAACCGATTGGGATTCAATAACGCGACAATGTACAAAAATGTGTCTGTCGTGCCGAGCCTGAGCGAGCTGCGCGTCAGCTCGGGAGCGATTGGCAGTTTCGGGAGGCCGACGAAAAGGACGTCGTGGATTTTTCCCCGATCGAATTTTGCCTCTGCACAGACACTCTGGATTTGCTCGAGCGCAGCGTGCGCTTCGCCCGAGAAATTTGTGTCCGCGGTGTTAGGAATCGACGAGATTCCGACTGAAAGCTTTTTCGGTTGAACATAACAAAGTAATCCATAACTCGATGGCATGTGCGCCAGCGCCGCGCGAAACATCTCGTTATTCTCAAGCGTTGTCTTCGGGTCCTTTTCGCGGCCATCGGCGCGATCGAGCACCGCCTTCAATTCCGCGAGATCGTTCGAGGCGAACAGCCATTGGCCGTCATACACTGTCGCGACCTGGTTCGGCGCCGGGCCGACGACCTCGATCTTGTGGGTTTCGTACTCGACTATTTCATTGGCCGAACTGTCGTGAACCAAATGCGGCCGCCATTTGTCCACAATTTCCTCGGCATTCGTCTGGCTTCCGCGAAATCGAAAACCGCCGACAAAATGCGGATTGTTATTTTCGATTGCCGTAACGGCAAGAAACGTGTTCTTTGGATCGAGTCGCTCGATTTGGCTCAGCATTTCTGAGGTCGTGTCGCGTTTCGGAACTCGTAACGGTTTCAAGAAATCCTGCACCGCTTGTTCTTGGTAGAGCTTGTAGACGTCCGACTCGTGCCATTCTTGGCGGATCCGCTCGAAGTCGGGCATATGCCCAAACGCGATGGTGGTGCTCGGCAGCAACGCCGTTACCGCCGCGTGCGGCTTGCTCTGCGCCCGGTGCAGAGTGTAAACCACTCCGCCCGCCGCCACAGCAGCGATCAGAATAAGAAATGCGAGACGCTTCATGGGCCGCCTTCCATCCACTCTCAACCCTCAACAATCAACTACAAACGTCCGGCCCGGACTTTTGTTACGCCCGTGGATGAAACTGTCGATGCACCGCTTTCAATCGCTGTTGATCGACATGCGTGTAAACCTGCGTGGTCGAAATATCGGCATGTCCGAGCATTTCCTGAATGATCCGCAGGTCCGCACCGTTGCTTAGCAAATGGGTGGCGAAGCTGTGTCGGAACAAGTGCGGATAAATGTTCTTTTCCAGACCAGCGTGTCGCGCTTTTTCCTTCACGATCTGCCAGATCCGAGCGGTTGTTAATTTAGTGCCGCGCTCGGACAAGAAAATTTCGCTCCCGCTTCGCCGCTTGAGAAACTTTGGCCGTTCGGTCGACAAATAACACGCGAGCGCTTCGCAAGCTTTGCGGCCAACCGGTACGATCCGCGTTTTGTTTCCCTTGCCGATCACACGAATCGTTGCTCCCTCCGGATTGAAATTTTCTAGGCGCGCGCTCGCGAGCTCGGAAACGCGCAGCCCGCTCGCGTAAAGCAATTCCATCATCGCGCGGTCACGCAATCCGTGCGGCGTTTTCGTATCGATGCTGTTCAATAATTGCTCGATCTGCATCTCGTTCAACGTTTCCGGCAGATACCGGTCGATCCGCGGTAGACTGAGCGCTTCGGTCGGATCGCGTGTGATCTCGCTTTTGCTCGCGAGAAATCGAAAGAAAATTTTGAGCGCAACCACGATCAATTTGATCGACGCCGCCGACAGGCCGGCTCGTTTTTTGTCGGCAAGGTAATCGCTAATCGTCGCGAGGGTTACCGCTTTGAAGGTTTTCCGTGCTCCCGAGCACCATCTCGCGAAATCAGTTAGCGATCGTTGCGTCGAAAGTTGGTAGTTGTCGGAAAGCCCGCGCTCGACCGCCAAGTAGCGGATGAACGACTCGATGGCGCTTTCCACGCACGGAACATCAATCCGCATTCCACAACGCGCAATTGTGACTGGTGAGCGTTCACCTGGGTCCGCTGACATCTTTTTTTGGCCACACGCGCGGCGATTGACAATTGAAGCATAAATGTTCGATCATCAGTTCAGAATGAGCTTGGATTTGAGCACCATTCTAAAGGACTGGCCGCACGAGAACCGGGCCATCAAAGTGCGCAAGATCATGGGATTGGACGGCCGGCAAAAATTGCAGCTGCGGATTGATCTCGGCGTATTGCAAATGGAACTGACCGGTCGGCCTGACGGCGTGCGCCCGCATGGTTTCGAATCGCTTCTCACTTACCATCAACTTCGGGCTGCGCGCGCGCAGGCACGCGGTGAGGACTACGAGCTCACGCCCGAGCAGTGCGTCGAGCTTCAGCAGGAGGGCATTCAATATTATCATCGCTATCTGAGTTTGTTTCAGATCAACGATTTTCACGGCGTCGTCCGCGACAGTCAACGCAATCTCGATCTCTTCGACTTTGTCGATGCCCATACCGAGCGCGGCGAGGTTTCCTGGGCGCTGCAACAATTTCGTCCCTACGTCCTAATGATGAACACGCGCGCTAAAACCTCCATTTTTCTCGGGCAGGGAAAATTTCAGGAAGCCATCGCTGAAATTAAGCGCGGCCGCGACGCGATCGCGGAATTTTTCCGGAAATCAAACTTTCCCGAGCTCATCGCGAAAAGTTCCGAGATTCATTTCCTGGACGAATGGCTTGAAGAAGTGAGCGCAAAACGTCCGCGCACCAATCTCGAAATCATGGAGCGCGAGATGGAAACCGCGGTTGCGAAAGAGTTTTATGAACGAGCCGCCGAAATTCGCGACGCCATCAAGAAGCTGAAAGTCAATCAGTGACTTAAGCGATTAGTGATTCAGTGACTGTTGGTCGCTAAATCACTTAAGCTGCGACGTTTGTCGTCGGCCTAAACTTTTTCTTCCTCTCCGTCTTGGTCTGCTCTTTTGGATTAAGACAAAGGAGAAGAGGAAGGCGAGGTTAAGCAAAGATTATCATCACCACAATTTCCATATTGAATGGAGCAGCTGTAATGCTCGATCTTGCCTATTGCTCTAACTCTAGGCACTCTCCCCTCGTGACAGCCGCAGAAATCCACCAGCTTTCCCCCGGCCTCTGGATCTGGCAGCAGTACGATCCCGCCGTCAAAGTTAACCTCTTTTCCAGTGCCATCCGGACGACTGCCGGGATCTACGTTATCGACCCGATTCCCCTATCGGAGGATCAACTTCGCCTCCTTACGGGCTGCGATCAGATCGTTGGAATAATCGCGACCAACGCCAATCATCACCGCTCTGCTTTGGCCTATGCCGATCGATTTTTGGTCCCGATTTTTGCGGACCCGAAGGCGTTCCCCGAATCGAAACCGCGTCGGTTGACTGCGCTGAGCGGCGATCTCAAGATTGGTGGCGATTTGGAGGTCATTGAAATTCAAGGGGCGGTCGCTGGCGAAATTGTGCTCTATCAAGAATCAAACGGCGGAACGCTAGTTGTTGGGGATGTGTTGATTAACTTCGAATCTTACGGCCTTGCATTTCTGCCGCGAAAATATTGTGACAACGAAAAGAGAATGCGAAGATCGCTGCCCCAACTGTTATCGCGCCCTGCCGAGCGGATCTTTTTCGCTCATGGGATGCCCATTTTATCAGGCGCAACTGCGCGTTTGCAGCAACTCTTGGAAGCGGACGCCCAAACTAAATGAATCCGCAAGATCAAGATCTTCCGGTTGAAGCGCCATCGGGCAACGCGCTGGAACGTTTTCTTCGGTTGATCCGATTTTCGCACACGGTGTTTGCCTTGCCGTTCGCATTAGGAGTGCTGGTGGTTGCAGCCGATGGGTTGCCTTCCACTCGAACATTCATCCTGGTCATGGTCTGCATGGTTTGTGCAAGGACAGCCGCGATGCTCTTCAATCGCTTGGTCGATTGGTCGCTTGACCAGCGCAATCCACGCACCGCGTCGAGACATTTGTTTCTTTCCAAAGGCGCCGTTGTGATTCTGTTGATTGTTAGTTCGGGCCTGTTTTTGGCCGCAGCGTCAGCGATCAATCGTCTGACATTTCTGCTCTCTCCGCTGGCGCTTGCGATTGTCTTTTTCTATTCGCTCACCAAGCGCTTCACTGTGGCGACACACTTTTTTCTGGGGCTTGCACTTGCAATCTCTCCGATTGGCGCCTGGATTGCTCAACGCGGAAATGTCGATCTTGCGCCGTTCGTTCTCGCACTCGGCATTATTTGTTGGGTCGCGGGCTTCGATCTCATCTACGCGACACAGGATTTCGAATTTGATCGGCGCGAAGGAATTCATTCCCTGGTCGTGAAGGTGGGGATCCCAAGGACGCTTCGTGCCGCACAATTGCTTCACACAATCATGCTCGTGTCGCTGGTCGCTTTTGGTTTCGCTGCGCATCTTGGAACGATCTATTTTTACGCAATGCCGGTCTTCGCTGCGGCTCTGGTCTACGAACACCGCTATGCGCGATCGGTCGACGTTGTTGGAATCAATCGCGCATTTTTCCAGAGCAACGTTTTTATTAGCGCTGTCTTCTTAGCGGCAGTTTGTCTGGACCGACTGATCTGATTGTCAGCCGATCGAGTTTACATCGTGTTCAACTGCGCGACCCGCCTCTCATGGCGGCCGCCCTCAAACGGCGTTGCAAGCCAGACTCGAACAATTTTCAGCGCGTTGTCCTCGGGGATCACGCGCTGTCCGAGTGAGAGGACGTTGGCATCGTTGTGCTGGCGCGACAGCCGCGCGACCTCTTCATTCCAGCAGAGCGCGCAACGCACACCATGAACTTTGTTTGCGGCCATGGCCTCGCCGTTGCCCGATCCGCCAAAAACGATGCCGCGCTCGCATTCGCCGCGCGCAACCGCTTCCGCCGCCGGCCGAATAAAAAGGGGATAATCAACCGGGTCCTCGTTGAAAGTTCCGAAATCTTTCACTTCGTGGCCAAGTGAAGCGAGCAGCTCCTTCACCTTTTCCTTGTAACGAAAACCGGCGTGATCTGTGCCAAGTGAAATTTTCATTTTTGTCTTCTTGCTACTCTGTTATATCGAGCCAAGTCGCGACATCTGTTATTATTTTCTGTTTTGGCGGAACTGATCTACGGAAATATTTGAGATTCCTCCACTTCGGTCGGAATGACAATGCAATTAGCCGCCGTGCAATTTCGCAATTTCGCTCCAGATATCGCGCTCGCGCTCCGTTAATTTTTTTGGAATCTGGATCTCAACGACCACGTAAAGATCGCCGCGATTGCCCGAGATTCCGGCTAGACCGCGCTCGCGCAAACGAAATCGCTGACCGCCTTGCGTTCCGGGGGGAATTTTCAGGCGCACCCTACCTTCCAGGGTCGGCACCTTCAGCTCAGTTCCAAGTACCGCCTGCGCCGGCGCGATTTTCACTTCATGGACAAGATCGCTGCCTTCGACAGAAAAATCGGGATGCTTGGCGAGGCGCACACGAAGAAACAGATCGCCGCTTTTTCCTCCGCGGGCACCAGCTTCGCCCTGACCGGCCAAACGAATGCGCTGACCTTCATGAACGCCACGCGGAATTTTTACCTGATACGTTTCCACTTTGTTCGAGCCGGCCCTCCGCAACGAAACGGTGCGGGTCGATCCGTGCAGCGCTTCTTCAAGCGTAACCAGAATATCCGCTTCGACATCGGCGCCGCGTTCCGTCGTTGCCTCCCGTCCGCCGAATCCGCCGAAAGCAGAACGGCCGCGGCCGCCGCCGAAAAATGTTTCGAAGAAATCGCTGAATCCAGTTCCTCCGAACTCAAACTGAACGCCTTCGCCACCGTCGCCGCTCCATTGATAAAATCCTCCACCGGGCTGGCCGCCCCATTCCGACGGCGGTCGAAATCCGCCAGGCTGGTTCCAGTTCGCTCCAAGGTGATCGTACTTCTTGCGCTTTTCCGGATCGCCCAGCACTTCGTACGCTTCGTTGATCTGCTTAAATTTTTCTTCGGCTACCTTTTTGTCCTTGGCGACATCGGGGTGATATTTGCGGGCCAATTTTCTAAATGCGCTCCGAATCTCATCATCCGTCGCTGTTTTTGAAACGCCGAGCGTTTCGTAATAGTCCCTGAATTGCACTGCCATCGCAGCCTCAACCTTGTGCCGCCGATCAATTCGCGCAACCTTCCTCGAGCATGCACGACATTGGGAAACTTCTGATGGTGATCGGCGCGGTCGTGCTCGTGCTGGGCTTCATCTTGTGGGGCGGCTTCGCTCCGAAGTGGCTTGGACGTTTGCCCGGTGACATTCGAATCGAACGCGAACACGCCGCGTTCTATTTTCCGATCGTTACCTGCATCATCATCAGCATTATCTTGAGTTTGCTTTTCTCGATTTTTCGGCGCTAATGGCGGTGTCGGCTAAACAGCTCGCCTTGGATCGACATGTCGCACGATTGCGTCGATGCCGGCGTTGTCCGCGCATGAAATCGACGCCAGTGGCGGGCGGGGCGGTCGTCACTGACGTGATGATTATCGGGCAGGCACCCGGCTCGCGCGAACCTACGTTGAAACGCCCGTTCGCGCACGTCGCCGGCCAGACATTGTTTCGTTGGTTCGAACAATTTTGCGGAATGAACGAGGCGGCCGTTCGATCAAGAATTTATTTCGCCGCCGTTTGCCGATGTTTCCCCGGAAAATCCCCGGGGGGCGGGACCGATCGCGTTCCGGCCCCGGACGAAATTCGAAATTGCGCTCCGTGGATGAACGAAGAGATCGCGATTCTGAAGCCGCGTCTGATTGTTCCAGTTGGTCGACTGGCCGTTGCGCAATTTATCGGCTGCGACAACCTCGAAAAAGTGATCGGTCGGAAGTTTCGAGTGCGCCGTGCGGATCACGTTTTCGACTTGATTCCGCTGCCGCATCCGTCCGGCGCTTCGCCATGGCACAAAATTCCTCCGGGGAAACAACTTCTCGCAAAAGCGATGCGCAAGCTCGCGCGCCACCCGGCTGTGCGCGCATTAACGCTCAAACAATCGGGAAGCTAGGAAACCGGGACCTCAATTACAATTACTCTTTTCTTGGCTTCTGGGTTTCCAGATTCATCTTCTAACGATGAGTTCAGAGGTCTCGGCACGCGCTGAAATTCCCGAATCAGACAAGTGGGACTTGAGCCGTCTCTTTGCCGACATCGGCAAGTGGAGGGAAGACTTTCGCTGGCTCGAACAGACGTATCCGCGAATCAAAGAGTGGAAGGGCAAGCTCGGCGAGTCGGCAAACGCTCTCGCGGGGTGTCTGGAATTTGAAAAGGAGCTCGACCTCAAACTCGAGCGTCTTTATCACTTCGCGTCGCTGCAACTCGCCGAAGACAGCGCTAAGACCGAATACCTCGCGCGGGTTGGACAGGTTCGAAATCTTTTCACGAAAATTGGCGAAGCGTTCGCGTTCGTGGTTCCCGAAATTCAAGCGATCGATGATGCGACCTTCGAAAAGTTCGTAGACGATCCTGCGTTGGGCGATTGGCGAATAAAACTTCACAAGATTCACCGAATGAAGCCGCATGTGCTTTCGGAACCTGAAGAGCGGATTCTCGCGCTCGGCGCCGCGGCGTTGGACGGGTACGACGAAACGTTCTCGCAGCTCACCGACGTTGATATGAAGTTCGGCGTCTTAAAGGACGAAACCGGTCGCGAAAAGCCGCTTACTCAAAGTTCGTTTAGTTCGTTCCTGGTGAAACGCGATCCCGCGTTGCGCAAGCGCGCGTTCGAACAGTTCTACAGCGAATTTCAGGATCACCAATATACGCTGGCTTCGTCGCTCGCTTATTCAGTGAAGGCGGATGTTTTCCGCGCGCGTGCGAGAAATTATTCGTCGTCCCTCGAGGCCGCGTTGTTTCCCGATGATGTTCCGGTCGCGGTTTATGAAGGTTTGATCAGATCGGTGCGCGCGAATCTCGCGTCACTCTTTCGGTATTTGGAGTTGCGACGACGTGTGTTGAAATTGAAGGAACTTCATCATTACGACACTTATGTCCCGATGGTCGCGGAAATTGAGACGCACATCTCGTTTGATCAAGCGGTCAATCACGTCGTCACCGCGTTGACGCCGCTCGGCAAAGAATATGTCGATGTTTTGAAGAGCGGACTCAGTGGGCGCTGGTGCGATCGTTACGAAACTAAAGGCAAACGTAGCGGCGCATTTTCGTCCGGCAGTTACGGAGCGCCGCCGTACATTTTGATGAATTACAAAGAAGACGTCTTCGCCGACACTTACACACTCGCACATGAAGCTGGCCACTCGATGCACACCTGGTTCTCGCAAAAATCGCAGAACTACCAGGATTACGATTATCCGATTTTCCTGGCTGAAGTCGCCTCGACCTTCAATGAAGAATTGCTAACGCATCATTTTCTCGAACAAGCGTGCGATCCGAAAATGCGCGCTTACATCGTCAATCGGCAGATTGACGACATCCGCGGCACGCTTTTCAGGCAAACGATGTTCGCCGAGTTCGAGAAGATTATTCACGAAATCGAGGAAAGCGGCGACGCGTTGACACTTGACGTTTTCAAAACGGAATATCACAAACTGCTCGCCGGTTACTTCGCCGAAAACTTCGTGCTCGATCCGCAGCTGGATTTGGAATGTCTCCGCATTCCGCATTTTTACGGCGCGTTCTATGTTTATAAGTATGCGACCGGAATTTCAGCGGCAGTCGCGCTTTCGGAAAAAGTTCTGCGGGGCGATCCCGACGCGGTCGATGCGTACGTGGGATTTTTGAAATCGGGCGGCTCGAAATTTCCGCTTGACACGTTGAAGGCGGCTGGCGTCGACATGACGACGCCGGCGCCGATTGAAAGCACGCTGCGCTTGTTTGAGCGACGGCTCGGCGAGCTGGAAGAATTGGTGTTGTAGGGCATTAACTGGAGGGACGCGCTCCGTCGCGCTTGAGGAAAATGTGGCCAGTGCGAGCCGGACTGGCGCTTTGAGGACAACTCGTTCCACCTTAGCTTGCAGCGATGCAATTACATGCCGACGAACTGCGCCCGCGGCTCGAGCCGCTTTTCGTTGCGAATTTCGACAAGTTTGGCGAGCTTGGAGCCGCAATTTCAGTTTGGCAAGATGGGAAGCCGATTCTCGATCTTTACGGTGGATATTGCGACGCGCGCTGCGAACAACCCTGGACGAAAGACACGCTTGTTCTGATTTGGTCGGCCACGAAAGGACTTGGCAGCGCATGTTTGTTGCACGTGCTGCAGGAACACAAGATCGACATTGAACAGAGAGTGGGAGAGTTCTGGCCGGAATTTTCACAGGCCGGAAAAGAAGAGATCACGCTCGCGGAATTGCTTTCGCACCAGGCAGGGCTCGCTGCGTTGGATCGAAATGTCTACCTGTTTGATTATGACGCGGTCATAGCAGCGCTTGAGAAGCAGGAACCGAATTGGCCACCGGGAAGCGCTCACGGTTATCACGCGCGCACGTTCGGCTTTCTTCTGGACGAACTCGTTAAGCGACTTTCTGGAGCGAGAATCGCAGAGTACTGGCGAAAAGTTTTTGCCGAACCGCTTTGTCTCGATCTTTGGATCGGTTTGCCCGAAAACGAAAACGCGCGCGTCGCGACGATGTACGCTCCAAAAGCCAGCGAGACTCCGGAGCCAAGGCAATTTTTCCTTGATGTGACAACGCGCGGAACGTTCGCGCACAAGACTTTCACTTCGCCGCATGGATTGAACGCGGTCAGTGAGCTAAACAAGCCGGAAAATCGCGCACAATCGTTCATTTCTTTTGGCGGAGTCGGCAGCGCCAATTCACTGGCGAAGTTTTACGCGATGCTGGCGAACACTGGTCGAATTGAAGATAGGCAATTCTTTTCCGAACGGACGCTAAGCTGGATGGGAACGACACTCGCCGATGGAATGGATCGAGTGTTTGAAATTCCAACGGCGTTTTCGGCTGGGTTCATGAAAGACCCAGAAAAATCCTGGCGAAGGAGATTTGGGATATCTTCATCGAGCTTCGGCCACCCCGGCGCGGGCGGCAGCAATGGTTTCGCGGATCCGGAGAACAAGATCGGTTTCGCTTATGTGATGAACCAGATGGCGCAATCAGTTTTGCCTAACGAAAAATCCCTGCGATTGGTGGACGCGATCTATTCACGTTTGTAGTCGCGCTCTATGAGCGCCGCAATTGAATATAGTGCGACAGTCGCAGGCTACCGCTATAAATGCCGGCTCGGACCGAAACTTCTTTCATCGACCGGATTTTCTCATACGAAGCCGTTATCATGAAAATTCACTAGCTCCCAGCGGCCGTCGTTTTGTTTTGCATTGCAACAATTCTGAACACCTCCCCACGCGCGCGATCAGGGTTTCCGCTTTGAATTGACGAAACGCTTAGCGATGACCAAAACAGTCTCTTACAGGCGCGATTCCGAAAGTCCAAGTCGGCAACGGTTACTTCACCAGCGGCAAATCACAGTCCAGTAGCCTCACTCGCCGATAATCGTAGGTGATATCTTTCGCCAGTGCGGGTCGCGGCGATGTTCGAAGAGAAAAATTCCCTACCAGCTGGATTTCTCCATCGACGATCGGTACGGTCTCACTCGTCGGCGTCAACACCATCCGAGGACGCTACGAAACGATTATTATCCAGTGAACCATCCGCGCGCCTCGCCTCATTATCACTAATCGCCGATGACAGTTACAAAAATGCACCGCCGGTGAGGGGAGCGGCGATGCTCGAACAGGAAAATACCCTGCCATGTCCCAAGTTGAAGCCGGCCATCCACAATCGGGATCACCTCGCTCGATCTTGTGAGGGATGTCCTAATGTGCGAGGTTGAATCGTCCGCTCCTTCCGAAGTATGAGTAAAGTAATCGCTGTCTTCCGGGACTAGCCGTTCAAAGAACTCGTCCAAATCGACTCGCGCCGAGCGGTCAGCATTTTCGAACACGATCAGGCTGGCGCTAGTGTGCTGAATAAAGACGCTGGCCGTTCCGATGGATACTCGAGAATTCTGAGCGACGCGCGCGACTTGATCGGTGATCTCGTAGGTTCCCTTGCCCCGCGTTGAAACCTCGAAGGATTCACTGTGTGTTATCATATCCTGCGCACCCGCACTGCACACATGCCACCTGCGCTCAGCGACCCGACCAAGATGACTGGCGCCTCGCGGAGAGCAACTGAGAGGCAAGCGAAACCGGACGCGAACGGGAGCAGGTCGTTATGGAGTGCGGTTTCAAGGTGACCAGGAAGATGGAAGTAAAGTCAGTTGCGGCGTCACTTGGAATTCGCACGGTCAGAAGGCGCATTTTAGCATAAACGATGCTCGTCAATTAGAGTCGGGCAGGGTTCGGGAGATGGTGTCGATCCGGTCTAATGAACTTTTTGTTACGCAACTAGGACGACGTGTTCGTTTTGTCGGGCTTCAAGGATTGACGCACAGTCCAGGCAACGGTGTGTCGGCGGTTGCGTACCTCTGCACAACGTGAAAATAATTCATGTGCAGGTGACTTCCACACGCTACTAACCGGTCGAACAATCAATATGTCGGCAATCACGTTTATCGAGCGCTATTGCAATCTTCGATGCGTCGGCGTATTGCGAGCAGATTTGGTGAAGTGAAAGTGCACGTCAAGTTTTATGCGCAATTGCGCGATATTGCGCGTGTCCAAGCGGACGATGTCGATCTTACCGACCGAGCGACGGTTTCAGATTTGCTCCAGAAGATTTACGGGAAATTTCCGGCGTTACGTGCGCACGAGAAAAGCATTCTCGTTGGCGCGGGGGTGGAATTTGTCGATCGCAGTTACAAACTGAAGTCCGGTGAAGAAATTTCCATCATGCCTCCGGTGCAGGGCGGATGAAATCAGCGGTCAGCGGTCTTGCATCAGTCTCTAAAGTTCTTGAAGTTTGTCGCGACGTCGAAATCGCGACCGCGGACGAACTGAATCACGGCCTGAAGCTCATCTTTCTTTTTTCCGGTCACGCGAATCTGTCGATCTTGCAGTTGGCTTTGAACTTTGAAGTTTTGCGATTTGATCGTCTGAATGATTTCCTTGGCTTTATCGCCCTCCAAGCCTTGTTGGATCTTGAGTTCCTGCCGCGCGTGACCGACTGAAGAGAGTGCGGGCTGTTCTTGTTTGACATTGCGAAGGTCGACGCCGCGTTTGGAGAGTTTACCAATAACAATCTCGCGCAGCGCGCGCAGATGATTCGCATCGTCGGCGGCCAGCACAATTTTGTCTTTTTCTTGAACTATGTCGGTCTTTGCATCCTTGAGATCGAAGCGGGTCGCGAGTTCCTTGCGCGCTTGATGAAGCGCGTTGTCCATTTCCTGTTTGTCCACTTCAGAAACAATGTCGAACGAAGGCATGGTCAAGGATTATGTTCCGAGATCTTGATGTTTCCATCGCGGCACTCGAATTGGAAGGTCGTTTTGCCGCCATTGCCGACTAACATGTCGACCTTGTTGACCGGCTCGACGTGTCGTTGCTCTTTCTCCTCGAAATCATTGCCGATTTGCCCGGTCTCCGTGTGCGCGATGAGATGGAAAGTCGCATCGCCCGGGAAGTAAGCGAAAGCATTGCCTTCTTCTATGGTCGAGCGAATTGAGAATTCCTGTTTCTCCCACCATTCGTAAACGATGGAGAGATTTCCGGTGCCAAGGTGGAGAGCGAGATTGCCGAAGCAATTGTGCGCGAACAATCGGCCGTTGCTGAGGTTTGCGTGCGCTTCCTCGCCCCGCATCTCTTCCAGCAGGACTTCGCCATTCGCGAGCTCAAGTTTCAAAATCCGAATCGTCCGTGGGACGACAATCACGTAGTCGACCGTTCCCGATCGATCGGAAAATCCAGGGTTTGAATCGTCCGGGTAGATTGTTTCGATTGAGACCGAATCGCGTGTCGCAAAAATCTGCACCGAAATCGCCTTTAGGCGCTCCACGCTGTAGGCCTTTTTGATCGCCTCGACTTGCACTTCGCGCGTGCCGCCACCGGCCCCATAAACACGAATGGAGCCGTCGCGATTTCGAACACTCAAAGTTGCCTTCGAGTCGATCGGATAACGGTGGTCGATCATTTCTTCCAGCGTTGGATCGCCGGTCGGCCCACAATTGGCAAGCAAACACAACGAGGGTGGCAGACACGTGAGACAAATCCTTACAAGCCGGCGCATCCCTTCTGTCGTTCGACTCAAGCTTCTGGGAGATTAAGAAAATGAATGATGACGATTGCGCCGCTGATGAAAGTCAACGCGAGAATCGCGGCAAATGCGAGAAAGAATGCGGCCTCGGCCAGAAAATGTCGTGGTGCCTCGTAACGGAAATACTCGCGGCTGATGTTCCGAAATGACGCGGCTGGATTACCGCCAAATCCGCCATAGTAACGATGCGGAGAGAATTCCTGATAATTGCAGTCCGTGATCGGAAAGGCCCGTCTCTTTTCCTTCCGAAAAGATTCAGGTCTGCGATAATCGTCAGAGCTCGGTTTCATCGCTCACGTTTCTTTTATAAGATTCAGCCGGTCTCAAACTCGGATTCAACATTCCCCCAAAATCCGATTCCGCAAATGTGAGTCGCGAGTCATTCCCGTGACTTGGGAATGCGTTGTGTGCCTCTTGTTCGGCCGCGCTCCAACGGACCTTCATGATCGACAAACCAGTGCTTGGCAATATCGGTCTGACCGATTTTCGTTTTTGCGCAACGATGGTCGATGATCTGGTAATAACGGTTGCCAGTTTTCTCATCTCGATCCCGTTCGCTGGAAACATCGCGGCCCCAACCGCTCGCACGCGATGTGGTTCGAGCCCCTCTAGGCTCCGTGGTTCGTTTCGGCATGACAGCCTGTGCGATATTATCTCTGCGCGTTCGCTTGCACCTTTTCACTCATCAAAGCGAGAACGTTATTGAGATTCTTCAATAAGAAAACCCGCTCATGCAATCAGATCTCTGTAAAGGCTGCAAGGGTCAGCGCCCCAGGCCCCAACATTGGGGAACGGATCAGGCAGCCGAGGTTTACAGAAATTCGCAACGCGGAAAAACGGCAAATGTCCAAGTTCTTGAGGCCCTCGAGACGCGAAAAGCGACTCCCGGCGAATATTTTGAGAAAGATTGAACAAACCCCTACCGAACACTGTCACTATTCCGAATATTTAACCTTGTTAAATAGTTTCGCTGATGTTAAGAAATCCGATTAAGGAGCCAGCCACGAACATTAAGGCCGGCAGTTTGTCGGAGCAGTCCCCAGTTTTCCATGAAGAGAGGTTATATGGCCGCCGAAGATAGCGATACAGGAATAAAGATTTACCTGCGCGAGATCGGGCAAATCCCGCTTTTGACCCCGCAACAGGAGATCGAGCTCGCCGCCAAGATCAAAAGAGGCGATCGGGAGGCGCGCGCTCTCATGATCCGCTCCAACTTGCGGTTGGTGGTCAAGATTGCGCACGATTATGCCAATCTTGGCCTGCCGTTGTTGGACCTGATTTCCGAAGGCAATATCGGTTTGATGAAGGCCGTCGAGCGTTTCGATCCCGCAAAGGGCGGCAAGCTCAGCACCTACGCGGCCTGGTGGATCAAACAATCGATCAAACGCGCGCTCGCCAACCAGTCGAAGACGATTCGTTTGCCGGTCCATCTCGTGGACAAGATTTCCAAGATGCGCCGTGTCTCGCTGCAAATGAGTGAGGAGCTCGGCCGCGAGCCGACTGATGACGAGCTTGGTGAAGAAATTGGAATTGCTGCCGGTAAAGTTTCGCAGTTGAAGACGGTCTCAATTCGTCCGGCTTCACTCGACGCGCCAATCAGCGATGACGATTCGACCGAGTTCGGCGAAATCGTCGGCGATGAGGACGCGCAAACTCCTTTTGAGCTGTTGCGAGATAAAAACCTGCGCAATGAGGTCGGCGGTTTACTGGAGGTGCTCGATGATCGCGAGAAGAAAATCATTTTCCAGCGCTTCGGTCTTGACGGTGGAAAGCCGAAGACGCTCGAGGAAGTCGGGAAGAAGTTCGGTGTCACCCGGGAGCGCATTCGTCAGCTGCAAAATATTGCACTCTCGAAATTGCGTCGCGCTTTGAGCAAGAAAGAAAAGCCGATCGACGTCGAATTGCCGGTTGAGGCTTAGCCAAGACCGACGTAATAGTTTTTGAAAGCACGGAGAAACCGGCGCGTTTTATTTTGCCGCACGCAACTGGACGCAATCGACCAACGCGTCCCGCGCGCGAACATCGCTGATGATCACGAGGTTGTCTCCCGGCGCGGTCAGTTTTTGATCCCGTAGACATTTCTGTGCCGTTTCAATGGTCACATTCGGATCGTTGCTGAATTCAATTCGTATCGATAAAACGCCCCAGCAGATCGACAGCTGCCGCCGGACTTCTTCGCTCGGCGTAAACGCAAAAATGGTGGCGCGATCCGGGCGCAGGCTTGAAACATTACGAGCCATCGTTCCGTGTCGCGTGAAGACAATGATCTTCGAACGGGCAAGCGAATTGGCCAGTACTACTGCGGCTGCGACTGTTTTTTGTCGAGCATCTTCCAGAATAGCTGATTCAGCATAACCGGCGCTGCTGCTCCGTTCCATTCGCGCCGCCACGCGATTCAAAACCTCGACGCACTCGACCGGGTGAAGGCCCATGCTTGTTTCGCCGCTCAGCATGATCGCGTCAGCTTGCTCGAACGCGGCGTTTGCGACGTCGGTAATCTCGGCCCGCGTCGGGACGCGATTTGTAATCATCGATTCAAGCAAGTGCGTCGCGACGATGACCGGCTTGCCCAAACGGATGCAGCCCTTGACGATTCGCCGCTGGATGATTGGCAGTTCTTCCATTGGCACTTCGATCCCGAGGTCGCCGCGCGCGACCATGACAAGGTCCGCGGTCCGAATAATATCGTCGATCGATTCGACCGCCGACTGGTCTTCGATTTTTGCTAGCACCATTGCTTTGCTTTTCTTGCGCTGTAGCAACTTGCGTAGCTCCATGAGGTCACTTGGTTTGCGCACAAAACTGAGCGCGACGAATTCGACACCGAGCTGCGTTCCGAGCGTAACATCCGCAATGTCCTTTTTGGTCAGGGCCGGAAGGCTGACGTGGACGCCCGGCAAATTAATATGCCTCCGCGATCCCAACGGCGCCGGAGTGACCACCTTGCAAAGTACACGATTCTTTTGCTTTTCGATGACGATGAGCTTGATCAATCCGTTATCGACCAAGACGGTGTCGCCTATACCGACGTCATTAGCGAAGTTGTCGTAGTTTACTTCCACAGATTTCTTTTCGGTTTTCTTCGCGCGACGAACAGTGAACTCGAGCAGGTCGCCTTTCTTTAATTCCAACGGTTTTTTGACCGGCCCGGTTCGGATCGCCGGTCCCTGGGTGTCGAGCAAAATCCCGATCGGACGAACCGATTGTTTGGCAAGCTTGCGAATGCGTGGAACGATCTCACGCACCCATTCGTGCCGCGCGTGACTCATATTCAAGCGGAAGACGTCCGCTCCACGCGCGACCAATTGTCGAATCATCTCCGGCTGTTCCGTCGCGGGACCAAGGGTGCAGATGATTTTCGTCTTCCGCATTGGGCCTAAGCCTCAAAGGTTGATCTCGCTCAACGCAAAGCCAAAAAAAATCGGCACACCGATGACGGGCGTGCTGTTCGTAAATTGCAATCGCGGGTATTACTTCAACTTGCCTTGGGTTTGCTTCGCCATCCTGAGATGTTCCTGGACGATCTTGGAATATTTGGCCGCGAACGCCTTCACGGCAGGATCCGTTCCGCTTTGTGCTTCTTTTTGGAACTCGGCCAGGTCCGCCTGATGGTCTGTAACCATCATGTCCATGTAATCCTTGTCCGATTTCCATTTGTCGGGCGATTTCGCACCGGGAAGCGACACACCTTGTTGCTTCGCAAGCGCCATCAACTCGCTGTTGGCTTTGGAATGATCGGCCACCATCCGGTTGCCGAACTTTTTCACGTCGGCGCTTTGCCCGTTCTGCGCCGCTAGTTTGCCCCACTCAACCTCCATCATCCCGCCTTTGGCTGCGTTCATCATGAACGTTTTATCTGCGGCGCTCAGTCTGCCGCCTGCTTTCGCAGGGCTTGCCGCCGGTTTGGCGGTCGGCGCCGGTGCATTGGCACCCGTTCTCAACGGTGGATATTGATTTTGGAGCGCCCTGCCTGTCGTCGGCAGGCAAAGCGCTGCGGCTGCCAGCGCCACAATTGCGAGTCGTGAGATTATAAGATTGTTTTTCATAAGCGTTTCAAGGTTAGTTTGGCCGCCGGGCGGCATCCGAGACTCGCATTCTGACACAGCTTTGGACGCGCGTGCAAGTCAGCTATTCGACCTCTGCAAGATCAATAACCCGGTCCGCGAACTAGGTTCTGCTCTTTTTGTATGAGCTTTCTACCTGCTAAGCCGCATCTTTGTAGCCACCATCGGCCTCGTAAATTTGCTTTATGTCAATTGGGTGACTTGTCCCGCTCGCCCAAATGTTCCTTGGCCGCCATTATAAATTGTCGGGCGCTGCCGGTCAGTGAAAAGGGGAGTCCGGCTAGGACTATTAGAGGAGATCGAGCTGCGTCTTTTCTGATTGCGGCATCTTCGCTGTCGATCTTTTCCGGCGCGTCCTCGGCGGCTGCCCAGTCATCCCGTTTGGATTCTCGAGGCGCGACAAAATCTCCTTCGCGCGATCCAAAATTTCCTTCGGCAACCCGGCCAGGCGCGCGACCTGGATCCCATAACTCTTGTCCGCACCACCGGGTACGATCTTGCGGAGAAAAATGATCTGTTCATTCCATTCCCGGACGGCGACGTTGAAATTACAGACGCCCTTGCGTTCCGCCGCCAATTTTGTCAGCTCGTGGTAATGAGTCGCGAAGAGCGTGCGCGCTTTGATTTTATCGTGCAGAAACTCCGCTACGCTCCAGGCAATCGACAATCCGTCGAACGTCGATGTTCCGCGTCCGATCTCGTCCAGAATGACCAGACTGCGCGCGCTCGCATTGTTCACGATGTTGGACGTTTCGTTCATCTCGACCATGAACGTTGATTGGCCACGCGCGAGATCATCGTTCGCGCCGACCCGTGTGAAAATCCGATCGACCAGTCCAATCTCCGCGCTCGCTGCGGGCACGAAGCTGCCTGTTTGCGCCATGAGGACGATTAGCGCGACTTGGCGAATGTAAGTCGATTTGCCGGCCATGTTGGGGCCGGTCACAATCGCAAGCCGCATGCCTTCGCCATCCAATGTTGTGTCGTTAGGGACAAATTTTTCTTTTTCTTCTACTAAATTTTGGTCGAGCACCGGATGCCGGCCGTCCTTAATTACGAGTCGCAGCGATTCGTTTAACGTCGGCCGGCAGTAATTGAAAATCCGTGCCGTCTCTGCCAGCGAACAAATGACATCCAGAATCGCGATCGCCTCAGCGGTTCGCTGAATTGGTCCGAGTTCACACAGCGTTTCTTCACGCAGTTTTTGAAAAAGCTCGTATTCGAGATTTCGCGTGTGCTCGTTGGCGCCAAGGATCTTTCCTTCCACCTCTTTCAACTCCGGGGTGATGAACCGTTCACCGCTGACAGTTGTCTGTTTCCGCGTGTAATGCGCCGGCACGCTTGCGAGATTTGCCTTCGTTACTTCGATGAAATAGCCGAACACCGAATTGTAGCGAACTTTGAGCGATTTGATTCCGGTGGCGGCGATCTCGCGCTCCTGTAATTGGCTGATCCAATTCTTACCGTCGCGCGACGCGTTTCGCAGTTGGTCAAGGTCGAGATCGTAACCGTCGCGGAAAATTCCGCCTTCCTTCAGGGCGAGCGGCGGATCGTCAACCAAAGCCTTCACTAACTTTTCCGCCAGCGTCGGCATTTCGTGAATATCATTCTGCAATCGCCGCGCCAGCAATTCGACTTCGCCTTCCTCTTTCGCCCGGTTCGCGCCAAAGGCTAGACGATCGAGGAACTTCTGTAATTCCGCTTTAAGTTTCGGAATCTGCTGAAGCGACGTTTTTAACGCGACTAGATCCCGGGCGTTGCCGGAAACATGGCTCAGTCTGCCGACGCCGCGCTCGATGTCGCGGATCGATTTCAACTCCGTGCGGATCAAATCGAGCAGGTCCGGCTCCTGCAAAAGATCGGCGATCATCTGGTGGCGGCAGCCGAGCTCGGTCAGATCGCGCAATGGCTGCACAATCCACGACCGCAGCTTGCGTCCGCCCATCGGCGTGGCCGTTCGATCCAGCACTGTAAGCAAGCTCGTGTCGCGTGCTCCGCGCGATTCAACTAGCTCGAGATTGCTTAGCGTCGCCGCGTCGAGCAAAACGTAATCGCTCGGCGCGTCGCACCTCGGTGCACGAAGATGATCGATTTTTCGCCGAAGCTGGTGTTTCAGGTAGTGGACGATCGCGCCGGCGGCCGAAGCCGCTTGAGGCATGCGCGCGCACCCGAATCCGTCGAGAGATTCAACCTGGAAATGTTCACACAAGGTGAAGGTCGCGTGCTCCAGTAGAAACGCGTAGCTGTCGTACTCAATCGCCTGATCGATTTTGCCTAACGAATCTTTTTGTTCGGAGCTAACCAACAATTCAGATGGCGAAACGCGCGCGAGCTCGTCGAGCAGCGATTGTCGATCCTGCAATTGTGTTAGCCGAAACTCTCCGGTTGTCAGATCGGCGTAGGCGAAACCGAACCCGCTATCGTCAGCGCAAACTGCACCGAGATAATTCGCGCGCTTGGCATCGAGCAAATTCAGCTCGCTCACCGTGCCTGCGCTAATGATCTGCGTGATGTCGCGCGAAACAATCTTGCCCGGCTGCGGTTCGCTCGTTTGATCGCAGATCGCGACGCGCCGGCCGGCTTTGATCAGCTTCGCGATGTAAGCCTGCGCCGCGTGATAAGGCACACCGCACATCGGGACTTTGTTGCGCTTGGTCAGGGCGACGTTGAGCAGCACCGACGCTTCCTTCGCGTCTTCGAAAAACAATTCGTAGAAGTCGCCGAGCCGAAAAAGCAGGAGCGTGTCCGGCGGGATGCTTTTTCGCAGCCGCTGATATTGCTGCATCATGGGGGTGAGCGCGTCCTGCATCGCCCAACAATGAAATCAGCGACCCGGAATTGCGAGTTTGGAATTCAATCCAGCGCCGTTTTAGCGCTGAGCGAGAGCCGCAATGGGTTCTTGCGCAAGAATCGCGACGTTTGGCGGGCGCAAATGCTGACCGTCGTGCCCGGGCAGATCGTGCACTGCGATGCCTCGGTCGGCCATACCGCTCCATCCCAAGAACGAATCTTCTTAGCGAAAGGCTCGGTCGGCGGTTGATGCTCCGTCCGGAACAGATTGATCTTGCTGGCGAAAGGGCGCAATTGATAACGCCGTCGCGTATCGAAGCAACATTCCCTGAAGAGATAAAGGAACCTGTCTTCGGCATTCTTTCGCGATCACGTGCGACACGACTGTCGTCGTGGCTTAAACTCACTGGAGGTGAGATTGTTCGATACTTTGCGAGCTCGGCAACTCTTGGACAAGATCGACGGAAACCGTCTCCGCGACATCCAAAATCGCTACGCCTCCTCGACTAGCGTTTACGCCAAGTACGCTGACGCCGAACGCTGGCTGAAGTGCAATCTTCCGCGCATTCGGCGATTAAGACTTGATCGATCCAGCCCGAGACAAATTCTCGATCTAGGTTGTGGCGCCGGTTTCTTTTTGTTCATCGCGAAGCAGCTGGGTCACGCTGGACTTGGCGTCGACGTTGGGCACCATGAGGTTTGCAATGAGCTTCTCGATCTTTTCGGGGTCGAACGGCAGATCTGGCTTATTCAAGCGCTGGAGCCGCTGCCCGATTTCGGCCGCAAGTTCGATTTGATCACCGCTTTCTCGACCGCGTTCCATCGCAGCTCCGACAAATCTGTCGCGTGGGGGACTGATGAATGGAATTTTTTCCTCGACGATTTATTTAACCGACAGCTGAAAGCCGGCGGTGGAATCTTGTTCGATATCAACTCGGGAAAGGATAAAAGACTTTTTCCGCCCGCCGTGCGCAAATTGTTTATCCATCGCGGCGCTGAAATTGATGGTGAGTTGGTCTGGTGGAGGCCGAAGCTATCCGGAGCGTTGGAACCAGCCAGAAACTGAAAAGAATTCGGCTGCTTTTGATCTTGGCTTTACGGGAAATGAAGAATCCCACCGACACTCTCCCCAAACGCGTGCTCTTTTTCGGAACACGGTTTCTTCTCGTCCACAATCTCGCGCCGGAGATTTACGTTGAGTACGCCAATCGTCGCCTCGACTTCATCCGGCGCAATGACCTTTGGGCTCAACGCTTACGCGTTCTGGGGTTGCTTTCCTTTCGCCTCACGTTTTTTCGAGAGACTGATGGGCGCGGTGCCGCTGAATTCGAAAATTCGTGATTTCACGCGGAGGCCGATCGAATTATCAGTCGATGCGAACAATTGATCCCGGAACCCCCAGCTGCAGCGAGGCGTTGAAAGAAGCGATGGATTTAGCGATCAGAATCAGCTAGGCGAATTCTATGTCTCAATTTCACGTCCGGCTGGCTACGCGCGCTGATCTCGAGATTATCAGCCAGCACCGCGCCCGCATGTTCACTGACATGTGCGAACTTCCAGCCGAGTTATTCGAGAGTTTTCTCGCTCAGTCCAAAGAGACGCTTCACCGGATGTTCGAGCGCAACCAGTACATCGGCTGGCTGGCAAGCCCCAGGGATGAGCCGGACAAAATCGTCGCCGGCGCGGGCGTGCACTTGTGCGAAGTTTCACCGCATCCCCAGCCGAATGCGAACGGCACGATCGACATTGCCTCCGGCCGACAGGCAATCATCCAAAATGTTTTCACCGAACCAGGGTGGCGGCGTCGTGGGTTGGGAACTCTCTTAATGACGGAAATCATTTCCTGGTCCCGCAAAACGGGCATCGATTCGCTCGTTCTCCACGCCTCAGACGAAGGCCGCCCCCTTTACGAGAAACTTGGCTTTATCGCAACGACCGAGATGAGGTTCCGCGATTAATCGTTCGGATTAAACGGTTGCAACGGCGGCACGTAATCATCCGGGCGTTCGACGTAAATGCGACGTTGCGGATATGACGGGTAAATCGGTTCGTCGTGTACACGCGGGAGAATCACCACCCGGCCCGAGGATAAACGCACAATCAATCTCCCGTTTCGGGTTCGACCGATCACTTCGGCGTGATGTCGAGCTTGATGGTCCGGTTCGCGCCCGTATTCGCCGTCATTGTTAAAAGCGCGACTACGTCGAGCGTTTCGCGATGGCGATGCTCGACTGGAGCTTGAAGCGGCATCTTTATTGTGTGTAGTCGATTCGCTCGCTCCGGCAGTTGACGATTGTTCGGAATTTTCGGGACCAGCCGTCGATGGCGTGGATGTTCCGTTTGGCCCGAGCGCGGGCGCCGCCGGCTCCGATTGTTGTTGTTGTTGTTGTTGTTGTGCGACGGAACCACTCTGCGCGTTGCTTACCACTGCCGGAGTTGTCGCGTGAACGTCAGTCGCTCGATTTTGTTCAACGTTGGGCGGCGGATTTTGATTCGAGTCCGCGATTTCAGGCGACGCATTTTGTTTGGGTTCATTCGTGGCAACTGCCTCATCCATAGGTTGGGCCCGGGCTGTTGCGAATTTCGATGCATCTGGAACTCCGATTGGAACGCCAATTTTCCCGTTGCGACGGAAATATGGTATCTTGTCGGGAAAGAAATATTCAGCGCCCGCTGCTGCACCCAGAAGAAGAACGAGAACGGCCGTGAAACCGCCTAACACTTGTGCCAGAGGGCTCACCTGTTGTTTCGGTTCTTTCAGTTTTCTCGGCACGACTGTCGTCAGAGAAATTCCCAATTTGCGACCGATCGCCTGACGCCGTTCGATTTTTGTCAGGCAATCGCGCATCTCTTTTTCGAGCACGACCGAATCGGGCGGTCGATTGCTCGGGTCTTCGCGCAACAAATAAACGAGCAAATTGTACAGCGGCTTCGGCGCGTGCCGCAGTTCAGGCAAGCGCCGGATTCGAAAACGCGCTTTTATCCCGCTGACCGCGAGCGGCGCTGCCCCGGTCAGCAAGAAGCACATCGTTGCGCCGAGCGAATACATTTCCGATCGGAAATCGATCTCGCCATGAGCGCGCTGCTCCGGACTCGCGAATTGCGGTGAGATCGAAGGCGCGAGCTCGAGCGCCTCGGCGCTGTCCGAATGCAATTCGAGACTCGCGAGACCAAAATTCAAGAGCTTCACAAACGGCCAACCACCATCGGGCGATTGACCTGGCACAATCACCAAGTTCGACGGTTGAATGGCGCGATGGGTAAGATTGAAATATGCAGCCGCCCCGAGTGCCCTAACTACTTGCAATCCAACACGCAGCGCTGCGTCTGCCGCCATCGGTCCATTCTCGACAATCCACGCGTCGGCCGTTTCGCCTTCGAAATGTTCTGAGGCCAACACGAAGTAATCATGATCGACGCCGACCGCGAATGTCTTGGCGATGTTAACGTGATCCAGCTTCTCTGCGGTTTCGGCGCGTTCTTTTAACTGCACCAGTTTTTCCGGTTCAATCGTCGCCACCGGAATCACCTGCAAACGGACCGGGTCATGCGATCGGGTATCGATCGCCTCGTAATTGATGGCCACGCCGGTCCGAGTGACCTCCCGACCCGCTTCGCTCCTGCAGAGGCGGTAGTGCTCCAAAAACGTCGTGGGTTCCATACGGGGAAAGCCCAATTGGCAGGGCATTAAACAGTCGTCTCCGCAGCCGAGTTGCGCTAGACTTTTCTTAGAGTCGTCCGGTTCGTGGGAGCTGTTGAATGCCAGTCCGGCTCGGCCTCATCCCGAGTCGAATGATACCCTGAATTAACTGTGGATACTTCATGCCCGCTTTGGCCGCCGATTGCGCGAAATCTTCGTCGGCCGCGAGATGCGGGTTCGGGTTCGCCTCTATAAAATATGCTTTGTTATCGGCGGTGAGTCGCAAGTCGATTCGCGCGTAACCATCGATCGTGAGTAACCGATAGATTTCTTTGCAGGTTTTCTCGATTTCTTTCACCAATTCGGCGTCGAGATTGTCGGCGAACTGTCCCTCAAGCCCCCAGCGTTTCCGATATTTCTCGTCCCATTTCGCTTTGTAGGTCGCGATCCTTGGCTCGTTGGGCGGCACTTCGCGGAAAATCAATTCGCGGATCGGAAAAACCGTCAGTCGCGTGTTGCCCATGATGCTCACGTAAAGTTCGCGACCCTCGATGTACTCCTCGGCGATGGCGTCGCTTTTGTACTTCTCGTGAATGAACGTAATCCGGTCGCGGAATTGCTCGTCATTTTGGACAAACGACGCGCGCGAAATTCCATACGAGGCCTCCTCTTTCACCGGCTTTACAAGAATCGGAAACTTCAATGGCCGAGGCCCGGCGATGCGTTGTCCGCGCGGGATCACCATAAAATTCGGCGTCGGAATTCCGTGATGGCCGAGAATTTTCTTTGAGATGCCTTTGTGTTTGCAGAGCGTCAGCCCGGTCGACCCGCAGCCGGTGAATGGCACGCCTTGCATCTCGAGCAGCGAAACGATGTTCTGGTCGAACTCGGGATTGTTTTTGAATTGCTCGACCAGATTGAAAAGCACGTCCGGCTGGAAGCTTTCCATTTTTTGCCGGACAAGATCGACATCGTCGTAGATGGCGAGGTGTTCCGCGCTGTGACCGAGCTCTCTCAGCGCCGCCATCACGTTCGCCTCGGTCTCCCACTCCTCGGTCTTCATTTGCTCGCTCAAATCGGCGTCAATGGGCGTTGGCTGCACGCCATCAAATAAGACCAGGACTTTGAGTTTCTTTTTCACGGCGCTACTTCGTGCGTTTGAATTTGCCAGTGAACAGATAATTCATCACCAGCGTTGTGATGTAAGATGCGACGCGAAAATCCTGCTGCGGATCGTCGTTTTGCACCCGCAAGCCGAGCTCATCGCTGCGGTCGATCAACCGATTCAGCAATTGATTGATCCGGAATTTTTTCTCGTTCGTCCATTGCGAGATGGAATTCATCAAACGCCGTCGCCGCTGGCGCAGATAACTGCTAGCCTTGATCCCGGCCGTCGCCGAAAACAACTGACGAAGATCGACATCGTAGAAGCCGGGATACTGTTCTTCGTAAAGTTTCCGTTTCCGCGCGTAGTAGGTCTTCAGCTTTACGTTCAGAAAATTGTATTCGGCCTCACGGTATTTCGCCATCAGCGCTGGCGGTTTGCCGGCGAGCGACTTCATGAGCTCATCGACGTATTCGAGTTTGTGGATTGCCTTCCAGCCGACGTAACGCTGCTGCCAGTCGAAGTCCGGCGTTAGCCAGATCGCAAACGTCTCCGCGAAATCTTCGTCTGGGTGCGCCTGCGCGTACCAATCGTCTAGATGCACGACGTAGCTGCGGCTGAATGGGCGCGGCCGATAAAAACTCGGCGTCTCTTCATTGGATGTTTGCCCGAAGAGTTGTTGCCATCTTTTCTTTCGGGTGAGCCGGTAGGCGTACATGTAGGCGTGACCGGCCTCATGCCGCATCAGTTTCATGAACCACTCCGGCGTTTCGCCCTCAACTTCGAGCATCATCGTCCGCTCCAGCGCGCGGAGTCGATCGTGGCCTAAAAAAAACGGAACGAAGATCGCGGGGATTCCGATCGGCACGAACCATTCATCGCCGATGTAGGTTGGGGGATGAAACGCAAGCCCTTTCGCCGCCAGCTCATTATATAACTGTTGAATTAGCGGCTGGAGCGGCGTGTCCTCGAGTCGAAGTCCTAGTGACGAGATCCGTCGCTCGAGCAGTTGCTCATCGCTAAGTGCTACCCAGTCCGGCGCTTCCATGGAAGAAAGGATGAATTATGAAGGAAGAAGGATGAAAGAGAAAATTAGGTCAGTTTGAGCTCGGATTCGCCAAGGAACTAGCTGTTTAAAACGTGTGAAATTGAGTACTCAATCGACCTCTAATTCCTCGAACTAATTCCTCGAAGCTTGCATCCGATAGCGGTGCCGCATTTGCTCTGGAAATTCGGCGGCGAACCTCAAAACCCTGGCGTTGTCTTGGGTTGCAACTTCCAAACGTTGACAGAACGACGGATTCGCGGTTGAGAGTTAGCCGGTGAGTCGGGTTCTTATTGCCGATGATCAGCGCGATGTGCTGGAAGCGCTGCGGATCTTGCTCAAGGGCGAGGGGCACCAAACCGAGTCGGTTACGTCGATCACTGGAATTTTCAACGCGCTTCAGCAACGTGATTACGCGCTGCTGATGATGGACCTGAATTACACGCGCGATACGACTTCAGGCCAGGAAGGTCTTGAAGTAATTCCGAAGATCCAGGCCTTGGACAGCACCCTTCCAATCGTGGTGATGACGGCGTGGGCGACGATCGACCTCGCGGTAGAGGCAATGAAACGCGGCGCGCGCGATTTCGTGCCGAAACCGTGGGACAACGAGCGGTTGCTCACGATTGTCCGGACGCAGATCGAGCTTGGGGGGGCGTTGCGCAAAGGCCGAAAACTCGAGGCGGCAAACAAACTTCTTGGCGGCAATGTTCCGAACCTCATTGCTGAGGCGTCGTCGATGCGGCCAGTGATCGAGATGATCCAGCGCGTCGCGCCGTCGGACGCGAACATCCTTATCACCGGCGAGAACGGTACCGGTAAAAGTCTCATAGCGCAAGCGTTGCACGGGCTCTCGCCTCGTGGGTCGCACAGCATGATCACGGTGAACATGGGCGGCTTGTCGGAGACGTTGTTCGAGAGCGAGCTATTTGGTCATGTCAAAGGCGCGTTCACCGATGCGAAGACCGATCGCGCCGGGCGGTTCGAGCTGGCTGACGAAAGCTCGCTTTTCATGGACGAGATCGCGAACATTCCGCTTAACCAACAGGCCAAACTGTTGCGTGTGATCGAGACGGGCGATTTCGAACGGGTCGGTTCGTCGAAAACGCTGCACGCGAATGTGCGGACCATCTCCGCGACGAATGCGAACCTCGCGGACGAAGTCGCGGCGGGGAAATTTCGGCAGGACTTACTTTTTCGCCTGAACACGATCGAAATCGCGCTGCCGCCTTTGCGCGACCGGCGCGAAGACATCATTCCGCTGGCGAACAATTTTCTGCTGATGCATGCGCAACGTTATCGCAAGGAACTCGACGGGTTCGACGAAACGGCGCGCGACAGATTGATGCAACATTCGTATCCGGGAAATGTTCGCGAGCTCGATCATGTAATCGAGCGCGCGGTCTTGATGGCGCGCGGCTCACAGATCAGGGCGGCCGATCTTGGCCTAACGACTACCGGAGGCGAATCGAAAAGCCTGGAAGACATGAGCCTCGAAGAAGTCGAAGCGTTCCTGATCAAGAAAGCGCTCGCCAGAAACAACGGGAACGCGCGCAAAGCAGCCGAATCGCTCGGGCTGAGCCGGAGTGCATTCTATCGGCGCTTACAACAGCATGGTCTCTGATCAATTGCGAATTACGGATTGCGGATTTCGGAAAGCGGCTGAATGAAGCGCGGGCCGAAAGATCGACATCGGTTTTCGCATGAGGGCAAGTTGGCATGGCTGACAATCGGTGCAGTCGCGCCGGCGGTGATCACTGCGATGTTGATCCTATGGCTCGGCGATTACAGCGCCAAAGTGCAATGGACGCTCACGATTGTGATCATCGCCTTCGCCGCGGGATTCATTTCGGCTGCGCGCGATCACGTGGTGCATCCGCTGCAAACGATGAGCAATTTGCTGGCGGCGTTGCGCGAAGGGGATTACTCGATCCGGGCCCGTGGCGCGCGGGGGGACGATGCGCTTGGCGAAGTGTTGCTCGAGATCAACACGCTTGGCGAAACATTGCGTGTGCAGCGCCTCGGCGCGTTCGAAGCGACTGCACTTTTGCGAACGATCATGGCCGAGATCGAAGTTTCGGTTTTCACGTTCGATCCCGACCGTCGATTGCGTCTGGTTAATCGTGCCGGCGAAAATCTTCTTGGCCAGCCGATCGACAAATTGTTGGGCCGAAAGGCAGACCAGCTTGGATTGGCGCTATGTTTCGACGTAGATGAAGATGAGCCGCTAACGTTGTCTTTCCCCGGCGGCTCGGGCCGTTGGCGGGTGGGGCGAAGCACTTTTCGCGAACGGGGATTGCCGCACGAGCTAGTCGTACTGACTGACTTGAGCCGGACCCTGCGCGAAGAGGAGCGCCGCGCCTGGCAACGATTGGTCCGTGTGCTTGGCCACGAAATGAATAATTCCCTGGCGCCGATCAAATCCCTTGCCGGTAGCTTGGAAAATCTGTTCCGACGCGAGCCGATGCCGCGCGATTGGAGGGAAGACGCACAGAGCGGATTGAAATCGATCGCCGCGCGGGCGGACTCGCTGAGCCGTTTCATGCAGGCGTACACACGCCTGGCGAAATTGCCGCCACCGCAAAAAGAGGATGTCGATGTTGGCGAGCTGGTTCAACGCGTGGTGAATCTCGAGCCGCGACAGAAGGTGCATATCGTGGCCGGCCCGCAATTGCAAATCAAAGCCGACAAAGCGCAGATCGAACAAGTGCTGATCAATTTGGTGCACAACGCAGTCGACGCCGCGCTCGAGACACGCGGGAACGCTTTGATTCGGTGGCTGGAAGCGAGTGATGGCGTCGAAGTAATCGTGAAGGATGAGGGACCGGGGATCATGAACCCGACGAATCTGTTCGTGCCGTTCTTCACAACGAAGCCGGAAGGATCCGGAATCGGTTTAACGTTGAGCCGGCAAATTGCGGAAGCACATGGCGGCACACTGAGTTTGGCGAATCGCAAAGATC
>DATLJP010000038.1:0-8878 GCA_035538875.1 Chthoniobacterales bacterium | reverse complement strand
GACCGGGGATCATGAACCCGACGAATCTGTTCGTGCCGTTCTTCACAACGAAGCCGGAAGGATCCGGAATCGGTTTAACGTTGAGCCGGCAAATTGCGGAAGCACATGGCGGCACACTGAGTTTGGCGAATCGCAAAGATCGTAGCGGCGCGGAAGCTGTGTTGCGTTTGCCAAAGTGACGTGAGCCTGAGCGTAAGCGAAGGATCTCTCAGAGCTTCGTAGCTAACCCTCAATACGTTGCGTGGCAGAAACTCGGTCTGCGATGTCTCCTGTTGTCTTCAACGTGCTCGCGGGTGACAGATTTTTCCTCACAGATTTTGTCCCGAAATCGGGACGGCATTGTCCCACGAGCGGATCACTTCGCGATTGCTCGAAAGATTGCGCCTAACTTTTAGTCACTAATAATCAATGACTTATGGCTTTGTCTTGAGGCGTGGCACGGGCGTTGCAATACCGATTTTCGAAATGAAAAAACTTTTGAATCCAACGAGTAGTCGAAACGCTTCTCATTAGAGACGAAAGGGAAAGGAATTATGAAACCAACGACAATCACAAACAAAGACGCGGGGAAATTCCCGTTCGTTGATTATCAGTATCAAGCCTCGAACCTAGAAAATCTGGCCGGTCGTTGCGCGAGAATTTCGAATTCGTTTCGCGACATCAGCCGCGACTACTTCGACACAGAAGAGAATAAGGATTTTCTCAGCAACGCCGCGATTTTCTCCGCGCTGATCGCATCAGCACTTGTGCCGATTGCGGCGAGCGCTTCAGAGATGATCCATCTCGTCCGCGGGCTGCCGGTGTTTTAATCAACCCGTGACCCCACAACCACAGAAAGACGAAGATCATACGATCGTTCGGCCAAGCGATTTTACGCCGAGCCTTTCCTCGATGGATGTTCCGCGAAAAGGCGTAGCCGAGAAAAAACGGAAGCGCCGCATTCTGATCATTTGTGCAAGCGCAGTCGGCTTGGTTCTGGCGACGTTTGCGTTATCGCGATTAAAACCGGCGGCGCCAAGCGTGGACCGCTCGACTGTTTGGATCGACACCGTGAAGCGCGGTCCGATGGTGCGGCAAGTGCGCGGACTCGGCACGCTCGTTCCGGAGGAATTTCGTTGGATCCCGGCCACAACGGAGGCCAGCGTCGAGAAAATTTTGATCTGGCCGGGAACAAAAGTCGAATCCGGTGACGTTATACTAGAGTTGACCAGCCCGGAATTAGAACAGAGCGCGCACGAAGCAGAGTCGAAGGCGAAAGCCGCGGAGGCGGAGCTTGCGACGGAGCGCGCAACTTTGCAGCGCGAACTGCTGGATCAAGAATCGAAAGCTACCACGGCGCATTCGGCTTACGAACAAGCGAGAATGGAGCGCCAGACGAACGATCAGCTGGCCAAGAACGGTCTCGTTGCTGACCTAGTTTACAAAACTTCGAAAATTAAAGAGGAGGAATGTCAGAAGACCGATGACATCGAGTCGAAGCGATTCGCGTTCGCGCGCGATTCCATTGAACCACAGCTCGCATCGAAACAGGCGGCGGTGGATCAGGCAAACCAGTTGGCCAAGCTAAAACTCGACCAGGTCGAGGCGTTGCACGTGAAAGCGGGAATGTCGGGCGTGTTGCAAGCTTTGCCAGTGCAAGTCGGTCAGCGGGTGAAACCGGGTGACAATCTCGCCCGCGTTGCCGATCCTTCGAAGCTTAAAGCGCAAGTCAAGATCGCGGAGACGCAGGCGAAAGATATTCAGCCGAACCAGGCGGCGACGATCGACACGCGCAACGGTGTGGTAAAGGGCCACGTTAAGCGAGTCGATCCGGCGGTGGAGCAGGGAACGGTGACGGTCGACGTCGCGTTTGATGAAGATTTGCCGAAAGGCGCGCGTCCGGATCTGAGCGTCGATGGAACGATCGAGCTCGAGCGTCTCGACAATGTTGTTTATGTCGGCCGGCCGGCGTTTGGTCAGGAAAATAATACGGTCGGCATGTTCAAGCTCGTTGCCGGCAGCAACGAAGCCGTGCGCACGCCGGTGAAACTGGGCAAGAGCTCGGTTAACACCATTGAAATTCTTAGCGGCCTGAATCCGGGCGATCAGGTCATCCTCTCCGATACCAGTGCCTGGGATTCACACGAAAGAATTCGACTCAACTAAAAACCAACCATGCCAACCATGATATCAACCCAACATCATCCTCATTCATCAACTCGGTCCAGTGCAAACGGTTCAACGCCGTTGATCCGGCTCGACGCGGTCACCAAAGTGTTTCTCACTGACGAAGTCGAGACGCACGCGCTTTCCGGAATCCATTTGGACATCCGCGACGGCGAATACGTTTCAATAGCCGGCCCGTCGGGCTGCGGCAAATCGACGTTATTGTCGATCCTCGGTCTGCTCGACACGCCGTCGGACGGAAGTTACGCGCTCAAAGGAAACGAAGTCGCGAACCTTTCGTTCGCGGATCGGGCGCGTATCCGGAACCGCGAGATCGGTTTCATTTTCCAAAGCTTCAACTTGATCGGCGACCTCACGGTATTCGAAAACGTCGAACTACCGCTGACGTATCGCGGGATGAGCGCGGGCGACCGGAAGACGCTGGTCACTCAGGCGCTCGATCGCGTTGGCATGGCGCATCGGGCGAAACATCTGCCGAGCCAGCTCTCGGGTGGCCAGCAGCAACGCGTCGCGGTTGCCCGCGCACTGGCCGGTAAGCCGGCGATTCTGCTCGCGGACGAGCCGACCGGAAACCTCGATTCACGGAATGGCGAAGCGGTGATGAACCTGCTCAAGGAATTGCACGCCGGTGGTGCAACCATTTGCATGGTCACCCATGACGAGCGGTTTGCGAAGCATGCCGATCGCACGGTTCATTTGTTCGACGGTCGAGTGGTGGAGGACAGCCGGATCGCGGCCTAAACGAAATGTAAGATCAACAACACCCAGCGGTTATGCTGAGCGAAATTAAAGTGGCGCTTCGGGGCCTGGCGAAAAGCCCCGGCTTCACTGCGATCGCGATTGCAACGCTGGCGTTGGCGATTGGCGCGAACAGCGCCGTCTTCAGTTTGATCAACGCACTCCTGGTCCGGCCACTGCCGTATCAGCAGCCTTCCCGAATCGCCTTGATCTGGGAACAATTCAAGACCCAGGGGCTTGAGCGCATTCCCTGTTCGCCGCCGGAATATCTCGACCTGGAAAAGGAATTCCAAAGCGGGACCGGACTCGCGGCCTTTAATTATCAAACATTCAATCTAGGCGGCGGCGATGTTCCGGAAAGAATTTCGGGCGCACTGGTCGCGCCGTCGTTATTTTCGTTGCTCGGAGCTGAGCCGCTCAAAGGGCGGACGTTCGCGCGCGAAGAACAGGGAGAAGGTCACGATGACGTCATCGTGATCAGCGAGCGGCTTTGGAAGCGGCGGTTCAATTCCGACCCGATGCTGGTTGGCAAGACGCTGCTGCTGAATGGGCGCAGTTACCCGGTGATTGGGATCATGCCGTCGAAATTTGAATTTCCGATCCCGCTTTTCGGAGTTCAGGGCAATCAATTCGCCGAGCGCGTCGATATTTGGAAACCACTCGCGTTTACGCCCCTCGAGTTGAAGGAGCGCGGCAACCGTAATTATGCGCTGGTCACGCGACTCCGCCCGGACGTGTCGCTGACGAAAGCGCAGGCCGAGCTGGACAAGATAGTTGCGAATTGGATCCAGACTTATCGCGACAACTATGGCGGCGGCGGGTTCGGCGCAAAAATTTATCCGCTTCACGATCAAGTCATCGGCAATATGCGAGCCGGTCTGGGGATTTTGCTCGGCGCGGTGGTTTTTGTTTTGCTGATCGCGTGCGCGAATCTCGCGACGATGCTGCTCGCTCGGGCGAGCGCACGCGAACGCGAGCTGGCTATTCGCGTCGCGCTTGGAGCCGGACGCTGGCGTTTGCTGCGACAAATGTTGACCGAGAGCGTGTTGCTCGCTTTGGCCGGCGCTGCGATTGGAATTTTTCTTTCGGTTTGGGGGCTGGAGCTGCTCAAACAAATCGGCGCGCGCACGATTCCGCGTCTCGCTGAGGTGAATGTCGATCTTGCGGTGATGATCGTGACGGCCGTAGTCGCTGTGGGAACGGGAATCTTGTTCGGGCTGATTCCGGCGTTCGCCAGCGCGAAACCGGAGCTCACCGAAGCGCTGAAAGAAGGCGGGCGTTCATCAACAACTGGCGCGCGGCGTAATCAAGTTCGCAATTCGCTCGTTATCGCCGAGATCGCGCTTGCGCTGGTGTTGCTGGTTGGCGCAGGACTTTTACTTAAAAGCTACGCGCGCGTGCAAAACATCGATCCTGGATTCGATCGTCGAAACATTCTGACTGCCGAGCTGGATCTGTCGGAGACGAACTATCCGCAGCGGGGAAGCGCTGATTACAATCACGGTGCGGCGATGACGAATTTTTGGGACGAAGCGCTGCATCGCGTTCAGCAATTGCCCGGTGTCGAAGCCGCCGGTTTTACGATCGTACTGCCGTTGAGTGGATCGAACACGGATTCGTCATTTAGGATTGAAGGACGCGAGATGCGTCCGAACGAGCCGGGCCCGGACGAAGAACTTCGGATTGTTACGTCGGATTATTTCCGAGTCTTGAAAACGCCGCTGCTGCGCGGAAGATTTTTCAGCGAGGCCGATAATGCCGACGCGCCCGGCGTGGTGATCATTAATGATGCGCTCGCGAAAAAATATTGGGCGAATGAAGACGCGCTCGGGAAGCGGATCACGTTTAGCGATCCGCGCAAACCGGATCCAGAGTGGCTGACGATTGTCGGAATTGTCCGAAGCATTCGACATCGTGGCCTCGATGTCGATCCGGCGCCGGAATATTATTTGTCGCTGGCGCAGCGCGCGCAGAACCAAATGATCCTGGTGGTGCGGAGCACGCAGGACCCGCGCAGTCTCACATCCGCGATTCGCCGCGAAATCCAGTCGATTGATCCGGACCAACCAATCGCGAACGTGCGCACGCTCGAAACGGTAACCGCCGATTCAGTCGCACCGCGAAGGATGTCGATGGTGTTGCTCGGCGCCTTTGCCGGAATCGCCTTGTTGTTGGCGGGCGTTGGAATTTACGGAGTAATTTCTTATCTGGTCGTGCAGCGCACGCACGAAATTGGCGTGCGCATGGCGTTGGGAGCGCAACGATCCGACGTTCTGAAACTCGTGGTGGGTCACGCCGTTAAGCTGGTTGGAATCGGCGCCGTGATTGGATTGATCCTCGCCTTTTTTTCAACGCGCACGCTCTCGGCGTCCCTCTACAATGTCGGTGCGTTTGACGCGGCAACGTTCGTGTTCGTAACGATTGCGCTCTCGGCAGTAGGTTTGCTCGCCAGTTACATCCCCGCGCTTCGCGCAACCCGCGCCGATCCCATGATCGCACTCAGCCACAACGCATGATGATGATCCGGCTCAAAAGTCTCGAACGAAGTTATCCCCTCGGCCACGGCAAATTCTTTTATGTGCTGCGTGACATCGACATCGAAGTTGCGGAGGGCGAGTTCGTTTCCGTCATGGGGCCGTCTGGGGCCGGCAAATCGACGCTGCTTCACATTCTCGGAATGCACGACCACGGCTGGACGGGCGAATATTTTTTCAACGACGCCGCCGTTCATCATTTGAAGGCCAAGGAACGGGCCGCCCTCCGCAACGAGAAGATCGGTTTTGTTTTTCAGCAGTATCATCTGCTTGACGACCTAACCGTTTACGAAAATCTCGAGATTCCGCTGTCGTATCGAAAAGTCGGCCGGAACGAGCGAGCCGCGATCGTGGCCGACGCGCTTGATCGATTTCAAATGGTGGCGAAGCGGGATTTATATCCGCGGCAACTTTCCGGTGGCCAGCAGCAACTTGTTGGCGTCGCGCGCGCGATTATCGCCAGCCCAAAGCTGATTCTGGCCGACGAGCCGACCGGAAATCTTCACTCCACTCAGGGCGAAGAAATCATGCAACTATTTCAAAAACTGAACGTCGAAGGCACGACCATCATTCAGGTCACGCACTCGGAGAAAAATGCAGGATACGGAAATCGGATCATCCAGCTGCGGGACGGTTGGGTGGTCGAGCCAAGCACGAGGTAACATATGATTCTAGATTCATTTCGTCAGGATGTGCGCGTGGGATTGCGCGTGCTGTTCAAAGAGAAGTCGTTTTGCTTTCTGGCTGTGCTCGTGCTTGGGCTTGGCATCGGTGCCGCGACGACGCAGTTCACTGTCGTCAACGCGATTGTTTTGCGAGGCTTTTCGTTTGCTCGTCCGGAGCAATTGGTAAGCGTCGGCCTGATCGATCCCAAGGCCACCGATCAAAACAACAATTTTGGTCTCGGCCAGATTCCGGCCGCGCAGGACTACGAAGATCTGAAAGCGGCGCAGAAGTCGTTCACGATGATGGCCGGCTACCTGGCTGGCTCGACAATCAACGTGACTTACAAGAACAATCCGCAGCGCTACACCGGCGGCTACGTTACGGAGGATTTCTTCAAGATCATCGGTGTTTCGCCGGTGATGGGTCGCGATTTTGCCGCCGAAGACAACAAGCCCGGCGCGGAGAAGGTCACGCTTCTCGGTGATGAAATCTGGAGACGCGATTTCGGCGCCGATCCGAACATCGTCGGCCAAAGCGTTCGGATTAACGGCAAGGCGGCGACGATTATCGGCGTTATGCCCCCGAATTTTAAGTTTCCATTTTCGGAAGAGCTCTGGACGCCTCTATATAACGAGTATCCGCCACGGCCGCGCGGCGAACTCGTGCTCGGGGCGAACAATCCCGCGCCTGCGGTAATGGGCCGACTCAAACCGGGTGTGACTCTCGATCAAGTTAATGCCGAGTTTGTCGCGCTCGCGCACCACCTGGCCGAGGACAATCCGAAAACGAACCAAAATTTTACGTCAGCCACCGTCCAGCCGCTTCTAAACGCATTCACCGGCGTGCAACTACGCCAGATCATCTGGGCGATGCTCGCGGCGGTCATTCTGGTTTTGGTCATCGCGTGCGTGAACGTGATGAACATGCAATTTGGCCGAGCCGCTTTGCGGGCGAAAGAGCTCGCGATCCGCGGCGCGCTCGGGGCCACGCGTTGGAGACTCGTCCGCCAAATGCTGACGGAAAGTTTGGTTGTAGCGGCATTTGGTGCTGTCGCCGGCGTGCTCCTGGCCTATTGGGCGGTCGATATGCTGGTGCGGGCGTTCAGCGCGTCGCCATTTCCACTGCCTTATTGGTGGCAATTCACGATCGACGGTCGCGTTCTCACCTTCATTATCGCGATTACTTTGGCCTCGACACTGATCTCAGGCTTGGTTCCGGCGTATCTCAGCGCCCGACGCAACACGGCGGAGATCATGAAAGAAGGCGGACGAGGCAACACCAGTCGCCTGGTCAATATTATCACGCGCGTGCTCGTGGTCGGACAGATCGCGTTGACCGCGGCGCTTTTGATCGCGGCGACGTTGCAAATCAAATCGATCCGAAATCAGACCAAGCTCGACTACGGCTACGACGAGAGCGCGGTTTACAGCGCGCGAATGGCGTTGATGGAAGGGGCCTACCCGAATGAGGACGCGCGGCGGCAATTTTTCGTGCGGGCCGTGCGCGCGTTGCGGGCAAATCCTCAATTCGATGCGGCCGCGATGAGCGATCGCTTTCGAATGACATTTGCTCCCAACGGCCAGTACGAAGTCGACGGCCAGAATTATCTGACCGATCGCGACCGACCGCGCGGGAACTTCGAATCTGTTTCCGACAATTATTTTTCGACGCTCGGGCTGAAAATCTTGGAAGGGCGCGATTTCACGGCCGACGACTCGGACATTAAGCAACCGGTCGCGATCGTGAACACAAGCTTTGCCCGGAAATATTGGGGAAACCAAAGCCCGCTCGGCCATAAGGTGAGGATCTTCAATCCGGCTCAGCCGCAACTGTGGCGAACCATCGTTGGCGTGGTGCCGGACTTGTTGATGCAGGGACCGTTCGATCAGCAGACCGAGTCCGCCGGATTTTACATGCCGTTGCTTGGCGCGTCGCCTGCGACGCAATTTTGCACGATCCTTGTCCGTCCGCGTGGGGGTCAGCGCGCGGAAACTCTCGGCCCGGCATTGAGCAAGGCAGTCGCCGAGATCGATTCGAATCTCCCGACTTATTTCGCCGGCACGCCGGCGCGATTGCACAATGAAATTCTCAACGGCAACCGTGTGGTCGCGACTCTCTTCACTATTTTTGGAATTGTTGCGTTCATTTTGTCGGCGGTTGGCCTCTACGGAGTGATGAGTTTTTCGGTGAACCAGCGGACGCAAGAGTTCGGCATTCGCATGGCGTTGGGCGCCGACGCACGTCGCATTTTCCGCATGGTCATGACGCAAGGTGCGTGGCAACTCGCCATCGGTCTTGTTCTCGGCGCAGGCGGCATCGCCTTGCTCTTGGGAGTTGTCGCCAGGGCCGCTCTCAAAGTCATTCTTTTTAAAGTTAACGCACTCGATCCTTCCATTTATTTTGCGGTGGCGGGGCTTCTCACGCTGGTGGCGGCAGCCTCCTGTTTCGTTCCCGCGCGTCGCGCCACGCGCGTCGATCCCATGATCGCGCTGCGATATGAATAATCCAACGCCACCCCCAGAAGATTGTCGATGTTAGAAGATCTCCGCTTCGCGTTTCGCCAGCTGGTAAAAAATCCAGGCTTCACGCTAATTGCAATTTTCGCACTCGCGCTCGGGATCGGCGCCAACACCGCAATCTTCAGCGTGGTGAACGCGGTGCTGTTGCGGCCACTGCCTTATCCCGACTCGGACCAATTGATTGTAGTGCGAGAACGTTCGAATGCTTTCGAGCGCGGTGCCGTCGGCTACATGAACTGGCTCGACTGGCACGCG
>DATLJP010000037.1:0-32209 GCA_035538875.1 Chthoniobacterales bacterium | reverse complement strand
CGAAGAAGGCCGCATTCTTGGAATCATCGGCCCGAATGGCGCCGGCAAGACAACCGCGCTCAACGCCATTCTCGGACTCACCTCCTACCAGGGCGAATTGAAGGTCCTCGGACGCGATCCCTGGAGAGCGCGCGATGAATTAATGCGCGACGTCTCGTTCATTGCCGATGTCGCCGTCCTGCCGCGTTGGATCCGGGTAAGTGACTTGCTCGAGTACGTCGTGGGTGTTCATCCAAAGTTCGATCGCGCGAAAGCGGAAGGCTTTCTGGCCAAGACCGCGATCAAACGACGCAGCAAAGTGCGCGAACTATCGAAAGGAATGGTCGCGCAATTGCATCTCGCCATCGTGATGGCAATCGACGCCAAGCTTCTGGTCCTCGATGAACCGACGCTTGGACTCGATATTCTTTTCCGGAAGCAATTCTACGATTCGTTGCTCAACGATTACTTCGATCACAGCCGCACAATCGTCGTCACCACGCATCAAGTGGAAGAAGTCCAGGATGTCCTGACCGATCTCGTTTTCATCAACCACGGTCGCATCGTTCTGCAATGCACGATGGAGGAATTCGAGTCGCGCTATGTCGAAGTCATGGTGCATCCCGACCACGTCGCCGGGGCCCGATCGCTCAAGCCGATGTCTGAGCGTCAGGTGTTCGGACGAAGCATTCTTTTGTTCGACCACGTCGATCGCAATCAACTTGCCGCCCTCGGCGATGTTCGCACTCCGAGCATCGCCGATTTGTTCGTCGCGGTAATGAGCAACTCCAAAGGACCAAGAAATGAATAACCCATCCACGTCCGAATCGCCTAACCAGCCAACGCCTGCTCCACACGCGACGCCGACCTTTTATTGGTCGGTTAAACGCGAGCTATGGGAAAACAAGTCAATCTACTTTGCGCCGCTGATCGTTGCCGGGGTCGTTTTGTTCGGATCGCTGGTCGGTTCGGCACATCTTCCGGAGCGCAGACGGACCGCGATGTTGCTTGATGAAGCGCATCGGCGAATGGCCATTGAACTACCCTACGACATCGCGGCGATGATGATCATCATCACCGGATTTATCGTCGGACTATTTTACTGCCTCGATGCGCTTTACGGCGAACGCCGGGATCGCAGCATCTTGTTTTGGAAGTCGCTGCCGATCTCGGACATCACCACCGTACTTTCGAAAGTCAGCATTCCACTGCTCGTCCTGCCGCCGATCATCTTCGCCACCGTTGTCGTGATGCAGTTCATCATGTTGCTCATCAGCACCGCAGTGCTGCTCCCGAGCGGATTGGGGGGCACGACTTGGGCGAACTTCAACCTGCTCCAGCAATCGGTGATCATGCTTTACAGCGTGATCGTGATCGTGCTTTGGCACGCGCCGATCTACGGCTGGGCACTGCTCATTTCTGGCCTGGCGCGACGCGCGACGTTTCTCTGGGCGGTAATGCCTTTTTTCGCGATCGGGATTTTCGAAAAGATCACATTCAACACGACCTACTTCTATTCGATGGTGAAGAATCGCGTGTTTGGTGCCGGTGACCTGGCCTTCAATTTGCACCGCTCTTTTGGGATCGACTCCCTGACCCAACTCACGCCCGGCCGGTTTTTGAGCGCACCGGGACTTTGGCTCGGACTGATCTTTGGCGCCGCGTTCGTGATCGCTGCGATTCGGCTACGTCGTTATCGCGGTCCCCTTTGATTCAGATGCTTTCAGTCAATCAGACGAAGGAGAATTATGAAAATACTTATAATTGTTAACGCTTGTTCAGTGTTGTTTGCAGGTTCGCTCTTTGCCTCGTCTTTACAGGAGCAAAACAAGGCGATCGCGAAACGCGCCTTTGAAGAAATCCTCAGCAACGGCCGGTTCGAACTCGCAAACGAGCTCTACGCCAAGGATTTCATCAACCATGGCGTCCATCACGATGCCAGCCTGGACGAAGACCAAGCGGCGCTGAGAGGCTGGCACCAGGCGTTTCCGGACGGCGTCATCTCGCCAGAGAGGCTGATTGCGGAAAACGACTTGGTCGCCATCTACTGGAAAGCTCACGGCACCAACACCGGCACAGGTAACGGGCTGCCTGCAACGGGCAAAAAGACGGAACTAGCTGGAATTACCATCTGGCGCATTGTCGATGGCAAAATCAAGGAAGAATGGTCTGCGTTTGATCAGCTTTCAATGATGCAAGAACTCGGACTGCTCCCGGCGAACAAGTAGGCAACAAACACAGGGGCGAATCCGTGCACCCAATCAAAAAAACCGCGCGCATCGCCGGCGCGTTATATGTTTCAACGGTTCCAATTGCGTTGTTCGCCTGGTCTTATGTGCCGGGCAAACTCATCGTGCGCGGAAACGCGACAGCGACGGCAGAGAACGTCCTAAGTCACGAGACACTGTTTCGTCTCGCAATTCTCGCTGACCTAGTTGGCTTTGTGATTTTCATCTGTCTCGGCTTCGCGCTCTACCGCTTGCTTCGCGACGTCGACCGGATATGGGCGGTGGTGATGCTTGGCTTCGTCCTTGTTTCGGGCGCTGTTGGTTTCTTGAATTCACTAAATAACATCGCCGCTGTGACCCTCTTCCGCGGCGCCGACTTTCTCGTAGCCCTGGAGAAACCTCAGCGTGACGCGCTCGCTATGTTGTTTCTGCGTCTGCACGGTCAGGGCAGTGTGATTAACGAAATCTTTTGGGGGGTATGGCTCTTTCCCTTTGGTTGGTTGGTATTTCGCTCAGGCTTCTTGCCGCGCTTTCTCGGCATTTGGTTGATGATCAACTGTTTCGGATGGCTCGCCGTCAGCGTTGCCGGATTATTTTTCCCGCCGTATTCCGATGCCATTTATCGCTATGCCCAGCCCATCTTGTTTGGGGAAATGGCGATTATGCTCTGGCTCCTGATTAGAGGCGCCAATGTCGCGTCGATCCCGGCTGCGATTTCGGCAAGCAACTCCAGTGTGCCAGCTACGCAACTATGACAGCTAAAGAATGGTCGCCGAAAGCCAAGGCGCGATTAGCAGGTGTTTTTGAAGTACTCGAAGGTTCTACGTCGGCTTGGGGGCAAGTGACCGTGCTCGGGTGGCTCATTGTCGTTGGCAATGCTTCCGCAACAGCGGCGAACATTTTGCAGCACGAAACGTTATTTCGACTAGGCTTCGCATCGTCCCTTTTCGGCGTCGTATTCCATCTCGCTTGGGCGTTTCTGTTTTACCAGTTGTTCAAGCCGGTGAGCCGAAGCGTTTCTCTCTGTGCATTACTGGTTATTCTTGTCTGCTGCACTCTTCAGGCGCTGAGCGCTCTTCTCTATCTCGCACCGTTAGTCGTGTTGACCGCCGGGAGCTCTCTGAGCGCGCTTAACCAGGAACAATTGCAGGCACTCGCCTACATGTTTCCCAAATTGAACGGTCTGGCCTTCGATACCACCCTCGTGTTTTTTGGACTTTGGTGCGTTTTGACGGGCTACCTGATTTTTAAGTCCACCTTCCTGCCTCGAATTCTGGGTGTGCTGCTGGCGATCGATGGTTTGGGTTGGATGATGTTTATGTGGCCGCCGCTCGGACACTATTTGTTCCCGATAATCGCAGTCGCGTGCGGCCTGGCGGAAATTCCGCTGGAGTTGTGGCTCCTCATATTTGGCGTGAATAACGAACGCTGGAAAGCGCAGGCCGAAGGTCTCACGGCACCTAATCCCACTGGCGACGAGCGTTCCAACAGACAACGCGCGACGATCCGATTGCCTCTCTTCCTTTAATGAATCACCGACTCAAGCTTCAGCGATCGCGATGAAACTGAAACGCGTACTTAAATGGAGTCTGCTCGCAATTCTCGTCACGCTCACCGTGTGGATCTTCATCGCGTATTGGACTTCAACAAACGACTGCGGACGCAAGATTGCTCCCGGACGTGAACTGATGAAAGCGATTCGTTACTGCGAATACGGTCCGCCGGATGACGTTCTGAAACTCGAAGAAGTCGAAAAACCGGTCCCGAACGACAACCAGATTCTTGTCCGCGTTCACGCCGTTTCTCTTAGATTTTACGACAGTGGCATGCTGGAAGGCGGTGTCGGCAGACTCGTCTTTGGACTGCGGAAGCCAAGAAATACCTGCCCGGGGTCTGATTTCGCCGGAGCAGTTGAAGCGGTCGGCCGAAACGTGACCGAGTTTAAGCCGGGCGATGAAGTCTTCGGGGTAAGGGCAGGCGCTCTTGCCGAATATATCTGTGTCACGGCCAGCCGAGCGGTTGTTTCGAAACCGGGCAACGTCACTTTCGAGCAAGCCGCCTCAATCCCTACTGCGCTGGTTGCTTTACAGGGTCTGCGCGACACGGGGCGAGTGAAAGCAGGACAAAAGATCCTGATCAATGGTGCGTCTGGAGGCGTGGGCACGTTCGCGGTGCAAATTGCAAAGGCGATGGGCGCGGAAGTAACCGGCGTCTGCAGCACACGCAATCTCGATCTTGTGAAATCGTTAGGCGCCGATCACGTGATCGATTACACGAAAGAGGATTTCACGAAAAGCGATCAGCGTTACGACGTAATTTACGATCTCGTCAATAATCGTTCCTTTGCGGAACGCCGCCGCGTCCTCAAACCGGGCGGTATCTGTGTGTTGGCCGGGGTCGGCGGCTCAGGAATGCGCAAGGAAACTTTGGTCAACATGGCTGGCGGCTTCAGCGCTGCTCTTCGTTCGAAGTTCGGGAAGGAGAAGTTTGTTATGTTTGGCGTCGACATTAGCAAAAAAGACCTCGGCGTTCTGCGCGATTTGACGGAAAGCGGAAAGGTCGTGCCCGCTCTCACCAAGACGTATCGGTTTACTGAAACCGCTGCGGCCTATAAATATCTCGAAACCGGGCACGCCAGCGGAAAGATCGCTATTACGGTCGAATGAAGCTCGTTAAGCGAATCTTTAAATGGACCGCAGCTGTCATCCTGCTTGTGCTGATCGGCTGGTTCTTCATCGCTTACTGGACTTCAACTAACGACTGCGATCGCTATGCAACCACTCCAAATAATCCTATGAAAGCTATTGTTTATTGTGAGTACGGTCCGCCCGAAGTTTTGCAGCTCAAGGAAATCGAAAAGCCGGCTCCGGCAGACAACGAGGTCCTCGTTAGAGTGCGCGCAGCCGGAACGAATCCTTTGGATGGAATGCATACCGGACGCGCTCGAATCGTTTCTGGATTGCGCAAACCGAAACTAACCCGACTCGGGACTGATTTCGCCGGCGTTGTGGAAGCGGTCGGCAAAAACGTAACCGCATTCAAGCCAGGTGAGGAGGTGTTTGGCGCGAAAACCGGCGCGTTTGCCGAATACGTCTGCGTTCGTGAGGATCGCGCGATTGTGTTAAAGCCGGCGAACGTAACGTTCGAAGAAGCAGGTGGGACCGCAATCGCGGCAATTACCGCGTTACAAGGACTGCGCGATAAAGGAAAGCTTCAAGCGGGGCAAAAAGTCCTGGTTAACGGCGCCTCGGGCGGTGTCGGCACGTTTGCGGTGCAAATTGCCAAAGCATACGGCGCCGAGGTGACCGGCGTCTGCAGCGGGCGCAATGTCGATCTGGTGAAATCAATCGGCGCCGATCACGTAATCGACTACACGAAAGAAGATTTCACCAAGACGGATCAGCGCTACGATCTAATTTACGATCTCGTCTCTAATCATTCATTCGCCGAACGGCGCCAGATCTTGAACCCGAATGGAATTTGCGTCATTGCCGGCGCTGGCGGATCTGGCTGGCATGAAGGAATTCTCCGACGCATGGCCGGCACGCTTTACGCCTACGTCCGGTCGCGATTCACCAGCCAAAAATTTCTGGCTTATCTCGCGATGCTGAACAAAAAAGACATGACCGAGCTGGCCGAATTGATGCAATCGGAAAAAGTGAAGCCGGTGATCGACCGGACTTACAAACTAGACGATCTCGCAGCCGCGGAACGATATCTTCAGGAAGGACACGCTCGCGGTAAGGTCGTTGTAACCGTGGAATAGAATGAAACCAAGAATTAACCTATGAATGTTCAGACCTACGCAAGAATTGCCGGCGCGTTGTTCCTGCTTTCGTTCGTCGCGGGCGGCTTTGGTGAAGGTTATGTTCCGTCCAAGTTCATTGTGTCGTCCGACGCTGCAGCCACCGTAGCGAACATCAAAGGTTCCGAGTTTACGTTCCGTCTCGGCTTTGCCGGCTTCCTGATAGAATCGATGTGCGATGCTGCCCTCGCTTTGATCTTTTACGTGTTGTTGAGCCCGGTAAATAAGAACGTTTCTCTTCTCGCCGCGTTCCTCGGTCTTATCAGCACTACTGTTTTTGCCGTCGCCGAGCTCTTTTGTTTTATGGCGCTTCACATTGTCGGGGGAGCCGGTTACCTGAATAGCTTCTCGGCCGATCAACTCAACACGCTCGCCCTGTTGTCGCTAAAGTTTTACACAACTGGCGGTATGATCTTCACCGCCTACTGCGGTTTGGCTTGGATCTTGCGAGGCTGCTTGATGTTTTACTCGGGATATCTTCCGAAGTTTCTCGGTGTCCTCATGGTGATCGGCGGTCTCGGGTTTTTCGTGAGAAACTTCCTGCTGATTCTCGCGCCGGCCTATGCCTCCGACATGCTTCTGATGCTGATGTTTCCGGGCGGGCTGCTGCTGACTGGCTGGTTACTAATTAAAGATGTCGATGTTGGAAAGTGGGAATTGACGTGGCGCGTGAGTCCAGCCGGACCGGCGTAGTGACCAGTGACCAGATTCGTTCTGTTACATCTTAGTTCGAAACGCTAACCTTTTGACTCCTGTTTTTTCAACTCCTCAACTCCTCAACCGCTCAACCCTTCAACTCATATGAAACGTGTCCTAAAGTGGCTATTCCTCCTGATTCTAATCGGCGGCTTCGTTTGGTTCGAAATTGCCTACTGGCGATCGACCAACGACTGCGACCGGAAGAAGGTGGCCGCGCCGAGCAATCCGATGAAGGCGATTATCTATTGCGACTACGGTTTGGCCAATGTTCGGCTCGACCAAATCGAAAAGCCCGTCCCGAAAGACGACGAAGTGCTCGTCCGAGTTCGCGCGGCTTCGGTGAATCCGTATGACTGGCATTTCGTCGAAGGCACACCTTACGTCATGCGCGCGATGGGTGTCGGTTTGCGGAAGCCAAAGGACATACGGCTCGGCGTTGATTTCGCCGGTACAGTCGAAGCCGTAGGCAAGAACGTGACTCAGTATAAAGCAGGCGACGAAGTCTTCGGCGGAAGAGGCGGCGCGTTTGCCCAGTACGTTTGCCGGCGCGCCACTGGCGCGATCGCGCTCAAACCAGCGAACGTGACTTTCGAACAAGCCGCCGCTCTGAATATTGCCGGCATCACCGCGTTACAGGGAATTCGAGACAAAGGAAAAGTTCAGGCAGGCCAGAAAGTGTTGGTGAACGGCGCCTCCGGCGGAGTCGGAACGTTTGCCGTGCAAATCGCGAAATCTTTTGGCGCAAATGTGGCGGGCGTTTGCAGCACACGAAATATCGATCTGGTGAAGTCGTTGGGCGCCGATCAGGTGATCGACTATACCAAGGAAGATTTCACGAAGGGCAACGAACGTTACGATGTAATCCTCGATAACGTCGGGACCGGCCACTCACTTTCTGAATACAAGAAGGTGATGGTGCCGGAGGGAAAATATGTTCTCATCGGAGGCGGCGGAGTTGCGGATCAAGGACTGTTGGGGGGCCTCGCGCGCGCTCTGTGGGCACCCATCGTCTCGAAGTTTGGGAAACAACACATGGGAATGATGATGGCCGACCCGTCCACTAAAGATTTGACGATGCTTGGCGAAATGACGCAGGAGGGAAAACTCAAACCCGTCATCGATCGAACTTACAAACTCGAGGAAGTCCCGCAGGCGCTCGCTTATCTCGAGCAGGGCCACGCGCGCGGCAAAGTCATTATCACAGTAGATTAATTGGAAATTTTCAGCACTGCATTGCCCGAAAGTTTTCCGGCGCGAAACTCTTCGAGGGCTTTATTTGCGTTTTCGAGCGCAAAGACCTGAACTTTGGTTTTTACCGGAACGCGCGGCGCGATCTTGAGAAATTCCTCGCCGTCACGGCGAGTGAGATTGGCAACCGAACTGATCGCCCGTTCTTCCCAAAGATCGGCATACGGAAATGACGGGATGTCACTCATGTGAATTCCGCCGCAAACCACGATCCCTCCTTTGGCGAGCGCGCGGAGCGCGGCCGGAACCAGCGACCCGACCGGTGCAAAAATAATTGCGGCGTCGAGTTTCTCGGGTGGCAATTCATCCGAACCGCCGGCCCAGACCGCGCCTAATTTTTTCGCTTCTTTCTGACCGGCGGAATGGCCCGGTCGAGTGAAGGCGTAGACTTCCTTTATCTCGTAGACCGCGACCTGCGCGATCAGGTGGGCCGCATTTCCAAAACCATAAATGCCGAGTCGCTTCGCGCCGCCGGTTTTTCGATAGGAACGATAACCGAGCATTCCGGCGCAAAGGAGCGGCGCAACGTCAACGTCGTCGTACTCATCAGGCAAATGAAAACAATAACGCACGTCTGCCACCGTCAGCTCGGCGTAGCCTCCGTTAATCGTGTAGCCCGTAAATCTCGCCCGATCGCAGAGATTTTCGCGATCGGCCCGGCAATAGCGGCACTCCCCGTCGGTCCAGCCGAGCCACGGAATTCCAACACGATCGCCAACCGCAAATCCTTTCACGGTGGCACCTATTTCTTCGACGCGCCCAACGATCTGGTGGCCAAGAATTAGAGGCAGTTTTGGATTCGGCAGTTCGTTATCAACAATGTGCAGATCAGTCCGGCAAACGCCACAGGCGCTCACGCGAACGAGCAATTGTCCCTTTCCCTGTTTCGGTTCTGGAACATCACGGAGCGCAAGCGGCGATCCGATTTTGTCGAGAACCATCGCGCGCATCTTCGTAGCGCGCTTCTAGACAGGCGCAAGTTCTTTTGATGGTGGAGTTGCCTCGTGCTCGTGGAAGTGCGCGCTGCGCAGGAACGGGACTTTGTCGAGCACGTGCTCCTGGAACCATTCGAGCCAGAGGTAGATCACCGGAGTCACAAACAACGTCACCATTTGCGAGAAGATCAAGCCACCGACGATTACTAAACCGAGCGGGCGGCGCGATTGCGCGTCCTGACCAAAACCGAGCGCGAGCGGGATCGCGCCCATCAACGCGGCGAGCGTGGTCATCATGATCGGACGAAAACGTTCCACGCTCGCTTCGTGAATGGCGGAGCGCAGGTCCCAGCCCTCGTCGATTCGTTGCAGCGCGAAATCGACCACCATGATTCCGTTTTTCTTCACGATGCCGAGAAGGAGGAACAATCCGATCACGCTGTAGAGCGACAAAGTTGAATGAAAAATCCAAAGCGTAGCCAGACCACCAACCACCGCCGGCACAATCGCCGGAAACAAGACCGTGATCGGATGGACGTAGCTTTCGTAGAGAATTCCCAGGATCACGTACATCGCGAAGATGGCCAGGAGCAGGATCGCCGGCAAAGCACGAAAGAGTTGACGAAAGACCAACGCTTCACCCTGAAAGGTCGATTGCACGCTCGGATACTGGCTCTGGATCTGACCGAAGGAATCTTCGATAAACTTTGTCGCATCACCAATCGCCACGCCGGGAAGCAAATTAAAATTGATCGTAACGCTGGTGAACTGATCGAAATGGTTCACCGCTTGTGGTCCAATCACCTGGCCCGTTGTCGTAACTGCCCGCAAAGGAACAAGATCGGCCGAGGTCCCAGTTGTAACTGCAATTCCCGGACTGCCGCCGAGCTGGCCAATGGCGCTCCCGCTATTACTCCGAACATACAAGTTGTTGAGATCGCCCGGCGTCGCACGCTCGCTGTCTGCCGCTTCGAGGATCACCTGATACTGATCATCCGGCTGCTTGATCAGATAGACGTAGTTCTGTGAGTAAGCGTTCTTTAGCAAACTCTGGATCGCCGACGTCGAGACGCCATAAGTCGCGGCGCGCTCGCGATCGATGTTCACCGTCAGGTTCGGCGTACTGTGGTAATAGTCCGAACGAAAGGAAGCGAAGCCTTTGAAATCGCGCAGCTTCGCCATCAATTGATCAGCCGCCTGGTAAACGTCGTCCGGAACAATCCCGCTAATGGTAAACGCGTATTGCCCTTGCGTTTGATTGGTCGCGCCGACGTTGATTTGCAAAACTGGTTGCGGCGTGATGACTGCGTTGATGCCGGGGATGGTGGCGATCGACTTTTGCAGCCGCAGAATGCATTGCTCGATCGGGTCGCGTTGCCCGCGCGGTCTAAAAACCGCGAAGATAACCCCTTGTGAAGCGGCGCTGCGCTGCGCGGACCCGGCGACGGTAAAGAATTGCGCAATGCCCGGTTCAGCGATGACTTTTTCGTTCACCTGTTTTTGAAAAGCGCGCATTTGTTCCGGCGAAGTCCCTTCCTGAGCAATAAAAACGCCGCGCGCGGAGCCACTGTCCCCGACCGGAAGCAAAGTAAACGGCAAATGGGTGAAGAAAAACCCGAGACCGATGATACAACCGAGCAGGATAGGCCCGGTCAGCCACGCGCGGTCGAGGAACTTATCGAGCGCCCGGCTGTAGGCGCGGATCACGCTTTGAATAAAGTCGCCGGTCCATCTTTCCATCCGGGCCCGTTTGTGACCCGCTTTGCGCTCGCCAAGAATCCGAGCGCACATCAACGGCGTGAGGGTCAGTGAAACGAGACCTGAGGCGAGAATCGCAACGATGATCGTGATGGAAAATTCCTGAAAGATGCGACCGAGCAGTCCGGGCAAAAGGACCAACGGAATGAAAACCGCCGCGAGCGAAAGGGTCATCGACAAAATGGTGAATGAAATTTCGCCGGCTGTATTGAAGGCGGCCTGGAGAATTGTCTCACCGTGCTCGGCCCGGCGAATCACGTTTTCCAAAAAGACAATTGCGTCGTCGACCAAAAATCCGATGGCGAGAGTCATCGCCATCAGCGTCAGGTTATTAATCGAGAACCCGAACATGTACATCGCGGTGAAAGTGATCAGCAGTGAAAGTGGCAAGGCGATCGCAGGGATGAGCGTATCGGTCGCGCGCCCGAGAAAGACGTAGATCACCACCACCACCAGCACGAACGCGATCGCCAGCGTGGTCCGCACATCGTGAACGGAATTTACAATTGTTTGCGAGCGATCGAACACCGGAACGAAGCTGATCGATCCGGGCAGGCTGGCGCGGAATTCCGGAAACAGCGCCTTGACCGAATTTGCAACCTCGACTGCGTTCGCACCGGCTTGCCGCGAGGCGGCCAGCACGACAATCGATCCCGGCGACTTGATTCCGCGGGCAAAGAAGAAGCGCGAGGTGCGCTCGTCCTGCACACTTTGTTTCACTTCGGCAACGTCGCGCAAATAAACCGGCGAGTTGTCCCGGTTCCGCGCGACGATCAGGTTCCGATACCCTTCCGCCTGATCGATTTGCCCGTTCGGTTGAAGAACAAACGTGCGATGCGGACCATCGAATTGTCCGGCACCGGAATAAACGGTTCCGGCTTTGATCGCGCTGGCCAGATCGTCCATCGTCAAGCCCCGCGCGGCCAGGGCCGAGGGAGACGCTTTGATCCGGATCGCGGCTTGAACGCCGTAAATGTTTACTTGCGAGACGCCGGGCAAAATGGCGATCCGTTGCGCCACCACGGTCGACGCGTACTTATATAGATCGCCATCGGTTAGGCTGTCCGACATCAGGCCAATCAAATAAACCGCCTGATCGTTGGGATTCGTTTTGCTGAACGTTGGCGGGCTCGGCAGATCGAGCGGCAATTTCCCGGTCGCGCGCTGGATGGCCGCCTGCACGTCGGTAGCCGCGTCCGTGATGCTCTTGCTGAGAACGAATTGAAGCGTGAGCGAAGTGTTCCCCTGCGAGCTCGAACTGGTGATGATGTCGAGTCCCGGGATTTGCAGGAATTGTTTTTCAAGCGGCGTCGCGATGTTGTTCGCCATCGTCACCGGGTCAGCGCCGGGATAAGAGCAGCTGACTTGAATGATTGGATAATCGACCGCCGGGAGATCGTTGACCGCAAGCTTGTTGTAGGTGGCGGCGCCCGCGACGATCACCGACAGCGTCAAAAGCACCGTCATCACTGGCCGGCGAATAAACGGGCCCGAAAGGCCGGTGCCTTTGACCGGAACTAATTTCGGTGATTGGGGAGTGCCACCGTCGGACGTCGATCTTAAGCGATTTGGATCGCGCCCTTCGCGTTCGCCATTACCGGAACTTTCTTGTTGGTCAGCCTGATCCATGAAAAGAATTAGGGCGCGCTCTTGCTTGCGGCTGGGTTTCCTTCACTTGCGGCTTGAGGAACGTTGTATGGTTTCGGGTCGACCTTTGCTCCCGGAGCGAGCGCGAGTTGTCCGGTGACCACGACAGTCTCATCCGGCTCGACGCCGCCTTCGATTACAGTCATATCGCCATCCTGGCGCTGTCCTGGTTTCACCGGACGAAGATCGACCGTGTTGTCCGGCTTCAGGATAAACACGAACGGACCGCTCTGACTAATTTGAACTGCTTGCGCGGGAACCAGCCGCGCGTCTTTGATCGTATCGAGAATGAAACGAACCCGCACAAATTCTGAGGGCCAGAGCGCGCGATCGGGATTTGGCGTCACCGCGCGCGCTTTCACTGTTCCCGAGCCGGGCTGAACCGCGTTGTCGATGAAATACAAATCGCCGGTGCGGGGAGCGATCTTAGCGTCGGGCGAATACGTCTGCACTTTGACGTTCGGACCACCGAGGTATTTCCGGACCAGCGCGAGATCGGTCTCCGCCACGGTGAAGTCGGTATAAATCGGATCCAATCCTTGAATAGTGACGAGGGCAGAACTAGATGGGCCGACCAGGTTTCCAATATCCACATTACGCAGACCAATTCGTCCGTTGATCGGTGATTTGATATAGCAGTAATCGAGATTCACCTGTGCCGCTTCGGCCGCAGCCTGCGATTTCTGCGCGTTGGCCACCGCCGTGTCGTAGTCTTGCGGAGCGTTCACTCCCTTGGCGCGAAGATCGGCCTGCCGCTTCAACGTCACTTGATCCAACGCGGCTTGCGCTTTGGCCTGATCAAGGGCGGCTTGAAATGGCGCCGGATCAATCGTGAAAAGCAGATCGCCCTTTTTTACTTCTGCGCCGTCTTGAAAATGTCGTTGCAGGATTTTGCCGCTCACTTGCGCCTGGACCTGCACGGTTTCGTAAGCGGCACAGGTCCCAATTTCGTCGAGATAAATCGGAACATCTTTGGTGGTCACTTTCGCGACCAAGACCGGACGGACCGGCGGCTGGGTCGACTTCGCGGTCTCAACCCCGCGTTGCAATGTTCGCGCGACCGCGAAAGCAGCGAGAATGACGAAAAGAAACATCCCCCAGCGCGGGATCCGGTGTTGTCTCTTCTTGCCACCGACGGTTTTCACTCGATTCATCTCCTGCACTTCAGTGGCGGCTCCATTCCCTGAATCTATTCGGATTCCCATGTTAATTCTTTCCGTTCTTTCCAATCCGCGTCCGAGTCGCGGCATTTTTTCCGTTCCCGTTCCCTTTCTCCGCCTTCTGCCGGATCCGGTCCAATACTCGGATGCAGGTATGAAGCTCGGACGCGGGAATATCGTCGAGCAATTCATGACGAAGCTTGGAAGCCTCCGCGTTAATTCCTGCGATCACACGCTGTGCGCGTCGTGTCAGATGAACGGTCTTGCACCGGCGATCGTGCGGCGAATTTTTTCGCGCTACCCACTGGTCGTCTTCGAGGCGATGCAGCAACGTGACCAGGGTTGGTTCTTCGATGCCAAGATGCGCGGCGATTTCGGCCTGGGTTAGCGGACCAGGAGACATCGACAAACGAAGGAGGGTACGCCACTTGGCCTGGCTCAGCCCCATCGGCTTGAGGCGCTCGTCCAATTTCAGCCGCCAGGCCCGGGCAACACCGTGCACAAGCGGCCCAATCGTATCGATATCAGTTGTCACGAGTGGAAAATCGTTAGCTTGCTAACTAATTACAGATGCGGAGCACTGTCAATGCCAAGCAATTACTCGATTTTGAGCAAAAGAATCGATTCTTTCCGGTAATCCGTGCTCCGCATGATCCGATGCGGCCGGCGCGGCGCCCAGCGATTGCTCTCCAAGACCTCCTGCTCTCGCTCAGGACGGACCAACAGATACTGTGCGTCCGCCGGCACTTCCTCAATTTCACCTGCGTAAATCAGTTTGGAGTGAAGGTAGAAAAAAATCGGCTGATAATTGGGGTCCAGCGCATAGACGATGTCCGATTGCGGAATGTTTGAATCGATTTGAACCGCCAGCCGTTTGATCCGTTGCCGCTGGTGTATTTTCGGCACGACGGCGATTGCGTAAGTCCACATCGCCACGCAGGCGACGGCGACGATAGCAACAATCGTTCGAGACCGCGCTCCGAAAGTGAATGGCTTTTCGGCCAGCTTCCACCGGCACCAACTCCAAACCACAAAAAAGAGACTGACCGCGACGATGCCGGCGGCAAGAATCGCGATGCCGATGCCGATCTTTTGCGGATACTCAAACGCGTATTGAATAATTCCAACGGCAATGCCGCCGCCAACCCAGCCGCCAATCCAAACGCCGATCCAGCGCGGCCAGGTCACATGGTCAGCGGAGAACGTCATCGCCAATAACCAGATCGCCGGTATGAGCGACGGCATCGCGTAGCGCGGAATAGATCCCGGCACAAGGTCGATAATCACCAGGGGGGCCACTGCGCCCCAGGCCAACGCGCGAGCAAGACGCCGCTCATTTTCGGTCGCAAAATTGTTGAAACGAATGAGCGGCAGGAAAAACACCCAGGGCAAGAAGTAAAACAATCCGTGTGGAATGTTCAGGATCCATCGACCGAATTGAAAATCCGTGCCGCGCAGTCGGCCGGTGAACTGTTGCGACCATTTGGTCGTCGCCGTCGCCTGGTTCGTGGCCTGGACAAACGGGATCGCCCAAGCCGCAAAAATTCCGAGCATGATAATGATGCCGACTAAATGCGCGGGATGAATTAGCGCCCGCCAGTTTCGCTCTTTCCAAACAACCGCGATGACGATGCCATAGAAAAAAATAAGATGTAACGGCCCTTTGGCGAGCCAGCCGAGTCCGAGAAAGACAAACGGCACCGTCCAGATCAGCCACGGGGATTTCCTCTGCAGCGACCAGCTGAGCCAGAAAATGATCGCGAGCGCGCAAAGCGAAACGTAAAGCGCCTCAATTTCGATCAGTCTCCCCTTTTCGATGATACCGGCGTTAATCAGCCACATCAGCGCGGCAAACACCGAAACTCGCTCGCCTAGACTTGGACGTGCAACGGTAACAAAGGCGATCGCGACCAGCAACACGCAGATCACAGATGGCATTCGCGCCGTCCATTCGTTTTGGCGACCGAACGTCTTGAACGAACCGGCAACGATCCAGTTCACCAACGGGGGTTTCCGGAAATAGGTTTCGCCGCCGACCTGTGGCACAAGCCAGTTGCCGGTCTGAAGCATCGTGACCCCCGGCAAGATCCGACGGCCCTCTTCGCCCTTGATCGCGAGCGAGCCGAGCGCCGGGAAATAGAGTGCCGCCCAAACTGCGATCACGATCAGGAAGCTTCCGGCGCGCGAGGTCATCGAGGCTGGAATGTTGGACGCTCCGGGAGCGCCGTTCAACTCCACACCTTGACGGTCTCTGCCTACGAGGGTAATTTGATTGCCTAGTCCGCGCTGGAAGGAGTGGGAAATGATGTCCCACTCCTTTTGGTCTGCGGACTGGATGTTTTATGAACGCGGAAATAGGAGCCATGTTGGATTACATGGAGCGGGAGCGCGGAATCAAACGCGAGACCCTGCTCGAAGCCCTTTCCACCGCGCTGCTTTCGGCGTCGAAGAAAAGCGTCGGTGCCGCCCGCGACCTCAGGATCGACATCGACCGCAAGACTTGCGACATCCGCGCGCTCGCGAACCTGATCGTGGTCGAAAACGTCACAAATCCGCAAGATGAAATTGCGCTGAGCAAGGTGCGCAAGATCAAACCGGACGCGAAAGTCGGCGACACGGTGGAAGTGGAAGTAACGCCGCGAAATTTCGGACGCATCGCCGCGCAAACCGCGAAGCAGGCGATGATGCAGCGCATCCGCCAGGTCGAGAAGGAAATGATCTACGAGGAATTCAAGGACCGCGCCGGCGAGATCGTCAGCGGCACGGTGCGCCGATTCGATCGCTCTGACGTGATTCTCGATCTTGGGAAGTTTGAAGCGGTTATGCCGCAGCGCGAACGAGTGGTTGTTGAAGACTACAACGTTGGCGACCGGCTTCGGGCGTACGTCGTCGCGGTCGAAAATGGATTGCGCGGTCCGGAGATCATCGTCTCGCGCAGTCATCCGAATTTTGTCCGTCGCCTTTTTGAATTGGAAGTAAGCGAAATCGCGGACGGCACTGTCGAAATCCGTGGCATCGCGCGCGAAGCCGGTTATCGAACGAAAATCGCAGTCTGGAGCGCGAACAACAAGGTAGATCCGGTCGGCGCTTGCGTCGGGATGCGCGGCTCACGCGTGAAAAACATTGTCCGCGAGCTCAACAACGAAAAGGTCGACATCATTCGTTGGAGCTCCGATCCCAAGGAATTCATTCTTGAGGCATTGAAGCCGGCCAAGGTCAAAAACCTCGCCTTCGATCCAGAGAAGAAAGTCGCACAGATTTCGGTGGATGAAGATCAGCTTTCACTCGCCATTGGAAAGAAAGGACAGAATGCGCGACTGACTTCGCGATTGACCGGCTGGGAAATTAACATCGGCAAAGACACATCTGCGACAACGGCGGTAGAACAGAAAGTCGCCCAAGCGGCGCAAACGCTCGCCGGCGCGCTGCCAATCACGGAAGAACAAGCGGTCACGTTGGTGAAATCCGGATTCACGAATCTGGAAGGCTTGCACGCAGCCGATGTTCAAGATTTGGTAGACATTCTCGGCGTGGACGAGGCGAAGGCGCGCGAGATTCACGACGCAGTCCACAAACAGGATGCAAAACAAGAAGCGGGCTCGGCTCAAGAGGCTTGAGCCATGAGTAAATTTTTGAAATGGCAACAAAATCGAAACCAGCGGCAAGAAAACCTGCAGCCCGCAAGGCGGTTGCCACGCATAAGCCTGCCCTGGCCAAGGGTAAGGTTTGGAAAGAGAAGGTAAAACCACACCCGAAGGTTGCGCCGGCGAAACCGGCGGCACCAGCGAAGCCCGCCGCAACTCATCGGCCGGCGGTGGAAAGCGTGTCTTTAATCGACAAGAAACACCCGGAAAAGAAAACGACCGACGGCGAGATCAAAGAGAAAGCAACCGTGCTGCCGCCGATCTCCCGGATTCGCGCATCCTTAGAAACGCCAGTCGCGCCGCCCCCGAAGAAGAAAGCCGAGCCCCCTCCACCAAAACCGACCACTGACGGCACCACTGCTGCCACTGCTTCCGCGGAAGCTGAAGCGCCTTCACAAAAAGTCATTCACATCAAGCCGCCGATCATCGTGAAGCAGCTCGCGGTCGAGCTTGGTTTAAAACCGCACCAGCTCATTGCCGAGCTGATGACGTACAACATTTTCGCGAATATCAGTCAAACGATTGAGCCCGACATTGCGTCGAAAATTGCGCAGAACCACGGATTCGTTCTCGAGAAAGAACGGCGCGAGAAGGGCGCCGGCGTGCACAAAGTCGAGCAGGTCGTGGTCGCGCCGCCGCCGCTGGTCATTGCAAAAGAAGAAGAACTCAAACCCCGCGCGCCGATCATCACATTTATGGGTCATGTCGATCACGGCAAGACTTCGTTAATGGACGCGATCCGCAAGACGCGCGTCGCAGCAGCCGAAGCAGGCGGAATCACGCAGCACATCGGTGCTTACAGCGTCGAGCACAAAGGACAGAAAATCACTTTTATCGACACGCCGGGTCACGCCGCCTTCACCGCGATGCGTGCCCGTGGCACGAACGTCACCGACATTGTCGTGCTCGTTGTCGCGGCGGATGACGGGGTAATGCCGCAAACGATCGAAGCGATCAATCACGCCAAAGCTGCGCCGCAAGTGGAGATAATGGTTGCAATCAACAAGGTCGATTTGCCGTCGGCGAATATCGACAAAGTGAAAAAACAATTGCAGGAGCGCGATCTGACTCCGGAAGATTGGGGCGGCAAAACTGTGGTCTGTGAAGTTTCGGCGACCCGCCGCACGGGCATCGATCATCTGCTCGAGATGATGTTGCTGCAGGCGGAAGTGATGGATTTGAAAGCATCACCGACCGCAACTCCACGCGGCACCGTAATTGAAGCGCAAGTCGAGCCAGGCCGCGGTCCGACCGCGACCGTGATTGTGCAAATGGGCACACTCAAAGTGGCCGAGCCGTTCATTTGCGGTGACTATTTCGGTAAAGTGAAATCATTGATGGACGACAAGGGCAAGCCGGTGAAGAAAGCCGGCCCAGCGACGCCGGTAAAAGTCCTCGGATTTACCGGAGTGCCGAATGCCGGCGACGAATTTCTGGTGATGGAATCGGAGCGCTCGGCAAAAACCTTGAGCGAAGAACGTTTGCGTGCTAAGCGCGCCGAAAAGTTGACCGTTCCGCAGCGCGCCACGCTCGAGACCTTGCTCGAAGCCGCCGACGGCAAGAAAACGCTGCGCCTGGTTCTCAAATGCGACACACAGGGATCAGCCGAAGCGATCAGCGCGGCGCTCAATCAAATTGAAAGCAAAAAGGTTGACCTCGAAATCATCCACGCCGGCGTCGGTCCGATTTCGGAATCTGACATCCTATTGGCAAGCGCTTCCAACGCGGTCGTCGTCGGTTTCAACATCAAAGTCGAAAACATGGCGGTTACGGCGGCCAAACGCGAAGGCGTTCAGGTCAAACTTTACAGCATCATTTACGAACTGATGGATCAAATCAAAGACGCGATGGCCGGATTGCTCGAGCCGGAATTCCGCGAAACCGCTCTCGGCCACGCCGAAGTGAAACAAGTCTTTGAGTTGAGCAAAGGGATCGTCGCGGGCTGTCTCGTTACTGATGGCCGAATTGCTCGTGCCGCGCGCGCGCGGGTGACCCGCAAACGGCAACCTGTCTACGACGGAGGAATTTCAACGCTGCGCCGCTTCCAAGACGACGTGAAAGAAGTTCGTTCGGGCTTGGAATGCGGTATCAAGCTCGGCGATTTCAGCGAATATCAAGTCGGCGATATCATCGAGTGCTATCAACTCGAAGCGATCGCCCAAAAACTTTGATGGAAATGGGAGGGCCCCATGAAGCATCGAATGCTGCGCGTCAATGAAGTTGTAAAAAGGGAATTAAGCGGAATCGTCGCGCGAGAGATCAATTTTGAAGGCGCCCTCGTCAGCATCAATCACGTCGACGTTGCGTCAGATCTGAAAAATGCGCATGTCTTTGTCAGCGTTCTTGGATCTCAAACCGGCCAAAGCGTAATGAACAAGCTGGAAGAACATCGCCCTGCGCTTCAGGCCGAGCTCGCCCGTCGCGTCACGATGAAGTTTACGCCCCATTTGCTTTTCCATCTGGATGAATCGATCGCGCGTGGCTCGCGCGTCGTCGAAATCTTGCAGCAGATCGACAGCGACGACGAAAAGCACGAGTGAGCGCTGCCAAGTTCGAAGAAATCGGCCAAGCGCTGCGCGAAAATCAGCGGTTTGCGGTTCTTAGTCACGTTCGCCCAGATGGCGATGCCCTCGGCAGTCAGCTCGCGCTCGGCCTTTCGCTGAAAAAACTCGATAAAGAGCTCCATATCTGGAACGAGGACGGCATGCTTGAGAAATACAGCTTTCTTCCGCAAGCCGAGTTACTGATTAAACCGCCGGGCGAACCAGAAGATGTCGATGTGATCGTCGCGCTCGATACCGCAATTCAAAACCGCTTGGGAACAACACTGCAAGCGGTCAGGTCGAGCAAGCTCTGCATCAACATCGATCATCATCCAAGCAACCCTGGTTACGGCGATCTTGTTCACATCGATCCGAAAGCGCCGGCGACGGGCCAGATTCTTTTCGAACTGATCAAAAGCCAGAAACTGCCGATTGATTCCGCGATCGCCGAAAATCTTTATGTCGCGATTTCGACCGATACCGGTTCGTTTCAATATCCGAACACGACCGCGCGCACTTTTGAAATCGCCGCCGAACTCGTCCGCGCCGGTGTTGATATTGGACGAGTCAGCCAACTGATTTACGAAAATTATCCCCGACGCCGCGTCGAACTACTACGAGATCTACTTGGCACGATGCGCTTCGAAGCGAACGACCGCGTCGCAAGCTTCAGTTTGAGTCTCGGCATGGCCGGGAAGCTCGGAATTTTGCCAGAAGACAATGAAGGACTCATCGATCACTTGCGCGCAATTCGTGGTGTCGTCGTGGCGGTATTTTTTGAAGAACTGCCGGACGGCAAAGTGCGCGTGAGCATGCGATCGAAAAGCGAAAAGGTGAATGTCTGCGCCATCTGTGAGAAATTTGGCGGCGGCGGACACGTCCTCGCCGCCGGCGCGCGTGTTCGAGGTTCGCTCGCCGAGGTCCAAAAGAGAATTTTGGAGGAAGTCCGTGACGTCGTCAGTCGCAGCTCCTGATGGCATCCTATTAGTGGACAAAGCCGAAGCAATGACTTCGCACGACGTGGTCGCGCTCGTTCGTCGCCAACTGGGAATAAAAAGAGTCGGCCACTGCGGTACGCTCGACCCGATCGCGACGGGTTTGCTTTTGCTGACAATCGGTCGCGGAACAAAAGTTCAGGATTTATTGATGAGCGAGGACAAGGAATACGTCGGCACCCTCACACTCGGCGTTACGACGAGTACGCAAGACAGAGAAGGTAACGTCGTGGAGACAAAGCCGGTGCCGAAATTGAGCGAGGTCGATGTTCGCGCTGCTTTCGACAAATTTCGCGGCGATTTTTATCAAACCCCGCCGATGGTCTCGGCGAAAAAGCACGGCGGCGTTCCTCTCTATAAACTGGCGCGCCAGGGAAAAGTCGTCGAGCGAGAGCCGCGCTTCGTCCATGTTTATCGCTACACGATTGACAGGATTGCGCCGCCGGAGATCGACTTCAGCATTCTGTGCAGCAAAGGGTTTTATGTTCGCACTTACGCGCACGACATCGGCCAGGCGCTCGGCTGCGGTGCGCATTTGAGATCGTTGCGGCGAAGTAAGTCGGGGCGGTTCGATGTCGCCAACGCGATCACCGTCGATCAAATCAAAGCGCTGCCTCGTGAACAGGTTGCTCAGCGAATTCTTTCGCTGCCACAAGTCTCGCGAATGCGCGGTGCCTGACCGCAAGATCGACAATGGAAATTTTGCTAGCAATACCGGAGCTAGAGCGATTGCGAGGGCCGCTTTTCCTCGCGATCGGCGTTTTCGATGGCGTTCATCGAGGACATCAGGCGGTCATTTCGACATCGACCGAACATGCCCGCGCGGCGAATGGAACGCCGGTCATCGTTACATTCGACCCGCATCCGGAAAAAGTTTTGCGCCCAGAGTGCGCTCCGCACTTGTTAACGGCAACGCAACACAAAATCGCGCTCATTCGCGAAATCGGCGGCAGCAATTTGGTCATCATCGCGTTCGACAAACAATTCGCCACGACCGAGCCGGAAGACTTCGTGGCGGCTTTGGTCGATCATTCAAAGCCGCTTCGGGAAATTTGTGTTGGTCACGAATGGTCGTTCGGGAAAAATCGGCGTGGCGATCTCGATCTCTTGAAGAAGCTGGGCGCGACGTCCAATTTCGACGTGGTCGGGATTCCGCCTGTCAAAATAAACGGCGCGGTTGTCAGCAGCACGGCGATCCGGCAGGCTATTGAAAAAGGCAATTTTGGGCGAGCCGCCGAGATGCTCGGACGTGAGTATACGATTCTGGGAACAGTGACTCGCGGCGACCGGCTAGGAAAGAAGATCGGATTTCCAACCGCCAACCTAAGCGCGCACAACGAGCAGTTCCCACCGGATGGTGTTTATGCGGCCGAAGCAAAGATTGACGAGCAAATGCATCGCGGTGTGATCAATCTTGGCGTTCGGCCGACCGTTAGCGGCGGAAAATCAGAGCGCGTTCTCGAGATTCATCTCTTCAATTTCAATCGAGACATTTACGGACAGGATGTCGAAGTTCGTTTCCTGAAATTTCTTCGAGCGGAGAAGAAATTCGAAAACCTGGATGCGCTCGTCCAACAAATCCGCCAGGATGTTGAACAAGCCCGCGCAGTTTGAAATTACCGAAGTGATATTTCGCGACGCCGATCTCGAGTATGCCGGATACGCTGCGGCCAGTGCCATTGGATCAGACGTAAAAGATTGACACTCGGCACCCCTCAGCGTTTTCGAAAGCTCACGGACGGTTGTTCCCTTTTTCCCGCCGGCTCACGACACCCGCACAATCTTCTTCTTTGACGCTCCGCGTTTGCTTCGCGGGCGAACCGGTTTGTTTCGGGAGCGCGATATCGAGACCGGCGCGCGCTGGTCGCCTTCGCGGGACGGAATGCCGAACCGGTCCTGAACACGAACGATTTCGCGATCGATCTCCTGGATTTGCGCGATGAGCGCTTCTTTGCGCTCCGAAAGGCGCACGAGCTGTTTGATCGTCGAGCTTGGGATGTTTTTTAGCATCTCTTTATCTTACGGCTAAGATCGACAATGCAAATACGGTGAGCCTAAGGTTGAATCTGACTCGCCTTAGACATAGCGGCCACGATGCCGCCCGCCATTACTAACATTCCACTGGCCAACGCAAATGCCACGACCCAGACCGTCGGAATGGTGGTGACTTTGAACATCTCAACAATGATAAACCGGCCACCATCCGACAAAACGTAGGTCAGCGCGCTCGCCAGCGCACTGGCGGCGACCAGAATCAGCGGACGCAGAAATTGCAATCGCACGTGCGGCGCGGGCAGTTGTTTAAGAACGTGAGCGGTGAAGCCGTCGTCCTCGATATAGGGCGCAGCCTCCTGCAGCTTCTTATCCAACCAATCCTGTTCCCTCTCTTCGTTCATTTATTGCGCCCAGGCTGCCAATGTCTTCTTCAATTTCTCCCGGCCCCGCAACACATTTGTTTTGACCGTTCCGAGGGGAATATCGAGCACGCGCGCAGCTTCGTCATGCGATAATCCATTCTGACAACAAAGCAAAACGGCTGATCGCTCATGCAGCGGCAATAAACTTAGTGCGTGCATAAGATCATGTCTTAGACCCGGATCGACCGCCTGCGGGTCCAGTTCGGCCTGCCATTGTTCCTCATTAATGCCGACGAGTTCCTTTCGTTTGCGGGCGTCTTCGCGAAAACAATTGTAGGCGATTCGATAAAGCCAGGTGGAAAATTTCGCTTCGCCGCGAAAGCTGCGAATATTTTTGTAAGCGCGAACGAATGCGTCCTGCGCGAGATCGTCGGCCAGTGCGATGTCGCCACGCGTGAGTTGGCGCAATAAACCGCGCATGCTCGATTGATGACGACGGACCAGCTCGCCATAAGCGTGCTGGTCGTCATCAACAAGGACTCGAGCGACCAGGCCAGCATCTGTTAACTCCACATCAGGAGGTTATGATGTTGGCGGCGAAGGCGGAATCTCGTTCTTCTTTTCCCCTTCCAATTTCCAAACCAATAGATAACCCAGACCGATCACGAATGGAATGACCCCAAGTGCCCAAGAGCCGCCTTCCCAATCACTCCACGCGCCGAAGCAAATCATGATTCCGATCCCCACCATCACTAGAACGATGCCACGCCGTATGTCTGAACGCTGCCGAACTGCCGGCGTCGGCGGCGCGAGCAACGCAGCTGGGATCGGTTGCCCTTTTTCGGCGAGCATCCGAATCGTGCGGTGCATTGCCCGATTCCTCGAAAAACCGAAATACATGATCAACCCAACGATCAGCACCGGCGCGCCAAAAATCGTAAACATCGTGATGGCGACGATTGGAACAACCAAATCGGGAATCTCGCCTGACTTGAGGTCGCCAAGGTCGCTATCATTACCGTCGATCACGATTCCGTGCCGGCCGTGCAATTTCTTGTCCAGTTTCTGATGCAGTTTATCGGCTAGATTCGAACTGGGTGACACGCTCGCCGTTGCTGAAGCCGAAGGCGCTGTTGGAGGTGCCGGCGGGGTGGGAGAAGCCGGTTGGGCCACTGCCGCAACAGCCAACACAATTGAACACATGCAGAGAACCAATGTTTTCATATTCATCCTTTGGTAGTGAGATGCAAACAGGGTGCGATTTGGATTCAAAAAACAGTGCACCACACCTGCCCAGGAATTGAAAGAAAGTGGAGCGGGTGACGAGACTTGAACTCGCGACGTCCTCCTTGGCAAGGAGGTGCTCTACCACTGAGCTACACCCGCGTTTTACCTGTGAAAATCGACCAGAAATAGACCGCCGAAAATAATGCTTGTCCACCGCCTTTGTCCACTGTATTCTCTAGAACCAATGGGATCACCAGAACCACAATACAGATCGCTCCAGAAAGTCGGGGAATGTCTCTACCGTTATTCACCAAGCGGCGTTTATTATGCGCGGCTGAAGCGACCGGGCAAGGAAATTCGCCGCAGCCTCAAGACCACTGACAAGGAACTGGCGAAGCGTCGCCTTGCGGACCTGCGCAATGAACAGGCGGAGATCGATCCGGCATCTGAGAAGATGCCGCTGCGCGAATTGTGCGAGCGGTTTCTCGAAACAATCAAGCATCAGAAACCGAAAACCCTCGAACGAAAAACTCTGATCATTCGCCGGATGAAACACGACTGGCCGACCGGGAGCCTCACCCAAGTCCGCAAGATCAAACCATCCGATGTCGATCTTTGGCTATCGCGGTATAATTTCGGACCGGTTTCCCGCAATCTGCACATCCGCACGGCGAATGAAGTTTTCAATATGGCCGTGCGCGACAGGGCGATCGTCAGTTCACCGGCTAAGCATGTTAAGCGAGAAAAACTGCCAAAGCCCATCAGGAGCACGCCCGGCTTTGAGGACTTTAAGGCAATCGTTGAAAGCATCCGATCGCAAAAATTCAACGGACACGACGCACAAGAAAGCGCGGACTACGTTGAGTTCTTAGGCTTAGCCGGGCTTGGACAAGCTGAGGCGAACGCGCTCACGCTGGCCGACATCAATCGGCAAAAGGGCACGATCACGACGTTTCGGCACAAAACGAAATCAGGTTTCGAAATTCCCATTTATCCGCAGCTGCGCGATCTGGTCCACCGCCGCACGCGCCGCCTCAAGAACCCGAGCGATCATCTCTTTACGATTAAAGGTGCCGAGATTGCAGTTCGCAACGCCTGTCGCCGGTTAAGTCTGCCACACTACAGTCTGCGCAGTTTTCGCCGGATGTTTATTTCGCGTGCAATCGAGCTCGGCGTGGACGTTAAAACGATCGCAAAATGGCAGGGACACAAAGACGGCAGCAAGCTGATTCTGGACACCTACGGCGATGTAAGCAAAAAGCACATGCAAGAAATGGCCGAAAAAATGAAGGAGCCGGAACCGGAGAACGTCGTTCGAATCAACGAGGCGCGAGCGTGAAAAAGAAAACAAGGATGCTTCCCACGATAGAAGGCATTAAGGCGCCCTTTTTCTGAGCGGCGCTGTATGAGTTGAGCTGACGATATAAGAGCTTGGATCGCAAGCTCCGCACCATCTGTGTCATAGACCAATTTTCGTGTTGTCTGCCGACCACGGAGTTGTCAAGATGAGCGTCCTTAATGGAAACCTGCAACGCATCAAGAGTGATCGAGCCTCGGTTTGAGGCGCGATCTGCCAACCTGGTTGGAGAAACTAAGGTGGATCGCGGAAACCTATTCTTTCCGCGGATGTGCGCTGGGGCCAACGCGCCCTGGCGAACCAAATCTCCCTTGATGGCGTTTGCGCAACCAGCAAACCATCATGACGCATTCACTGGCCATTCGGCTTAATCCGGCAAACCCGGATCATCACCTCTGGAACAATAACGGGACGTGGTGGTGCCACTACACGGTCCATCGCCCGGACTTCACCAAGCATCGCATCCGGGTGTCCTTGCAAACATCGAGTTGCAACATCGCGAGAGCGAAGCGAGACCGCCGATTCGCAGAGTTTCAAAACACGGCTCACTATGGCTCCTGAAAGACCTACGTCCGCGCCAGCAGGGGCGCTAAAGCTAAAGGATGCTGCGAACTATCTCGCCATATCACCAATCTCCGTCCGCAGACTAATTGAACGCGGCCTCATTGAACCTAACCGCGCACTGCGTCACATCCTAATTCCTATCGGGGAGTTGGACAGATTCCTAGGGGAGGAGCAGTGATGACACCTCTTCAAGCAGCCAAAGCACGCTGCGCTAACTATCAGTCACACGATTCGTGCTTAGGCATCGCGTTCAGAGACGATCTGAGCATGTATCCTTTCCGCAGAGAAGGGCTCCCTTGTTTGCTGCGGAACTGCGAAGCCTGTCCGTATTTCGAGGAAATCGTATTGCCACAGGTTCCGCCGAGCGTAGCGGAGCAATATCGCAAGAGCTTGCCCGCTGACGCTGTGACCTCTGTCAGACCGCAGCGTGCCATCAAACTGTGCCCGGACTGCCGGAAGCGCGAGGTAGAATCACGGAAAAGATACTGCGCAACGTGCGCCAAAGTTCGCAAGCGCAAGTCTAAGCGACAACATATGCGCGAAAAACGGGGTCTGGCTGTGGAAAAAACAGAAATTTCGCCCATTGGGGCTCAGACACTTACGAAGGCTGAAATCACAACCGGCTATCACCACCCTAAAACGTCAATTTCGGACGCTAGTTTTTCCACCGGTGAAGGGATTGCACAAGCCGCATTGGAAGATGGCGAAAGTATCGACACAGCGGAACAGGCGGTGGCGCAATGAGTCGTCGCCAATTCGATTCCACAGAAAACTCCGAGCTACGAGCGAAGATCGATGAGGCCAAGCAGATTTTGCCGCTGCCTGATCTGATGCGCAAACTTGGTTACGAGGGAAAGCACATCCGTAAGACTGCTCATTGTCCATTCCACGACGATCAGCACCCGTCGTTTTCAGTGTTCAACAGTAGCAATGGCAAAGGTTGGCAGTGGAAGTGTCAGGTCGGATGCGGCCACGGCGACGAGATCGCGTTGTTGGTGAAGCATTTCGGAATTTCACGGCGCGAAGCTATCAAACGTTACTTGGAGATGGCAGGGTTCCCTCCTCGAGCCGCTTCTAAGTCTCGTGAATATCCTGCATCGCCTGCATCTCTGAATAACTGCGTAACTGGGTCTCTGAGTTAGTAGCTGTGTATCTGTGTTTCTGTGTCCGGAAGGACAAAGGCTTGAAGCGGAACTAAGAGCACTGGCCGTGAAGAATGCTTGCACGCCCGGATGTTCCGTGAGCAAAAGGCATTTCAAGTTGGCGCGGGGTTTGAAAGCATTCGCTCGGCAACTTAACTGTCAGCTGACGCCCGCCGAGATACGAATAGCTTCGGACGAATGGTGTCGATTGTCGGAGCCGTTCCTCGATCCAGCGAAATCGCCCGAGGATTACTTCATCAGTCTGTTAGCGCAGATAACCAAAGTCCAAAAGCCCACAGGGGAAGATACGATCACCGAAGCACTGGCCGCTGTTGCAAAGCTGTCGGCTTCGGAGTTGCCAACGATACCGAAATGGCCGGATGCGCCGGAAAATGTGCGCAGAGTCGTTGCGGTTCACAGAGAACTTCACCGACGCTCAACTAAACCGGACAAACGATATTTTCTCGATTACCGGCACGCGGCGGAAGCAGGTAAGGGATTGACTCCCCAAAAGGCGCACGACATCACCTCCGTGCTTTCCGATTTCGGCGTAATCGAGTTCGTCAGTAAAGGCAAGCCCGGGATGAACAGCGGCAAAGCTGCAGAGTTTCGGTATCTCGTGTCCGACAGCGAAAATGGGGCAGAGGAAGACGACGGAGGATTCGAGTATTAATCGGCATCCCTTCTCGCGCACCGCACGCGCACGCGCGTGGAATGGTGCGGCGTAGCCGTGCGAGTGAAATCGGTTTGGTGAAGTGTTTGATGTAGCCAGAGCGATACGACTGGAGAACCAGGCTGTTACGATCTCCTTTCAGTCCGCACAAACGGTAACATCAAAATCATGAAAACAATGCACGTTGCCCAAATATCGGCGCCGAAAGGAAAGTTTGAGATTGTCGAGCGAGCGGTGCCGGAGCCGTCGCCCGGAACTGTTCGGATCAAAGTTTTGGCCTGTGGCGTCTGCCACAGCGACGTGTTTGTGAAAGAAGGCCTGTGGCCGGGAATTCAGTATCCGCGGGTTCCTGGGCACGAAGTTGCCGGCATCATCGATGAAGTGGGAGCCGGGGTGACTGGATGGAAGAAGGGACAACGGGTCGGCGTAGGCTGGCATGGCGGACAGGACAACACGTGTATCGAGTGCCGTCGTGGGCGTTTCCTTTACTGCCGCAACCCCAAAGTGGCAGGCATCACGTACGACGGAGGATATCAGCAATACATGCTCGCTCCTGTCGAAGCTCTGGCGGCAATACCAAACACACTGAGCGATGCCGAAGCAGGGCCGATGCTGTGCGCAGGAGTCACCATCTTTAACGCCTTACGACACAGTGGTGCTTCGCCCGGCGATTTGGTTGCGGTGCAGGGTGTCGGGGGTCTTGGTCACCTAGGAATTCAGTTCGGCAACAAGTTTGGATACAAGGTCGCGGCCATTGGGCGCGGTGGCGAAAACGCCTTGTTGGCCAAAAAGCTAGGGGCCAGCGCGTACATCGACAGCAAAGCGACGAATGCCGCCGAGGAATTGCAAAAATTGGGCGGCGCACAAGCAATTCTGTCGACAGCGCCCAACTCAAAAGCAATGTCCGAGTTGATCGACGGGCTAGGGCCGACTGGGAACTTTATGGTCGTAGGGATATCCTCTGACCCAATTGCGGTCACACCCCTACAGCTTATCATCGGCGAGCGTGCCATCCGAGGCTCTGCCGTGGGGACACCAACGGATTCCGAGGACACGATGAACTTCGCCGAATTGACCGGCGTGCGTCCCATGATTGAAACCTATCCGCTTGAAAAAGCCGAGGAGGCTTACGCACGAATGATGAGCGGTAAGGCAGAGTTCCGCGTGGTCCTCACAATGTAACCAGCGTAATTGTAGTGTCGCAAACGGCTAACTAAGCGTTCCCGGTTCGCCGAAACAGCTACGCGCGTGCGCGTGGAAGTGTGCGCCGAAGCGTGGGTGTGATCCAGAATCACACCTGAGAGTGGAGCGGCAACTATGATGGCTATGGGACTACCCGTATTGCCGTTGCTTGAGCCAGTTGCCGTTGTGGGAACCAATACGTCAAGTAAAGGTAAATTCCCGGAACATACCCGGCCTCAGCCACACCGAGCAGAACCCGCAAAATATACAAATGGGCGGATGTTCTCGCCAAGCCAGTTAGAATTGCCACGATGCCCCAGCTGAACAAAATCCGGGCAATCCAAACACGCGCTCCGATCTTCTGCAACAACAGGTTACTGGGTATCTCGAAAATAAAATAGCCAAAAAAGAAAACTCCTGCGATGAATCCGTATTGCTGGCTCGTGATGGTTAGTTCTTTGTTCATCGTCAATGCCGCAAACCCAATGTTGATGCGATCGATGAAGCAAATAACCAAGAGAATGAAGACGAACGGGATAATCCGCATCCGCAGTTTGCGAATTGTTCTAGCCTCAATTAAAGCTGGTGCAGCTGCCGGAGTCGCGGCCATCTTTTCACCTCTGAGAACCACCATAATGTCACGGAAACCCAACGTCGCGATCAATCTTCAATTCGAAGCAACCGGCGTGATCAACGCAACTCTTTCCCACGGGTCTAACCAATCGATGAAGCCAACCGCCCCGTCACGATGCAACTTCAGTGAAGTTGTTGCAGCACCCTGCGGTGGCTTATCTCTTTCTCGTTAGGTGACAGCGACATGATTACCTCGATTCACACGTTGATCTATTCCGACGATGCTAACGCCACGCGGGCGTTTCTGCGTGACGTGCTCGGCTGGAAATACGTTGCGGAGGATTTTGATAACGATTGGCTCATTTTTAAATGCGGGCCGAGCGAAATGGGCGTGCACCCGACGCATAGTGAATGGGAGGGCAAAAGCTACGATTCGCCGCGTCACCACTCGATCGCCCTGATGTGCGACAATATCGAGGCCACCGTCGCCGAGTTACGGGCGAAAGGAGCGCAGTTTCGAGGTCCTATCGAGCAACGCGAGTACGGCCGCGTCATAATGATGGCGGTGCCAGGCGCCGATGACATCCAACTCTACCAACCGACTCACAAGCTGGCGTACAACCTTTAGTCATCTAACCAATCGATGAAGCCACGGCCCCGAATCACTGTGAACGCAAGAATGTTTGCTACCAACCCCGCCCGTGGCTTATCTCTTTCTCGTTAGGTCTCGATGCTGATGCGAGAATGATATGAGCGACCAATTTCAGCACGTGATGGTGCTGACCTCGATCATCATCGGCTTGGGCATTACGAACGCGCTTTTAGGCGTCAGCGGCGCGATCGAGCGTTACACTGAAGGTGACCGTCCACTGCAGCTCAGTTGGGCATCAGCATTCTGGCTGGCCCAAGTTTTTCTGTGGATGATTCTCTTCTGGTGGTGGGAGTTCCGCCTGGTCGACATCCTGAAACATTGGACACTATGGAACTATTTTCTGATTATCTGCTACGCAGTTGTTCTATTTCTTCTCGTCGCTCTTCTCATTCCTAACGACTGGGAAAAAGTCGACGACCTGAATGCGTATTTCCTGTCAAAGCGTCGCTGGTTTTATTCAGTTTACCTGCTTGGCGTGGTCATCGATGTGATGGACTCTTATATGAAGGGCGGCTGGACTTATATCATGGGACAGGGCGTGTTGGGCTGGGCATATCCTGTGGTTAATACTCTGGTGGTAGCGATTGGACTTCGCTCTAGGCGCATTCGCACGCATACGATAATGGGAATCGTGTCCATTGTTTGGCTGGTAGTCTTCGGGTTCGAGTTTGCCCCGTTGCTCCATCGCTAGACCTAACCACTCGATGAAGCCAACGGTCCTTCAGCGACTGCCAACCGGCGATCTTGCCACGACACCCTACCGCGGCTTATCTCTTTCTCGTTAGGCCCCAGCGAGTTGCACCTCCGGAAGGTCCGGTCGCAGTCGCAATGCCGTATCGAGGGACGTTTGAGCGGCGTGCCTTCGATCGGGCGTTCGCTCGACATGATAGTTAAGAGCATTCACTCGTCCAAGGAGCGCCCACGCAATTGCAAAATTTGCATCTAGATGGACAGCAGCCTCCAAATGTTGGAGAGCTTTCAAACGATCGGGGAAATTATTTTCCCTCCACAATGCGAGTGCCCGGAGATAAGCGTCGTAGGCTTCCGGATTGTTTGTCGGTTTTTGTTCAAGCGCTCGTTGTTCGGGACTTGTTAGCTTCGCTTTCAACGCGTCGGCGACAGCGGTTGCAACTTCCGCTTCGACGCCGAACATGCTTTCTAGTTTGCGATCGTAACTTTCTGCCCAAAGATATTCCTCCGTTGCGGCGCGAATAAGCTGCGTATTGATGTGCACTTCGTCGCCTGCCCTTTGGACGCTGCCTTCCAGGATGTTTGCCACGCCAAGCTGACGCGCGATCTCAGGCAAATTCGCCGGACGCGCGGCGTATTGCTGCGTCGAAGTGTGCGAGATGACTTTCAGTGCGCCAATTTTCGCGAGGCGCGTCAGGATTTCCTCCTGAATCCCGACCGCAAAATAAGCGTTGTCGGGATCGCGGCTCAGGTTTTCAAACGGCAATACCGCGATGCTTTTGTCTGAGGAAACAATCGGCGTCTTAAAACCGGGCCTGTGTGGGAAAAAATAATAGCCAACGCCAGTGGCCGCAAAAAGTATGAGCACCGCAATCGGCTTCGCGCCGAACCATTCCACGCGCGTGCGCGTGCGCGCGGAATGGTTCAGAGTAATCTGAATGGCGTCAACAGTTTCGGGAGAGCCTCGCACGCGCGTGGAGCGGTGCGGCTGGGAGGAGCCACCCGAAATAATTGCTCCTTGTTGGTGCGCATACATGGCGTTAGACTTGGCGAGAGTCTCAAATCATGGGCGATCTAACGCTTCCAAATAAGTGGGGAGAAGAGGGATTTAACGCCATCCGAAAAGCGTTGACCGATTACTGTGGAGAGGC
>DATLJP010000036.1:0-66043 GCA_035538875.1 Chthoniobacterales bacterium | reverse complement strand
GTTCATTTCGGGACTGCTGTGACCCGTAAGTTTTTGGCGGATTTCCTGCGAAACTCCGGCGTCGGCCATCGCCGAGTTAAAGCTGTAGCGAAGGCTTTTTGGCCCGAACCAGCAGCTCCTGACTTAGCTGAGCCCAAGGGTATATGTGGGCGTGTTGAGCGTAAAAAGCGTCCAAGAAGTGTCCAAGCACCGAAATTGAGCGGAGACATGGGGTCGTAATATTTAGCAATAACACGCTGTTGATAAGCGTTTTATATAGAGTGCCCGGTGGGGATTCGGGGAAGTATGCCTTCTGATTCCGAATTCTTACTTTCTTTGGAAGCTCATGTCGCCAACGACTTCCACTCTTCGGGCGTCAATTTGAGCTTCGCTGCCGCGCAGTTGTCTTCAAGATGCTGAAGATTCTGCGTGCCTGGGATCGGCAACATCACCGACGAGCGTTGCAACAGCCACGCGAGCGCAACTTGGTAAACAGTCGCGTTATGCACCTTCGCCACCGCATCGAGCTTGCTCCCAGATTTTATTCCGTGACCGCCGCCCACCGGGAACCACGGGAGAAATCCAAGATTTTCCTTCTCGCAATAATCAATCGCCTTTTCCCATTTGCGATCTTCGATGTTGTAGCGGTTTTGAATGCTTACGATCGGCAGAACTTTGCGCGCCCGCTCAATTTGCTCAGGCGAAACCTCCGACAATCCGACATGCCGGATTTTTCCAGCATCCTGCGCTTCCTTTAAAGCGCCGAGCGACTCTTCCGTCGGAACTTGCGGATCAATCCGATGCAACTGATACAAATCGATTCGGTCGAGCTTCAATCGCTTCAAACTTTTATCGACACATGCTTTTAAATAATCAGGCCGTCCGTTCGGTTCCCATTGACCGGGGCCGGGTCGCGTCAAACCGCCTTTGGTGGCAATCACGAGTCCCTTCGGATACGGATTCAACGCTTCGGCGATGAGTAGCTCACTCGTTTCTGGTCCGTACGCGTCAGCGGTGTCGATCAAATTCACGCCGAGCTCGACCGCGCGTTTTAACACTTTGATCGCGTTCGCGCGGTCCGGCGGCCAACCCCAAATGCCTTCGCCCGTGATTCGCATCGCGCCGAAGCCGAGCCGATTCACTGCCATGTCGCCGCCGATTTTAAAAACAGGGTTCGCTGCCGCGCCTGGGGCAGAAGTTGTACCAAAAATCTTCCCGCCGGCCAAAATCGCCGCGCCCGTCGCCGCGCTCATTCCAACAAATTCCCTTCGTGTCATTCCAAACTCTCAACCCTCAGCTCTAAACTCTCAACTTGTGTCTCATCTGTTCGCTCGGGTGGTCGGGCTGTAGTAATCCGATGGCCGCAGCACGAGGCGATCGGCGTCCCATGTCGCGGTAAAAATGTAAACCTTCCCGGGTTTGATCGTGACAACAATCGAAGTTGGTCGCCGCGACTGCGTGTTCGGCAACGCGAGGGCGCTCACCGCATGTCGTCCGGCTGCGAGCACGCCGCCGTAATGTTGGTTACGCGGAATGTCGGCCACTTTCTTCCCATCGACCGACAATCGAATCGACAAATCGGTTCCGAAGTTCGGGGCGCGTTGCACGATGAGCCGACCCGTCGCTCGCGGACTGGTTTTTGGCGTCGGCGTCGGAGTCGCGTGACTTCGCGCCTGCACGTTCGCACCCAAAGCCAACAGAACACAGAAGAGCGATATCGTGATGTAAATGCGACGAATCATCGTTTCTGACCTCTGACCGCAGATCTCTGTTCTCCTATCTTCCGCCCGTCGTTGTGACCGACGGATCGGCGGCTCTTAAAGCTTCACCTGCGTCTCGTTTACCAGTTCGCTGCAAATCTTCACTGCTGTAGGTCTTCGCCGACGCGTCCGCATTTGTTGAATTTGCGCTTTGCTCATTGTTCGCGCAGCCGGCAAGGACCCACGTTGAAACCATCGCGACGGCAATTGCCAGATAACTACGCACCTTCATATTTACTCACTTTTACTCACTTGCTTTCGTTTCATTTACTCTGACCAAATGGCGCATTCGTTTCCGCTCGGCTCGGTAAAATGAAAACGCCGCCCGCCCGGAAATGAAAAAATATCAGTCGTAATCTTTCCACCCAGATCGAGCACGCGCTGACGCATCTCTTCCAGTCGGGGATGATAAAGCACGACGAGCGCTCCGCCCGCGTCGATGGTCGAGCATTTGTCCGCCTTTGAAAAACCGCCAGCGATCCGCCCGTCCTCAAACGAAGTATAATCCGAGCCGTAATTGGTAAACTTCCAACCGAAAAGTTGCTCGAAGAACTTCCGGCTCGCGGCGACATTTCTCGCCTGGAACTCGATGTAATCGATTTTGTTCGCAGCATTCTCAGCCATGTTTACTTCCTCGCTTCCAGCTCCACACCGATCGCTGAAAATGCCGATGTCACGTCGCCCGGTCCTTCGTAGGAAAGACTCGCGACCCCGCGCGGCCAAACCGGCTTTGCGCCCTCGATCAGCGGAAATGTCGACAAATCGAGCACGGTCGTCGCTTGCTCCACCGTCACCGATCCTTTGAATGCCGGCGCTTCCTCTTTTCTTTCACAGCCGATGTTCCAAAGAAGTGCGCATCCGACGAAGAAAAAGCGCCGGAAAGCTTTCATAAAGCGATCTTAATGAACCATCAACCAACAACCAATAACCAATAACCACTCCGTTAAGCACCAGTCCGCGTCCTTGCTCTTCGCTCTTCCCTCCCTGCTCTCAGCGGCACACGCTTTGCTTCCGATTGAACCCGCTGTGTGGCCGACGGGCCGCCTGCGGACAATCTAGTCTTGCAAAGTTCCACTAACCCTACGTCTAATTGAAACGCACATGAATAAATACATCGCAGAATTTATCGGCACGTTTTTCCTCGTTTTGATTGTCGGCTGCACCGTCATTCCCGCTGCCGCTGGGGTCATCGCTCCGCTGGCGATCGGCGCGGCATTGATGGTTATGGTCTTCGCCACTGGACACGTGTCCGGCGGACATCTTAATCCCGCTGTCACTCTCGCAGTCTTTCTACGTGGCACATGTCCGGCCCGCGATGTTATCCCGTACTGGGTCGCGCAGATCGTTGCCGGTGTGGTCGCTGCCTTCGTCGCAGTCTATCTTTGCGGCAGGAGCGGCACGCCGATGGAAATTAAAAGCGTTCCGATGGCGCTTGTCGCGGAGTTCCTCTTCACTTTTGCACTCGCGTTCGTTGTCCTTAACGTCGCGACCGCCAAGGGCACGGCCAACAATTCATTCTACGGGCTCGCCATTGGCATGACCGTCATGACGGGTGCATTCGCCGTCGGCGGGATCTCCGGCGGCGCCTTCAACCCGGCGGTCGCGGTCGGCATTGGTGTAATGAAGCTTGTCGATCTCTCCCAAATTTGGATCCACATCGTTGCCGATCTGGCCGGCGCAGCCATCGCCGCCTTCACCTTCAGGATCGTCAATCCAGGCGACGAGTAAGCGAGCAAGGAGCAAAGGAGCGCAGAACTCATTTCAGATCTCACCGCGATCTATGGAGTCAGTACCAAACGTGGCCTCGTCCTTTTACCTTCTATGTCGCGCGCTCGGCGCGCGTCATTCAGCTTTCGCGCTAACGAAGCCGGCGCGCCGGGATGAAACCGCGGCGCGCCAACAAAGACTGCTCTGACTCTTTTCGAACGCGAGAAACTACTTCAACGTGATCTCGCGCATCAGCTTCTGGCCCAGGATTTCGCGCAACTCGACCCGTTTGGTCGCAGTCTCCCGCTGTTGGTCGGGACTGCCTTCAATTTTGCGTGCGATCGGATCGAATTTTTCCCGCGCATTATCCAGCGCCGCCATGTTTTTCGATTCGGTCATCAGCATGATATCGAAATCGTGCGGAGTCGCGGCGTCCCCGAGCAGGATTTTATAATCCATCACCAGGCCCTGCTTTTTTGCTTCTTCAAGCGTCGCCTTGAACGTCTTGGCCAAACCTTTCAAATACTCATCGCCCATTCCATATTTGGTTTTGACCAGCGTGACTTGCCAGACCGGCCCTTCGGTGTAAGGCGCGTCACTTTGTGCTGGGCATCGCCCCGTCCAGGCGATCATTACTGCGCTGCAAACTGCTAAACTAAGGATTCTTCTCATATTCAATTTTGATTTCTAACTGGTTTATCGGCTATGCATTAAGCCGATATGGTGAGAATCCGCGACGGCAAAGCAGCGTCAACACAATTTCGAGTGAAACGCGACCCCTCGAGCTCTAAAAGCCGAACCGCCGAAATCTGAGATTCTGAAATTCGCCCTGCTTTTCTTTCCGCGCTCGCGCGTTACAGTTGAAACATGGCATCCCGTCTCCTCGCCCTTGCTGTTTTTTTACAGGTTGCCTCGTTTGGTAACGCCAACTCTTGGACCGAAGATCATTCCCATTACGTTTCGCTTGGGCCGCGCAACGGCTACTACATTGTCCAACCCGACTCGCCGTTGTATCGCCAACTTGGCCTCTACGATGCGCCTTGGGTCGATACCTCGGACCGGCTTCGGCACGGTTACGGTGCCGACGTCCTTGCATTTCGATTTAACCGCAACGGAATTCTGATTTCTCCCCCCGCTTACATCGCGCAGGCGTTACCGAATGATTTCTATAGTCGACGCCTCGGATCGCTGGTTCGCGGACGCACCACTGCTCGTGATGTCGAAGCGATGTTTGGTTACGGCCACAGCGCGGTGCCACGTCCCGATGGTTTCGTTTACTACTACGCTTTACCGGTCTACAACCCGTTCGAAGACTGGGGCGGCGGAAGACGCTGACCTTCCTCTGACATCCGAAATCTGAAATCGGACATTCTGATTTTTGCTTTCAGCTTTCAGTGTTTCAGGTTTTCCGCTTTGATCGGCGCGTGCCTACTCGTCGCGATTTTCTTTCTCTCCTCGGCAAAAGCCTCGGTCTGGCCGCGCTTTCTTCGGCCACGGTCGCGTCATTATTAAGAAACCTCAAAGCCGCGACCAAGACCGTGGCGCATCTGTCCCCGGAGGAAGCAGCTATGGACGAAGATTATTGGGCCACGATCCAAAACTCCTTCAGCGTTACGCGTGGCATCATCAACCTGAACAACGGCGGCGTTTCGCCCAGCCCGCGGATCGTGACCGAAGCGCTGGTCCGTTACATTTGGGAACAGGAAGACGCCACCGCCTACACGATGTGGGAAATTCTCGAGCCGCAATCGGAAACCATCCGCACCGGCCTGGCCGACCTGTTCGGATGCGACCGCGAAGAGATCGCGATCACGCGCAATGCGTCCGAGTCGCTCGAAATTCTGCTCGATGGCATGGACTTCAAGGGAGGCGACGAAATTCTCACTACAACCCAGGATTACCCGCGCATGCTCACCACATTGCGTCAGCGGGAAAAGCGCGAGGGCATCAAGCTAAAGCTCATTCAGATTCCGATTCCACCGAAAAACCTTAACGAGATCACCGCCGCGTTTGAAAAAGGAATCACCGACAGAACCCGCCTGATCCTCATCTCCCACCAGATCAACATCACCGGCCAGATCACTCCGGTGAAAGCGATCTGCGACTTGGCGCGGACCCGCGGCATTGAGACGATCGTCGACGGCGCCCATTCCTTCGCTCAGTTCGATTTCAAACAAAAAGATCTGGGGTGCGATTACTTCGGCACCAGCCTGCACAAGTGGTTATATGCGCCGAAAGGCACCGGCATGCTTTACGTCAAGCGCGACAAGATCGACAAACTCTGGCCGCTCATGGCCGCGGAAGCCAAGCAGGCGGCCGATATCCGCAAGTTCGAAGAGATTGGTACTCACTCGGCCGCGCCGAAGCTCGCCATTGGCGAAGCCCTTCTTTTTCACAGCGGCATTGGCGGCAAACGCAAGGAAGCGCGGTTACGTTATTTGTCCCGATACTGGATGAACCGACTCAATGACGTGCCCAAGATTCGGTTCAACACTTCATTCGATCCAAACCAATCGTGCGCGATCGCGAACCTTCACATCGACGGCACTGATCCGAAAACCGTAACGAAATATCTATTCGACAAACACCGCATCTTCACTACGCCCATTGTCCATGAGGAGTTCCAGGGCATCCGAGTCACTCCTAATGTTTACACGACGCTAAGCGAATTAGACAAATTTTGTGAACAAATCGATGTGATCGCCCGCAAGGGGCTCCCATCATGAGCACCGCCCAATTATGCCGCGCTGCGGTATGATCGAGGTGTGAGCTGCACCGGCATCGCTGGCTCACGCGTCCCGTCCTAATTCGGTTATTTTTACTCTTAATGCCGGTGCACCGGAGGGCGGGAGTGTCGCACCGTCAAGATCGGCGGGTAAAAAGGGGCAAGGCTGCCGCCCAGAGGGCCGATCGGGGGTTACGCGTCGATCACTCGGTCGGCGCGGCGGAGGCGGTCGGCCAGCACGCGCAACACTTCGACGGCGAAATACGGAGTCTGTTGAACCAAAAATTGAAAACGTTTTTGATCAATCGGAACTAATTTGCAATCTGAGCGCGCTACGGCCGTGGCGGTGCGTGGCTGGCCGTCGATAATGGCCATTTCGCCGAAGATCCCCCCCGGTTGCACGACTTCAAGGACTTTGTTTCCGAGCCTGATTTCTACTTCGCCCGCGTTGACCACGAACATAACGCTGGCCGGATCGCCCTGGTGGAAAATTGTTTCGCCGGAAACGAAACTCCGCACGTCAGTTTGTTTTTGGAACATGTCGAACTTGGGCATAGTGAACCGCGCTTCCCGCGCATGTTAGGAAACGGCTAGTTACGAGTCAACGTTGTGAGTGTTACAATTTTGTGACAACAAGAGTCTAGCTGTTACGCTCCCGCTACTCCACCATCAAGAATGTACCCTACTTGTAGATTGCCGCAGAGCGGCAGGATTAAGTTGTGGAGGCGAAGAAAACGAGGAAGTCTGCTCGACATTACTTGATTTGCGAAAAACCCGTTGGGCGGAGGTAGGTCGAGTCGACTTTTTCCACCAGCTTATCGGTCTGCTCGGACTTCATCACCGCTTGGAACTCGGGGTCGACCCTAAGCGCGTCCCAGTTCTTTTTCGCTTCCTCCCTGCTGGAATGAGCTACCATAAAGACAAACGTGTTGTCGTCGCCCACCCAGTAACCCACAACCCTTAGATCGTGTTTAGCGAGCAACTTCGAAGTCGTGTCCCGAAACCGTGCCTCGAGTGCCGGTAGTTTACCCGGCAGAACATGATAAATGCGAAGTTCGAACACGCGATTGCTATCGGCCCTCGCTTGCTCAGCGTCCGCGTGGCGGCCAATGACAAGTGACGCCGCAGCAAACAAAAACAATATGACGTCGCTCAAAGTCCATCTTTTGAATCGGTTGGGTTTCATGATGGCAAATCGACCAAAAAGCCGCAGGAAAGCGCGCCTGCGGCTTTTGTTGCTCAATATTTGCTGATCGGTTCGGATCAGTCCAAAACGACCACGTGATCAATCACCTTTTGGTCCCCAACGTTTGTGTAAAAAACACGCACCCGCGTCCCCGGTTGAACCGAGGTTACGACCGGGTAGCCCCTCTTGTCCACAATGTGGCCGGGTCCGTCGAGCGTATATCTGCCCGGCTTGGCCGCATCGTCCTGGCGAATGACCAGCGTTTTGGCCGGCTGATAATTGGCCGCCGCGCCGTCTTCAGCCGCAGTTATGATCGTTCCTGTTACCGTGATCGCTGTTTCAGTTGTTGTTGTTCCCCGATGGTGCTTCGGATGGCTTTTTCCGAAGCCCAGCGGCGCAATGAGTGCGCAGCAAGCAAGGGTGACAATTGCTTTTATCATATACTACCTCCTGTTTAATTGTTTAGAGTTGTGTAATTACGCGCTTGTTCATTGCTTAACGCGTGCCTGATTGCCCATTCGGACGTAACCGCTAAGTCTTGAGTCGCTTATACAAATCGGCGCGTCTTTCGCCATGCGCTCGCTTTCCCGAACTTGGGACTGAGTCGTGCCGCTTCCGGGAAGGATCGTAGCCAAACGTTAATTAGCTTAATGATTTAGAGAATTAACGAACGCTACAACGGAGCGATTTGATTGACAGCGGAAACGCTGAACTATAGCTGAATTTCGTATTGGCTGATTACCGCATCAATCTGATAACCTGCCGCCATGGCCAAGGAAATTGAGATCATGTGGCTGAGCGCCCCCGAGGACCACGATTATCCGGCAGCCAAGTCGTATTTAAGATTGTTGTACGACGAGCGGACGGCTGCGGCGCACGTCGAAAAGCTGCGGCGCGCGCAGATGTCCAAGTTCAAAGCGAAAGATATTTTCCGAGCGTCGCGCCTGTCGCTTCTCGGTTTGAGCAATTATCACGTAAAAAAAGACCGCAAGAGAATCAAAGGCGGACAATCGCTCTCGCCGCTTCTTCTGATCAGAGACGACAAGAACGGCAAGGTCGTGATCGCCGATGGTTATCATCGGTTGTGCGCGGTTTACTCGTTCGACGAAGACGCACTGATTCCGTGCAAGATTGCGTGAAGAAAACAGAAAGCTGACATCTGAAAGCAGAAAGCTGAAAAACTGAGACGCTGAACGGAGTCGTTCTTGCGGGTTTTTCCATCGCAGCACAGAATTGCCGCGCGTATGCAATCGGAGGACAAATCCGGAGCAATCGCAGGTGAGGTCCGAGCCGGACAGGCGTTTCCTGCCGCCACAGCGCGTTTAGTTCGAAACGCGATTTCAATCATTTTCGTCGTTGTTTTTGGAATCGGGCAAGCGTCCGCTGGCGAATTCGATTCAATTTTGCGGTGGCGCAATGTTGGGCCGTATCGCGGCGGGCGGACACGCGCGATCGCGGGTGTGCCATCGCAGCCGAATGTTTTTTACATGGCGCCGGTGAACGGCGGTGTTTTCAAATCCAGGGATTACGGTCGAACGTGGCAGCCAATCTTTGACGATCAACCGACAGCGTCGGTCGGCGCGATCGGAGTTTCGATTTCAGATCCGAACGTTGTTTATGTCGGAAGCGGCGAGGGATTACATCGGCCGGATCTTTCGATTGGCGACGGTATTTATAAATCGACTGATGCCGGCAAGACGTGGACACATCTCGGACTGCGCGACGGCCAACAGATCGCGCAGTTAGCTGTCGACCCAAAAAATCCGGACCGCGTCTTCGTTGCAGTCGCCGGACATCCGTACGGGCCTAACGAAGAACGCGGCATTTATCAATCGCTCGATGGCGGCAAAACATTCGAAAAGGTATTGTATCGTGATCAAAACGTTGGCGCGAGCGACGTGCAGATCGATCCGAGCAATCCGTCGATTGTTTATGCCGCACTGTGGGAATCACGCGAGGGTCCGTGGGAAAACGGCGTGTTCAACGGAGATAACGGCGGCGTTTTTAAATCGACCGATGGCGGCAAGACCTGGCGTCAGCTAACCAAAGGACTGCCGCCCAACATCGTACAGGCGAACATTGCGATTGCGGCGAGCGCGCCGAAAGCATTGTTTGCCGCAGTCCGGACAAAAACGATCGCAAAGCTTTATCGATCGGACGACGGGGGCGAAACGTGGGGCGGCGCGACCGACGATCCACGGCCCGGACTCGGCATCGGCGGGGGCGATCTACCGGTCGTGCGGTTCGATCCGAAAAATCCGCAGATTGTTTATTCGGCGAGCGTGGTTTGTTGGAAATCGACCGATGGCGGCAAAGCCTGGGACGGTTGGCGCGGCGCACCCGGCGGCGACGATTATCAAAATGTTTGGATCAATCCGAACAATCCAGACATCATTCTACTCGGCTCGGACCAGGGAGCGATCGTAACGGTGAATGGCGGCACGACGTGGAGCTCGTGGTATAACCAATCGACCGCGCAGTTGTATCACGTCAGCGCGGACACGGCGTTTCCGTATCGGCTTTACAGCGGTCAACAGGAAAGTGGCTCGGTTGGAATTAAAAGCCGCGGCGATCAAGGCGAGATCACGTTTCGCGATTGGCAGCCGGTCGCGGCCGAGGAATATGGTTACGTTGTCGCCGATCCGCTCGATGCAGACATTATCATTGGCGGTAAACTATCGCGGTTCGATCGCCGCACCGGTCAGGCGCAAAACATTCTTCCGGTGCCGGTGCCGACTCAAGATTTCCGCACCTTGCGCACTGAGCCGGCGGTGTTTTCGCCGGTCGATCCGCATCTGTTGTTCTTCGCCGCAAACACGCTCTGGCAAACACGCGACCGCGGCGATCACTGGGAAAAGATCAGTCCAGATTTGTCGCGGGGTAAATACGACCTGCCGGCGTGCATCGGAAAATACAAAGAGGACGCGACCAAACAAGCGTGGCAGCGCGGCGTGATTTACACTGTTGCGGCATCACCGGTTGATGCAAACCGGATCTGGTGCGGGACAGACGACGGTTTGATTCATCTGACCACTGACGGCGGGAAAACGTGGAATGATGTGACGCCGCCAAGCGTTTCGGCGTGGCAGAAGATTTCGCTGATTGAAGCCGGACATTTCGACGCGAACGCTGCTTACGCGGCGGTGAACACGCTGCGGATCGACGACGTGCGGCCGCACATTTTCCGAACGCACGACAACGGAAAAACGTGGACGGAAATCGTGAACGGAATTCCGGCCGGCCAAATCGTGAACGCAGTGCGAGAAGATCCGGAGCGCAAAGGCCTCCTGTTCGTAGGAACCGAAAAAGGCGTTTACGTCTCGTTCGACGATGGCGACAACTGGCAATCGTTGCGGTTGAATCTGCCGGCGACTTCCGTGCGCGATCTAATTATTAAGAACGACGACCTCGTTGTCGGGACGCACGGACGAGGATTTTGGATCCTCGACAACATCACTCCACTACGACAGTTCAACGGGAACCAGCGCGACGATCTACTGTTCAAACCGCAGACGGCGTTGCGGATGCGCGGAAATCTAAATACGGATACGCCGTTGCCGCCGGATGAACCAGCCGGCGAAAATCCGCCAGACGGTGCGATGATTGATTATTTTGTGACGAAAGATGCGACAAGTCCGGTGACGATCGAGATCAAAGACACCAAGGGCAAACCAGTCAGAAAGTATTCGAGCACCGATGTTCCGAAAGAGGCGAATCCAAGACGGCTGAGGATTCCAAGCTACTGGATTCGCCCGCTGCAATTGGTTTCCACGAAAGCCGGCATGCATCGGTTTCTCTGGGACATGCATTACATGCCAGTGCCCGATGTGGAGCCGGATTTTCCAATGTCAGCCACGTTTCGCAATACCGCGCCTGCGGCGACGGCGCCGTGGGTCGCGCCGGGTGATTACACGGTGGTGCTAACGGTTGACGGAGAGAGGTTCAGTCAGCCTTTGACCGTGAAGATGGACCCGCGGGTGAAAACTTCGGCGGCCGATCTTCAGGAGCAGTTCGATCTCTCGTGGCAGTTGTATCAGCTGCGACTCACATTGGCGCCGATCGGCAAGAAGTTCGACGAGCTGGCCGAGCAACTGACAAAACTAAAGGCGCGCGCTGCTGAGCGGTCTGATGTGACGCAAAAGCTCGAGGGCTTTGCTCAAATGCTCACGAAGTTTGGGCCGCCGCATCCGCTTCCCGGCACGCCGCCCTCGCTGTTCGTTCTGGAATCGACCACGCGGCTGTTCAATGAGATTCAAGGTGCCGACGCCGCTCCGACCGCGGCGGTGAAAGCTGCCGTGGCGGATGTTCAAACGAAAGTCGGACCGATGATCGAGGCATGGCAGAAGTTACTCGATGTCGATCTTCCGGTGTTAAATCAGCAATTAAAGCAGGCGAGATTTCCGGAACTGAAACCGGAAAGTTGAAAACGCGGACACTAATCGTGAAACAGCTGGTTACGACATACCTTGAGATGCGATCGCTGGCCGACTTGCGGCGCAGCGGCATGGAATTCGGAGCCAGGAGATGGGAGATTAAAGCGAAGAATAAAGATTGGCGATTCAATCGGGATATGTATTTCGCCGTGGGTGAGAAATGGAAGTGGATCGACAAACAGCCGTGGACGGATGAGCGATGGAAAGAATACGCGATCGATCCCAACCTGCAGACGTTTGCCGGTTACTACGATGCCACGCTCGCCGGTTACTATGAACTGCATTGGGACGCCGAGCCGGACAGGCGGAACCACGCGGTCGAGATCGCCTATCTTGGGCTGTTGCCGGAATTTATCGGGCGTGGTCTAGGCGGCGCGCTTTTGACAAGCGCGATCGAGAACGCATGGATGTGGTCGCCGTCGCGCGTTTGGGTGCACACCTGTAATTGGGATCATCCGAGTGCGCTTGCGAATTATCAGGCGAGAGGATTCCGAATTTACAAAGTCGAAGGCAACTGCCCTCAATTCAATCCTCTCCCTGGGGGAGAGGCGGACAGCGAGGAAATCCAACGCAAACCGGGGGCGACCTAACACCTCTCCCGTACGGGAAATTGCTCATTTTTCGCGAGTTTTTAGAAAGGCTCTGGATCACGAGCGGGATCGCAAGTGGGAACAAAGTGTAAATTAAAGGCACGGCCAAGGTCGGCACGCAGACAATGAATTTGACAGTTCCAGTGATCGGCAACTAAAGGCCAATTACCAACAACAGCTCCAGCATTGAGCACCGAGCCGAACTGGCATTGCACTGGCGTTGGACTTTGCATCCTTGCCCCCCGAGCTTCTACAGAAGTGACCAGCGACGAGTGACAAGAGTCGCAGCAAGAAGTAGAAATTAAAAGTTCGACTTGTACTTAACACTCAACCATCAACTCTCAACCTCTTTAAAATGGGACACAATCGCGGACGAGATAATATGAGAAAGCGCGCCGCGCGGCGTAGAAAAGCAGAGCGGCTGGCGGCCGCGAAGAAAAGCAAGAAGGCATCGAAATAGTTCGTTGCAGCTGAAACAGCTCCCGCCGCAGAAGAAGCCGCAAAACTGAACGTCGATCGTGCTAAAGTCTGCTGCAAACATGAGCAGTGAGGTGCAGACGCGAGAATTTGCGATCGACGATTACGATGCGGCGATGGAGGTCTGGAAGAAAGTCGAAGGACTGGATGTTGCCGAAGGCGACGATCGGGAAACAGTCCGGCGATTTCTGAAACAAAACCGCGGACTGAGTCGGGTCGCATTTATAGGATCGACCATCATCGGCGCAGTGTTGTGCGGTCAGGATGGGCGGCGCGGATACATATACCATTTGGCAGTCGACCCGGCCCATCAGGGGCGCGGTCTCGGCAGACGTTTGACCAATGAATGCCTGTCGGGTTTGAAGCAGGCCCGGCTTAAGCGCGTGAATATTCTGGTCGCAAAAAACAATCCAGATGGGCGCGAATTTTGGAAACGTTGCGGCTGGGAGGATCTTGGTGGCGCGGCCGCGATGGGAAGAGACATCTGAAAGCGGAAATCCCGAAACGCTGAACGCTAAAACGCTAATCTAATGACGCCGGCTTCGAAAAAGGAAAAGCCAGCGGCGGAAAAGATTGCGAAAACGGATTCGGTGTCGCCGCCTGCAGAACACCTCGTTCGCGGTCCGGACAGTTATCACAAAAAGGTCGCGGCGAAGCCGCCGGGAGTGGCGGAGGAGCAGAACGAGCCGTTGTCGACCGAAGAGGAACTTAAGCGGACCGAGCCTGCCACAACCATGAGTCCGATGCGGACGTTTCTCGAACCGCCGTCAATTCGAGAAACTCCGCCCGTGCCTCACGAAACGGTGACGGAACCGAAACCAGAGGTCACGGAGCAGAAGTCAGAGCTCCCTAGTCAGAGTCCGGAAGTCAGCCAAGATCCTTCGAGCGAGCCGCCGCCGGCGACAGACAGTCCCTCTGTTTCAGTGAATGCACTTGTGGGGCCGCCCTCTTCGTTGCGCGCAATTCCCGAAAACTCGCCGCCGGAAAACAAAGAACCTGAATCAACACCAAAACGTGAGGGGCCGTTGACCGAATCGGAAGCGATCAATCTGGCCGACAACAAAGCGCGCCTTCAAGGTTTTCAGCTTGATAATTACGAGCGACCTAAAATCGACCATTCCGCGGTGAAAAGAAAATGGACGCTCTTTTAGGGTTTGAAGAAGAGCGAAGCTGGCGTCGATTCACCCGCAATGTTCAGCGCGACCGTCGTGGACAAAACACACCAGGTCGAGATTAGAAAATAGTTATTCGTTATTGGTTATTAATGGGTGTTCGTTTGGGGTTGTGGGCTTTTTATCGCCGGCGCGGACTTTCCTGTTGTGAAAGCGCGACCCCAATGAATTAAAATCGCCCCCCTTGTTGTCGCAAGAATCGGGTGGGCTGCACCTCGCCGCGATGTAAAGTGATTCGGAAACGATGAGCCCGTCGAACGAACGCGATTACGTTCTCGGCACACACGACGAGGAAATCACCCGACTCGGAGTCCAACATCGCGCGTGGCGGCCGGTGGTTTTGGGTTGCTGGAAAGCTGCCGGCGTAACTTCCGGCAGCGGCGTCTTAGATGTCGGCGCAGGGCCCGGCTACGCGACTGTTGATCTTGCGGAAATTGTTGGACACAGAGGCTGCGTCGTCGCCGTTGAGCGCTCGACGAATTTTGTAAACGCGATCAGACGTACCGTGAAAGAACGATCGTTCTCAAATGTCGAAGTTCGCGAGCTCGATTTGATGAATGACGATCTGCCCGCTGGTCCGTTTGATTTCACCTGGTGCCGCTGGGTCCTTTGCTTTGTTTCAAATCCGGAATTACTGGTGAAAAAACTCGGGAACGCGCTGCGGAAGGGCGGGCGGGCAATTTTTCACGAGTACGGTCAATACACGACATGGCTTTTCATTCCGCAACGCGTGTGTTTAGAGAAATTCCGAAGTCACGTAATCGCGACCTGGCACGAATCGGGAGGCCAACCGGACACCGGTTTGCAATTGCCATCGTGGTTGATAAGAAACGGATTTTCCGTGCGCTCGGTCGTGCCGCGAATTTTTTGTCTTCAACCGGACGATTACATGTGGCAGTGGCCGTCCGCGTTCATTCAGGTTCATCTTCTCCGCTTGCAGGAGCTTCGCGTGATCGAGGCTGGCTTTGCCGACCAAGTCCGCAGCGAGCTGGCCGCAGCCGAAAAAGAACGACCTTCGTTTATGCTCACGCCGCTGGTGCTTGAGATCGTCGCAGAAAAAATGTAGGTCCGAGCCCGATTGGCCGTTACCTGGCAGTTAAGAAATCGATCTCGATTTCCATTGCGTGTCATCGAACGGAAAGGAGAAGATCGACATCAATGAAGGATTTAACCCAGGGCTCTGTCACCAAACATCTGCTGCACATGTCGGCCTTCATGGCCGTGAGCATGATTGTACAAACGCTCTATCTGCTGGCCGATCTTTTTTGGGTTGGACATCTCGGCAAAGAAGCGATCGCCGCCGTCGGCGTGGCTGGAAACCTGAACATGTTCGTACTGGCAATAACGCAAATGCTCGGTGTCGGAACCACGGCGCTGATTTCGCAGGCCGCCGGAAGGAAAGATCAAGCGCACGCGGAGCTCGTGTTCAACCAATCCTGCGTGATGTCGATCTGGATCGCACTCGCGCTTGGCGTTGTTGGATTTCTCTCGATCAGCGGCTATGCCAACTCAGTGAGCGCAGACGCAAGAACGGCCGAGCTGGCAAAAGCTTATCTCTATTGGTTCATGCCGGCTTTGCTGCTTCAATTTCCCCTCGTGGCGATGGGCTCGGCGTTGCGCGCGACCGGAATTGTTCAGGCGCCAGTCGTGTTTTCAGTGATCAGCGTCGTTCTTAATATGGTCCTCGCACCGTTTTTGATTTTTGGAATCGGACCGTGGCCGAAGCTTGGCGTGACCGGGGCGGCGCTTGCGACGTTCATCTCCATTCTCGTCGCCAATCTGCTCGTCATTTGGTATTTCGAGAAAAAATATCATTACCTGCGCTTCCGAATTTCGGAGTGGCGCGCGCAATTCAAGATCTGGGCCTCGATGTTACGGATTGGCGTGCCGGCCGGCGCCGAGTTTGTCCTGCTCTTTTTCTACATCCTGATCGTTTACATGATTATTAGAAGTTTTGGTCCGGCGGCGCAGGCCGGGTTCGGCATCGGCGCGCGCGTTATGCAAGCGCTCTTTTTGCCCGTGGTCGCGCTCAGTTTTGCGGTGTCGCCGGTGGTTGGACAAAACTTCGGCGGCCGAGAGGTTGATCGGGTTCGGCACGCGGCTTATTCCGGACTGGGCCTCGCGACCATTGTCATGATAGTGCTGGCGTTGATCACCTGGTCAGCCCCGGGAGCAATGATTCGCCTTTTTTCCAGGGACCCACACGTAATCGCCTTCGGCCGCGATTATCTCCGCATCGTTGCGTTCAATTTCGTTGCCGCTGGAATCGTCTTCACCAGCTCAAGCGTGTTTCAGGGCCTCGGCAACACGATCCCGCCGCTACTGAGCTCGGCGTCGCGGCTGATTGTCTTCGCGTTGCCGGCGTTGTTGCTCTCGTATCGGCTAGGCTTTGACATCAAAACTGTCTGGTATCTTTCGGTCGGATCGCAGCTGCTTCAGGCCTGCATCAATCTTTGGCTCTTGCAGCGCGAACTGCGCAAGAAATTAAAATTCGAGAATGGCGAAAAGTTCATTCCAGCTAGCGCGACTGCTGCGTAAACTACTTCTGCGCTCGACTTGTGTTCTCTTCGGAGCACATCAGTTTTTTTGTCGCTGCTAGCCCGGCAGCGACGCTCGCGGGCCACCAAGTTCAAAGTGGCGGAGGAACTGTTTATTATTCTCTAAAGCGAACCGGATTTTAAAGTACGCGCGGCTGGAGCAATTTTCTGGCAATCACGCCCTCGACACTGCAGAGATCCAGCGCGCGCGCTGCATTGGTTCCACGAAATAGGGAAGTTCTGACCGAATTCGTAGTTCCGCGAATTCGATCTTGCACTTTGCGGCACCGACAACAAGCTATCTGGCTTCCGCTTGCTCGAACTGCACTTTTATGCGCTCTAGAACTTTTCTTCTTTCCCTTTGCTCGTTGTCGTTCTCGATCTTGTCCGCGCCGGCTCAGGATTTGCCAAAAACGACGCGACTCCTTCGTTTTCCGACCACTAACGACGTGGAAATTGTTTTTTGTTACGCGGGCGAACTTTACACTGTCGGCAAAGACGGCGGCGTCGCGCGACGGCTAACAAGTGCTCCCGGCTACACGACGTTCCCGCACTTTTCACCGGACGGCAAGCAAATCGCGTTTACTTCGGAATATGACGGCAACCGCGAAGTTTATGTGATGCCGGCGGAGGGAGGCACGCCCACGCGGTTGACAATCTCGGCGACGCTCGGCCGGGATGACGTCTCAGATCGAATGGGACCGAACAACATCGTGATGACGTGGGAGAACACCAAGCCGCTGATCGTGTTCCGCTCACGCATGAAATCGTTCAACGATTTTATCGGATCGCTCTTCACGGTGGGGCTCGATGCCGAGTTGCCGCAACAATTGCCGGTGCCGCGCGGTGGATTCGTTTCGTTTTCGCCAGATGACTCGAAGATGGCGTTCAACCGCGTGTTCCGCGAGTTCCGGACTTGGAAACATTATCGCGGCGGAATGGCCGACGATATTTGGGTCCACGATTTCAAAACCGGATCGACGGAAAATCTGACTAACAATCCGGCGCAGGACATTTGCCCGATGTGGGGCCCGGACAACAAAATCTATTTCATCTCCGATCGCGACGGCCGGATGAACCTGTTCGTTGTCGATCTTGTCTCGAAAGACACCAAGCAGCTCACCAGCTTTAAAGATTTCGACATCAAATTTCCGTCGATCGGTAAGGAATCGATCGTGTTCGAGCAAGCCGGCTACATCTGGCGTTACGATCTGAAGAGCGGCCAGGCGACGGTCGTGCCAATTGATGTAAAGGAAGATTTCGCGATCGGCCGTTCGGTGCTAATGGACGCCGCAAAACACATCGAATCGGTCAATCTCGCGCCAGATGGCGAGCGGACGATCGTGGTCGCGCGTGGCGATCTTTTTTCCGTACCGGCCAAGAACGGCACGCCACGCAATCTGAGCAAAACATCGAACGCGCACGAACGGGACGCGGTTTGGTCGCCCGACGGAAAATGGATCGCTTACAATTCGGACGTTACCGGCGAGAACGAATTGTATCTGCGTGCGCAGGACGGCAAAGCCGATGCGGTTCAAGTGACCAGCGGCGCGGACACCTATTATTATGCGCCAAAATGGTCGCCCGACAGCAAGAAGCTGGCCTGGGCCGATCGCTTGCAGCGGCTGCGTTACGTCGATGTTGCCACCAAAACATTGACCCAGGTCGATCAGGACAAGTGGGGCGAGATCGAAGTTTTCAATTGGTCGCCGGACAGCCAGTGGATCGCGTGGGGGCGACCGGAGGATAACGGACTTTCGCGCGTTAGTCTCTATTCGCTAGCGAGCAAACAACAAACCGCCGTGACCGACAATTGGTACGGATCAGGCGAACCGGTCTTCAGCGATGACGGAAAATATTTGCTTCTAACATCGGCGCGCGATTTCAAGCCAACCTTCGGCGACGAAGAATTTGCCAACGTTTATCGCGACATGGAACGCGTTTACTTAATCACGCTCTCCAAAGAAACTGAGAACCCGCTCGGACCGAAGAGCGACGAAGTCGGCAAAGCGGAACAGAAACGCGAGAAAGAAAAGTCGAAGGAAGCGGAAGAGAAAAAGCCCGAAGCGAAAGCAAGCCGCGCTGAGAAAAAGATCGACGAAAAGAAACCGGAGCCGCCCGCGAAAAAGCCGGTCGTAGTTAAAGTCGACCCCGACGGCATTCAAGACCGCATCGTCGCTCTGCAGGTCGCGTCTGGAAATTACCGCGACATCAGAATGATCGAGGACCGCATCTTTTATCTCCGTCGCACGGCGGGCGACGATACGGGCGACGAAGACGACGATAGCGACGGCCGCGATCGCAAATCACATCTCTGCTCCTACAGTATCGAAGACCGCAAAGAAATAGTGCTCGGCGACGCGAATGATTACCAGATCTCGTTCGACGGGAAAAAGATGCTTGTGAAGATCAAAAAAGATTACGCGATCATCGACCTGCCGAAGGACAAGATCGAGACCAAGGACCACGAGCACAAGATCGAAGGGCTCGACATCCAGCTCGACCGGCACGCGGAGTGGAACCAGATCTACTTCGAATGCTGGCGGCACATGCGTGATTTCTTTTTCGCGGCGACGATGAACGGCATCGATTGGAAGGCGATGCGTGATAAGTACGCCGCGCTTCTTCCATTTGTGAATCATCGCAACGATCTAACGTATTTGCTCGGCGAATTGATCGCAGAATTGAATAGCGGCCACGCCTACGTCGCCGGCGGCGAGCGGCCTGAGACGCCGCGAGTGAAACTCGGTTTACTCGGCGCAGAGCTTTCGCGCGATCCAACAACCAAGGCTTACAAGATCGACCGCATTTTGCCCGGCGAAAATTGGGATAAACACGCACGTTCGCCGCTCACGGCTATTGGCGTAAACCTAAAGGCTGGCGATTACATTCTTGCGGTGAACGGGACGGCGGTCTCGTCAGTGCCGAATATCTACCAGACACTGATCGGCACCGCAGATAAGCAGGTGATCCTACGCGTAAACTCGAAGCCGTCGGACGCTGGCGCGCGTGATGTGACGGTGGTGCCGACGGCGAACGAAGCCCCGCTCTATTACTTGGATTGGGTGCAAAAGAACCTCGATTACGTGACAAAGAAAACCAACGGCGATGTTGGTTACATCCATATTCCCGACATGGGACGTCCTGGCTTGGATGAATTTACCAAGCTTTATTTCCCGCAAATTCGGAAGCACGCCCTGATTGTTGATGTCCGTGGCAACGGCGGCGGATTTGTCTCGCCGCTGGTCGTCGAACGGTTGCGCCGCGCATTCACCATGATCGGAATCGCGCGAAACGGAATGCCGCAACCTGATCCCGCGCAAGCGTTCATGGGGCCAATGGTCACATTGATCGACGAGTTCTCCGCATCGGACGGCGATATTTTCCCATTCCGGTTCAAATCGCTCGGCCTCGGCAAATTGATCGGTAAACGGACCTGGGGCGGCGTTGTTGGAATTCGCAATTCACTTCCACTGGTTGATGGCGGCAAATTTTTCAAACCGGAGTTCGCGATTTATTCCAAAGACGGAAAAGAATGGATCATTGAAGGCCACGGTGTAGATCCTGACATCGTCGTCGACAACGATCCGACACGCGAATTTAACGGCCAAGACCAGCAGCTCGACCGCGGGATCCAAGAAATCCAGGAAGAATTGAAGTTGAAACGTTACGATTTGCCTTCACCGCCGCCATGGCCAGACCGGAATCCCGAACACGCACATTGAGTTGTCATCCTAAAGGAAGTAAACGACCTCGCATTGGGTGATTGATCACACACCGTACGTTGCGTGATCCGCGATGGGACTGTGCGGCTCGTCGCTTGCGCTCGGATAACATAAATGTTCATTTGAACTTGCGTCGCTGATCAAAGCTGCGATGTTGAGTTCATGCTGACGGAGCGGCAAAAAAAGGTCCTCGATTTTATTCAGCGCGAGCAGCGCGACCGCGGATTCACGCCGAGCACACGCGAAATCCAACGTCATTTCCGTTTCGCCAGTCAGACGTCGGTGATGCAATACATCGCCGCGCTCGAAAAAAAGGGATTTCTCCAGCGCCACGCCGGCAAAGCGCGCGCGTTAATCACGCCGATCCAAAAGGTTAGAATCCACGATGTCCCGATTTACGGCCAAATTCCGGCCGGCATGTCGGCGTTGACCGAACAAGATATTGAAGGCCACGTCTCGCTCGATCATCACTCTGCCAACGTTTCAAAACCGCGCGGCACGTTCGCGCTCCGCGTCCGCGGCGATTCGATGATCGACGCGCACATTTTGGACGGCGATATCGTAATCCTAGAACAAAGCAAAGACGTTCATAACGGCGACATCGTCGCCGCGTTGATCGACGGCGAAACGACGCTGAAGCGCTACGTGGTCGATCATGGCCAGCCGTATTTGAAAGCGGAAAATCCGCGTTACCCGAATCTGATCCCTGCCCGCGAATTAAAGATTCAAGGCGTGATGGTTTCGCTTGTTCGTACGCACAAGCGGCGTAAACGGCAGTAAGGTTTCCTCTTAATCTTAATCTCAAGGGGAAGATTTTCCTTGAAACGTTCACTTGAACATATCAAGATCTGTGCCAAAATTGGGCATGTCGGCGAAGAATATTGTCGATCTTCGGAAGTTACTGGAGGTTTGTTTCCCCCATCCTTCCGTTCTAACAACATCGGTTTTACCGACGGGCGTTGAACTTCTCGATCAAATCGCTGGCGGCGGTTTGCCGAAAAGCGCCGTCACGGAATTAATCCCCCAGAAGCTGAGCGCAGGCAGCGCTTCGCTCATTCACGCGCTTCTCCAATCAGCTCAACGAGATCAATATTTCGTCGCGTTGATCGACGGCTCAGATTCATTCGATCCCGGTTCTTTTGACGGTTCCGCTTTGCGACATTTGCTTTGGGTTCGTTGCCGAAAAGCGTTCGAAGCGGTTAAAGCGGCCGACTTTCTTTTGCGCGACGGCAATTTTCCGCTGGTGATTGTCGATTTGGTTCTGAACTCGGTCGAAGAACTTCGAAAAATTCCGCAGACAACTTGGTATCGTTTGCAGCGCCTGGTCGAAGCTGTGCCGAGCGCCTGCTTAATCTTCAACCGGCAGAGCCTGGTCAGCAGCGCGCAATTGAAAATCCTTCTCGAGAATTCGTGGACACTTCAAAGTCTCGAAGCCGAAAACGCGGTTTCGAACTTGCGATTCCGCGTTCAACGGTCGCACCTCAAATCGGTGATCACAGGTCAGCGGTCACAAGTCAGCTAAATGTTCGCGACTCTTTATCTCCCCAATTTTTATTTACAGGCCGCGATGCGGCATCATCCCAAACTGCGCTCACAACCTGTAGCCCTGATCGATGCTTCGGAATCAAAAGTATCGATCATTCAATTGAACGAGCTCGCCGAAAAATCCGGCATCGTCAAAGGAATGACTCCGAGTCAGGCTCTCGCGCGCTGTTTGCAGGTCATGATCCGCATGCGTGAGCGCGCGCAGGAAAAACTGATCGATGAAATTTTATTGCAGCACGCCTTTATGCTTTCGCCGTTTGTCGAAGCAACGGCGCCGGGCGTTTGCACCGTTCAATTTAACAATGATCGCGACCTAACTGCGAAAATTTCACGCATCGTTACCAAGCTTGAGAAGTGCGAAATTCGCGCGCAGGCCGGGATCGCGTCATTACCGGACACCAGTTATCTGGCCGCGCATTTGGCGCGGCCGTTGTTACCAATCGACGAAGCGAAAGAATTTCTTGCCCCATTACCAATCGAAACCCTTGCGATTGCCTAGCCGCCGGCGTAGTTCGGGTATCTTTCCTTCAACTGTCGGACGACTTTGTCCGCCTCGGCTGCTTTTCCGGCACGCTGATAAGACATGGCGGCCTTCTTCAACGCGCGTGGCGTGATTGCGGGATCGTCGTAAAGCAGCGCGACACCCATGAACGCTTTGCTGGCTTCTTCGAAATTGCCGCGTTCAAATTGAACATCGCCGGCGAGCAACCGCGCCTGCGCATTTACTTGCCCTTCTGGCTGAAGCACCATGATTTGGTCGGCAATTTTCTTTGCATCGTCCGGTTTGTGGGCCGCAATCTTTATATCGCCGAGTTTCAGCAAAACTTTGGCTTTGCCGGCAGGGTCGGTCGCGACCTGCAAATATTTGCCGAGCGCGTTTTCCGACTCCTCAAACTTTTGCTGTCGCGCGGCAGCGTCGCCCAAATAAAACCAAAAATCCGGTTTGACAGGTGGATTGTCGATCCTTCCCAACACGCTGAGATATTTCTCGGCCGCGCTGTAATTTTTCTCGTTGTAATATTCGGTGCCGAGCCATTCCAGAATCTCGGCGGGAATCCTCGCGTTTGAATTTACGGCAAGCAGCGCGTCCGTTTCTTTCGTGATTGCCGCGCGATCATGCGAGCCGAAGTAATGACAGAAGATAATCAGAATCGTGGCCGGAACGTAGTAGTGATCTTTGTCAAGCTGGCGAGCAGCGCTCAGTGGGGCGAGCGCAGCTTTGTAGTCCTTCATTTCAAATAACGATTTCCCGATGTAGTACTGCGCCATCGACGCGGCGGGGCTTTTCGGAAATTCCTTTAAAAGCTGACGGAAAGTTTCGCTCATCCCCTTTGGATTTTGTTGCTGACCAAGAATGAGCGCTTTGTGTTGCAACGCTTCCTCCCGTTCGCGCGCGCGCGGATATTTGCTCAGGATCGCGTTCCAATCGAAAAGCGCGGCAGCGTAATTCTTATCGCTCTCGTAGGTTTCGGCGCGATGAGTATATGCCGCAGTCGCGAGCGGGCTGTCCGGAAAAGCTTGGACGAAAAATCCGAATGCCTCCACGATTCCAGGAACGTCCTTCATTTGCAGATAACAGAAACCGAGCTGATAGGCCGCCTCGGCACGCAACTTCAGCGAAAGTTGTGAGGCGCGCAGTTCGGACAAGATTGGCGCGGCGTGCGGGTAGTCTTGTTGCTTGTAAAGCGCCTCGGCCTTGAAAAATTTTGCCTGATCCGCGCGTTCCGCCGGAGGATTGGTCGCCAAATATTGATCGACTTCCGGCGGCAATGTCGACGGATCGGAATTATAAATGTTAAGCAGCCGGTCAAACGCAGCGTCCTTCGCTTCCTCGCGTCCGGGATATTTCTGAATGATCTCGGCGTAGAGCGTTTCGGCTTCTTTGGCGTGGCCAAGCTGGCGTTGACTGTTCGCGGCAAGTAACGTCACTTCTGCGCGCATCTCTTCCGGCAATTGTTGCTGAGCTTTTTTGTATCCATCCAGAAGCGCGGCAAATTGCCCAGTTTGAAATTGAAGTCGCAGAATTCCGAGCTGCGCAAGTGCCCGCCAGCGACCAGATTCATTTAAGGAGCGGCCTTTCTGCAATAACGTCATGGCCTTGTCAGCCATGCTCTTGTCGATCTTTTCCTTGTCCGATTGCAAAAGATCGAGCGCAATCAGGCCGGCGCGAACCGTGACCTCGGCTTTTAGGGCCGCCTTTTGAGTTTCGTTGGAAAGCGCTTCGTATTGTCGCAACGCGTCGGCTTTCCTTCCGCGCGCGAGCGCAATCCGAGCAGCGGTCTCGCGTGCGTCCTCCCGATACGGATTCGGATTCTTTGCGTCGGCAACCTGCTGATAAATGTCGCAGGCTTCATCTTTTTTATCGAGCGCCTCGAGACAGCGAGCTTCGAAATAATGCGCGGAAAGCGCGACGGCAGCATCCTTGGACTTCGTGGCCGATCGATGAAAAAGGGGAAGCGCGTCCACGTAGTTTTTCTGGGTGAAAGCCATTTCCGCCAATGCGTAGGCAGCGGGTCCGGCGAACTCGCTCTCGTCATAATCATTCAGGACTTTTTGAAAATTTGTCCGCGCGCTCGGTAGTTTGTTTAGATTGCGATAGCATTCGCCTAACGAAAAGTAGGCGTTCGGCCGACCGGAGGCACCGGGATAACCGTCCAGATATTTTTGATACTCAGGAATCGCTAGGTCGTACATTTTTCGCGTGAACAGCGCATTGGCATACTCGAGTTGTCGCTGCTCCGGCTGTTCGCCTTCATTGGCCGGTGCCGGCTCAGGCGTTTCCTCAACCGGCAACGCGCGTTGAACCGGCGGCTGCAGCTGCGGCATCGCTGGCCGCTGGAAACCAGGCGGTGGTGGTTGGGCAAGATCCACATCGACCAGCCCAAACAGCATTGCCAGCCCCACAAGACCAGCCGCGCTGCGCGGAAGTTTCATTTTGCCGTCGCGAAAGCGACGTTCGTTATTCCCGCCTCGGTGCAAATGTTGAGCACACCGATGATATTCTTGTAAGCGCCTGCTTCATCCCCACGAATGATGACCGCCTGCTCGGAATTAAGCGCCACGAGATTCTTCAACAGATCAGTTAGCTCGGCAGCGGAGAGCGTCCGTCGATTCACAACAACATTGCCATCCGCTTTCACATTCACGACTACGTCGCCAACCGGTGCGCTTTTTTCTTTCGCGGCTGAGGCTTTCGGAACTTTCACGTCGAGCTCGTTTTCATTTCGGGCGGCATTCCAGGTCAACAGGAAGAAAATGAGGAGGAGCAACAACACATCTACGAGCGGCGCAAGTTGAATGCCCGGGTGACGGACCGAAGCGTGACCACGCAGATTCATAGAATGTCGATCTTGCGAAAAGAGCTGCGGCTATAACTCGTCTTCAATCAGCACCGGTGTGCGCTCTGTAGTCATTGTCCTTTCTCCATACTGGAGCGAAAGCAGAGCGAGCACGTGTGTCGTTGCCGATTCCAATTCAGAAATCAGTTTTTGAGCTTTGCCGCGGAAGTAAGCGTAAAACATCATCGCCGGAATACCGATCGCGAGTCCCGCGCACGTGTTCACCAGCGCTTCGCTGATTCCTTTGGACAACAAAACATACCGTGCAGTACCGAGATCCGCGCCGAGCGCGCCGAATGAACGAATAATTCCGAGAACGGTGCCGAGCAGTCCGAGCAGTGGCGCGATCATTCCGATATCGGCCAGATACGTCACGCGATTGTTGAGGCTGGACGCGACACGCGTTCCTTCCGTCTCCGCGATCTCGCGCACTTGGGCCAGGTCGGCATTTGGGTTCTTGGTCGTGAAATCGAGCATCTTTTGCACGACGCGCGCGATTGCTTCGCCATGTCGATTCGAAACCGCGAGCAACCCGAGGTAATCGCGTTTCCGCAAAAGCGCGTCCGCGGTCGCCATGTAACTGCTCGAAGCCACGGCGCCGCGGCGAATCGTCAGCAGATAAACAATCACCAGCATGACAAAGAAAACCGAGAGCGCGAATAGAAGTCCCATCACCCATCCAGCCGCGATCAGAGTCTCCAGAATCGACTTGGCATGGATGTCGGGTACGAGCGACGGAGTTGCCGCGGCCGCCGCAACCGGCGGCGCTGGGGTTCCGCTCGTGGTCACGGTTTGCGCGAACAATGGACTTCCGACCGCGAGAGCGATCAGCGGGAGCACAATCTTCATGCCAAAAGTGTTCTAATCATAGACGCCACCGGGCGGTATGCAAATAAGACGGCCAGGGATTAAGTCTTGTTCAAGTGCCGGAGTTGCTTAGGCAAATCGGTCCCCTGCAATCCAGCGCCGGACCCGAAAGATGTGAGCCGGCTGAACTTCCGGATCGAGCTCCACGTAATTGCGGCGGCCGTGCCAGATATAACGCCTGTCACTCAATAGATCATGCACCTGATAAGTATCTCGCTCCATTGTCCCAAATTGCTCGGCCGGAATTTCAACGAACGAATGTTGCCTGCGATGTGGATCGAGATTGACTACAACAACGATGATATTGTCGCGCGCCGGCGTCATTTTCCCATAACAAATGACCGCGTCGTTATCGGCGTGGTAGAAACGCAAATTATCGTAAAGCTGAAGTGCGCGATTTGTCCGACGAATGTGATTCAGCCTCATGATCCAATCTTTGATGTTGCCGGGCGCATCCCAATCGCGCTCTTTGAATTGATACTTTTCTGAATCGAGATATTCCTCGCGGCCGGGCACCGCTTCGTTCTCACAAAGCTCGTATCCGCTGTAGATCCCATAGAGCGGAGAAAGTGTCGCCGCCAGGACCACACGAATAATGAACGCGGGACGTCCGCCATCTTGCAGAACCGGCGACAAGATGTCGGGCGTGTTCGGCCACAAATTACCGCGAAAATACTCGCGCATATCCGTTTGCGTAAGCTCGGTCAAATATTCAGCCAGCTCCTGCTTCGAATTTCGCCACGTGAAGTAAGTGTAACTTTGGCTGAATCCGGCCTTGGCCAGCTCCTTCATCATCTTTGGACGGGTGAAAGCTTCCGAAAGAAAAATCGTATCCGGATATTTTTCGCGCACGCGAGCAATCAAATATTCCCAAAACGCGACCGGCTTGGTGTGCGGATTATCCACGCGAAATGTGCGCACGCCCCGATCGGCCCAGAAAAGCACAATGCTCACCATTTCCGCCCAAAGTATCTGCCAATTTTCACATCGGAAGTTCAGCGGAAAAATGTCTTCATATTTCTTCGGTGGATTCTCGGCGAATTTAATCGAACCATCGGGTCGCTGGTAAAACCAATCGGGGTGTTCGCGAACGTACGGATGATCGGGCGAACAGTTGATCGCGAAATCGAGCGCAATCTCCATTCCGCGCTTGAGCACTTCGCCATTCAACCAATCAAAGTCTTCTAGCGTTCCGAGCGCCGGCTCGACTGCTTTGTGTCCTCCCTCCTCGCTCCCGATCGCCCACGGCACACCTGGATCGCCCGGCTCGGAACTTACCGAGTTGTTTCGCCCCTTGCGGTTGGTGTAACCGATCGGATGGATCGGCGGAAAATAAATCACGTTGAAACCCAGCGCTTTCGCGTCATCGACTCGCGACAGACAATCGCGAAATGTCGATCCACGATCGCCGCGACCTTCAGCCGAGCGTGGAAAAAATTCGTACCAGGCTGCGATCTGCGCTTCATTGCGCTCGACAATCACGCGAGGTGGCGGTCCGTATTGTGTCGCCCACGAGCGATCCGGATAAGTCGCCATCAAAACTTCGAGCTCGCCGGAATGCACGATTTCATTGATCCGTGCGTTGTCCGAGATTCGGATGCATCCCGACAACTCTCGGAGACGCGTCGAATCTTCTGCGACGTGCGCCCGCTTACTCGCCGATTCAATCAACTCCGCACCTTCGAGAGCTTCTGCGTTTAGGTTAGCGATTCCGGCATCGAACTTTTTCGTAAACCCGTCGCGCCAGCTTCGGAAGGTATCGCTCCATGCTTCGACGGTGTATTCGTAAGTTCCAATTTCGTTCAGCGAACAAATTCCGCGCCAGCGATCGTTGTCGACGAAGCTCATGGCTGTTTCGTTCCAGCGAGGTTCACCAACCCGGCGCCACTTCAACGCCGCCGCGACAACGTCGTGGCCATCCTTGAAAACGTCCGCTTCGACCGCAAGATCTTCACCGGCGATTCGCTTAATCGGGTAACGGCCGCCGGCGATCAATGGCCGCAGACTTTCGATAACTGCGCTGGGAAAGGCCAGAGCCATGGGGCTTTAATCAACGCGAAATTAAGAGGGTGCGAAAGAAGAAATCGCGCGCCGCTCGATCGACAATTGGATCAGGCGCCGAAGTAAAAGGCGCACTCATAGAGACCGCTGGTGCGCGTTTCTTCGCGGCGAACGCTCGTTCCGAGAACGGCTTCGAACATGTCCTGCTCGAGCCGACCAATGATCAGATATTTTTCCAACAGATTAAGAATCGGTGAATGACATTCCAAAATTTGCGGACCGTTTTTCCCCGAAGGAAGAAATTGCGCCATGTAACCTTCGTTGTCGCGAACTTTGGCCATCCACTTCGCGCGCTCGACCACGCTGTCGCCTTTGACTTTTGCTCTCAGCTCGGCGGTCCGTTGTTCGAACACGTTATAAAGAAGCTTTTCCGGCGCGTTCGCTCCGTAAATTTCGCGGACCGATTGGAGCAGCTCGAGCGTAAATTGATTGCTATCGAATGGGAAAAGATCGTGGCTGCGCCGCGTCAGCCGATAAACCATTTCCGGCCGGCCCATCTTTTGCGGACGCCGCCAAGTATCGAGATAACCGTCGCGCTGCAACGTAAGGCAGTGTTGCTTGATACCCATGTAGCTCATCCCCATTTTTTCCACGAGTTCGTTGACCGACATTCCCTTCGTCCGTTTGAGCGAGTTGAGAATCTCCAAGCGTTGGGTGCGGCCGATCTCGGCCAGTAAGCGTTGGTTCATGGGCGACAACACACGAGTTTCGCCGCGACTTTACACGCCGGAATCTTTAAAACGCAATACCCAAAATGAATTGCGCAAATTACAGGGGCAAAAGAAATTATGGCTGCCGGCTGCCCGAGAATGGGAAACGGACAACCTCGATCGGAACAGCGGCATTATCCGCAGACGAAGCTTGGAGTTTTGACCCAACCGAATTAAACCCGCGCTTTACGTAGCCAAGCGCAATTTCCCGATCAACGCTGCGCGTCGCGCTCGTGATCCAACCGACGTCCTTCGCTCCAACTGTCAACCGCACACCGGGAACAAGTGGAACGCCGTCCAGCGAAATCAACCCGCAAAGTTGTTTGTTTCGCTGCCCCGACATTTTCATCCGTGAAATGATTTCTTGACCGACGTAGCAACCTTTTTCGTAATCTATGCAACGCGCTTCGAGATCGGCCTCGACCGGAATGATTTCACTAGTCAGTTCCCGCCCCCAGCGCGGAATCCCCTGCTCGATTCGAAAAATCTCAGCACAGCTTTCATTGCAGAACCCTAGGGTCTTCGATAGTTCTCCAGCCACTTGCTCCCGTTTAGCGACGTCGATCCAAATATCGTGACCGCCGAGACCGAAGCGATCTACTGAAACAACGCGCGCTGTATCCGAAATCCTCGGAAGAGGCTCGCCGAGGACGTGAAAGATCGACAATTGCGCAGTCAAATCCTCGATCGCAACATCGTCGGCGATGATGTAACGCTCAAGCCGAGATTGAAGAGTTGATTGAAGCGCCGGGTCGCCATCAAGCAAAAGTGAATCGCCGTTCACATGTAGGAACAAATGCGCGTCCATTTTTCCTTTTGCACTTAAAACGCACGCTTCGAGAGCCATCGTCTCGCTCGCTTTGCGAACATCGTTGGTCAGTTGACCGTTGAGAAAACGTAGAAGGTCAGCCCCACTGAGACGCAACTTCACACGGGTCGAAAGATCAAAAAATACGCGGTCGCGCGAGCCACATTGCGCCATCATTCCTTGGCGCAGCTGTTTAAGGTTGGTCCGGACGTGCGCCTTCGCCGCGGAGAAACTTCGCGAGCAGGTTTATTGGCGACTTGGACGGATCGGGTTGCTCTGTTAGCTGTTGGGCGGTCGCTTCCTGCGGAACGGCGGGCTCGGCCGCCTCTGGCGCATTCACTCCGACCGGCGTGGGCGCGGTTGATTCTGCCGCCGACTCAATGGACGCGACTTGCTCTACCCCGGGTTCGGCGTGCAGCACCGGCTCAGGCGGAAGCGGCGCAAGATTGACATGCTGCACTGCAGCCGCGACTTCACCCATGCTCGATATGGTTGCGGCCGGCTCAATCGGCGGCGGTTTCTCGAACAATTCCGGGTCCCGCTCAACTGCCGGCACCGGCATTTCCGGATGATATTTTCGTGCAATAACAGAAAAATCTTCCTCGGCGTACCCACGCTGCTCCTGCTCGAGAAGTCGATCGCGCGCAGCGGTGGTAACCGCGAGCTCGAGATGATGTGATAAACCAAGCTGACTGGCGATCTTCATGTCTTTCAACATGTGCTTGAGCGCGAAATGAGGTTCAAAATTGCCTTCTATCATTTTCGGCAATTTCATCGAAAGCGTCTTGGAGTAACTCGCGTTGTTTTGCAGCGCCTCTACGAACTTTTCGGCGGGGATCCCGGCATGATTGACGAGTGCCAGAGCTTCCGCGAGCGCTTGGACGCTGGCGCTCGTGACGATGTTGGTCGCCAGCTTTACAATCGTGGCCTGTCCGATTTCGCCGATCTCAATAACCTCTTTCGAGCTCGCCTCCAAGATCGGGCGCGCTTCCTTCAACGCGACTTCGTCTCCCGCGACATAAAAAACTAGCTCGCCTTTTTCAGCGCCAATCTTGCTGCCGGTGAAGGGCGCTTCGACAAAGCGCGCGCCACGGCGTTCAACCATGTCGGCGGCGCTGCACATTGAATGTGGCGCAACGGTGGGATGTGCGATCACGATGTGTCGGGGCGCGAGGGCCGGTGCCATTTGGCGAAGGACGTCCAGGAGCGCGTCGTCGTCCGACACGAAGATTTGAATGAAATCGCACATCTCGGCCAGCTCGGCCGGCGCGCCCACAAAATTCTGCACCGGTCGGGGATTGCGGTTCCAAACAAAGACGTGGAAACCTTGACGACGGAGATTGTCGGCGACGCGGCTTCCGATGATGCCGAGTCCGATCACCCCAACGTTATTTTTGTTTCGACGCGCCATGGACTTTCCGCGGCTTTTCGCACCTTAGTCGCCTATTCCAGCCTCCGGTCAAAACGACGATTGCGCAATCCAGAAAGTTAGCTCCCGGCGTTCAGGGTGGTCTGGGCCGCTAAGGGGGCCGCTCATTTGAACGCGATCTCAGAGAGATAATAAAGGGCCACCGAGCCGACAATCTGAAGGGCCTGCGCACTGATTTTGTCGATAGTGTCATCGGCCGTGTGCCAGTAATTGAAGCGAAAATCTATCAGGTCGATCACTGGAATTCCGACGGCGTTCAACGTTGTGTGATCATCGGTGACGTCCTGATCCAGATAGGTAAAATAGTTACGCAGATTGAGCGCGCCAGCTGAAGCAAAAATGTCGCGTGCGATGTTTGGTGGCGAGTTTGGCGGAACAGTAACTTTTAAAAAGCGGTCCCCAATCATGTCGAACAGGATTCCGCCCCGAAAAGATTTGGCGGTCGCACTTTGCGCAAGCCCGTGAGCAAAATGGCGGCTGCCGTAAATCCCATCGATGTCGCTAAAGTTTTCGAACGCTTCTTCGCCGTCGAAAAAGGCAAGCTCGATCTTTTCGGCCAGGCGCGGCTGTTCGGCCAAAACCCTCGCCAATTCTAAGAGCAGTCCCGTGCTCGACCCACCATCGTTCGCGCCGACAAACCGAAACGTGTCGAAGACCTTTGTGTCGTAATGCGAACAGAGAAGAAAAAGCCCGTCTAAAGTTGCGTTGTTGCCAAAGCGCGCAATCAGATTCACGAAGCGAATCGGACCGCGCGGCGTGTTCTCGGTGAATTGCTGTTCGCTTACGTTCCAACCTGAAGACTTGAGCTCCTGCTTAATGTAGGAGCGTGACTTTTCGATCGCTTCAGATCCCGCTGGCCGCGGACCGAAATCGACTAATCGCTGCACGTGCGCGAGGGCTTTTTCGCCCGAAATCTCCGTCCACAATTTTGGGCGCGCCGCCCTAGCGCGACCGGCAACGATCAGGCAGATGCAGAAGAGAATCGCTCGCCCTAAGGAAACCGACATCTAAATTCCGATTAGTGATCGCTCGAATTCAAGCCGACGACGCTCAAAATGCGCTGGAGATCGTCATCGCCGTAATATTCGATCTCGATCCGGCCACGCTTCGGCCCGTGGTAGATTGCGACATTCGTACCGAGATGCTGCCGCAGTTTGTCTTGCAAATCGGCAATCGTCGCCGAAGTCACCGGAATTTGAGCGATCCGGTGTCGTCGTTTCCAGCCACCGAGCTGGCGCGCGACCAGGCGCTCAGTTTGGCGGACACTATAGTTTCGACGCAGAACCATCTCAGCCAGTCGCAACTGTTCCTCGGAGGCCTTGACGCCGAGCAGAACTTTGGCGTGCCCGACGGAAATCAAATCCTGGGCAACCCAGGTCTGAATTTGCGGATGCAAATCGAGCAGACGCAGTGCATTCGCGACCGCGGCCCGGCTGCGGCCGACTTTGAGCGCGATGTCTTCCTGCCGCATTCCAAATTCCCCGGCCAATCGGGAATAGCCCTGCGCCTCTTCGATCGGATTCAGATCGGTGCGCTGAAGATTCTCGATCAACGACAGCTCGAGCACTTCCAAATCGGTCGCCTTTCGGACGATAACTGGAACTTCGTCGAGGCCGACCTCCTGCGCTGCACGCCAGCGTCGTTCACCTGCGATCAATTCATGGCGACCGTCGACGAGTCGGACAATGAGCGGCTGAATAATTCCGTGTTGACGAACTGAATTGACTAATTCCTGCAACGCTTCGGGCGCAAAATTTTTCCGCGGTTGCAACGGACTGGGGACAATCGTTGAGAGACGGACCTGTCGAATTTGTTCGCCAAGATCGACATCTTCCCGAAATGGCGCGGGCCGAGTTTCAATTAGCGCGGCCAATCCTCTGCCGAGGCCGGTCTTCGCCATCTTCGCCATGTGTTTGAGGCTATCGGAAGCGTCGAGATAACGCAAATGGCAATAGTGGACGCGCCGAAGTTGCACAGCGTTTAGCGGATGGATAGCGTTCCGACAATGTGGCGCGCGCCGGACGTTTTCACTCTCGGACATTCTCCGGACCCGGACGACGCATTTATGTTTTATGCGATCGCAAAGAATAAAATCGATCTTCGCGGTTATCGTTTTGGGCACCGGCTGGAAGACATTCAAACGCTTAACGAGCGCGCGATGCACGGCGAGCTGCACATCTCAGCGATCTCGATTCACGCTTACGCTTGTGTCGCCGACAAATATGCGTTGCTGCCGTGCGGTGCGAGCATGGGCGACGGTTATGGACCGATTGTTATTCGAAAAACTCAAAATCGGAAATCCGAAATCCGAAACTCGAAAAATGTCGATCTTCGCAAGCGTCTGATAGCGGTTCCTGGAAAAATGACGAGCGCGTTTCTAGCGCTACGACTTTATCTCGGCGATTTCAAGAGCGTCGTCATTCCTTTTGATCAGATCTTCGAAGCGGTAAACCGCGGAGACGCCGACGCCGGCCTGATCATTCACGAAGGCCAACTCACTTACGCGAAATCCGGCTTCGAAAAGATTGTCGATCTCGGTGAGTGGTGGAAACGGGAAACGGGATTGCCTTTACCGCTGGGCGGCAACGTGATTCGCAAGGACATTCCAACCGACGTGCGACATGATCTTTTAGAAATCATGCGGGAGAGTATCGATTTCGGCTTGGCACACCGCGACGAAGCAGTCGCACACTCGATGCCATACGCACGCGACATGAACAAGCAGCTTGCAAGCAAATTCATCGGGATGTACGTGAACGATTTCACCCGTGATTACGGGGAGAACGGACGCAAAGCGATTCGCAGATTCCTTGGCGACGCGCGCGAAGCTGGTTACATCGACAAGCTGGCCGAAATTGAATTCGTCGAGTAACAAACTACTTCTTCGGCTTCTCTTTGCCGACCTGTTTCATGACAAACGTCTTCACCCGACTGAACTCTTTTTGAAAGCCGTTGGTGAAATCGTGCGTGCCATATTCGAAAAGCACAACAAAGCAGAAGGTAAAAAAGACGAAAAGCGCGACCCAAAATATCCCGCGCAACAAGGACATAGCGCAAGCCTAACTGAGCCCGTGTTTTAGGTCAATTAAACCACCGGAGTGCAAAGTTCGGATTGATCGGGTTCCCGAAACTGCCAAGCTAACCAATCATGCGCGTTCGGCTGTTGGATTTAAGCGAGCAATACCGCTCGCTGGAGAAGGAAATTCGCGTTGCGACCGACGAGGTGCTGGCGAGTCAGCGCTTCATCCTTGGCCCGAAGCTGACGGAATTCGAGACGGCGGCCGCAGAATACTGCGGTGCGCCGCACGCGATTGGCGTTTCGTCTGGAACCGATGCGCTCCTGGCAGTTTTTATGGCGCTCGAGATCGGACTCGGAGATGCCGTCATCACGACGGCTTATTCTTTTTTTGCAAACGGCGGCTGCATCGCACGCGTCGGGGCCACACCAGTCTTCATCGACATCGAGCCGGAGACCTACAACATTTCGGCCAGTGCCTTGTGGCAGTACATCGACAAGCGGTGCCATGTCGTGGAGGGCAAGTTGGTCAATGAAAATCGACAGTTGATTCGCGCGCTTGTGCCGGCGCACCTTTTTGGTTTGTGCTGCGACATGAACGAAATGCTGGCCGTCGCGCGCGAGTACAATCTGGTTCTGATTGAGGACGCCGCGCAGGCCATCGGAGCAGAATTTCTGCTCGAAAATGGACGGGCAAAAGCAGGAACGATGGGCGACGCGGGCTGCTTCAGTTTTTATCCGTCGAAAAATCTCGGCGCCGCTGGTGATGCGGGATTGATCGTTTGTCATCACGACGAATTTGCCGACCGATTGCGACTCTGCCGGCAGCACGGAATGGAAGCGCGCTATGAGCATGAGTTTGTCGGCGGCAATTTTCGATTGGATGAACTGCAGGCCGCGATTTTAAAAGTAAAACTGCCGCATCTGGATTCCTGGTCAGCCGCGCGACGCGAAGCGGCCAAATTTTATACAAGCGAATTTGAACGCGCCGACGTGCGTGAAAGAATCAGATTGCCGATTGAACCGTACGCGAAGAGCGGACTGATGAATCATCACATATACCACCAATACGTGATTCGCACCCCCGAGCGCGACGCGTTGCGCGAGCACCTTGCAACATGCGAGATCGAAACGGCGATCTATTATCCGCTCGCGCTGCACGAACAACCGTGCTTCGAATATCTTGGCTACAAGCCCGGCGATTTTCCAGAAGCGGAACGCGCCGCGCACGAAACGTTGGCCTTGCCGATATATCCGGAAATCTCGCGCGACGCGCAAAGATACGTGGTAAATTGCATCGCTGAATTTTTCGGCTAAAGGACCAAAGCCTTAACGCGCAGGGTAGGTACCGAAGTGGCCAAACGGGGCAGACTGTAAATCTGCTGGCTTTACGCCTTCGCTGGTTCGAATCCAGCCCTGCCCACTCTCTTTATTGTTCTAAATTACGTCGCTGCCAACCCTGACTCAGGGGCAGAAGAAAAAGAAAAGCGATCCCGATCTGACCGCTTTCCCGAAACTGATCGCGAGAGAGTCTATCAACGGCCGCGGCGGTGTCCGCCGTCCCGCCGGCGATCACCGCCATAACCGCCACCGCCGCCACCGGGCGGCCGTGGTTCGCGCGGACGCGCTTCGTTAACGGTAAGTGCCCGACCTTCGAGCGTCTTTCCATTAATTTCCGCGATCGCCTTTTGCGCGTCTTGCTCGGAGCCCATCGTCACAAAAGCGAAGCCGCGGGATTTACCAGTAAATTTGTCCTGCATCAACATGACTTCCTGGACCGCGCCAACTTGCGAAAAAAGCTCCTGAAGTTCGTTTTCGGTGGTGTTAAATGGGAGATTTCCCACGTATAATTTGGTTGCCATTGAGTTCTAGTCTGGAAAACGCCGCCAGGACACCGTTCCCGTTTATCAAATTTCAAATTGCCGCTGACCATCGTCGAAGTGACAATCGGCGGACTTCCGAGCTGCTGTTTTCTCCTTTCGGGCTCATTGGTAGAGTGCTCCGGTTTGGAAAGCAATCAAAATCGCGCGCTGAATGAAAGAGAAGGATGCCAAGAATTAACGGCTTAGGCGTAAAAAAGCCACAGGCTCGCGTCGCGGTAGTGGCCGCGGGTGTGGTTAGTCCCCTTGGGTTCGGCTTAAGCGAGACTCTCGCGGCGCTTAAAACCAACAAGGACTGCGTCTCGCCGGTGACTGCTTTCGAAGTAACCCAGTGTCGGTGCAAGACCGCAGGACAGGTCTCAGACCATCACCTTAATGAGCAGCTAGATGGGCGAAAAGACCGGCGTTTGCATCGCGCATCTCGTATGATGGTCGCAGCCCTAGGCGAGTTGCGGACACAGGAGAGGGAATTCAAACCAGAACTGACCATCATCGGCACGACGAGCGGCGGCATGTCATTCGGACAGGATTATTATCGCGCCTTACATCGACATTGTGGCTTGCGGCGTTCGCCCCAATGGATTGCCAATTATCCGCCACAGAAACCGGTGGTTGACGCGCAAGAGGCCTTCGGAATCTCGGCGCCCTGCCAGATCATCGCCAACGCCTGCGCCTCTGGCACGAACGCTATTGGACATGCATTCGAATGCGTCCGTTCCGGAAATTACCAACGAGTGCTTACCGGCGGCTACGATGCCCTTTCCGAATTGGTTTTCGTCGGTTTTGATTCGCTGCAAGCCTCGACGCCCGAAAAATGTCGCCCATTCGATCGCGATCGATCCGGAATGGTTTTGGGAGAAGGCGCAGCCGTTCTTGCTCTGGAAAACTTGGAAAGCGCAAGCGCTCGCGGCGCGAGGATCATGGCAGAAATCATTGGTTACGGAATTTCGACCGACAATTATCATCTGACTCAACCTGATCCTTCTGGAAGCGGACCGCGGCGCGCGATGGAAAGGGCGTTACTTAGCGCCGATTGTTCCGCGGACGACGTCGATTACATCAATGCTCACGGCACTGCCACAATTTTCAATGACGCCGCCGAGGGCGAAGCAATTCGCGAATTATTCGGCCAAGTTTCGGTCAGCTCAACTAAAAGCATGATCGGTCATTCGCTCGGCGCAGCGGGCGCAATCGAAGCCGTTGTTTGTTTGCTCGCGCTGCAGGCACAGCTGCTGCCCGCGAACATTAATTCTCGCAACCCAGATGAAAATCTTAAGCTCAATATCGTCGGGAACGAATCGCGCGCAGCGAAGATCGACATCGTTCTTTCGAACTCCTTTGGATTCGGAGGAACAAACGCTTCCGTTTTGATCCAGAAGGCCACTACTATATGAGCCTGCGGATTGCAGGCATGGGCTGGGTCACTCCTTTGGGCCGTGGCCTCAATTCAGTTTGGGAGCGTTTAATTCGTGGTGACGAAGCGACCGCGCAACCAATCTCCGATCCGATTTCCCACAGGCGTTATTGTGCGTTTCGAGTCCCGGATGAAAAGTTAAAAGATCTACCGCTACATCCGCGTCTTCGCCGCGCGAGCGCAATCTCGCGTTTTGCTGCAGCGGCTGGGCTAGACGCTCTCGCGCAGGCCAGATTTGCGATCGGTGAGATCGATTTACAGCGCATGGCGCTCGTTTTTGCGATTTCGAACGGCGGCGTGATTTATACGAAACGCTTTTATCACGACGTGGTTGAGTCAGGCGCGCAATCGGCGAGCCCTTTGCTTTTTCCAGAAACGGTGTTCAATGCGCCGGCCAGTCATCTTGCCGCCATTCTTGGAATCGAAGGCGCCAGCTATACCATTGTTGGAGACGGCGTCGTCGGTATCCTGGCGGCAAAAATGGCGAGCGACCTGCTCGATAATGAACCGCTCGACGCTTGTCTTATTGTCGGCACAGAAGAAGCAGATTGGCTGCTTTGCGATGCTTATCACAAATGGCGTGTTCTCAAAAAAGAGCCGCCGATTGAGCTGTTTCACAATCCGCCACACGGAATGATCTTGAGCGAGGGCGCTGGCGCGGTCTTGCTTGCGCGCAAGGGCTCCACACAGGTCGATGCGATCGATCCCGGCGGAAATTTTTCGAACCGCCGCGAAGCAAGCGAAATCGTGCGTCGAATTCTGCATCATCTTGCGGTGGACGATGGGTGTGTGGTTGCGAGCGCCAACGGCACCTTCGTCGATCTTGCCGAAGCCACGGCTATGGAAAAGGAGCTGCCGCAATCAGTCGTCTACAGTCCCAAGCGCGCCCTTGGCGAAAGTGTTGGGGCAAGTGCGATCTGGCAGACAATTGTCGCGGCGGAGGCTTTGCAGACGAAGCAGCTTCCGCCAATGCTGGACTCGGGGCCGTACACCAGGCCGGGCGTTGACGTCTCCGGAGGCAGAGCGATTGTCTTGAGCTGCGGTCTTAATCAACAGGTGGCCGGCCTGCGATTGTCGATTTAAAACAGACGCCTCCCTAACCGTTTTTAACTTTGCAACCGCCCCTGGCTACGGTACCTTCGGCAGCCGCCATGCGAACGCTGGTCTGGGGGATCCTTTTTATGTTTTCGGGGGCCGGCGTGGCGGCTGCGGCCAACAGCACCACGTCCGAGCATGAGCCGGTCGAGATTACGTCAACCGGCGAAACGACCTACGAAAATGGTATCGCCACGGCCCGAGACAATGTCGCAATTCACATCGGAGACACCGACATCTACGGAGATTTTGCTCAGTACAATTCACGCACTCACGAAGTTACAGTGGAAGGGCATGTGCGCATTTATCGTGATGTCAACATGTATGTCGCGGAGCGCGGCGTTTACAACATTGACACGAAACAGATTCGCACGAGCGACGTGCGCACCGATTATCATCCATATTTCCTGAGAGGCCAAAACGTCACGCAAACGTCGGCGAATGTTTATCACGTCGAAGATGCAGCTTTCACGACGGACGATTCACCGCGGCCGGATTTTCATCTGCGCGCGCGTACCGTTCGGGTTTATGAAAATGACCATGTCGTATTTCAGAACGTGACTTTTTACGTCGGCAACGTTCCAGTTTTTTGGTGGCCGTATATGTATCAGTCTCTGAATGACGCCTTCAGTTTTTCGATTGCGCCGGCCGACCTGAGTTCCTGGGGGCCTTCCTTGCTGACCCAAATAACCTTTCCAATAACGGATGATATCAAAGGAAGACTTCGCCTGGATTATCGTGGCCGCCGCGGGCCGGCGATTGGCTTCGATTCTGATGTGGATTATGGGAAAGACAAATCAAGCAACGTAAAATTAAAGACTTATTATATTAATGACCAGAACCCGGACATAAATCCCACCGCTATCAAGCGGGCGGATGTGCCGAATGACCGGTATCGATTGAGCCTTCAGGACACGACCAATTTTACGAGGGACATCTCCGCGATCGTGAATGTCACGAAGCTAAGTGACCCGTACGTAATGCAAGACTTCTATCAGAGTGAATTTCGAATCGATCCTGTTCCAGACAACGTCATTGCTCTGGCCAAGACCGCTCCATTCTACACGCTGACGGCGATCACGCGTTTTCAAGCCAATGAATTTTTCGAAACAACGGAGCGCCTGCCCGAAGTCGTGCTGGACATTAAACGCCACGCACTATTTGGCGGACCTATCTTTTACGAAGGTGAAACTGGTTTCGCTGATCTGCACCGAAATTTCGCCGAAGGTTCTGGTTTTGAAGACTATGGCACTACCCGGCTCGATACATTTCATCAGCTGCTTTATCCGAACACCTATTTTGGTTGGCTTTCGATCGTGCCGAGAGCAGGGTTTCGAGCAACCTACTACGACAAGACTCGTGATCTCGGGAACACGCTGTTTCCCACCAACGAGGATCCGTCGATTCCCGACTTTATCCCTCTGGACCCCACTCCCACGAATCCAGTCGTGAATGCTGGTAGCGGAGTTCGGACCGTTTTCGATACGGGCGTTGAGGCGTCCTTTAAGGTATCACGTTCGTGGGACGACGTCGCGAGCCGGACTCTAGGATTGGATGGTTTGCTTCATATCATTCAACCGTACACAAACTTTTCATACGTCCATGAGAACGGGATCAATCCCGCTGCAGTTTTGCAGTTCGACCGATTTGAGCCCTCGACACAGTTGCGCCCGATCGATTTTCCTCAATTTACCAGCATCGACTCGATCGCCAGTTGGACAGTCTGGCGCAATGGAATTCGGAATCGCTTAGAGACACGGCGCGATGATGTGACCATCACCTGGCTGGAGCTGGATACTTTCTTTGATGTGAACTTCGACAATCCTTACGACCGGCGAAACTACTCGAATTTGTTCAACAAATTGCGGTTTACTCCACTGCCATGGGTATCGCTCTCGGTTGATTCGCAGATTCCCGCATTTAATTCTGGTTTTACGGAAGTCAACACGAGTCTCGCCGTGCAACCCACGGCAAATCTACAGCTCAGTGCAGGCAATCGCTATCTTAACGACAATCCATTTTTCCAACACAGCAGCCTTTTTGTCGTAGGCGGTTATTATCGGATTAGCGACAATTGGGGGTTCGGTTTCCAGGAGCAATACGAAGGTACGACTGGCGTTTTCGAAGAACAGCGTTATGCCATTTATCGCGATTTGACGAACTGGGTTGCATCGTTCGGAGCGGTTGTCAGGGACAACACAGGTGACAAAAAGGAGTACGGCGTTCTTCTCACATTTACCCTCAAAGCGTTTCCCAAGTTGGGTTTTGATCTGAACTTTGACCCGGGAAGCCAGGGGCAATGAACCCATTACGAAACCGCTTAATTTGTAAGTGCGCGTCGTTATTGGTGCTAGGTTGAGCCGCTAGCAGCAGCCGTCGTTCATGAATATCTCAATTATTGGCTCCGGCTATGTGGGGCTCGTTACCGGCGCATGTTTTGCCGACGTCGGCCACACCGTGATCTGCCTTGATAATGACGAAGCAAAAATCAAAACCCTTCAAGCCGGGCGAATTCCAATTTACGAACCCGGTCTAGAGGAAATCGTCCACCGCAATGTGTCCGCGCATCGCTTGCATTTCAGTAGCAGCATTCGCGAAGGCGTCGAGAACTCGCAAATCATTTTCATCGCGGTCCCCACTCCGCCGCAGCCAAATGGAGATGTCGATCTTAGCTTTATCGAAAAGGTTTCGCGTGAGATCGCCGATGTTCTGACCGATTATCGCGTCATCGTCGATAAAAGCACCGTGCCGGTCAAAACCGGCGAACGCGTGGCCGAAACGATCAAGCGTTACAATCGTCACGGCGCGAAATTCGATGTAGTGAGCAATCCGGAATTTCTGCGCGAAGGCTGCGCGATTCATGACTTAATGCATCCTGACCGCATCGTGATCGGCGCGCAGAGCCAGCACGCGATCGACCTGATGAAAAAAGTCTACGAACCTTTCATGGCGCCGGTGTTGGTCACTGGAATTAACAGCGCCGAGTTGATTAAGCATGCTGCAAATTCGTTCCTTGCTCTAAAGATTTCGTACATCAACGCCATCTCCGCGATCTGCGACGCGAGCGGGGCCGACGTGGAGAAAGTGGCGGACGGAATTGGAACGGACCGGAGAATCGGTCGGCAGTTTCTCAATGCAGGAATCGGCTACGGCGGTTCCTGTTTTCCAAAAGACGTGGCTGCTTTCATTCATATCAGCGAACAGCTTGGCGTTCCGTTTACGCTCCTGAAAGAGGTGCAGCAAATCAACGCCGGCCAAAAAGAGCGCTTTCTGAAATTAATTCGCGACACGCTTTGGGTATTGCGCGAAAAGAAGATTACAGTTTGGGGCCTGACGTTCAAACCCGACACCGATGACGTTCGCTCGTCGGTCGCAATCGAATTGGTGGACGCAATGTTGCGAGAAGGCGCGCACGTTACTGTTTATGATCCGAAAGGAATGGAGAAAGCCCGCGAGCTGAAAGCGGTCGCAGACGCAAAGTTTGCCACGTCGGCATTGGATGCAGTCGACGGGGCGGAAGCGCTCGTCATCGTCACGGAATGGAATGAGTTTGCCAATGTCGATTTCGCCGACGTGAAGGAGCGGATGACTACGCCCATCGTGTTCGATGGTAGAAACCTGCTAAATCCAGAAACGATGGGCGAGCTCGGTTTTCATTACTATTCAATCGGGCGCACCAACGTCATTCCGCGTTAAGCTCGGTTGTGACGCAGATTTCTGCTCGCGGAGTCGCTTTCGCGGCACTGAGACGTTGGCGGACAAAAAAGCAATTCGCGGACGCGATTATCTCCCAAGCGCTCTCCGAGGCGGCGCTGCAGGCTGTAGATCGCGCCTTCGCCCTCGAACTATTCTACGGTGTCTTGCGAAACCTCACGCTGCTCAATTTTTGGATCCGCTGTCTTCGAGCGCGACGGGTCGATCCCAATCTTCGCGACCTCTTGCACCTCGGTCTCTACCAGCTCTTTGTCGCTAAGACGCCTGACCACGCCGCGGTAAATGAAACTGTTGAACTCGCCGCCAAGCACCAGCGCTCAATTGTTAATGCAACGCTGCGCTCCGCCGCACGAAGGCGGCCAGAGTTGTTGAAAACGACAAATGACCAACCGCTTGAGACTCGAGCTTCGCATCCAAAGTTTCTGATCGAGCGCTGGCAAAAACAATTCGGTGCCAATGCAACTGAGATGTTGTGCGAGTGGAATAATCAGCCGCCACCAATTTACACGCGCATAAATCAGTTGAAGATCAGTTGCCAGTCATTTCTCGAGCGTTATCGCGATGCGCGAACGCAGCTAAATACCTACAACTTCGTCGAGCTTCCTTCGCCCGGCAGCGCGCTCAAATCTGGAGATTGCTACGTGCAGGATCCAAGCACCGCGATCGCGTGCGAGCTATTACGGCCGCAAGCCGGAGAAAAGATCTTGGATGCGTGCGCAGCACCCGGCGGCAAAGCCGGATACGTTGCGGAATTAATGCGGAATTGCGGCCTGCTGGTGGCGTGCGATCGTGAGCCGCAACGCTTGCGTTTGTTCAAGGAAAACCTCACGCGACTGGGCGTACAGATCGTCAAAATCGTTTGCCACGACTGGACCAAGCCGAAAATCTCAGAGGAGATCGCCTCGGAAGCGCCGTTCGATCGAATTCTCCTTGATGCACCGTGCAGCAACACCGGTGTGATGCGGCGGCGCGTCGACGTACGCTGGCGTTTGAAGCCGACGGATTTTGCGCGAATGCACGTTGGACAAATCGAGATTGCTTGCGCGGTCATGCCACTATTAAAGCCAGGTGGAATTCTTGTTTACAGCACGTGCAGCCTCGAGCGCGAAGAAAATGAGAATGTTGTTAAAGACCTGCTCCAGACGATGTCAATTTTGCGACTGGAAGAAGACAGATCGTCGCTGCCGTTTCGAGATCATTTCGACGGCGCCTACGCAGCCAGGTTGCGTCGGCTCGATTAATCCGATTTGCCACGGTTGCATCCCACGCGCTCAATGGAATCGTAGCGTCCTATGCACGACCCACGTTTCGATAAACTGGCCAAACTGCTGGTGGAATATTCAACGAGACTGAAACGGAATGAGAACGTTTTGATCGAAGCTTTCGATGTTCCCGACGAGATGACTGTCGCGCTCATCCGCGCCGTGCGAAAAGCGGGCGCGATTACATTTGTCCAGGTTCAACGTAGCCGCATTAGTCGCGAGCTGGCGATAGAAGCCACGGATCGACAACTAAATTTCGCCGCACAACATGAGCTGGCACGGATGAAGAAGATGCAGGCTTATATCGCACTCCGCGGAAGCAACAACATCAGCGAATTGTCGGATGTGCCGGTGGCGAAAATGCAGCTCGTGGCCAAGAAGATGCGGCCGGTTCAGGACCAGCGCGTCAGAAAAACCAAGTGGTGCGTTTTGCGATGGCCCACCCCGTCCATGGCACAGCTTGCGGGAATGAGCACGGAGGCGTTCGAGGACTTTTATTTCAAAGTCTGCACGCTCGATTACGAGAGACTCCAGCCGGGAATGAAGGCACTTAAAGCGTTGATGGAGCACACCGACCGCGTCCATATCTCAGGACCGGGAACTAATCTGCGGTTCAGCATCAAAGGAATTCCAGCCGTCATTTGCGGAGGAGACCGGAACCTTCCGGACGGAGAAGTTTTTACCGCGCCGGTGAAAGATTCGGTGGAAGGTCATATCACCTTCAACGCGCCGACAATTTACCAAAGCATCGCATTCGACAACATTTGCCTCAATTTCAAGAAAGGAAAGATCGTTAAAGCAACGAGCAACCAGACCGAAAAACTAAATAAAATCCTCAGTTCGGACGCGGGGGCACGCTACATCGGTGAGTTTTCGCTCGCGTTTAATCCCCACGTTCTAGAGCCAATGCGAGACATTCTGTTCGACGAAAAGATCGCTGGTTCGTTCCACTTCACGCCCGGCCAGGCTTACGAAGAAGCGGACAATGGCAACTGCAGCCAGGTCCACTGGGACCTGGTCAATATTCAACGAAAGAGTTACGGGGGCGGCGAAATTTATTTCAACGGCAAACTAATTCGTCGCAACGGTGAATTTTTGCCAAAGGAGCTGCGTTCGTTAAACCGAAGCAACTTCGTTAAAGGAAAGTAATCGCCGGACGCAAAAACAAAGCGACCGAAGCGGATCGCTTTGTTGAAAATGTCGATCTTTCGCGAGTTGTACCCATAGCTCCGACAGTCCTTTCGGCGACGCGGAAGGAAGGGCTGGGCGTGCGGGCCCCTAGCCGGGCAGGTTCAACTGCATCATTGCGATTTCGCCGCTGTCGGTCAGTTGTAAATTGGAAATCTCTAACACCGGCGCACCCTCGACTGGCGCGCCGGCGGCGGTCGGCATCTGCACCATCACCTGCTTGGAACTCGAGTTGAGCACAATCGATGAAATCTCGAACGACGCTGAGAATTCAACAGTGGCGATTTGGAACGGAGCAACAACGTGCACGGCGGCCTGTCCTTGTTGCGAAGGCGTCAGCTGAAGTGGCGCTCTCGCAAAATCAGAGTCCAAGTGCAGGCCTCCGACGGTGAACGAAGGCGAGCCCACAACGGTCGGGCGCTCCTGTTGCGAAGGCGTAAGGCGCACGCTCCCCAATGTTCCCCCGGCAGGCTGGATCCGCGCGATCTCAAATGAGACTTGGAGGTTCATCGCAGGCTGCGGAGCTAAGCCAGCCAAGCGCAGGGTAACCACCTTGGAGGCCGGCCGCAGTTGCAGCGCACCCACCTTGAACGTTGGAGTCAGTTGCATTGACGCAATTTCGAAAGCGAAAGTGAGCTGGACGGAGGTTTGCATCGCACCAGTTGCGGGTGCGCCACCTCGCATCGGTTCGGAAATTCGTGATTCAAAAACCGGCTCAATAATCGGCTGGCTCGGAGCGGTTGGGATTTGGACTGGTTCAGGCATGGTTACTGGTGTGGTTGGTTGACGAAACGCCTCAACTACCGCCAGTTCGGGTTCAGTGACCTCAAGGATGGACGGTCCCTCGACAGGCGTCAACTGGGGAATCGGTTGACCTTGACCAATGGGCTCCAGTTCGCGTTCAAAGATCGGTTCGACAACCGGCTCCGCTTGGGCAAAGACGGGCTCAACCGCAGGCAACTCGGGCTCAGAGATCGGCAGTGGCGAAAACGATTCGGGTTGCGCGATTGGTTTGGCTACGGCCGGCATCACTCCGTGCTCAGCGTCCGGTCCAACTGATTCAGAGGTCTCGACTGCCGGCTCGAGTTCGAGCTCATGTTTGCCATTGCCTTCCACCAAAGGTCCGGCAGCGGCTTCGCCGGCAAAAATCCGGCCCGGTTTTCCCAGCGACACAACGGCGCGACGCGATAACGGCTCCGACGCTTCCAGTCTCAGCGAGATCTGTCGCGGACCCCCTGTCAATCGCGGCATAACTTTCATTTCTCTTTGCGCCGGAGCCGCAGCCGCATACTCCATGCCTGCCAATTGCGGGCCGGTTGACGGTGCGGCACGACGGAAGGTCCGGAAATGAATCCAGCGGCGACGAATCTCAAACGCAATCACCCATCCGATCAAGCCGATACCTGCCAAAACCAAAATCGCAGCAAACAAATTCCCGGTTTCGACTTTGCGCGAGACTTCGCCAACACGCGCAGGCGCAAGCGCGGGCGCGGGCGTAGCCTTGACCTCAGCCACCACCGGCGGCTCGGCGGCTAAGGCCGGTAGTTGAGCGGGCTGCTCTTGGAGCGGTTCGGTTTTTGCTAGCTCGGGCGCCTCCTCGCGAACGCTTGCGCTCCGGGCGGGTGCATCAGCTGGTGCAACCGGCATTTCTACCCCGGGGGATTCCGTAATCGCGGTGCTGACGAACGGCGCTTCCGCTTTTGGCGCAGTGGCCTCCAGCCCGGCAATGGCCGGCTTTGTCTTAGCTTCTGCAACATTGCGCTTACTTGAGACAATGCCCGGAATTGGGCTCGGTTCGATTGCCGGACTCGATTCAGTTTGCGCCTCTGCGAAAGCCGTTGCCGCTTCCACCGTGAGCGCGGGCGACATTGCGAGCGCCGGGCTTTGCATCCAGCCAAGATCGTAAAAAGAATGGGCGAACGTGCCATTCAGCGCCGACGAGTAAATCTTCTTGGCGGAGGTGATCCAGTCGGTCGCCTTGGTTAGATTATTATGCTTAAACTCCCAGGCGGCCTGCGCATAGTAAAGAGCAGGCGTGTCGCTGGTGAACTGGAATTGCTCCATCAGCTTTTGCGCGCGACTCTCGTTGCCTTCCAGCAAATACGTCATGTAGATATTGAACTTGATCAGCTGTACCGCTTTGCTCTTGTCGCCACCCGCTATCTTGCCTAAGAGCGCTTCAAACCGGTCGCGCGCTCCCGCGTAATCTTTTTTCTTCAACGGCACTAACGCGAGATTGAATTGTGCCTGCCGGAATTTCGAATCGGCTTTCAACGCTTTTTTGAATTCGGTTTCGGCCTGGTCGAATTGTTTTTGTTCCAACAAAATCTCGCCGCGCAGATTTAGAGTTGCGGCCTGGTTCGGATCGGCCGCGTTTGCTTCATCAACGAATTTTAGAGCGGTCGCAAAATCGCGCCGCTCATAAGCCTGACGCGCCTGCTCAACACCCGAACGTGCAACGGCCTTACTCTTCGCCGCGCGCCCGGACGCCGAGTCCAATTCCAACGCTGCGCGAGTTTGCCCGGCTTGCCTTTGCAGCAAGCCAACGTCGTAAAGCGACTCGGCGAAAAGTCCGTTTAACTGCGGTGAAAAATTCTTTTCCGCCTGCGCGATCCACTCCTTCGCTTCTTGCGGCTTTTTCTGCTGAAGCGCGATCGCCGCGTTGGCGTAGTGGACGGCCGGCGTATCCGGAGAAAGTTCGAGCTTCGCCAAAAGCGAGTCGACCATGCTCTCCTTGTTCTCGAACAGATACGTTAAGAGAATTTTATATTGAAGGAGTTGGGCCGCTTCGCCTTGAAGCTCGGACGCGTCACCTGAAAGCAACCCCTGGAAACGCTCGCGGGCCTGCGCCCAATGTTTTTGTAAAAATGCAATCTCAGCGAGATTGAAACGCGCGTTCCGAAATTTCGGATCGATCCGCAACGCTTCGTTCAGTGCGGCCTCTGCCTTATCATAGATGCCCTGGTGCATCATGATCACGCCGCGCAAATTCTGTGATCCGGCTAGATCAGGCTGACGCGCGTCGATCGCATCGAGTTGTTTCAAAGCTTCTGGAAAATTATTCGCGTTGTATGCGCGCATGGCGTTTTCATACATTGCGTCTAGTTCCGCCTTTGACGGGGCGACGTTGTCCGCTGCCAAAGACCCAAGTACGAGCACGGCGATCGCCGCGAATGTCCCAAATTTCATGGCCTCCGGGGATGAAACTCTCTTGCGGGCCTGATTACAAGCGTAATTTTAACGTTTTCAGAGGAATTTTTAGGGCGGGTTGTCGATCGACATATCGGCAAAAACAGAGCATAAGATGCTCTGCTTTAAGCGTTGAGATTGGCCGCGATCCGCAGGCCTTCCAGGGTCAGATTCGGATGCACTGAATCGATCTCTCTGAGGCGTTTAGCGATCAAATCCGCGTAGCCACCAGTCGCGACAACGTGCACTTTTTGCCTATGAAAACGCTCGATTTTGATCCTCGAAATAATCTCGCGCACCAAGCCTCGGTATCCGATCACCGCGCCGGCCCGCATCGCCTCGACTGTCGATCTTCCAACTGCGGAGCGCGGCTCCTTCAAAGAAAGTTTGGGCAACAGTGCGGTTCGTTGATAAAGAAAATTGGTCATCGATTCGAGGCCTGGAGCAATCACACCGCCGATGTATGTTCGTTGCGCGGAAATGATGTCGAAAGTCACCGCCGTCCCAAAATCAACGACGATGGCAGGACAGCCGTAGAGCGCGGTGACCGCGGCAGCATTGGCAAGCCGGTCCGCACCGATTGTTTTCGGATTCGGATAATCAACCCCGACACCCAATTTGATCTGCGGTGTTAACCATAAAATCCGCGATCCGTTCGCCGCCGCGCGAACAACCGCATTCTTTTTCGGCACAACCGAACAAACACTAACGATGTCAACCTTGTGCCGTCGCATGAATCGCTGGAACGATGCGGCGGTCAATTTTTCTGTTGGAATTCGCCTAGGCGCCAAAATTTGTTGCCGCGTCGCGAACGCGATTTTGGTGAACGAGTTGCTGATGTCGATCAGGAGATACGTCCTGGTCATTGGCTTGCGGGAGTTTATCCAAACAGGTACTCTCGTCGCGTGCGAAGATTAGTCCATCGTCCCCGGCGATTGCGGCGCTCCCCGGCGCTGCGCAATCTGGTTCGCGAGACAAATCTGACCGCGCACGATTTCGTTTTGCCACTTTTCGTCAGTGAGAAGATCGATAAGCGACGGCCGATCGCGAGCATGCCCGGCGTTTTTCAGTTCACGGTCGACGAAGTTGTCGATGAAGCGCGACAAGCGCAGGACTTCGGTCTCCAAGCCGTTCTCCTTTTTGGGATTCCGGAAAAGAAGGACGAACAAGCAAGCGGCGCCTACGCAGAAAACGGCGTCATTCAAAAAGCCTTACGGGCAATCAAATCAAAATGTCCGGACGTGGTCGCGATCACCGACGTTTGTCTTTGTGAGTACATGAGTCACGGCCATTGCGGGATCACGCGCATCGATGGCGAACATTTCCATGTCCTGAACGATCAGACGGTCGATCTCCTAGTAAAAACGGCGCTCTCGCACGCGAGGGCGGGCGCGGACTTGGTCGCGCCGAGCGACATGATGGACGGTCGTATCGGTGCAATTCGGGAAGCCCTCGATACGGACGGTTTCACCGACACCGGGATCATGAGCTACGCGGCAAAATTCGCTTCGGTCTTTTATGGTCCATTCCGCGACGCCGCAGAAAGTCCGCCGCAATTTGGAGATCGCCGCTCCTACCAGATGGATACGGCCAACGCCGACGAAGCGTTGCGCGAAGTCGGGCTCGATATCGATGAAGGTGCGGACATCATTATGATCAAGCCAGCGCTTCCCTACATCGACATCCTCTGGCGGGCGAGGGAACGGTTTCGCAAACCGACTGCGGTCTATCATGTCAGCGGCGAGTACGCGATGGTCAAAGCCGCCGCTGAAAAAGGAATCGTTGATGAACGCGCTGCCGTCCTCGAAATCATGACCTCGCTCAAGCGCGCGGGCGCCGACATTATCGTAACGTATTGGGCACACGAGTTGGTGAAATGGATCGGCGGCTGGCCAGTCGCGACGGCGAAACAGAGACGCACAGTCATCTAAAGCGCCTCGCTCTTTTTTGGGCACAGACGCAAGGTTACTCCGCGTGCGCCTTGGAAGTTACTTTACCACGATGTCGTTATCGCGCGGACGTTGCCGCCTATCGTCCGACTCGAAAGCAATCCGTGGCGGCGACTGCGATTTTCGAATGCAAACAAGCCCTGCTCGACCTTCGGCGCGACACCCGATGCACCGCGACCACGCTGCGCCATTTAGAGAAGGTCCACCAGCGCCGCGAAACGTTGGAGAAAAATTTGCGGGTGCACTATCCAACTCTCCGCATTGCCGATTCGCTCTTTGCCGAATTCGATTCGCACAATTTTGAAGCAATTGAGCACCGGGGTTACAAACAGGTCCTGCGGCAAATCCGGGCGCTGCAAAATCGGCTTTTCGACGGGACAAAATTCGAAACTCTTATTCGTTATCGCTGCGCCAATTTGTTCTTTCTGGTTTTGCCTAACGAACTGTTTCGCGAGCCTGAAATTCCTATTGGCTGGGGTGCGTTGATTGAAGCCAATGGCGAGCTCACGCTCGTGCGCAAGCCGGTCTGGCATGAAACGAGCGAGCAAACTCAGATTCAATTCTTGCAGCGAATCGCTGCCGCCGGCACGCGCGCGCTCAATCGGACTTTGGAAATCACCTTCGAACAGATTGCGAGCGCACGCCGTCGCTCTTAGAGGACGGTTGTCACGCTTACTCAGCGAAGGCGGATCGATCTTGTCAGCGCCTGATTAGAGTGAGTCTGGAAAAATTCCGGGATGGTTGCTGAGCGCACGCTATTGCCAGGATCTTCGACTGCGACTCGGCAGAACTGGTCCTCGAAAAGGAGCCGTGATCGCGAATGACTGCTTTGAATCCCAATGACGCTATTCGCAATCAAATCCTTCAATATTTTTATTCCCGTAACGCCGCAGCCATCAGTCGGTTCATGTTCAGCAATCCAACACGATCCTCGAATAATTTCCTCGTGAACCACAGACGGTCCGCGAAATTTAATGCCGGCGCTATCCAAATGACCTCCTGCATGTGCGTCTAAAACACCACTCAGCGTGAGAGCTCCCAGCACCAGCGCGAGCAGAAAAACTCTTAGCCGCAAAGAGTATTGCCATCTCGTCACGGTTGGGTAATTACCAGAATTTCTTAAAACCGAAACAAAATCGCAAACAAACGCGCCATGTGCCGGGCTGAGGTCGCCCAGCTTCTAATTCGCTTGCGACGTTATGGAGTGTCAGAATTCGCCGACTGATCTCGGATCGATTTCGTCATGGCTGATACATCCGCTGTGGCCGTTTCGTTTCTTCTAAATTCTTCCAAGTCTCGTTCCGCTTGGGTTGCGCGTGGATCATGAAAAGCGCTGTAGCAGTCCTTTCGCACCTGCAAGAATTCTTTTTGCCAGAGAACATGGGGCTCGAAAGCTTCAACCGCTGCGTGTAATTTTTCACCGGGAAAATTGCCTTCAACGTAGATGGCGATAGCTAATCGAGTTGCAAGCCGTTCGGGTTCGTTAGTCAAGACGCAGAATGGCTCACGTAGTGCATCAAAAAGAAAATTCGAGGCGATCTTGGACCGATCGGATTTTGCTACTATTTCTACAAGATTGAGGGCTCGCTTGATCAGGTCACGATCTGGCCACGGCGTTTCGCGCAAGCCTCGGATGCATTTTTCAAAGAGATCAGCCGCTTCTTCCGGTCGATTCTGCTGCCAAAGGAGCTCTGCACGAATCGCGTCCGCTTCCCACGGGCAAACTTCGCCCAGCTTGTCGATATAAGCGGAGGCACGGGAATCGCCTTCGTTGGCCAGACACTCCGCTATCATTGCCAATTGCGATAAGGTTGCCGGTTGTTCCGATTGTGCCTGCCATTCTCGCAACGCACCGGGCAGATCACCCGACATGTAGGCAGCGAACGCTGAGACGCGATGTCTTTCGTCAGTGGTAACGAAAATGGCAAGGCGGGCTTCATTCACTCGAGACCAATTCACCTCGCCCTCAATGTGCTGCGGCCGATCTGTCATCGCCGCATGCGAGCTCGCGCGCAAGTTTGCGACTTCGAATCCACCAAAAACACCAGCCATGCGCGCAAAGGCAAATTCGATCACGCTGCGATCGTCCGTGTTCAACGGGACGGGGCTTAGATGCTGCAGGGTGTGAGCCACGGTTTCATTGCCGATATAGTGGCCGAGGAAATCTTCTAGACCAACGCCTCGCCAGGCAGCAGCCAATGCGCTCTTCAATGGTTCTGTCGCTAGGCGCGCACTTATTACAGCAGCGTCGTAATGGACAGGGGAATGTGAGGCCATCAAAAGAATATCGCCGCCAGTCGTTTGCCACGATTCGATGTGGGAAAAAACCGATCCGAGTGTGACATAGAAAATCTGCATGGTGCGTTGATCGATCTCATAGGCCTGCACCCATTGGAAAAACATTCCCCCTGGATTTAGACAACGGTCTACGGATTGATAGTACTCGCGGGTAAAAAGCCCGGCCACGCCGGCGCGATACGGATTTGAGGGCTCGGACACGACAATGTCATATTTTTCCCGCGAAGTGAGCAGTACTTCGCGAGCATCACCGGTAGTGAGATGAAGTTTTGGATTCTGGAGAGCGTTGTGATTCACCGGAGCGCATCGCTCAGCGACTTTGACAATGACCGGCTCGAGTTCGACAACGTCGACGCGTTCCATTCTCGGCACTGCCGCCAGCCAGCCTGCGGTGCTGCCGGTGCCCAAACCGACAACGAGCGCTTTAGTCGGGTTCGGATGCAACGCCACGCCAATCAAGCCGCTCATGATTTGTGTTCCAGCATCACCAATCGCATTACCGTCCGTTCGCCCATTTACGACAAACGCAAGACCACGACCTGCCGTCATGGCAACGCCGCTTTCCACCCCATCGGCTTCCCAGATTGTACGGCGCCGAATCCCTTGCATTACATCTCGCATTTCGTTAGGCGTCGCTTGAAAGACTCTCATACGTCCGAGACCGATCTCGCTATGTCGCCAAAACGCAGTAGGACCGGTTGCCGCCAACATCCCGACTGCGAGAACAGTGACACCAATTGGAATGACACTTTGCTTCGAGTTAACTAGTCGCTGTTTGATTGCGAAGAGCGCTGAAATCGCACAAAGCGCTGCTAGCAGAAGAGTGTCGATCTTCCAAACCCCCAACGCAGAAAACAGAGGAATAAAACCAAATCCGCCAGCCAACGATCCCGCCAATGCCCCGATTGTGTTCCAGGCGTAAGCCGCGCCGGTTTGCGATCCCACCTGCACTTTGCCTTCGCCGAGCAAGGCGATGAGCAATGGAAATTGAATTCCGGCAACTAACGCCGCCGGAAAAATTACGATTAAGCACAACGCGCTCCAAGCGATCACATGGCCATAAAATCCGAGAGTGCCCAATGGCCGCAAAAGCATTGCTGCCATTGCGATGCGGTCGCCGAGCGCATACGGCAACGAGATTAAAAAGGCCTCGGCCCCGCAGGTGGTCGCGAACGCTGCCAGCGATGCAAATCGTTTCAACCCGAAGATGCCATAGACGATGCCACCGACACCGATTCCGAGCAGGGCGATGGCCAGAATCAAACCGAATGAAAATGTCGATCCACCCAGGAGAGGGCCGAGCATTCGATACCAAACCAATTCCATTAGGAAAAAGGCGAAGCCAGCGACTCCGGCTGCCGCGAGAACAAATCCACGACTTGCCGTCGCGGCGACGACTTTGTCCTCAGGAGATGGCGGCTTCGGCGTTTCTGAGATCGCCATTCCCTTTGCCAGTTTCAATGCGATCAGAGCAATCCCGAGATTGACGATGGCAGCCAGCCAAAGTGTGAGTCGATTGCCAAAATTTTCGAATAAATAAAAAGTGCCCATGCACGCGCCTGCGACTGCTCCAAGAGTATTCGCGCCATAAACAAAACCGACGGTGCGTCGTTCCAAATCTTCTCGGGGAACGACTGCGCGGACTGCCGCCGGCAAAGTTCCGCCCATTAGGAAAGTCGGCACCCCCAAGATCAAAGCGGCAAAAAAGAGGCGCACCACGCTGCCAAACAAAATCCCAAGCGTTGCCGTCCCGCCCACTGCAATATAAAGATGCCGCACCGCCCAAATGAGAAAAGGCGACAACGCAGCGCTCGCCGCGATCAAGAGTTCCAACCGGGCGTAGAATGCCAGCGGTTGCGCTTTAGTTTCAGAGCGCTTGCCGAGAATTATTCCACCAACGCCAAGTCCCGCCATGAAGACGCCGATCACAGCTGCGGTTGCGGCGGTGGATGCGCCAAAAACAAGCCGGAATTCCCGCAGCCAGGTGGTTTGATAAATAAGCGCGCAAAATCCCGACCCGAAAAGAAGCAAAGCAACTAACCGCGCACGGCCAACCATAAAGATATCTTGAACGGTGGAGATGGATTGTGACCGAGGGTTCCTTCGAAAGCAACCGACCGAGTCTATTTCGGAACTCGGCCGCTGAATTGCTAAACTCTCGATGACGAGAAGCGTTGCTTAATACCGACCTACCAGAGCCGGCATGTTCGGATTCGCACATTACAGTTGTTTTAACCCGAAGCGCTGACGAATCTATCGATTTCAGGATGAGCAAACGCGCGCAGCCTGTTCTCCGATTTGGCTTGATAGCGGTGTAATCCGGGCCAATCCCAGGACCTCCTGCGTTGCCACTTGTTGCCAAATAGAGTTCGTTTTGCAGCGCATCTTTGCGGATTTCTGCGCAACGCCGTTTTACTGGAAAATGCCGCGATTTACCTATGAAAATCATCCAGCCGAGGGTAAAAGGTGGGACTGGGTCGGCCCGGACTTGAATCCGGAATCAACGTCTGATTAGTAAGTTGCGGCCGGTCATTTCCTTCGGCGGTTCCATTCCGAGCAGGAACAAAAGCGTCGGCGCAACGTCCGCTAAGAGTCCGTCTTCACAGCGGAACTGATTCGCATCTTTGGCCACGTAAACGAAGTGAACCAGATTCGTCGTGTGTGCGGTATTCGGTGAGCCGTCAGGATTTCGCATCTGCTCGCAATTGCCGTGATCGGCGGTGACAAGGCACTTGCCCTCGAGTTCGAGCAGCTTCGGAATTAGACGACTGCAACATTGATCGATCGTTTCGACCGCTTTGATCCCCGCTTTAACAACGCCCGTGTGACCGACCATGTCAGGGTTGGCAAAGTTGAGAATAATAAGATCGAATTTATCGATGCGTTTCAAAAGTTCGTCGGTCACTTCGAATGCGCTCATCTCGGGTTTGAGATCGTAAGTCGCGACTTTCGGCGACGGAATGAGCAATCGTTCTTCGCCCGGAAAAGGTTTCTCGATGCCACCGTTAAAAAAGTATGTGACATGCGCGTACTTTTCTGTTTCGGCAATGCGCAGCTGCGTTTTTCCGGATTTGCTGACCAGTTCGCCCAAAATATTTCGCAGATCTTCCGACGGAAAAACGAACGGTGACGGGAAGCGAATATCATATTCGGTCAGTGAAGTGAATTTAACCTGAATCGAAACTTCGCGATCGAAGCCGTCGAAATCCTTGAACAAAAAAGGTTGCGATAATTGGCGGGCGCGATCCGCTCTGAAATTGAAAAATAAAACAACATCGCCGTCGCGAACACATTGCTCGTTTGCATCAGCGAAGATCAGCGGGGGCATGAACTCGTCAGTCTTGCCCCCTTTATATTGCCGAGCCAACGCCTGTGATGGCGACTCTTTGCAAACTTCTCCGCGACCAAGAACCACTGCATCCCACGCCTTTTTAGTTCGCTCCCAACGTCGGTCGCGGTCCATTGCAAAATAGCGGCCGACGACGCTTACAATGTTCGCACCGCTTTTTTTCAATGCCTGCTCGCATATCTTCAGAAATCCGGCCCCGCCGATCGGCGAAGTGTCGCGCCCATCCGTAAACGCGTGGACGAAAATATCCTCGACACCAGCGCCCTTGGCCGCGTTTGCGAGCGCAATCATGTGATCGTAATGGCTGTGAACACCGCCGTCGGAAACTAGGCCTAACAAATGGAGCCGATGCCCACGCGCCGCCGCGAACGTTTCTTGGGCGACGCTGTTACGCGTCAACTCGCCGGCCGCAATCGCTTTGTTGATACGAGTGAGATCCTGAAGAACAATGCGGCCCGCGCCCAAGTTCAAATGGCCGACTTCGGAATTTCCCATTTGGCCTTCGGGCAAGCCAACGTCCGGGCCGCTCGCGCTTAACTTGCTCCCCGGATAGTCGCGATACAGTTTGTCGTGAAATGGTGTCTTCGCCAGAAGCGTGGCGTCGCCATTTCGCTCCCGTAATTTCTCGCCGCCAGTATTGATGCCCCACCCGTCCCGAATAATGAGCAACACCGGACCGGCCATATGCGCAACCTGCCGATGATTCTAAGGCGCGACAAGCGGTTCTTTCGTTGACAATAAAACACGCCCGCACATACATCGCGATAATGAAGTGGCGCAATCGACTGCTCGCACTCCTGTGCCTCGCTGTTTTCGCCGGGTTAGGCGTCCTTTATTTTCAACACTGGGTCGTTCAAAAACCTTTCGGAATAATCCTTATTATAGGTGAAGGGCTGGCGCCGGAAAGGATCGCGCTGACGCGGGTCTATCTCGGCGGAGCCGACGCACGCTTGACCCTAGATGGAATGCCGAATGTCGCTTTGGTAATGAATTATTCGAGAGACTTCGCGGCTGCAGACCAGGCAGCGGCCGCGAGCGCGCTCGCAACTGGTGTCAAACTAAGCAACCGCTCGTTGTCGGTCGATTCCAATGGCAAAGCGATTCCAACAATCATCGAATTAGCGCGCAGCCGCGGCCGCGCAACGGGCCTAGTCACAAATGGATCGCTCACCAATGCGACGTGTGCTGCTTTCTATGCTCACGCCGGCAACGCAAACGACATCGATCAACTCGCGCGCGAGCTTGCTGAAGGAGGGAAGGTTGACCTTTGTCTCGGAATGAGCGCGGCGGAATTTCTGCCGGAAGCAAAGCAAGGACAACGACAAGACAATCGCGACCTTCTGTTGGAACTGCGCCAAAACGGCTTTGATGTGATCCGCACACGCGCCGAATTAGAATCGGTTCCGGTTTGGAGGCGACCGAAGCTTTTCGGAGTGTTCGCTAACGGCGCCGACGATCGAAGTTGGAATGACCAACCCGCTCTGGCTGACATGGTGCGGCGCGCAATCGAATTACTGCAATATAATGCGCGTGGATACGTGCTAGTCATCGATGCCGCACGAATGCGAAGCGCTGCGGAAACAAATAACGCCGAGAAAACTTTAACCGAAACGGCCGAACTGGATCGGGTGGTGGCAGCGGCACAACATTACGCAGGCGCAAAATCAACAATCATCGTGTGCGGAGATGCAGCGATAGGCGGTCTCCATGCGAATGGCTTTCCGTTTCGTAGAGACAGTGGAATCGCCTTACTCGGACTGAATCCGTCGGGTGAGCCATGGATGACTTGGGCGACAGGTCCAAAAGGCGTTCAATCGTACGGCGCCGCCAAGATTCCGGAAAAAGAGGGGTCCGCAGATTCCAGTACTGGCACCGAAAAGGAGCCGAGCGAGCCGGCCGCGTTCTATGCTAAGTCAGCGCTAAACACGGTGGAGGACGTTGTCGCGTTCGGCATCGGCCGGGGTACAGAAAAGTTACACGGAACAATCGACAATACTCAGATTTTTAAAGCTATCCGGGACGAGCTGTAGAATAAGAGGGTGTTCGCGGCAATTTACCAACGAAAAACCGGCCGCGATAAGTATCCCAAGTTTCGAACAAGAAGATCCACCGTTACAGAAGAGGGTCAGACCGACTAAGCCGATTTTAGAGAGGTATACGCCCGAATGCGTATTATGGCCATATTGTTGATAATTACCATAACACCTGCTGCCACAGCCTGGAACCCAAAGTCGCCTTGGCAACACCATCGAATCCGTCAGACTTGCTTCCCCGACCATGAGCCCCGACAAAGACAACCCAAAAGCTGACCTTCGGATTGCGGCTTGGGTTCTATTCGCGATCACACTGGCAGTCGTGGTTTTTGCCAGAATTCGCTTGCTTGGATTGCCCCTAGAACGCGACGAAGGCGAGTACGCCTACACCGGCCAATTAATCTTGCGTGGCATCCCACCGTATCAGCTCGCCTACAGCATGAAATTTCCGGGCACGTCGGTTGCCTATGCCCTAATGATGTCGATCTTCGGTGAATCAACGAGGGGCGTGCACTTCGGGCTGATTGCGGTCAATCTCATCACGGTGGGATTAGTCTGCGTTGTTGGCCGAAGCTTGCTCGGCGAGATCCCAGGTATCGCTGCGGCGAGCGCGTATTCTGTTTTATCGCTAATGCCGCACGTCTTGGGAACGGCGGCTCACGCCACGCACTTCGTCGTATTATTCAGCGTCGCCGCGATTGCATTACTGATTCGGGCGTTGAATCGAAGATCCACGACGCTGATTTCGGCGAGCGGTCTACTGTTCGGGTTTGCAGTGTTGATGAAACAACCCGGCATATTCTTCGCACTGTTTGGGGCCGCGTATCTTTTTGCTCACGACTACCACGCCCGGCTGAAAGCTCGAGAAATCATACGTCGCAGTTTGCTCCTTGTTATTGGTGTTGCCGCGCCTTTCGTTATCACGTGCTTAGTACTATGGAGCTATGGCGTATTCCACCGGTTCTGGTTCTGGACGATTCAATATGCCGCTCAGTACGGGATCCAGGTTTCCCTTGTTGAAGGCACTCGCATTTTTGGTGGTCGCTTTTTTGCAACGTTAGGAACAGCCTGGCCGATCTGGGCAATTGCAGCCATCGGCCTCGCGATGTGTGTCTTGAGTCCGACACTCAGAGGGTACGCCGGTCTTTTTTTAATAACCTTAACGGTTTTTTCAGCGTTGGCCGTCTTTCCGGGATTCTATTTTCGCCCGCATTATTTTATTTTGTTGCTGCCGGCGATTTCACTGCTGGCGGGAACGGCCATAGCGGCTGCCTTTCACGGTGGAGGTAACAATGCATATAAGTTTCACGTTGCCACATTGTTGCTGTTTATGGCCTGTCTTGTTTGGCCCCTCTGGTCCGAAGCCGACTTTTTTTTTCAGCGACCGCTGCCGGAAGCCAATCGGATGATAAACGGAGCAAATCCCTTTCCGGAGTCGATTAGGATTGGCGAATTCATTCGCGAACATTCGAGTCCCGCTGACACAATCGCGGTGTTGGGTTCGGAACCACAGATCTACTTCTACGCCGGGAGGCTATCAGCAACTGGATATATTTACACTTACGGATTGATGGAGCCGCAACCATACGCCCGCCAAATGCAGGAAGAGATGATTAATGAAATCGAGACGGCGCGTCCAAAATTTCTAGTATTGATCGTCTTAAATAAGTCCTGGTTATCCGGCCGCGATTCAGACCTCACAATTTTCAGGTGGGCAGACTCATACTGTGACGCCAATTACGAAGAAGTCGGACTGATCAATATTTCTGACCAGGGCACAAACTATTACTTTTCGGGCAAACCGCCTGATATGACGCCTACCGCTGAACACATTTTGATTTATCGGCGAAAGACATAACCGATTCGAATGTCGCAGCTTAGCTGGCAGAAATTGCGTTTGCATTGGCCATTTGTGGCCGTGGCACTCGTCGGGTTGGCGTTGGTTCTGTCTGGGTTAGGCAAAGATTATCTGTGGGCTGACGAAGGCGACACCGCGGTTTTTGCCGCAAACATTACCAAATATGGACTCCCAAAGGCCTGGGACGGCGTTACTTTTGTCGATTCGGACAAAGGAGCACGACTTAACCATGAGCTCATCATGGTAACGAGTCCATGGCTGCAGTATTACATGACTGCAGTTTCATTCTTCGCTTTTGGCAAGCACACATTTTCGGCGCGACTGCCGTTTGCAATTGCGGGCTGGCTTACTGTCTTATTTGTGTATCGCCTAGTTTTGCAAACAACTGCCAACCGTTGGGCAGCATTTTGCTCAGCCGCCATACTTGTCGGGTCCGTTCAGTTTCTCCTCTATTGTCGCCAATGCCGCTACTACCCGCTGAGCATGTTACTCACGCTTTTATTAATTTGGATCTTTCTGAGAATGAAGTCTGCGCGGCACTGCGCCTTGTTTGCAGTCGCCGCAATCGTTTTGTTTCACGCGCACCCAATTGGTTCGATTCCAATTGTCGCTTTGGGAGCTTTGACCATTGTTTATCGACCATTCTCGCTCCAACGGCGATGGTTTTGGACGGCAACCCCAGCAATCATCGCGCTGACGGTGCCCTGGATCTTTGTCGGCGGCAGAGGCTACGCCGAAAGCATGGGGAGCGTCCAATCGGTTGCGCAGTTTGCCGGACGCATTGTGCAGTATCTGATCGAATGCGCATCAGTGACACCGCTCGTTGGCGTCGCATTTTTGGCCCTGTTATGCGGTCTTCAAAAACATCGCGACAACAACAATAACGCGTCGCCAGGACCTTCGGCAATCGAACCAAGCCTCGGTGATCAGAGCATGGCGCTGATAGTTTTTACAATCGTAACGCTTCTATTCTACGCATTGGCCATCGGCGCCACGCAACCGGCCGACTCGCTCTGGCGAATTGGAATTCGCTATACGACTCCAATATTTCCCTTACTGGCAATGAGTGCGGGCATTTTGATCGCAAAAATTAGTCGCGGCCGGGTGATTCTTGTTCTCTCGCTGACCGCGGTCGTGGTCTTTACGAAGTCTGCCCAACTCACGCCGTGGATCCTCTGGGGCAAAAACGTCGCCTCCTTCGATGGAAAGGAGGTTATCGAAGCACATTTGCCAGCTGACTTCGTTGAACGCTTTCTAAACACACGCCAGCAGTTGATTTTCGTTTCGGATCTCTTCGAAACCAATCCGGGAACCGTCGCAAAAGTCTGCGGTTTTCTCCAGGATCATGCTCAGCCTGGAGATAGAATAATCACAAACTACGAATGGGAGCCGCTGTATTTCCACACTAGGCTTCCGCAAGCGTTGAAAATTCTGCCGGATTATCCCATTTATCAGGCCGCCAAATCGAAAGACCTTCCAGCATACGTGTTCGATGTCGATCACGCACGCTGGGTGGTTTGGCGTCCGGTTTGGGACGGGTTTCAGGAATATTTCGCCAGCGCAGTCCAACAGGAAATTGCCGACCGCGGTGGGCATATCGAACGGGTTGGCGAGATACCGGAAACTTTGTGGGAAAATCGAGAAAACATTCACTTTCGGCGTTTTTCCGGAGGACATTACTTGTTTCACGGCCCCGAAACTTTTCCGGCCGTGAGCGTTTTTCGCGTCACCTGGCCAAGTGATGGGTAGTCCAAGGCAACGCGACCGCTACTGCTGCCATTGAACTTCAATTGCACCACCTTGTGGCACTTGCTCGTCGAGATGGATCCGGGCACCACCGTGGAAATGTCGAGTTCGTTTCGCTTGAAGTGAACAATCGCGAGTGATGGCAGTAACATGTCCGGCTGGAGCATTGACTAAATCGACTCGCACTGAATCCATGTCCGTACAGTTCAAAATATAAAGCCGGGAAATCTTTTTGCCGCCAAGCTCTACGTCTTCTGTGCTGCGCGATTTCAGGTAAACGAAAGATTCCGTCTTTCCATCAACGCGAACGTTGGGACAAGTGAAATCCACACCAAAGGGTTGGAATTTACCTCGCAGAAGTTCGTCGCGGTGATCGTTGTAAAACTGAATCCATGATTTGAGGATTCGGCGGTGAGACTCAGGCAGGTGTGGAAGATCCAGCGAAAAACTCGGCACACCGCCCATCACCATTGTTGCGCAACTCTTAGCAGCGACAGTGTCTGAGTCCTCCGGTCGCCAGATCGCCGGATCAGGCTTCATCGCCATTCCCGCCCCAAAAGTGCGAACGATGATGCCCAGCAAACGATTGGTATCGGGATCGAATGGCGTGTCGGTGGTTTCGAAGACATTCGCAAACAGCTTGTTGTTGAGATTTGCGTGCTGCAGGCGGTACTCGACAATCGCGTCTCGCTTCACGTGTATAATAGCCTCGAACATGTCGCGCGCACATGAGGTAAAGCCTGCGCCAAGAGATTCGGCAACGTGTTCGTGTGGCGCATTGCAACTGCGTGGGATCGCATCCATAAAATCCATCCAAATCCCGTTTGCGCCGTAATCGCGAATCATTCGGACGCAAATTTCGCGCAGACGCGGCGCTGTGGCCGGATGTGAGGGACAGAGATTGTAATCTTCCTGAGTGGTTCTGAGTTTGGCGTTAGCCAATTCCTTTTCCGCGGCGCTCGCTTCGCCTACCCAAAATGGAGAGGCCCAAAGTTCTACAGTTAATCCCAGTTGCTCGCGCATTCTGCGAATCAAGCCGGCGAAATCTGGAAACTGCGATTTCACAGGAACGTAATCCCCATACGGGCCACTCGGATCGCCCCATGTCCATCCTTTTGGCGTGTTCCATCCAGCGTCGATGAGAAATGTGCGGAGCCCGAGCTCCTTGCAAATCACGGCATTGTCCCATATTCGCTGCTCGAAAATGTCGTCGTTATACGCGTACCACGAGCAGTAAACCGGCTGTAGCGCTGAAGTTGGGATCGGATTCGGCCGGTAAGAACGCGCGACGTCGACTGTGTGCGCGTACTCCTGCGCGACATCAAACCAGTAGCTGTTGTCGATCTTAATGTAGAAAGCGTCCTCCAGCAGCTCGCGCTCGAGCGGACGTTTGGCGTCGGCTGTTTTCACCAGGTCGATCATGTATCGGCCGGATGTTTGCGACAGCTGGGCGGAAACCTTTGTGAGCAATACTTGGTCGATCCAACCAGCGGCTGCGACATTTCGACCTCCCTCGCCCGCACAAAGAATAAAGGGCATCCCAATGTTCGCGGCGGCATCGAATGCCACCGCCTCAGTTAAGGATTTCTGGAAGAGCGAACCGTGAACCTCCACCTGTGTGTGCCAAACACCCCGAATTCGCTCCGATGGCACGGAGAGATCCAATCCGTAGAGCAGTACTTTGTATGGCTCACGATTGTCGCGTTGGACTCGGACCCGAAAGCGCAGCGTGCCGTCTTGTTTGATCGGCTCGATGCGAACTCTGTAGCCGTTTTTCGATTTGAAACTGCGGATCGTCGCCGCCTCGCTTCCGGCAGATTTTTCGCGAGCGAATGCGCCCGGTTCCGGATTCAAATCAAACGACAGCTCGGTCTGAATGCCAGGTGCGAGATCGATCGACAGACGTTCAACAGTTGCAGAAGTTCGGCTCGCAAAGATCGACAACAAGATGCCCAGCGAGAATCCGAATCGCATCCAAAGATCGAAGACCGAGGTTGGCTGCCATCGGTTACAAAATTTGTCGCGTAGACATTGCGCGGCAGATCGCTGTGCAAATGCGCCGCAGCTTAAGATTTTTTGACTGCCAAAAAGCGGTTTGTTCGTTGTGTAGTCGCAATTACAATCGCCCGAACCGTGCAAGACAAGAGCGCAATTGCGGCAGAAGCAGCGACGGATGGAGCGGGTTTGCATCGGTTTTCTCGAGCAGGTGCGTGGTTTTGGGCTGGCCATTATCATTCGCGCCGCGTTGCGAGTGCATTGCGTCGTCTTCAGGAGTGGCACCGGCGACATGGACGATTGGGAAGATCATGCACTGCAGGTGCACAATCGCGGGTTGATCGGTTACTACCACGCGAACGAATTTGCCATTCATCCGCCTTTGATGAGCGCGAAGCTGGAGCGCTCATTCTGCGAATTTCAAGGGCAACCCACACTCCGTTTCGAATTCTTTTCCGGGCGCCATTTGGGATATTCGATGCGGCAAACTGCCTTTTTGCTGTTCTTGCTGCTGCTGGAAAATCGCTGGCGTTTCTTCGCGACTGCCTACTGCTTCGCATCCTCTTTCTTTCAGCTGTTCTTGTTACGCCGATTATCACCTCTCTGCCCACGCTGATTCAGCCTTACAAAATCGTTTTCACAAATGTTTTCTAGCGCACCAGAAATTGCTGATTGATGAAAAGGTCGGACATCATTGGCGCTCTTCGACAACACTGGCCGTTTATAATCGTCGCGGCTGTTGCCGCAATGTTCATATTCACAAATCTCGGACGTGATTATTTGTGGGAAGATGAGGGCGACACGGCTGCACTCGCTGCGAACATTCTCAAATTCGCCGTTCCAAAAGCGTGGGACGGTGCGGCGTTTCTCGATTCCGATCATGGTGCGCGTCTCAACCGCAACTTGGTCATGGTCACTCATCCGTGGATTCAATATTATCTGGCCGCCGGATCGTTCCTTGTTTTCGGTCAAAACACTTTTGCGGCGCGGTTTCTGTTCGCAATCGCCGGATGGATGTCGATCTTGTTCGTCTACTTATTCGTTTGGCGATCGATTGGAAGTCGATGGGCTGCATTTACGGCGGCCGCACTGCTCACGTTTTCGGTGCAGTTTCTCTTGTACGCGAGACAATGCCGCTACTGCTCGCTCAACCTGCTGTTGGTTTGTTGGCTCTTTTGGACCTTTTTTAAGATGAAATCGGCGCGGGATTGCGCGCTCTTCATTCTCGCCGCTGCGCTGCTTTTTCATACGCATCCTTACGGAATTGCGCCAGTCGTCGCTCTCGGTGGTTTAAGTTTCATTTATCGGCCATTTGCAACGCAACGCCGCTGGATTTGTTTCGCTGCGCCGGCAGTCGCGCTTCTAACTTTGCCGTGGCTTGCGCTTTCATCGCTTTCCTCGAGCGGATCGGAATTGAATACGACCTCCGCGCAATCGCTCGGCGAATTTTTCGAACGCTGCTTCCAGGCGTTTATTGAATCAACCTCCGTCACGCCGCTGATCGGAACAGCGATCGTTTTGGCCGTGGTGGTGTTGACGCATCTGGCAAAACGAAAAACGACCCAAAACGAAGTTTCTGGCAGTGCTGCGACAGCGCAGCAAGCGCCCGTACTGTTAGAGACAAACGAGACGTCGATATTGCTTGGTGTGTTTGCGACAGTCGTTCTCTACGGCTTGGAAACAGCGGTTACCCAGTCAAGCGATAGTCTATGGCTTGCTGGAATGCGTTACGCCTCAGCGATATTGCCGTTGGCAGCGATAGCCGCGGGTATTGTTATCGCGAAGATAAGCCGCGGAAATTGGCTGATCTGGACTGCGCTCCTTCTCGTGTTTGAATTCACTAAGCTCGCGCAGCTCACCCCATGGGTTGCCGCGAAGCCCGATGGAGTCATTCACTTCGGGAGCTATTCGGTCGGCGCCCACGTTCCACAAAAGATTATCGATCGATTTCTCGGCTCCGGACTAACGATGTACGTTCGCGACTTGTGGCGCGAAAATCCCGGCACGGTAGAGAAAAGCTGCAAATTTCTGCGCGAAAACGCAAAACCCGATGACATCCTGATTGTAAACTACGGGATGGAGCCGACCTATTTTTATACTCGACTGCCACAAGCCATGGGTATTCAGAGGCAGTATCCCGTTTATGAGCGCGCGCGAGAACTCCGACTGCCGGAGTTTGTTTTCGGGAGCGATCATGCCCGCTGGATTGTTTGGCGTTCAGCTTGGGAAACAGGTCCCGGTTACGCGATCAACGATGTCTTACGCGAAATCACCGAACACGGCGGCAAAATCACGACGGTGTTGCAAATGGAGGAAACGGTTTGGGAAAATCGCGAAGACATCCACTTTCATCGATTCTCTGACGGCAGCTACCTGTTTCCGCGAACCCAAACTTTCCCACCTTCTCGCATTGCCCGCGTCGATTGGCCGGGCGAATAATCGATTTTTGGTCAACGGCTCGTTGGCCCGACTTGACCAGAATCAACGTTAGACGCGCACAACCCTAAGGCGCAACCTGGGCACCAAGAGCATCGCCAGCCATACTGTGAACGCCACAAACAATAGTGTCTGAACCGCCGAGTTGAGCCAGCGAGGCCCAGGACGCATTATTTCCTCTACGGATGGATCGATAAGACAAACTTTTAAGCGAGGCTAAAACGATTCAGGCGGTTGATCGCTCCGGATGTCACGCTGATGCCAGAACCTGATTAGGCGAACATTCATTCGAAACGCAAACCGAAAATTCGCCATGGTTTTTCGCCATGAACCTGCGACGACACGATCATCGCGCCTAGGCTGATTGATCGCTGGAGACCCCTAACATAAAGATGACTAAGAACGAGAAACGATAGCGCCAAAAACCAAAGCGTTTGCTCTCCCTCAAGAAAAGCAATGCTAAGCTGTGAAATCCTTGCGCTTTTCGATTTGGGTGAGGTTTTAAGAACTCGGCGGCAAATTCTCTTCTGGGCCATGCCGCCTCACGTAGCGCACAACGTACTGTGGCGTCC
>DATLJP010000035.1:0-19376 GCA_035538875.1 Chthoniobacterales bacterium | reverse complement strand
GTTGCCATAGCTGGCGTAAACCTCCAACCCACGGAAGCGGTGAATCAAAAATACGTTCACCACGCCAGCGACAGCGTCGGTGCCGTAAATCGGAGACGCTCCGTCTTTCAAGATGTCGATGTGATCGATCAACCCCAACGGGAATTGGTTGAAATCGACCGAGTTTGCGTCGGCGGTTACTAAACGTCGGCCGTCCTGCAGTACCAGGGTTTCTTTCGGATCGATACCACGGAGACTGATGCGCGTCGTGCCGTCACCACCGTTGGTATTGTTTTCGGTAGTGTTCGATCCAGTCGAGGCCGGAATTCTCAAGATCAAATCGGTCGGCGTTCGCACACCCAACCGAGTGATGTCGTCACGGCGATAGGTGTCGACAGGATTCGGACCAACTTCTTCGGCGGTCGGAATGTTCGAACCGGTAACGATAACGCGTTCAGCGGTCGCCTCAGTTGCGGCTGGGGCTCCCGCGGCCGGAGCAACATTTGTTCCGGTCGTCGCCGGGGCTGGCTTAGCGGCTGCGTCTTGGGCGCGAACGCTCGTCGCGATAATTAATGGAAATACGACGGCGACTGCAAGAGCGACGCGAATTCCCAACGTTTTTCGCACGTTGTTTCTAGTCATTGGTTTCTCCATGGGTTTGGTTAGGTTTGCGCTAGGGATTATTGAAAAGTAAGTAAGCTGACAAGGTTTTTTTTCAGTTTTTTCAAATTTTTTTGAACGGGCGAACCGGGCCAGTTGTCGAGCCCGAACCGCGTTTTCGGGCGTTCTATCGGATTTCCCGGTCTCTGCCTAGAAAAAAATTAAAGAATTTTTGCCCTCCGGGAAGAGGGCTTTTCCCGGGGCGGCAGGGGCAAGCGTCAATGCGACACCTGGGTGCGGTGCAGTGGCTCACCCCGCTGGAATAATTCGATGCACTCGCCCAAATTTTGGGCCATTGCGTAGTCGCCATTTTTCTCCGCGATCTTTTGAGCATGCTGGCAAGTCGCAATCGCTTCCGCGAACCGACCGTTCTCCGCTTGCGCGGCAGCAAGCGTTCGCAACACCACTGGATTTTCGCCACCATTTCGCACCGCGCGCTGCGCCAACTCCACCGCTTCCACGCCGTCGCGCAAATCCGCGTCAGCCGCCGTCGCCAAGACCCACGCGATGTTGTTCGCCGCATCCGCGTTATCCGGATCAAACGATAAACTTTGCCGCCAGGCATCAATCGCTTCCTTGATTTCACCTTTGCTCGCAAATGCCACGCCGAGATCATTGCTCGCCGCGACGTGATCCGGCTGAATGCTGAGCGCTTTTTGGAAATGAAGGATCGCAGCATCGGTCTTTTGCTTCGCGGCCAGCGCTCGCCCCAACCCAAAATGCGCCGCCGCATTGCCGTCGCGCAAACGCAGCGCGCTTTCATATTGATTAATCGATTGATCGATTTGTCCGCGCACAAATAAAATCCCACCGAGCCCTGCGTGCGCTACGTCATTGGCAGGCGTGACCGCGAGAGTGTGTCGCCACAACGTTTCGGTGTCGCGCCAATGCGCTGTTTGTTTCCAGGACAAGATTGACAGCGTCGCAACAACGACTGCGCCAGCGACGCTCAAAATAATGTTTCGTGCTGCATGCTCCGCCTTCGCGGAAGCGCTACCGTGGGACAGGCATGGTTTCGTCAGATCCCAAATCAACCAGACCAGCGCGATGTCCAATCCGATTTGCGGAAGATACGTGTAACGGTCCGCATGACTTTGCAGTCCGACCTGCACAATTCCGATCACTGGAATCAGCATGAGCAAATACCAAAGCCAGCCGACGATGAGATAAGGATTCTGCCGGCGACGAATGAATGCGATCGCGGTCAACGCAATTAAAACGACAACCGCGAGCATTAGACGCCACCCTTCCAGCCGGTTTTCGGGGTGGACATAAAACGGAATCAAATCGACAGGCCAAAACATTTGTCGGACATACACGAAATAACTGAAGAGCGCGTTGGTGATTCGCCACGGCAGCGGCAAAAATTCCGTCGAACCGAGCGCAAAGTTTTGCGCCCACAGCGTTGCGATGCACGAACCTGCTGACAACGCGAACAACGGAATCTTCTCGACCAGCAACTTCCCGGTTGTCGATCTTTCAAATCGCGCGAGCGGCCAATAATCGAGCAGCAGCAAAATGAGTGGCGTCGTGATTAACATCGGCTTCGACATCAACCCGCCCGCAAACAAAATGGATATCATCACGTAGCGGCCGACTGATTGCTTGCGCGCGTACGCGACGTACGCGATCAGCGTCAGGATAAAGAACGCGCCGCTGAGCACGTCTTTGCGCTCGGCGATCCATGCGACTGACTCGACCCGCAAAGGATGAACCGCGAAAACCGCCGCGACAAACGCGCTCTTCCAAACAGTGCCAGTCTCGCTCGAACTGGCAGTCGCTTGTTGCAAAAAAACAAAAAGCAGAGCCGCGGCGATGCTGTGGAAAAAAACGTTCACTAAATGATGGGGACCAGGATTCACACCGAACAGTTGACAATCGAGCATGTGCGAGATCGAGGTCAGCGGATGCCAGTTCTGGGAATGAACGTGGGTAAACGCCCAGCCGATACCGTGCCAGGTCAGGCCAGCACGCACATGCGCATTGTCGAGCACGTAAAGCGGATCGTCATAATTAATGAACTGATGCCGGAACGTTTGTCCGAACACCGCCCACGTGATCGCGAACAGAAGGATGATGATCCCGAACAATGTCCAGCGCGATGGTTTGGTGTCGAGGATCTCGGACTCCAAAGCGCTCACCGTTTTTCCAAATGCAACTTCGCTTCGTCCGGCTGGCCGTTCTGCAACAAGGCCTCCCCCAAAAAACGATCGGCGTCCGGATAGCCGGGCTCGATTCGAAGCGCCTCTTTATAATGAGCGATCGCTTCCGGCAAGTGGCCGAGCCGATGAAGACCGACTGCGAGATTGTAGTGCGCCAGCGCGCTGTCTGGTTCGCGCTGCACAACATTCCGATAGTGCGCGACGGCTTCGTCGAGTTGCCCGGAATCTAGCAGGACATTTGCGAGGTTTGTTTCCGCTTCGGGACTCTTTGGTTCAGCTTGCAACGTCCGCTCAAAATGGCGGGCCGCCAGACTGAGTTCTCCTTTTTCCATAAAAGCTGAACCAATTTGAAAATTCGCATCAGGGTCGGCAGGATGGCTCGCGAGAACGATTTCAAACTGTGCAATCGCTTCATCGAGCCGGTGCTTTTTGAGCAGAAACTCGCCGAAGTTAAAATGCGCGATGTCGTTTTGCTTGGTCACGGCAAATGTTCGATTCCAAAGTCGTTCGGTGTCGTGCCAGTAGGAAGCCTGAATCCACGCCCGCCAAGCGAAGAGAGCGATGATGATCGGCCCTGCGGCGGCGAAAACTTCGCGGCGATAACGAACCGATTTGGACGAATCGACAATCGCCCACGTCGCCGCGACATAGAGCCCAATCTGTGACAAGTAAGTATAACGATCGGCGTGCGCCTGGCTGCCAACCTGAATCAGTCCGATCACGGGCAAAAGCATGACCAAATACCAAAGCCAGCCGACGATGAGATAAGGTCGCCGATTTTGGAGAACGAAAACAGCAACGGTAATCAAAGCCAGAACCGCAGCGGCGCCGACCGTTTCCCAAATCGGCAATCGACCCGGATGCGGATAAATCGTTGCCAGATTGGCCGGCCAAATCATTTGCCAGAAATAAATGAGATAAGCTGAAAGAGCGTTCGCCGCGCGCCAACTCAACGGCAAATGCGCAACTTGAACGATGCCGCCGCGTTGTGCGATCAGCGTCGCAATCGCCGAACCTATCGACAAAGCAAACAACGGAATCTTTTCGAGGAGAAGTTTTGTCGCGCTCGTTTTTTCCAATCGGTCCAGCGGCCAGTAATCGAGCAAAAGCAAAATCGCTGGCAGGGTCACCAGCATCGGTTTCGCCAACAATCCGCACCCAAACAAGATTGACATCGTCACATAGCGCACAACGTCCGGCTTTCGCGTGTAATGAAAATAAGCGAACAAGGTCAGGAAAAAGAACAAGCCGCTCAGGACGTCTTTTCGTTCGGAAATCCACGCCACCGATTCGACGTGCAACGGATGAATCGCAAAAAGAGCGGCAACGAACGCGCTGCTCCAAATAGTGTTCGTCCGGCTCGGACCTCCGGTAATTTGCCCGAGCAAAAGAAAAAGCAGGACCGCGTTCGCGCTGTGCAGCAGCACGTTTACCAGATGATGCGCACCCGGGTTTAAACCAAAGAGCTGGCAATCGAGCATGTGCGACATCGTGGCGAGTGGATGCCAGTTATGCGAATGCACGTGCGTGAACGCCTTAATCACGTTTTGCCAATTCAGTCCCGCCTGAATCTGTGGGTTCTCGCTCACGTAGACCAGGTCGTCGTAATTGACGAAATCATGCCCGCGCGTTTGCCAATAAACCCCAAACGTGATCGCGACTAACGCGAAGCAAATCGCGAATTTCAAAACGACCTGGGCGCGCACAATCTTGTAATTGTGGGCTGGGCCCGGCGCGCAAACAAGTTGACTCGCTTTCTCCCGAAAGCTCGCCCGTCGGTTTGTCATCCAACTCACTCGACTCCCATTGACTCGATTGTCGATCTTGTCCTGGACAGCGCAATCTTGGCTCGTTCAGTTTCCGAGACTACAAGTACCGCGTGTTCACGGGATTGATCGAGGAAGTCGGCTGCGTGCTTTGGATGCGAAGGACGGATCGCGGCCCGCAGTTACAGTTGAGGGCGCCGAGGCTCGCGCCAGCAGTTGTCATTGGTGACAGCCTCGCAGTCAACGGTTGCTGTCTGACCGTCAGCGCACAGCACGCCGAGCAGCTCACCTTCGATTTGCTCGAGGAAACGCTTGATAGAACAAATCTAAAGCACCTGCGACGCGATAGTCCGGTAAATCTGGAGCGCGCCCTCGTCGTAGGCGCGCCGTTGGGCGGTCATTTTGTTCAAGGCCACATCGATTGCGCGGCGAAAGTGATTTTATTCGAGCGGACCGGAGAAGATTACCGGCTCGAGGTCGATCTGCCCGCGGAATTCGCGCATTACGCGGCGTTCAAAGGCTCGATCGCGATCAATGGCATCAGTCTTACCATCGCTGAACTCTTGGAGAAAAGTTTCGGCGTCTGGATCATTCCGCACACCAAACGCCATACTAACGTCGACAAGATCCAAGTCGGCGATTTGGTGAACATCGAGTTCGACATTCTGGCCAAATACGTTGAGCGAATGCTGGCGCGCTATGCACCTCAGGATTGAACCGACCCGGGCGACAAAGAAATCGCTGCTCATATCTATATATAGTACAGCGTTACTTTGCGCCCAAGCCAGGGTTCCCTGCTCAGGTTGAACCAGAATGTGCTGTATTTCAATAGGGAAGCAGGTAGCCCCCACAGCGCCAGCGCAAGCAGAATCGCGTTGATCAGTTGCTATAGCTGCGTGTTTAGTTCCTGTCGTCGCGCGAGCATGCTACAAAGGAGCAAGCCTCGCTCTTCCCTGGTTGGACAACCTGCAAGTATATGACAACGCGTCGACCGGTCAAAAAGCCGCGCCAGATGGTCGTGGGCGTAATCGCTTCGGCTGCAGATTTGAGATTTGCCCTCGCGATGCGCCAGCCGCCGGATCTCTTCGAACTTCGTCTCGATTGTCTTTGCGACATCGTCGATCGACTCGAACGCAAAGTGTCGATCCTCAAAACGCCATTTATCATTACCGCGCGCGATCCACACGAAGGCGGCGCTAAAAATTTGTCGCTCCAAAAACGCCGCGAGTTACTTTCCCGATTTTTACCGCATGCGAAATACCTCGATGTGGAATTGCGTTTCGCGCGCGCGTTCAAACCACTGCTCACGCGGGCTCGAAAGAGACATGCGCGCGTAATTCTTTCGTTCCATGATTTTAGATCCACGCCATCGCGGTGCAGCTTGCGTGCCAAGGCGTCGCGAGCGAAAGCACACGGTGCCGACATTTTCAAAGTCGCGACGCGCACCGACAAACCATCGGAGCTTGGCCAACTCGTCGATTTCATCACCGACAAAAATCTAAACGTTCCCGTGAGCGCGATGGGGGTCGGGAAACTCGGCGGAATTTCGCGGCTTCTGCTCGCGTATTGCGGCTCCATGCTCAATTACGCCTCCCTTCAACAATCGCACGTCCAAGGACAATTGCCGATCGACGTGTTGCGTTCGGCGCTGCCGCGTTGAAGTTGTTTTCCAAGGATGAAGAATGGGTCGGTAAATCTGCCAGCTGAAATAGGGGTGATGCCATTGCCTGGCGCGGTCCTTTTTCCGCACGCCTTGCTGCCGCTTTACATCTTCGAACCGCGCTATCGCGAAATGCTCGAACACGCGCTTCAGCGCGATCGAATGTTCAGTGTCACGCTGATCAAGCCGAGCTGTCCGGAATGGCATGCGCCAGAAGATTTTTTTCACTTTGCCACGGTTGGCTTGATCCGCGCGTGCGTTGGGCGCGGCGACGGCACTTCAAATTTGGTACTGCAAGGTTTGCATCGCGTCCGTTTCAAGAGTTTCGAACGGGAAACGCCATTCCCAGTTGCCAAGATCGATATCGTCGAATCCACCGAGAGCGCGACTGTCGAAACCGAAGCGCTCGGCGAGAAGGTCCTCGAGCTCTATCGGAAATTAAAACGCGCGGGGCGCCAGTTGCCGCCAAAAGTCGATCGCTACCTCGCCCAGCTTGGTGATCTGGAAATGCTTGCCGATCTCGTCGCTTCAACTTTCGTGGAGGATCCGCTCCGGCGTCAACGCATGCTCGAAGAATCGTCGGTGAATCAGCGCCTGCGTCTTCTAATCACTTTTTTGCAAGACGAGATCGGCAGCGCCGCGGCGTAATCACTTCCCGGCGATCCGCGCATACTCTTCGATCAAGTAACGATCGGTCATTCCCGCAACGTAATCGCAAACTGTCCGGTGCAGGCCTTCCTGCTTGAGTCGTCTTATCGCTACCTCGCCGAGCTGACGCGGATCGGCCACGTAACTTTCAAAGACTTTTTTCAACATCTCACAGGCGCGCCGATTGACTTCTGCTACGCGCGGATGATAGTAAACATTCGCGTAAAGAAATTTTCGCAGCGCCTGGTTTGCCTTGTCTAGTTCTTCGTTGTGGCGAATCAACGGCGCCGGGTGTATACGCACGTCGTCCGGACTTTTTGGATTCGCCTTGGCGATTGACGCCGCGCTCGTCGTCACCACGTCCTGCACCTGCACATCGATAATGTCGCGAATAATCAATTTGTGCAGCTCGGGCTCACGCGCGTCGGGATAATGTCCCAACACGTGTTGCTGGCTTCGACTCCAGACTTCGTTCTCTTCCAACTGCGCCGCAGTCAGAATCTCGAAATCAACTGCGTCGTCGAGATCGTGACTGTAATACGTGATCTCGTCAGCTAAGTCGGCGGTCTGCGCTTCCAATGACGCAATTCCGGCTGAGCGCTCGTGCTTCTGCAAGCCTTCGCGGACTTCCAATGTCAGATTTAATCCCGGAAAATCCGGGTAGATGTTCTCGAGCAGCTCGACCACGCGCAAACTTTGGCGGTTGTGCTCGAATCCGCCGTGATCGCTCATGCATTCGGCGAGAATTTCCTCGCCCGAATGCCCAAACGGCGTGTGGCCGAGATCGTGCGCGAGCGCGATAGCTTCCGCGAGATCTTCGTTAAGCGCGAGAGCGCGCGCGATCGTGCGGCTGATCGACGCAACTTCGATCGAATGCGTCAACCGCGTCCGCAAATGATCGCCGGTGCCGTTCAAAAAAACCTGCGTTTTGTACTCGAGCCGGCGAAATGCTCGTGAATGAATGATGCGCGCGCGGTCGCGCTGAAACTCAGTTCGAAAAGCATGGCTTCGCTCTGGGTATTTTCGGCCGCGCGAGTTGCCTGACTTCTGTGCGAACGGCGCTAACGTCACCCGCTCTGTCGCCTCCATCTCTTCGCGCGTTTTCCAGCCATTCTTCATCTGTTCGATGTCGAACTTGGCGTATCCGCCTTCAGCTTTTCGCGTAAGGCCAGCTCAGCGCCTCTTGCTTCAAGTCTGGCCGCCAGCAAATCGAAGATCGCGAGCAACATGGCGGTCACCGTTAGCCAAATGCAGGCCAGAAAAAATAGCGCGAAGAGCAAGTGCTCGCGCGGCGGATTCAGCAACGGCCGCAGCAACGTTCCACCCAAAATCAAAAGCACCAGCGCCAGCGCGAGCAGGAACAGCATTGCTTTGCGCCGCGTTTTTTGATCGCGAATCACGCCCCGCGTTGCATGCACGAGAAACGATGCCGCCTGCAAACGTTTTTCCTCGGGAGAATTTTCCATCAGCGATTTCCGCCAGCGCCGCGCGCGGCTACTTCTCGATCTTACAATTCATCCAACCCAAGACAAACGGCTTCTCAGGAGCGATTCGGGGTGCTTTCATAAGCAAGAGTGAAGAAGAAACGAACAAAAACAGCGCCGCGCAAAAAGAAGCCGGGCAGACCGATAAAGGGGGCCGGGGTTCCCGCACTTAAAGAACGAATCGACGCGGAATTCGCGAAAGCCGTCAAAAGCGCGAAATCGTACGTCGAGAATCCGTCGCGCTTGCGCGGTCTTTTTGTCGAGGCGGCGAAACAGACGGAGTCGATGCCGAAAGAACCTTTTGCCGAAACCTGGCCCTACTTTCAGGCAATGCTCCGTTTGATCCGCGCTTATTCCGACGGCCAATACCCTGAGGTTCCCGAAAACACGCTCGTCGTCATCATCGCGGCGATCATTTACGTCATGAATCCGCTCGATGTAATTCCCGACGCGCTTCCTGCTCTCGGTTATCTCGATGACGCAACCGTCATCGCGCTCACCGTCCGACGGAGTCGCCAAACCCTGGACGACTTCATGGCGTGGGAAACGTCCCCGCGCTAAGCCAAGAGCAGGGCGAGCATCTCGACTTCGTCGGGTTGCCCGGGAGGCTGCATCGAAAATTACGCAACGTGAGGCAATGCAGCTCCAGAGCGCGCCCGGCTGGTGTTTCGCCCATAGTTCATGCACGCCACAAAAAGCAGCGTGAAGAACAAATCGCCGAGAAGAGAGTTCCGGAAAAACATCCAGGTTGGCGTAGAGCTGTATGCCGGCAAACCAACAGTGAGCGCTTGAATTAATCCGGCGAAGTTCTTCGCATAACCCGGATCGCTCAGCCACGAGAATGCGTTCGTGATCAAATAGAAGATTGCCGACGCAACGATCGACGCCGGCAGCAAAGTTTTAAATGAGGCGCGATTTTGTAAAGCAAGTCCGATAAATCCGACAAGCACAAGCGCGAGGTACCGACTAAAGATGTGCGAATCGATGAGCGTGGCGCCGTAATAGTGATTCAGAAACAAATCGGAAATGAAAAGTGCACCGAGCGGAATGGTGAATTTGAACTTCATCGGAAAACAAGTCGCTCCGCAAAGCGCGAGCGCCGCCAGCGGTGCAAAGTTCGACAACCATGGTGCTTGACCGGAATGAATCAGAAGCGCCGCCGCGATCCGATAAACGACGGCTGACAAAATGAGAATGAACGCGGGAATCATTGGAAGAAATTTAGCCGTCCTGTGGGAGTTGCAAAGCTGATTTGATTTACTTCCTGCGCTCAAACTTTCACCGTGTCCCCGACTCGCCGCTGCCATTCGCGGATCTGGTCGGTCAGATGTTTTATCGTGTCGCGTTGGTCGGAATCGGAGTAGACGTTTTTCCTTTCATCCGGATCCTTGGGCAAATTGTAGAGCTCGTTCTTATCTTTATCTCGAAGACAAAGCTTCCAACCATCGGAGGTGACAACGGCGCGAGTCGATTCGGTCAGCGCCTGCTTGACCTGATCTTTGCTCGCGAGCTTGGTGTGCTGGTTAATCTTTTCTTTGCCCGGCGCCCATTCAATGAAGACATGCTCTGGTGGCATCGATCCGCCACGAACCAAAGCCGCCCTACTTTTGCCGACGCATTGCGGGTCTGGAGTCTTTCCAAGCAAATCGAGTATCGTCGGCGCAAAATCGATGTGACTGATTGCTTGCCTAACGCGAAGCGAATCTTTCTGACCCGGAATTCGCACGAGGTATGGCACAGCGGCCGATTGCTCGAACATGAATCGCTTACCCAAAAGACCGTGCGCGCCCATCATGTCGCCGTGATCGCTTGTTAAAACGGTGATCGTCGTATCGGTTAGCCCGAGCTCGTCCAACTTCGACAAGATGCCGCCGATGCAATGATCGATCTCGGTGATGAGACCGAAATATTTTTGTTTGATCTCGCGGTAGCGCTCGCCGTTCTCGTCATAACGCTTGCGATAAACTTCCTCGCGCAAGCGATAATGCAGTGGCATCTCTTCGCCCAGCCGGTCGGCGTTGCTCGCATCCAAAGAAATTTGCGCGAGCGGATGTTCGTCGTTGAAGGGACCGGTGTAGGGCGGATGCGGTTCAATGAAAGCGATAAAAGCAATGAATGGACGGTCGCGATTGCGTTCCAAAAATTCGCAAGTGTGGGTTTCGAGAAACTTCGGCTCTGACAGCTCAAGGGGCAGATTTCGCGAGTACGTGCGACTAAAATATTTTCCGTGATCGGGCTTGTGTCCTTTTTCAATCAGAAACTTCGTGTAATCGCTAACACCTTCGATTTTGTGAGGGCCGATTGCGCTCTTGAACGATTCCTCGATCGAGATCCAATCTTCGAAGCCGCGCTGCGTCGAGAATTCATCGCCGAGATGCCATTTGCCGAAATAGCCGCAGCGATAATCGGAGTCGGCGAGCATTTCCGGCAGGCACTTAAATTTGTGCGGCAATGATAGCTGGTTGTTAGTACAGCCATTGGTATGGGGCCAGGTTCCGCTGAATAACGAGGAGCGCGAGGGCGCGCAGATCGGGTGCGTCACGTAGGCGTGCTCGAAGATAGCCGATTGCGAAGCGAGTTTGTGAATGGCCGGCGCGTGAACGGCATTTGCGCTTTCGCCGAAGACGGCGTCCGCGCGCAGTTGGTCCGGAAGAAAAACAAGCAGATTTGGTTTGCTCGGAATTTTTGCAGATTGCGCGGCAACCCGGGTGGCGAGGGCAATGCCGACTGAGCCAAGCGCAGCAGTGCGAATAAATTTTCGCCGGGAAAATTTAGTACTCACACGACCTAAAGCTTAGACGCCTTGCGCGATCTGCAAAGTGTCGCCGCGGATTGCGACGAGTAAAATTACCTTTTGCCCGCGAGTAACGCGTTGAGTCGAGCCTTGCGGCGATTCGCGGCATTGCGGTGAATGATTCCGCGCTTGGCGGCTTTGTCGAGCGCGGAAATAAGACTACGGATTTGCTCAATATCCAGCTGCGTATTGGCGCGAACGCGTTTCTGCAATGTGCGCAATCGTGTTTGCGAGCTGCGGTTTTGCATGGCTCGGGCGAGCGATTGGCGGGAACGTTTTGCCGCTGATTGTGTGTTAGCCATTCTTTTCTAAATCGGGCGTGGACGGTCGCGCAGACCGTCAAAATGTCAAGATGTCGACCTTGTCAGCGACAAAAATCGGTTTTCGCGAGGAGCGAATCAGATGCGCGGACCCGTGGCGCTTCTTATTTGCGAATCTTTGTCTTTTCTCAGTCCCGAAGCTGCAGCGGGAGCGTCAAAACCATAAACTTCCGGATTCGCCATGTTCGCAGCTTTCGGTAATCGATCCTGAACAATTTCCACCGACGTCCCAAGCGGAAGCTGATTGTAAAGCGCGGTGACGTCGGCAGATTTCATGCGAATGCAGCCGTAACTCGCGGGCCGCCCGATTAATTTCTCTTCGTTGGTGCCGTGAATGTAGATGCAACGGTGATAGGCATGCGCATTCGCTAACTCCAATCCGCGCAGCCAGATGATTCGCGTCATGACCGGATCGCGTCCTGGCGTATTCGGCTGCAAAATCTCGCCGGTCCAACGACGATTATGGAAAACGGCGCCCATCGGCGCGTGATCACCAATTTTTTGCGCGACCTGCAAAAGTCCAAGCGGCGTAGCGAGACTGCCCCACGCGTCGCCCAAACCATATTTTGATGTCGAAACCGGATAGGTGGCGGCGATTGCTCCGTTCTCGATCAAAATCAGTCTTTGGTCCCGCACGCTGATAATCACGCGCGTGGAAAGATTCGGCGCCGGGATGGACACAGCATGGGCCGTTAATGCGCTTAAAAAAACTGCCAGGGCTAAGGCGCTGGAGCGAAACATCCGCACTCCTTTACCAAAAAAACGCGCTTTGTCACGCGGGAATTGGAGATGGCGAGCGGGAAGCGCCGAAGCTAAATTTCGGCGACCAAGGCAACAGCGAGGAGAGGGCCACATAGAAAAACCCCCCTTGGAACATGAGCAGGAACGGTAACGACAAGAATTGCCGGTTGGTCAGCGCGAACCAGACGAAGTAGCTGAAATAGATTGCGAAGGCCAGTTCAGCGATCGGCAATGTCGATTTTAGCGCGCGATACTTGCAACTCCGCCACGACTGTGACCGCCGCTCGATCCCATACTTTGGCGTGCGCGTAAAATCGGACTTGTGATTGAAAATCGCCTCCAGAACTGCGCGGGCATTGTTGAGCGAGAGTCCGATTCCGAGTGCGAGCAAACACGGGAGCAACAACATTTGTCTCATCCAAGTACGCGGGTGAAGTTCGCGTTGCGCGCAAACGTAAAATGCCGCGACCGAAACTGAAGCTGTGAGAAAAATCGGGACGTCGATCAAGAGCATGCGCAACCACCCGCTTTGTGGTCCACCGGTTGACGGATGCAAGAGCACGCAGAGACAGGCGAGAAGCAAGTAGGCGAAGTTCGAAACCAGGTGACCGGTCGCTTCGGCTTTGATCGCAAACGGCAAATCACTCCGCCAAACACGTGGCAAGAGCTTCTTGCATGTTTGAATCGAACCTTTGGTCCAGCGGTGCTGCTGCGATTTGAAACCGTTCATGTCCACCGGCAACTCGGCCGGCGTTACAACGTCGGGCAGAAAAATGAATTTCCAGCCGGCAAGCTGCGCGCGGTAGCTCAAATCGAGATCTTCGCAAAGCGTGTCGTGCTGCCAACCACCGGCTTCTTCGATGCATGTCTTTCGCCACAAACCGGCCGTGCCGTTAAAATTGAAAAAGCGGCCGCTCCGGCTGCGCGCGGTTTGCTCGAGCACAAGATGGCCGTCTAAAAACATTGCCTGCACGCGAGTCAGCAACGAGTAGCCGCGATTCAAATGGCCCCAGCGCGTTTGGATCATTCCGATCTTCGGGTCGGTGAAAAAGTGAATCGTGCGTTGAAGCAGATCTTTCGGAGCCACAAAATCAGCGTCCAGGATGCAAACGAACTCGCCGGCGGCCGATTCCAGTCCAACCGCGAGTGCCCCGGCTTTGAATCCTGTCCGATCAACGCGATGAATCAGCTGCACATCGAAACCGCGCTGTCGCAGCTCGTCTGCGCAAGCGGCAGTTACATCACACGTATCGTCGGTTGAATCGTCGAGAACCTGAATTTGAAGCATCTCGCGCGGGTAATCGAGTTCGCTGACCGATCGCAACAGACGCTCAACGACATAAACCTCATTAAAGATCGGAAGCTGGACGGTTACTTTCGGTAATTGCTTGAAATCTCCGGTCGGCACCGCCCCGCGTTTGCGGTTTTTTAGGAAGAGATAAATGATGAAATACCGGTGAACGCCGTAGGCAGAGAGCCCGATGAGCACGGCGAGGTAACACGCCGTCCAAATCACATAGCCAAGACTTCCTTGCATAAGGTAGGCTGCCAGTCATTAAGACAGCAGGGCCGCATGATGGCTGTTCCGTCGCCAGCGTCAAATCAAAAATGGCGTGCTCGCCTCGACAAAACCGGGCTAAAGTGCGCAAAAATTCGCACGATCTCGATCTTGTCCGCGTTCGCGTTGGCAACGACCGCAACCGCCGCCAATCAGGAAGAGCCGAACGAAGACAAAGAACACGAACGCGAAGAACTTGGAGTTAATCCCTACACAGCGCCCTCAATCGAACGAATTTTTGCGCAGCTTGATCAGCTCCGGCCACTGCCCTTCGACCAATTAAAGCGCGAGCTGCCGAGAGCAATCGCTGCCGGTCGCGAACAAAAGGCGTTGATCTTCGGCGGACTGATTGCCGACGGTTTTCTGATTGTCGAAGCCGAACGAAAGAATCTGGTCGAAAATTTCGGACGCGTCTTGATGGAACAAGCGCGCGCCCTTGGTGTCGGCGATCGCGTGATGCGGCACAGCGCAAGTCTGACTGAACTCGGCAAACGCGGCGAGTGGCAACAAGTCCGTCAGGAATTAATCACGACCCAGGTGGATGTTGAACAAGCAATGATCGATCTGCGCGACGAAAAAATGGCGCACTTGATTAGTCTCGGCGGTTGGCTGCGCGGATTACAAATCGCCGCGAGTGCGGTCGCAGCGGAATTTTCGCCGCAGCGCGCAAAGATTTTGGCCCAGCCGGATTTGGCCGATTATTTCGGCGCCGAATTGAAAACCTTGCCGCCAACTGTCGCGCACGCCCCACTTTTTGAAAAAATTCGAGCCGGCATAAAAAAGCTGCAACCAATCTTGGGCAAGACCAACGCCCCAAGTCGGGAAGATGTCGATCTTATCCGCCTGGAAGCGAGCGAGTTGAACAAAACGATTCGCGAAAGCGAATAACCAATTTGCGGCGGTCGAGCGACAAGGCCTTTGCTGCTATATTCGGTTTCTCGCCTGGCGGTATGCTATTGCGATATCTTCTGAAGAAAAGCCGCGACAATCGCTTCGAGCGTTTCAACATCGTCGTCTCGATTCTATTGGCCGGTTGGGTGCCGTCCATTCTCACCGTCTGGTTTTCCTACGCTTTTCTGACCAAAATGTTGGAATCGAACATTCTGCGAGACCGCCAGACGTTTGTGCAGTTGATCAGCCATCTCGTCGGTGACGATCTCAGCCGAACCCAAGCGATCATCGAATACTATCAAACGCTTCCCGACGTTTCGCGCATCCTGAATTCGCCGAATGCGCAATCCGCCGCCCGACAATGGCTCGGCGTAACTTTTTATTCGCATCCGAGGATCGACGGAATGTTTGTCACCGGCCGAGACGGACGATTAATCGCTTCGATTCCCTACGACCCGTCGATGATCGGAAAAGATTTCGATTCTAATTCGTGGCGGCCTGAGGCCGAAAAAACGCCGAACGCCTTCGTTTCGCCAGTACATCCGCGTTTTTCTGATAAGCGGATAATCACCGACATCGCGGGCGCAGTGCGCACGTCTGAGAAAAATATCGTCGGTTACCTCGGCGTTTCGGTATTGGTGGAACGGATCGGGCGCCGTCTTTCCGCCATTCAATTTGCTGATCAGTCTACCTGCCAGGTAATCGATCAAACGGGGCAGGCGTTGTTCACGGACGATTTCCGGCCGAACCCGAATCCGTTGCCTGCTTCCGAATCCGTGCTGCCAAAGGAAATCAGCAAAATAAAAACCGGAAATCTTGAGCGCGCCGGAAATCTCTATTCGTTTAGTCCGGTGGAATCGACCGGTTGGACGGTCGTTGTGAAGCAACCCAAGAATGTGGCTTACAAACCAGTCCACGATCTTGTCGGTCGCATGGCAGTGCTTGCGGCGTGGCTGATGGCGCTGACGACGATTTTCGCGTGGCTGGGCGGAATTTTTTATCGCCGGCAAACCGAAGCGGCCCGTCGGATCGAGCGCGAAGTCATTTTCAACGAGAAAATCCTTGCGAACATGCCTGTCGGAATCGCGTTTATTGATCCCAATTCACGCAAATTTTCGCAGGCCAACGAAGCGTTCGCACAAATGGCGGAACGCTTAGGCCACTGGCCGAGCCACCGCGAAATCACGGACGCGACTTATGAAGATGTCAAAATCGCGCGGCCCGATGCGATCGAGCGTGTGCTTACGTTCGGCACGCCATTTCAATTAATCGAGCAACCGTTTCAGGACGAGGGCGGCATGACGCACTTCGTCAACGTAACCCTCGTGCGTCTTCAAGCCGCCGACGAAATCATTCAAGGTGTGCTTTACCTCGTGGAAGACAAAACGCGCGACGTCACACTGCGCCAGGAGCTGATCAGCGCCAATTCCGCCAAAGACCAGTTTCTCGCCCTGCTTTCGCACGAATTGCGAAACCCGCTATCGCCCGTCATCGCGATGGTCAGTGAATTGGAAGCTACGACTCCACGATCGCCAAAGTTAGGGCAAGCTCTCGAAGTCATTCGGCGAAATGTCGAACTGGAGGCGCGCTTAATTGACGACTTGCTCGACGTCACGCGGATCGCCAAAGGTAAATTGCAACTCACGTTCGAGGTTGTGGACGTGCACGAAATTCTTCGACGCGCCTACGAGATCTGTCGCGAGGACATTGCCAGGAAATCGATCGAGGCAAAATTCGAGCTCAACGCACAGCGCGTTTACGTCAAAGGCGACCCCGCGCGATTGCAGCAGGTGTTTTGGAATTTAGTCAAGAACAGCGTCAAATTCACGCCAGAGGGCGGCCGAATCACGATGGCGACTGCCAATCTTTCAACGAACGAAATTGAGATTCGCATCAGTGATACTGGAATTGGAATCGAACTCGACAAAATCGGAAAGATCTTCAACGCGTTCGAGCAGGGACAAACTTCAATCACCCGTCGTTTTGGCGGACTCGGTCTCGGACTGGCCATTTCCAAGGCGATGGTTGATGCGCATCGTGGCAGAATTTGCGTCGAAAGTCCGGGCAAGGACAAAGGCACCACGTTTATTATTGATCTAAAAACCGTTCCCGCGCCGGTTGCCGCCGCGAACGGCGCCGATGGCGAGCATCTTGACGACGAAGAAATGAAACCATCCGCTTCACGCAGGCACCGTCTTCTCGTTGTCGACGATCACGTCGATACGTGCACCGGGATGAAGATGATGCTGGAGCGACGTGGCTATGACATTACCGTTGCGCACTCGGCCGGACAGGCGGTCGAAAAAACGCAGCAGGAAGATTTCGATTTGCTAATCAGCGACATAGGCCTGCCCGACAAGAGCGGTTACGAATTGATGAGCGAATTGCGAAGAAGCAAACCGTTAGCCGGAATCGCGCTTAGCGGTTTCGGCATGGAAACCGATGTTAATAAGGCGCGGGATGCCGGTTTCTCCGAACACCTGACGAAGCCAATCAATTTCGACCAACTCGAAGAAGCGATCCGCCGTCTCCTCAAGTCGACTTCGTAAGATGGCCGGCCGCGCGCCGTCGATTCTGCGGCGGCGCCAGTTTATTTGCTGTTAACCGTCGTCGTCTTCTTCGCCTCGGCTTCCTTCAATTCACGCGACAGCTTTTCCACGCGTTGTCGCATCACTTTACCGGCCTTGAACTTTACGGTCGCGCGCGATGGAATGACGAAACTGCTTCCCGGCTGATTGGGGTTTCGCCCCACCCGTGGCTTGGTCAAGCGCGGTTGGAAAATTCCAAAATTGCGCAGTTCAACGGGCACGTTGTTAGCCAAACTGTCGGTGATTTTGTCGAGGGTGCGCTGGACGATGTCGAAGACCTGATGCTGCACCATTCCGGTCTGGTTGCTGATCGCAACCACGATGTCGCGTTTCGTAAGTTTTCCCATACTCCAAAGAGGAATCGTGTGCCAACGCACAATCGCGGGCATCTTCTAAGAAGGAAAGTAAATTCTTTGGGCCTAGTCGCCTAGCCTATTTAGCTAAGATGCTCTCAATGCGCCGTCGCCGGGCGCCGCACGAAACGATTTAGGTAGAAATTAAATACGGTCTGCTCGGCCAGCTTCTTGCGCTCGGCTTTGACTTGACCCTGCATCACCATTCCCCGAACAGGTGCTAAAACCTGTAGCAGAAACCTTGCCGGAGAAGGTCCGAATCGACCCCCTATTTTCGCCATTCTTCCCTGGGCGGCGATTGGGCAAAATGGTCCGGCGCAACCGCGTGCGCCGTCCGAAAATGCACCTTTGCCACCTGCCGAAGACCCCCTGGCCCCTTATCCTTAACGATCTTCTCGGCGGCTGTTTTCACGCCTGGTGATACCCCTCGCTTCAGCGGCATCCCAAGCTTTTTTCCTTCTCGATCCAGCCAGTTAATAAATGCCTCCCGGGCTAGGATCGACGCCGCAGCAACCGCAATATCCGATTCAGCGCGGGGCCGTTGTTGGATGTTGACCTTGCGGCCATGGCGAAGCAGCGATTGCTCGATCAGTCGGGCATCGGCGAATTGGTCGGACAATGATCGCGTGCATTCTGGCTTTTTCGCGAGCAAGTTCTCGATGACCCGGGCGTGGCCCCAGGCCAGCAACTTGTTCAGGTTGCCGAACTTTTCGTAGAGCTCATTGTATTTCGCCGGACCGATCAGAACGACGTCCAACAATCCCATCGTCGTTTTTCGAATCGCGTCCGCGAGCGCGCGAATCCGGGCGTCGGATGTAATTCGCTTGCTGTCTTGCACGCCCGCTTCGATCAGTTTGCGCGCGATCCCACGATCTACATAAACGCCGGCGATGACCAGCGGTCCGAAGAAATCGCCCTTCCCGCTTTCATCCACGCCGAAATGCGGGTCGAACATTTCGGGCGTGTGCACTTCCTCATAACCAAGCCTGGCTTCTCCCAAAATCTTCGGCTCCAACTCGAACTGGACAAATTCTTCGACACCCTTGCCTTGCACGAGTACCTTTGGGCCTTTCTCGTAAACTGCGACACTCAGTTTATTCTTCTGGCCGAAGAAAAGGGTGTACTGCTTGAGCGAAAATTCGAAACCGAGTTCTTCGAGCAGTGATCGAAGTCTGTTTACTTGCTCAAGCGTTAACAAACTCGTGTAGCTGGGCATTGGTGCGATTTAGAAAATTTACCACGAAGAGCACGAAGAACACGAAGCTTGTCTTCTTCTGTCGGCACGATTTTCTTCGTGCCCTTCCTGTCGTTCGTGGTTCAATTTTCGGGTGACTGCATCGGGATTTCGACGTGGGCTTCTTCGGTGGTATCGCAAAAATGGCCGCGATCTTCCGTGGCGTCGCACCCGAGATCCGTACCGGATCCTCGTTTCTGAATTCATGCTTCAGCAAACCCAGGTCCTAACCGTCCTGCCTTATTATCAAGAGTGGTTACGCCGATTCCCGAATTTCGCCGCACTAGCTCGCGCACGCGAGCAACAGGTTCTTCATGCCTGGCAAGCGCTTGGCTACTATGCGCGGGCAAGAAATCTTCTCGCCACCGCAAAGCTTGTCGTGGGTCGACTTCGTGGCCGATTTCCAAATGGGATCGACGCGATGCAAAAACTTCCCGGCGTCGGCAAATACACCGCGCACGCAATCGCAACGTTCGCGTTCGAGCAGGCTGTTCCAATCATCGAAGCAAATACTTCTCGCGTTTTAAGTCGCCTTTTC
>DATLJP010000034.1:0-19869 GCA_035538875.1 Chthoniobacterales bacterium | reverse complement strand
CCAGAGAAAAGCATTGCTGTGTTGCCGTTTGAGAACCTGAGTCGCGATGCGGACAACGCCTACTTTGCCGAAGGGATGCAGGATGAAATTCTGGCCCGGCTGTCCAAAATCGCCGACCTGAAAGTGATCTCGCGCACGTCCACCCAGCGGTTCAAAAGTGCTCCGGGAGACTTGCGCGAGATCGCCCGGCAACTTGGCGTTGCAAATGTTCTGGAGGGCAGCGTGCAAAAGAGCGGTGACGCCGTGCGGGTGAACGTGCAGTTAATCAATGCACTGAATGACGCGCATCTCTGGGGGGACATTTACGATCGCAAGCTGACCGACATTTTTACGGTTGAGAGCGACATTGCCAAAACGATTGCTGACACGCTCCAGGCGAAGTTGACCGGTGAGGAGAAGCAGTTGTTAGCCGCCCAACCCACGAGCAACTTGACCGCCTACGAGCTTTATCTCAAAGGCCGATCGCTTTGGGACAAACGCAGCGGGGACAACCTCCCAAAGGCGATTGCATTTTACGAGCAGGCGATTGCGCGCGATCCGAACTACGCGCTGGCCTACGCCGGACTGGCTGAGGCTTACGTCATCCTGCCATTCTACACTGCGACGGCACAGCTGGATGCCAACCCGAAAGCGAAAGCTGCCGCGCTAAAAGCGCTGCAACTAGACGACAAGTTGGCGGAGGCGCACACAGCGCTCGGATTGTTGTTGTGCATCGGCGACCTGGATATGGCTGGCTCAATATCGGAATTTCACCGCGCCATCGCGCTAAAACCCAATTACGCCACAGCTCACCATTGGTATGGAAACGGCCCTCTCCTCGCCCTAGGCCGGTTCGACGAAGCGATCACCGAGGGCAAACGCGCCATCGAACTTGATCCACTCTCACCGATAAACAATGCAGACCTTGGACAGAATCTGTACATTGCGCGTCGATACGATGAGGCGATCGCGCAGTTGCGCAAGACGCTGGAGATTGATCCGACATTTTATTACGCACATTATAGTCTGGGCATCGCTCTTCAGCTAAAGGGCGACATGTCCGCCGCAATTGCTGAATACGAGCAGGCACAGCAGTTGAGCGACGATCTATTTGTTCCAGTGCTGCTCGCATCTGCTAAGGCCCAGTCAGGTGACAAGGATGCGGCTGTGCGACTGCTGGCTGAACTGGAAGAACTCAGCCAGCATCGGTATGTGCGCTCATACTGGCGTGCTTTGCTTTGCATCAGCCTTGGAAATCGCGAGGAAGCGGTTCGTTGGTTTGAGCAAGCTGTCGCTGATCATGACGGTCTAAGCATCACCACGATTAAAGTTGATCCGCTGCTCGATCCGCTGCGAAGCGATCCGCGCTTCGACGCGTTAGTGCAAAAGGTGGTCGGTGCCCAACCTAACGACGAGTAGACGTCGTTACCACGCTGTAACTTTGCCGAAGACGGGTTGCCTCGAACTATTCGTGAGGCGTAATCAATTCGCGATGCCGCCAGGCATACGCCAGCGCGGAAAAAATTGTCAGGGCGACAGTGATTCCAACCAGGACTGGCCCTGCTACGTTCCAGGCTCGAATCCACCACGTCGATGTTTCACTCGCGTAACGGAGTTCGTGGAGTGAGAGCAACGCGAGGAAAAAGATCACGGTCACGACCTGCCATGAGGTTTTTTGTTTGCCGAGCGTCTCCGCCGGCAAAATTTTTCCCTTCGCGCTCGCCATCATCCGCAAACCCGTGATCAAAAAATCGCGCGCGACCACCGTCGTCGCCGCCCATGCTGGCACCGCTTTAAGCGGCACAAGCGAGATGAACGCCGCCGCCACCATGATTTTATCGACCAGCGGGTCCATCAACTTTCCAAAATTGGTCACGAATCCGTAGCGCCGCGCGATTTCCCCGTCGATGAAATCGCTCACACCGGCGAGCAAGAAGACGATCAGCGCGAGCGTGCGTCCGTACTGCCACGACGAATTCAACGCCACGACAAACACAAGTGTCAGCAGCAACCGACTTAAAGTTAAGCGATTCGCCCAATTCATCTCGTCGTAACCGTTTCGCCCTCTCGAATATGACCCGCCGCTTTGAATTTTGGTTTCTTCCAGATTGGAACTTTCTTTTTCAATTCGTCGACGATCCACTTGCTTGCATCAAAACCCGCGCCACGATGTCGGGCGCTTACCCGCAAAAACAACGACGGCTCACCGGCCCGGACAAATCCAAATCGATGGTGAAGCACAACGCGCTTCAACTGAAACTTCGTCATTGCCGCGTCGGCAATAAGCTTCATTTGATGCTCCGCCATCGCGTTGTGCGCTTCATAATCGATTCCTTCAATTGCCCGTCCGTCCTCCGTTTCGCGAACAACTCCCCAAAAATCCACGATTGCGCCAGCGGAAGGATCGACATCTTCGCTTAGCCCTTCCAGATGTGCTTTGGCTAACAAAACGTGAGAAACGCAGTTTGCCATTAGTTTGAATCGCTCGTTAGATTGTAATTCCTGCGCCGCTGAAACAAAGGAGACCGAAAATGACCGCGAATCAATGTGATATTGGTCTCATCGGCCTTGGTGTGATGGGCGAGAACCTCGTCCTCAACATGGAATCAAAAGGTTTCTCCGTTGCTGTCTTTAATCGCACCACTGAAGTCACCGAAAAATTCGCGGCCACTCGCGCCAAGGGAAAAAATATTCAGCCGACGCGCACGATGGAGGAATTCGTTGGCGCGCTCAAAAAACCGCGCAAAGCCCAAATCATGGTCAAGGCCGGGGCACCGGTGGATGCCGTGATCGGTCAGCTCGTGCCGTTATTCGACAAGGGCGATGTCATCATCGACGGCGGAAATTCTCTCTTCACTGACACTCAACGCCGCTGCAAGGACCTGGAGGGCAAAGGAATTCATTTAGTCGGGATGGGTGTTTCCGGTGGAGAAGAAGGCGCGCTTAAAGGCCCTTCGCTGATGCCGGGCGGCCCGCGCGAATCGTGGGAAATTATTGCGCCGATTTATCGCAAGATCGCGGCGCAAGTAGATGGCGAGCCGTGCTGCCGCTACATGGGTCCTGACGGCGCCGGCCATTACGTCAAAATGGTCCACAACGGCATCGAATACGGCGACATGCAGTTGATCTGCGAAGCCTACGCCATTTTGAAAGACGTTGTCGGCATGGACAACAAAAAGCTCGCCGACACTTTCACCCAATGGAACAAGGGCGAGCTCGACAGTTATCTCATCGACATCACCTCGCAGATCTTTCGCAAGGTTGATCCCGATATCGGCAAGGCACTTGTTGATGTCATCCTGGATAAGGCCGGACAAAAAGGCACCGGTATGTGGACCCTCCAATCGGCGATTGCACAATCAGTTGTCATTTCGACAATTAACGCCGCCGTCGAAGCGCGCGTGATCTCCTCGCGCAAGGATGAACGCGTCGCTGCTGCGAAAATTTTACCGCAGCCGAAGCCAAAGAAATTTTCTGGCGACAAGAAAAAACTGGTTGATGCCGTCCGCAACGCGCTCTATGCCTCGAAAATTGTTTCCTACGCGCAGGGAATGGAACTGCTCGGCGCCGCCAGCAGACAATACAATTGGAACCTAAACTTTGGCGACATCGCAACCATCTGGCGTGGCGGGTGCATCATTCGCGCGAAATTCTTAAACTGCATCGTCGACGCCTACACACGCGACCTAGCGCTGCACAATCTTCTCCTCGATTCCTATTTCATCGATATCGTCAAGAAAACGCAGGACAATTGGCGCGTCGCAGTTTCGATCGCGATCGAATTCGGCGTGGCTGTGCCGGCGTTTTCTGCGTCACTCGCTTACTTCGACAGTTATCGCTCGGTGCGCCTGCCCTCGAACCTGTTGCAAGCACAACGCGATTTCTTTGGAGCGCACACTTACGAGCGCGTCGATAAACCAGGCATTTTCCACACTGACTGGATCGAGTCCGATCAGAAGCCTGAGCAAAAACCAGCCGCACCAAAAGAAGCGGCGTCACGCCACGCCAGCGAGTAATTTGTCGGTGAGACGAGACTCTGTCGAGCCGTTTTAAGTTCTATCTTACTGCGATCTGCGCGAGAACCGTGTTTCTGTATTTCTTTTTGCCGATTCAACGGCTGCAGTGCGTTACTCACACAAGCCGCCCGTACGCACCAATTACGATGGTCCGAGGCTTTGAGGTCCCGCAATTCCTGCAGAAACTCGTCAATCGTGGTCTTAAGGTACGCCTAAATCGCCAACGTTTCGACTTCGGCTTGTCGCCAGGTGGCGCCCAAACTGCCCAGCTGGCATAGCAGCCGCGCCGCTTGCGGATCATCTCAAAGTGGTTGCGGTCGGCCATCGTTAGTTCCGATACGTTAATGAAAATCGTGCGACTTGCTGCCGACGAGTTCGTCGTACCCAAGCGGTCTGATCTCGCGGGTTTTAATCAACACGACATTGTCCGAGTTCTGCACTTCACCTTCAATTAAAAGAAAATCTTCTTCGGTAATCAAAAGCCGGTATCGTTCGAACAAATCAGGATCGACAATCGCGTTTAAGACACCGGTTTCATCTTCCAAGCTGACGAAAACGAATCCTTTGGCTGTGCCGGGACGCTGACGGCAAATCACGTTCCCGGCGATCTGCACTATTGAGCCGTGTTTCGCTTTCGCGAGATCAATCGCACGCCAGGTGTTCGGCAAACGATCTCGCAAAAGTTTCATCGGATGCGGACCCGTCGTGAGATTCATCGTCTGATAATCCGCGATCACGCACTCCTGTACCGTCATCGCAAGCAAAGGTGATTTGTCATCCCGAGCAGAGCGAGGGACCTCCCACAGAGTCGCGGGGCATCCGCGATCGCTTGTGTAATCCAAGCTCCGACTCTGAGATTCTTCGCTTCGCTCAGAATGACCTGCGTTCTTATCCACCAAATCATCATGAATCGGCAACTCGACTTCCCACATCGCCGCTCGCCGATGTTTCGCGAAACAATTGAGCGCACCGAGTTCTGCGAGCGTACGCAATTCTTCTTTTGAAAGCGAAACCCGCCGTTTGAAATCATCAAGCGATCTGAATTGTCGATCTTGGCGTTCGTGTTCGATTTGTTCACCATGCTCCTGTCGCAGCCTGTTCACGACACAAAAGCCGAGCCTGAACGTGTTGTCATCGATAACCATGCATCGAAAATCTGATTTCATGACGCAGACTGGTTTGATCTTCACTCCGTGCCGCTGCGCGTCTTTCACAATCGTCGCCGGTGTGTAAAAGCCCATCGGCTGATTGTTGATCAGACTCGCGTAAAACTCCGGCGCGCGATGAACTTTCAAATACGCGCTGCCGTACGCAAGAATGGCAAAACTGATCGCGTGCGATTCGGGAAATCCGTAAAGCGCGAACGACGTGATCGCCTGAATGATCTTGTCGATTTTGTCCGGCGCAACGTCTTTGCGTTCCATCGCTGCGCGAAGTTTCACGCTGACCTTGTTCATTCGCTCCTCCGAGCGTTGAAAACTGAGCGCCCGCCGCAATTCTTCCGCTTCGTTGCCGGAAAAATCGGCCATGATCATCGCGATCTTTAGCATTTGCTCCTGAAACAACGGAACGCCGAGCGTGCGTTCGAGCACCGGCTTCAATCGTTCGTCAAAATAAGTGACCGGCTCTTTTCCGGCGCGCCGATTTAAATACGGATGCACCATGTCCCCCTGGATCGGTCCCGGCCGAATGATCGCCACCTCGATCACGACGTCGTAAAAACATTTTGGTTTCATCCGCGGCAATGTTGCCATTTGCGCGCGGCTCTCGATTTGAAAAACGCCGATCGTGTCCGCGTGCTGCATGATCTCGAAAGTTTTCGCGTCGTTCTTTGGAATGTGCGCCAGATCGAGAGGACGTCCGCGTTCGCGACAAAGCTCGAGTGCATCCTGCATCACCGACATCATTCCGAGGCCTAACAAATCGACTTTCACGATGCCCAGGTCCTCGCAATCGTCCTTGTCCCATTGTGCAACTACCCGACCCGGCATCGACGCGTTCTCTAGGGGCACGAACGAGCTGAGTTTGTTCTGACAAATGATCATCCCGCCGGAATGCTGGCCGAGATGCCGCGGCAATCCGTAGATCGCGTGATACAAACGCACGAACGCCGGCATCCGCGGATGCGATTTCGGCAGACCCGCCCGCTCGATTTGTGATTGGAGATCGAGCGTGTGCGGAAAATCGCCGTTTGCGAACAAATGCGAGAAACGATCAAGAATGCTCGGGAAAAAATTCAACGCCTTGCCGATCTCGCGTGCGGCGCTACGCCCACGATATGTGATCACGTTCGCGGTCATCGCGGCGCCGTGCTTGCCGTAGCGTCGATAAATTTCCTGGATCACCGACTCGCGACGATCGCCGCTCGGAAGATCGAGATCGATGTCAGGCCAGCCTTTGCGGCTCTCATTCAGGAATCGTTCAAACACCAAATTGTTGCTGACCGGATCGACCGGCGTGATCCCGAGGCAATAACAAACCGCACTGTTCGCCGCGCTGCCACGGCCTTGGACCATGATGTTGTGCTCACGGCAGAAATTAACGATGTCCCAGACAATCAGGAAATATCCGGGAAATCCGAGTTTGATGATGAGTGCCAATTCTTCCTCAAGCTGGCGTTTCACTTTTGCGCTTACCGCGGCGTAACGCTGTTGCGCGCCGAACCAGACGATCGTCCGCAAAAAAGAATCCATACTGTGACTGGCCGGCACCGGATACTCCGGAAACTCATAACCGAGATTTTCCAGCGAGAACCTCAGCCGCTCTGCTAGTCGCGACGTGTTCTCGATCGCTTCCGGCAAATCGGCGAAAATTCTCCGCATCTCGCGATCGCTCTTCAGATGTCGCTCGCTGTTCTGAGTTAGAAGTTTGCCCGCGGCATCGAAATGCGTGTGCTCGCGAATGCATGTGAACACATCGAGCACTTCGCGCCCGTACGGTTTCGCGTACTGCACGCCGTTGGTGGCGATCAGCGGTAATCGATTCGCGTCCGCAAGATCGACAAGTTGCCGGTTGATCTGTTCCTCGCCACGAACAAAATGCCGCTGAATTTCAACGAACACATTCGCCCGCCCAAATACCTCCATGATTTTGTAGGGCGTTTCGGTGAAACGCCGTGAACGGTTAGCGTCTGACACAGACGCCCTACAATTCAGAATCGACCCGCCTAATAACGCCACCAATCCTTCCGCGAACTGCGGTAGCTCATCCCATTTGATTTCGCACTGTCCTTTTTCGCTCCGCAAATGCGCTTGTGTTAATAGCTCGCATAAATTTTTGTAACCGGTCCGATTTTCAACCAGCATTGGCAGAATTCCACCGCCTTCCATCGACAACTCAGCGCCGATGATCGGCCGCACACCGTGTTCGCGCGCGGCGACCGAGAATCGTTGCCCGCCGTAAACACCGCTGCGATCGCAAAGCGCGATCGCCGGCATTTCCAATTCGGCCGTAACTTCAGCTAATTGCTCGGGAAAAGATCCCCCGCGCAAAAAACTGAACGCGCTGCAGACATGAAGTTCGACATAGCTCATTCAATGTTGAGCAGTTGAGGTGTTGAGTTGTTGCTTAGTCATACACCCCGTCGATGCGCCATTGCTGTTCGGCTTCATGTACGCGAACGAGCTCTCCGCTCTCAAGTTGCATGTCATACTCAGTGCGGGCCCACGTTTTTTCGTCCCACCAATTTCCCGAAAGCAAAAACGGTCCGCTTTGGTCGATCACTTGGCCGCGAACTTTCTCGCTTTGCAGATAATGCCGACCCGAAACGAAAACCGACGTGTTCGCGGGCGGCCGAAATCTTCGCAGCGCGATTTTGCTTTTCTCTTCTGTGGTGGCAGCCGTGTTGCCTGCAATACTGCCAGTCAAGTGCCGGTACGGCTGGCACCTCGGACTCCAGCTAAACGGTTCCATTCGAAACGCGTCCGGCCGATGCGTCTCTTCAAGCACCGGCGTCCCTACGCGATCGTTCCCCAACAGCGCGCTCAAGCGCGCGAGTGTTTCGTAAAGCTGCTGCGGATTTCGGAGCGCGGTTTCAAACAATCCAAACTGCTGCGACACAGGCCGGATCGGCTGCGCGTTGAGCGCGACGGCAACGATCGGATGATCCGATTTAAAATTCTCCAGATGTGTTTGGAGCATCCGGAAGAGAAGATCGACATCGTTCGTCGGCTGCGGGATTTTGAAAACGCGCTCGTAGGTTTGTTTGCAGGAAAAAGTGATCACCAACGTGAGTTCGCACGCGACGAGATAGATTGCGCTCAAGCGCAGCGCGAGTTGCTCGAGAAATCGGCGGAGGATAAACAGCAACGGCTCAGCGGTTTCGATTTCGTGGTCGAACTCAAAACTTTCGTCGAACGTTTCCGGCGGCTGAACAAATTTGAGTAACCGCGTCGCGGTACCATTCGCGCGTTCCCAGAGCCGGACGGCGTCGGCACCGAGCCGGTTTCGCAGTTCCTCTTTATTTAGAGCAGCCAACTGCCCGAGAGTATGAATTCCCCACTTGTGCAAAATCGCGAGGATGTTCGCGATTGAGAGATCGGAGCTGGAAGATGGAAGTGTGACGGTCTTTGTGACCATGCCGCCAATTTATCGCAAATTAGCTATATGTTCAAGTGAACACTTCGAGTTTGCAAAGCAGGTCGCCTCGATGCACCGAAACAATAGCGAGAGTTTTTCGGACAAATTCGGACACAAAAACTGCGTAAATCTGCGCAAAAACAGCGAAGCGGTAATTTTTTGCCTCCTCGCAGACAATTACCGTTTTGCCACCTATTTGCGGCAGAATTTTGCAATTACGCGAAGTCGCTAGTTAGGTTTCAAATCCCATTAGGGTCGCTCGCTTTTTTCATTAGGTAAATCGCCCCGGATTGAATAGGTTTTTATGATGCGCCTGGTGCTCTTCGTCCATTTTGTCACATTCCTCTCTTTAGCCTCGTTACCCGCGCAGACGGCAAGTCCGCCGCAAGTCGTTGGACTGCCGAAGGCAGTTTACACACCCAAACCCGAGTACCGTCCGGAATGGGCAAAGCAGGGGCTCACCGGGAAAGGGGTTGTTCTAGTCTCTATCGATTCCAAAACAGGTAGCGTTACCGGTGTACGGATGCTGCAAAGCACGGGCAACCAGCTGCTTGATGGCGCTGCCCTCCAGGCGTATTCGCAATGGCGCTTCGAACCTGGCAGTGTGCCTCAAGTCAAAATGCCAATTGAGTTTGCCAGCCGCCCACCTTCTCAGGCATCCAATAAAAACGCAGCGCGATCCACAATTTCCTACTTGCTAATCATCCTCATCGCTTTTGCCGCCGGAGCGATTGCGTTCCGAAAACGGAGACGGACATAGCATCTCGGTTATGCCCAACCAAAAACGATTCTGGCGATTCGTCTGTGACGATTGTCTATCTTTTGTCTTAGCCGCTTAAGGAAAAACGCCTAAACAATCTCGACCGGGCATTTCGGCAGCGCCCGCATGAACGCGCGGCCGTACGGTCTGGTGACGATTCGATTATCTAAGATTATCACGATTCCACGGTCGGTTTTTGTTCGAATCAAACGGCCGACGCCCTGACGCAATTTCAAAATTGCCTCCGGCAATGAGAATTCCGTGAACGCGTCGCCGCCGCGTTCCTGAATCAGCTCAAGCTTGGCTTCAATCAAAGGCGTGTCCGGAACCGCAAACGGCAAGCGCGTGATGATCACATTCGAGAGTGCTTCGCCGGGAACATCGACACCGCTCCAAAAACTGTCCGTTCCAAATAGGACGCTTCGCGGTGTCGATTTGAATTGCTCAAGCAGTTTGGTCCGCGGTGCGCCGGCTCCCTGAACCAAGAGATGCATCCCCCGCTCATCGAAAAATTTCTGCATTTCGCGAGCAACCTGTTGCATGTCGCGATAGCTCGTGAACAAAACAAAGGCGGAGCCATCGGTCTGTTGCACGAAATGCGCGATCCAACGTTCGAGTTCTTTTGCATAACCCGCCTCGCGCGGATCGGGCATTTTGCGAACGACGAACATTTTCATCTGCTTCTGAAAATCGAAGGGGCTGCCAAGCTGCAACGGTTCGGCTTCCGTTGCACCGATCCGCTCGCGAAAATAAGCGAGATCGGGGCGGCCCACTGCGAGCGTTGCGCTCGTCATCACGCAGCAGCAATTGTCGCGAAACAACATGCGCCGCAACACCGGTGCGAGATCGATCGGCGCCGCGTTGAGCGAAAGAAACTGCGCAGTCTTGCCGGTGCGCTCGACCCAGTAAACGTGTTGCGGCGCGCTTTGCTCCAAAAAGATTGCGATCCCGTCCCGCGCGTCGCGAATCCGCCGTCCGAACTCTTGAAGCTCCGCTTTCAAAATTTCGTCGTCAGCGCGTTTCACCACTTCAGCGACGCGCGCCTGAACCGCGACCAGTCGGCCTGTGATCGTGTCCGGAACAAGATCGACATCGCGCACGCGAAACTCGCGGCCCTTGCGAAAATCCGATTTCGATTCGACCGCGTCGAAAAACTTCTCGACGTCGTCGATTAATTCGGTCGCAAGCCGAACGCCCGCGGCATCGCGCATCACGGTGAATAATCCTTTTTTCGTGCGCGCGTTGTAAAGCCGCTGAATTGTCGATCTTAAACCATACTGCGAAACACCGACGCCGATCTGCTTCGAAGCGACCTGTTCGACCGTGTGCGCTTCATCGAAAATGATAAAATCGTTCGGAAAAAGAAAGCCGCTCTCGCGTCCTTCCTGTTCGTCCGGCGAACCGAGCAATATGAAGAGCAGCATGTGGTTGAGCACGATCACGTCCGCGGCGAGCAAACGCTTGCGCGCCTGCTGATAAAAGCAGCGCGGATTCTGTCCGCAGGTTTTTTGCGTGCAGACGTGCGCTTCGCTGCAAACCTGCATCCACACTTTTGGATCGGGCTCGATCGATAAATCGCTCAGCGAACCGTCACGTGTCTTGCTCGCCCATTCGGCGATCCGATTCAGCTCGTTTGTTTCGGGGCCGGTAAACAGCTCCTTTGAGCTTTGCAACGCTCGCTCGAGCCGCCGATGGCAAAGATAATTTTGGCGCCCCTTCATCAGAGCGGCGTCGAACTCCACTGGCAGCACTTTCTTCAGGATCGGAATGTCTTTATGAAGGAGTTGCTCCTGAAGATTGATCGTGTGGGTCGAGATGATCGCTTTCTTATGCTGCTCCAGCGCGAACAGGATGGCTGGAACCAGATAGGCGAGCGATTTGCCGACTCCGGTGCCTGCCTCGACCACGAGGTGTCGATCCTCCTCTAGCGCACGCGCTACCGCTACGGCCATCTCCTGTTGTTGCGGCCGAAACTCGAAATTTTTCGCTTTCGAGAGAAGCCCGTCCTCGGAAAAGATGGTTCGAACGCGTTCGACAAACTCGGTTCCGAGGGAATCTTTCAGCGCAATCATGGGTTAGCCGGTCTCCGCACTCAAAAAAAGTCAACACCGACTGAAACTTGTTTCCAGAGGTGCTATTCTAAATTCTAAATTCTAAATTCTAAAATTCTAAATTTTTGATGAGATTGCTCGACCGCTACGTCATTGGCAATTTTTTGCAGGCATATTCTTACTGCATCGCCGGGTTTCTCTCCATCTGGCTCATCTTCGATATCAGCGATAATATCTCGACCTTCATCGACGAGCATTTCGGTTTCGTGCTTGCAGTTAAGTATTACGCCACCCAGGTGCCGGAGGTCTTCATCATCCTGCTGCCGGTCGCTTTGCTGTTGGCGTTGCTGTTTTCGCTCGGCCGAATGTCGCGGGCGAACGAGATCGTCTCAATGTTGACCGCCGGCGTCAGCATCCCGCGCGTGCTCGCGCCGTTAATCGGCATGGGTTTGCTCACGGTCGGGGCAAGTTTGGCGCTTAACTATTCGCTGGCCCCACATGCCGAAATAGCGAAGAAGAGTTTCATCGCCAACGCGCGATCGCACCAATACAGCGTGCAGGGGCAAATTTTCAGGAACCGGACCGACTTGCGCACGTGGTTCATCCAAAGTTTTCGTCCCGGCCATGACGTTTTCAATAACGTCCAGGTGCTACAACAAGATTCGAACGATAACATTGTCGAGAATTACCTGTCTCCTCGCGTGACCTATCACCCAGAAACAAAAACGTGGGGGCTCGAGAACGTGAAAGTCGTAAAATACGATCCCGCCGGAAACGTTGTCGACGAGAAGTTTTACGATACATTCACGGTCGACAATTGGAACGAAACGCCGTTTCGGCTCGGTAGCGCAAACGTGCGGGCCGAATACCTGAGCTTTCCCGAGCTGTGGGAGTATCTCCATTTCAATTCCGATTTTCCGATCACGTTACTAGCGCCCTTCCGGACACACTTACACTATCGACTCGCGTTGCCCTGGACCTGCCTGGTCGTCGTGTGCATCGCCGCGCCGCTTGGCATCGGTTATTCGCGCCGCGGCGTTCTCGCCAGCGTTGCCAGCGCCGTCGTTCTCGTTTTCTCAATGAATTTTCTGACTCACCTCTTTCTCGCACTTGGCGAAGGCGATCGCATTTCGCCGATCATCGCAGCCTGGACGCCAAACCTGATTTTCACGTTCATCGGCCTTTACTTGCTTTATCTGCGCGCGACCAATCGCGAAGCGCCGCGCTTTCAACTTGGGGTGGTGCGGCGTATAATCGCCCGATGAATCCATTGCCGAACGATTGGGCAATCAAGCATCGCGCGGACGCGTGCGCGGCGACCCGGCGGCTGTTCGAGCCAGGTGAGTATTTTTACACGCTGCTATTTCGCGAGGCCGAAGGTTTTCGCCGGAAAGATTTGAGCGAGGAAGCCTGGAAGAACCGGAATCAAGACATCCAGCCGTTTTCATTTTGGAGAACGCGCTATGAGCCGTTGCCCGAAGAATTCGAACCGCTGGCGAAAGAGAATGCCGAACAACTTTTTCGACGCTTGATCGCGTCGGAAAATCCGCCGGCCAACGCGTGCTACGTTTTGGCGGCGATGCTCGAGCGTAAACGCGTCCTCAAACAAATCAAAACCGAGAACGCCGCGAAAGGGCGGCTCTTAATATATGAGCACGGTGCCACCGGTGACGTCTTCATTGTTCCCGACCCCGGTTTACGCCTCGACGAACTCGAGTCCGTTCAAAACGAAGTCGCGCAGTTGCTCAAAAGCGCGGCCTGAGATCGACAGTCCAACCCGGACTGGCCTTTAACCGCAGCAATTTTGTGAGAAACTAGTTCTCCTGAAGTATGTCCCTTCCCTGGTTCCAAGATCAGTTCCCGCTTTATCTCGCACCGATGGCCAGCGTATCCGACAAGATTTTCCGCCAGCTTTGCAAAGAATATGGCGCGGACGTCTTGACGACCGAGTTCGTTTCCGCGGAAGGGATTTTCCGGCGCAATGAGCGGACTTGCAAATATCTCGATTTCGATGAAATCGAGCGCCCGATCGGCGTCCAACTCTTCGGCGCGGATGCAGCGCTCATGGCGGAAGCCGCCAAACAGGTTGTCGATTGGGTCCTCCCGGATTTTGTCGATCTAAACTTTGGTTGCCCGGTCAACAAAGTCGTTTGCAAAAACGGCGGCTCGGCCTTGCTCAAAGATTGTCCGATGCTCGCCAATGTCGCCGAGTCCGTTGTTCGCGCGATCACGCCGCTCCCAACGACGGCAAAGATCCGGATCGGCTGGGATGCTGATTCAGTAAATGCCGTCCGCGTCGGCAAGGTTCTCGCTGATTGTGGAATTGCCGCTTTGACTGTGCACGGCCGAACTCGGGCCCAAGGTTATTCCGGCGCAGCGGATTGGAACGTCATCGGCGAGGTCGCGGCGGCGATTTCAATTCCGGTAATCGGCAATGGCGACCTTGCCAGCGCGGCCGACGTTGCAAAACGGCAGTGCGAAACTGGAATCGCGGGCGCGATGATCGGTCGCGCGGCGATGAGCGCTCCCTGGATCTTCCGGGAAACACGAGCATATCTTGCGAACAGCGAAGTTGTTGATCCACCGACGTTGGGGGAGCGCTGGAGATTAATTTTGCGTCACTGTGAACTGATGGTTTCCAACTGGGGCGTGGAAGGACCGGCGATCCGTTCGATGCGCGCACGGTTGATGGCGTATTCGAAATCGATGCCGGAAGCAAAGCGCTTGCGCGAAAAATTCTCGCAGGTCTCGACGCTTGCCGAAATTCAAGCACTCGCAGAAGAAAACATCTTTCAGGACAGCAGGAGCGCAGGAACAATCGCAGTTCAGACTCCTGTTGCCCTGGCTTCTTGATTTTAATGAGCGCGGAAACAGCGACTCCTAATTACAAGATCGGCAACGAAAAGCTCATTTGCGTAACGGAAAAAGCCGCGAACAAACTCGCGTCGTTGCTCGAGCAGAAAGGAAATCCGAACGGCGCGTTGCGCCTCGCGGTTGTCGGTGGCGGCTGCTCCGGACTTCAATACGCGATGGATTTGGTCGATGGACCACAAGAGCGCGACATTCTCGTCCCGACCTCGAGTGTCCGCATCGTGGTCGATCCGAAAAGCGCGCTCTTTGTGAGTGGTTCAGTCCTCGATTACAGCGAGGACTTGCAAAAAGGCGGATTCAAAGTCACCAACCCGAACGCGGTCGCGCACTGTTCGTGCGGCGAAAGCTTCGCGGTCTGACTTCTCCTCCGCCTTTTTAATTACTCTTTTTACCGATCGCTTACGGGGTCGCAGCAGGCGAAGCCGCAGGGGAAGCCGCAGGGGAAGCCGCAGGGGAAGCGGATGCCGCAGCCGCTGGCTTCTTCGTGCTCTTCTTTGCCGCAGTCGAACTCTTCTTGGTGGTCGAGCTCTTCTTCGACGTCGCCGTTGTCCTCGTGGCCGCCGGTTCTTCTTTCTTCTGAGTCTGGCAGCCCAGGAATGCGGTCAGCGTCAGCGCGGTAATCAAAGACAAAACAGATGTTTTCATAGGATTGGTTAAGCTTAACGAAAGTCGAGGATGTCGATCCTCGCCTCGCAGAGCAAGCACTAAAATAGCTCTTTTAGGTTCATTTTTTTCCTTTCAACGCGCACTTCGCATCCCCATCCTTTGAGTCATGAACACTCGCATTCTTTTGGCCGGAATATTGGGCGGGGTATTCATGTTTATTTGGACATCGGTTGCCCACATGGCGCTTCCGCTGGGAGAAACAGGTGTTAAAGAGATCCCAAATGAAGCTTCCGTAGTGGCCGCCATGCAAGGCAACATCGGCGACAAGTCCGGGTTCTATCTTTTTCCGGGCCCAGGCGTCGGAGAAAATGCAACCCGCCACGAAAAGCAGGAAGCGATGAAAAAAGCCATGGAAAAACTCGCCACCAGTCCATCCGGGATCCTGATGTATAACGCAGCCCGGCCGTTTACATTCGCCAGATATCTCGGAATCGAATTCGCTACCGAGCTGATCGAAGCAATCCTTGTCGTCTTCCTTCTCGCTCAAACGAATATCACCAGCTTCGGTGGAAAAGTTGGCTTCGTTTTGACCGCGGGAATTCTGGCCGCCCTCGCCACCAATGTCTCCTATTGGAACTGGTATGGCTTCCCCGCGAATTACACGATGGCTTACATGTTCATTCAGATCGTGCAGTTTTTCCTCGTCGGCGTTATCGCTGGCCTGATTCTAAGGCCAAAGAGTCCCGCAAGCGCTTAACTTAGAACGATCAGGCAACGATTGGTTGCCGCGCTCATAGCCGCTGGGTCGCAACCACCAGTCTGTCCCGGTCCACGGCGATTGTCTTAATGTGTTTCCAAAAAAGGGCGGCCTGGTCGTTCTTCTCCACCTCGCGCCTGAAGCCGTCGTTGAAGCGGCGATTAAATGACGGCGTGAATGCGGTGAAAAACTCCTCCGGAAATAAATGACCATTTGCTTCTGCCCATTTCGGCTCGAAGGCGAATTCGCCAAGACTAAAACTGAATCCAAAGCGCGCGCCTCCATTGAGCCAGCGCCCCCTCAACTTTGGCAAAGGCGCGGCATCGAGCGGCGCACTCATCTCCACGTTCATCAGGGAATCGGCCATCGCAATGCGTACCCGGTTGTTCAGTTCGGCGAACAACGGTTCGCGCGCGATCATCGCATTCAGTTCCGCGGCGGTAAATTCAACCGTAGTTTCTTCATTGTTGGCCGCGGCTTGTCCCAGTTGATTCAGTTTCCGTTCGGCATTGTGAAGGTCGACATCCGAGACGTTTGCAATCCGAACATCGGCCGGCTGTCGCGATGTAAACATAGTGACAGCTCTTCCATAGAGAAACCACGCGCCGATACTTCCGACAGCGATAAAAAACGCTACAACGACGACAACGACCAGACAGCCTGCCGCGAAACAGCCCATGCCCTCGCGCGGCGGTAACTGCGAAGGCGGTGGCGGTGGCTCCGGCAACGGTGGTGGCGTCTCCATCCGCGGCCAAATTCACGCAAAAAGTTAAGCCTGAAAAGCGTTTTGCGCCGCGCGTTATCCATTCGGAGGCGAGCCTACGTAAAGCATTTGTTTCGAGCCGGGTCGTTCCTCGATCAATTCTTCGGCGGGCACGGTGTGGAATGAAACAACCACCCAATCCGCGCCTTTTGGAATCACTGGACGATGCCAGACATTTTTCGGAATTGAGACCCAACGACGGTCCAACGGCAGGTCGAATTCGCCTACCAAAACGTGCGAACGCCAAGCAACTTCAGATTCCGCTTCCACCTCGTTTGGCGTTCCCTTGGCGTCCAATTTCATGTCGCCAGTCCCAGCAAACGCCATCATCCTTTGATGACTGTTGGGGTGACGTTCCGCTCCGGTGTCCGCGCCAGCGCGCAGGATAAAGATCCATCCCGACTGAATCGAGGGTGGTAACAACCCGAATGTTTCGAGAGCAATCGGTTCCCACGCCATCAACGCAACCGGTTTACGCGCAAGATCGGCGCGCACTCGCTCCACGACCGGCTGAATCTTCGCGCGAACTTGTTCCGATCGCAGAACGCCGTCCAGCGCTTCCAACAATGATCGCTCCTCTTTCGTCACGCCCGCTCTCTGTTTATGATTCCTACTTCAGAATAATGAAAGACGCTTTTACAAAATTCGAAAGGGAAGGGTGGGAGCAAGTCGCGAACAAGTATGATTCGACGTGGTCGAGCTCGACGCGCCAATTCATTCCTCCATTGCTCGACGCAGCAGACGTTTCCGGCAAGATGTCGATCCTCGATGTCGGTTGCGGGCCAGGTTACGTCTCGGCCGCCGCTGCAGAACGAGGAGCAGTCCCAATCGGCCTCGATTTTCCCACGGAAATGGTTGCAATCGCAAAAAAAATGTTTCGGCGAATCGAGTTCCGTCAAGGCAACGCGCAAAATCTTCCTTTTCCCGATGCGAGTTTTGATCGCGTCCTAGCGAATTTTTCCTTCCTCCATCTGGCCGACCCGGAACGCGGTTGCGGGCAGGCGTGCCGAGTATTGAAACCGGGTGGCAAATTTGGTTTCACCACGTGGGCGAAACTGGACGAAAACCCATACTTGCAATTGCTGGACGGCGCCATTCAGGCGCACGCAAATCTCGATGTCGATCTCCCGGCCGGCCCGCCCCATTATCTATTTGAAGGCGAGAAAGGATTCCGGGAAGCGCTCGAGCGGACCGGGTTCGATCGCGGCTCGATGGTCTTCAAACTTCACACGATCCGTTGGAAAGTGCCGAGCGCGCGATTCATTTTCGAGGCCGAACTGAACGCTGGCGTTCGCACCGCAGCGCTTTTGGCGCGGCAAACACCGCAGGCATTGCGTAAAATCCAATCGGCCATCGAAAAAGGAGCGCGGCCCTACGCCAAGGAAAATGGGTTCGCGATTCCAAAAGCCGCTTACATCGTGGCGATCTCGAAAAAATGAAGAACTGAGATTGGTCACGGCGTGACCAAGCCCAGCACGAGTTTCAATAGCACATCGTGCAGTGTTCTTTGGCCGTCCAGCCTTTTCACCTCCCGCACCGTCCAAACCTATTTGTTACATGCGGCGACGCCATACACCTTCAGGTAATTCACAATTCATCTTATGAAAATTCACATTCTCGATACCCGACAACTTGGACACGCCGGAATTGTCGCGGCGACCGCGCTTGAAACCAAAGACGGCATCGCGCTCTTTGATAGCGGTCCGGAATCGACTTTCGACAATGTGATTGTCGATCTTGGCAAAGCGGGGTTCGACGCCAAAGACATCTGTCACGTTTTTTTAAGCCACATTCATTTTGATCATGCCGGCGCGGCGTGGCGGTTTGCCGAGTTGAACGCGAAAATCTATGTGCACCCGCGCGGGGCGCCGCATTTGATCGATCCAGCAAAGTTGGTCGAATCCGCGACGCGCATTTTCGGCAACGACATGCAACGTCTTTGGGGTCGCTTCGCGCCGATACGGGCGGAGCGCGTCAAAGCCCTCGAAGACAAAGAAGTTGTACGCGTGCCGCCCTTTGAAATTCGCGCTATCGCCACGCCCGGCCATACAAGTCATCATCACGTTTATCATTGGGAGGACAACGTTTTCGGCGGTGACATCGCCGGGGTTCGCATCGGCAACGGCCCGCCGATTCCGCCTTTCGTTCCGCCGGAACTCCACGTTGAGTCTTGGCGAGAATCGATCTCAAAGATTCGCCAACTAAAGCCGGCGCATCTTTATCTTCCTCACTTCGGAGAAATCGCCGGCCCGGTTTCGGAGCATCTCGATCTTTTGGAAGAACATGTGGTTCGCTGGTCGGAATGGTTTCGCGATCGCATTAGGGCCGGCGACAACGAATCGAAGCTCAGATCGACATTCGCCGAGCTCGAGCACACAGATTTACGCCAAGGCGGTGCGAGTCAGGACGAAATTGACGGTTACGAAGCAGCCGATCCGAGTTACATGGCTGTCGGCGCGGCGCTTCGTTACTGGAAAAAATTCCATCCCGAAGCCGTGAACAATTAGGAAAGCCGCGTTAACCGTTCTTCTTTTCGGCAAGCACTGGGGCCGTCAATATCTCGGCGATCGCACCAATTGCCCTAACTTCACCATCCGTTGGCCCGAAGAAGAAGCGCGCCGCATCGCCCACGAGATCTGCATCGCTGACGCGGCGCGTAAGCGGCCTTTGACTTCATAGTTCCTACTTCCTAATTTCGGTCGCCATGGTTTCGACGACCGACATTACCGTCTGGATCGTTTCCGGCCTCGTCACCATCGGCATCGGCTGGAGCAAGTACTCTAAATATAAGGCGCGCGAAAAAATGGTGCGCGATTTCGCCGCCATGGACCCGCAGCTACGCGAAAAACTTCTCAACCGTTTGCAACCTGACCTGCAAATGGAAATCCGTCAGGAACTGATGAAACGTTTTCGTTTGAAAACGGAAATTTGACCATTCCTTTCTCTTTGAGCGCGCCGATCTTTGAAATGACCGTGTCGGTTCAGCAAGCCGACATCGATGAACAAAATCACGTCAACAACACGGTTTACCTGCGCTGGGTCCAAGACGTCGCGACCACGCATTGGAGATCGCTCGCGACTGCGGATGCGCAAGCGGGAATCGGCTGGGTCGTTTTACGGCACGAGATCGATTACAAAATACCGGCCTGTCAAGGCGACGAAATCGTCTTGCGTACTTGGGTCGGCGAAGCCAACCGTCTTAAGTTCGAACGCTTCACCGAAATCTGCCGCAAGATCGACAACCAACTTCTTTCGCAGGCACGTACGCTTTGGGTACCGATCGATTCGCGAACTGGAAAACCAACGCGCGTCTCGGCCGAAGTGCGCGCCCGATTCTCGGCCTGAAGTTCTCTACTTCCTAATTCCGAATTGTTTCGTTGGCTTGTTCTCACCTGTTCGCTAAAGTTCCGAATTGTTCCTTAAGAAAGAGGTAGATTCCCATGGGAATTCGATTACTTTGGAAGGATGAGTTCGGAACAGAAAAGGTC
>DATLJP010000033.1:0-21478 GCA_035538875.1 Chthoniobacterales bacterium | reverse complement strand
CCGCCCCAGTAAAATCCGTGATAGAGTTTTCCGGCGGGCGGCGGCAGAACGCTCGCCGATTCGGCGTGTAAAACAGAAACGCCAAAGACTGCTACGAGAAAAACTTTCACCGGATAGACTCTAGCGGCGATGTCTCATTGCCGAAAGCAAACCATTCGTCGCCCAAGAAGATCTTTTGTCATCGGCTTACTCCGCTCACTCACGCCGCTAGCGTAAAATATGAAAGCGAAGATGATAGGGAAAGATCCGAAGCCGATAACCGAGCGAGCCATGCATAAAAAGCGGCGCAAGTTCGAGCCGGACTGGCGACTGGCAGCTATACTCTAATGTGGGAACGGTCTTCGCCCCGCGATCATTTTCAATCGGGACGCGAGGTTCCCCAAGTTACGTTTTGACGATCGGCGGCGGAATGTCTTCGGTAATTCCGGTATCTTCGCCGCCGCGAAGTTTGCTGTGGCGGACGCTATAGAGGAAATAGATCGTCAGGCCAATTGCGAGCCAGACGAGGAAGCGGATCCAGGTTTCGAGCGGAAGGCTCAGCATTAACACAAAACAAAAGATCACGCCGAGAATCGGAAAGATTGGAGTCATCGGGACACGGAACGGTCGAGGTCGGTTTTTATCGGTGCGTCGCAAAATAACTACGCCGAGGCAAACGAGGATAAACGCGAACAGCGTTCCGATATTCGTCAGGTCGGCAAGCGATCCAATATCCACAACCGCCGCAACGCCGCCGACGAAGATGCCGGTCCAAATCGTGGTGATGTGCGGCGTCCGAAAACGCGGATGAATCTTCGCGAAATATCGTGGAAGCAAACCATCGCGCGCCATCGCCATGAAAATGCGCGGCTGGCCAAGTTGAAACACCAACAGAACTGAGCTGATGCCGGCGAGCGCACCCGCGCTGATCAGCGCCGTCGCCCAGGGGTAAGCAGCGAACGCGGTCGCCACTGCCGCCGGGTCGCCGAAATAAATCGTGTATTTGCGCACGCCGGTGATGACCGCGGCCATCAAAACATAAAGGATCGTGCAAATTATCAGGCTCGCGATGATTCCAATTGGCATGTCGCGCTGTGGATTACGCGTCTCTTCCGCGGTCGTGGAAACGGCGTCGAACCCGATGAACGCAAAGAAAACAATGGCTGCACCACTCATCACACCGCCGATCCCGGTCGGAACAAACGGCTGCCAGTTGGTCGGATGAATCATGAACGCGCCGAACGCGATTACAAAGATGACTACGGCGAGCTTGGTTATAACGATTGCGTTATTGGTGCGCGCGCTCTCGCGAATTCCGTAAATCAAAAGAATCGTGACCGCCGCGACAATGAGTAACGCAGGAATATTGAGTGCAATCGGGTAGCCTAGAACGGTCGGAATTGTGGTCGAAGAATAATTCGACAACGCATCCCCGCCCTGCGCGACGATCCCCTTGGCGGTGTCCAAAGCGTTCACGGCCCAGACCGGAAACTTTAATCCAAACAGACTACCGCATAATCGGACGAAATAGCCGGACCAACCGACAGCGACTGCCATGTTCCCGACCGCATATTCGAGAATCAGGTCCCAACCGATAATCCAGGCAATGATCTCACCCAGCGTCGCGTAGGAATAAGTGTAAGCCGAACCCGAGACGGGAATCATGGACGCGAGCTCCGCGTAACAAAGCGCCGCGAAACCGCACGCGACTCCCGCGACCACAAACGAAACCATGACCGCCGGGCCGGCACCAGGCCGTCCGAAGACGAGCGGCGCATGGCTCATCCACGATTGCATGAAATTGAGAATCGGCGTTTTCCAAATGGAAGCCTCGATTTGCTCGCCTGCGGCAGCAGTGCCCGCGAGCGCGAAAATTCCCGTCCCGATAATCGCACCGATGCCGATACAGGTCAGCGCAAGCGGTCCGAGCGCGCGTTTCATTTGCCGCTCCGGCATCGCGGCTTCAGCAATCAGGTGATCGGGGCTCTTCTTGCGGAAAAGACTGAGTGCCATTGCGCTCGTGATCGTGGCATTCCCGCGTTGTGACGGTCAACCGCTAAGTTCTCAACCGGTCGGTTGAGGTCAATCGCCCTACCATGACACGACACTAGAAACGACGATGTGATGATGTTTGTGATCGGAATATTCTGTACGGCCGCGCTCTCCTTTTTACGGGATTAGAAAAAGGGGAGCGGCTCCGCTTAATTTTCTGGAAAAGAAGTTCTATCGGCAAAATGAACTTCCGTGCTCGGTCTCGGCAATCGCGTGATTGACATGCTCAAGCGCCCGGGCTCGCCATCCGCCCTTATCGCGCACAGCCTCCTGGAGCTCAGCACACGCGGCGCGCAAGTGCTCGACTGCGCGGTCCATGTGCGGTCGGCGCGAAAAGCCGAACTCAATTCCAGGGTCGCAATCGACGGCAAAATAGCACCAGTTGTCGTAAATGTTCTCATTGCGCCGGTCTGATGAGGCGCAGCCGCAACGTCAAGACAGACCGGGGCCTTACAAAGTGGACGACTCAAGAGCGTTTTTGTAATGTCGCGCGCAATGGCCGACGAACCGGCAAAAATTATTCTTGGCGACACTGCAATCTCTGCGATTGAGCGAAAGGCCCGCCGTCGTTGGTTCGGACGTGGGAAGGATCGACAGCCGTTGCCGTTCACGCATTGCGAAAATTGCGGCGCAGAATTGATCGGCCCGCATTGCGCTCAATGCGGCCAGGCCGCGATCGATTACCGACGTTCGTTTCGACACGTGATTGTCGACGTTCTCGATTCGTTCCTAAACTGGGATTCCAAATTTTTCGCGACGATCGCCCTGCTCATCGTGAAACCATGGAAACTCACGAACGACTTCCTCGCCGGCAAACGCGTCCGCTATTTGCATCCATTGCGTCTCTACCTGCTCGCGAGCATCCTATTTTTCTTTGCCGTGAATTATGGAGCGAAGTGGATTCGTTTCGAGCCTGGCAAGATTCCAGAGAAGAATCGAGCGGAAGTCGCGACCGCGATCGCGGAAAAGCGTGACGAGATCGAAAAAGAGCTCGAAAGAGAAAATCTTTCAGCGGATCAGCGCCGAAAAGCACAAGAAGCGTTGGATTATCTGACCAAGCCGAGCCCTTCGGCGACGGTAGCAGCTGAAGAGAATTCTTCGCCAACCACGATGCCAACAGTCTCGCCAGCTGACTCAGGCAAACAAACCTACGGGCCGGTCACAGATCGACCTTTTGTCATCTTCGACGACGCGAAATCAACGACTCCATTCGAGAAATGGTTGGAAGAGCGCGCGAAGGACAAGATGGGCGAACATGGAACGAAGATGGGCCTCTTCATCACGACGCTGTTCAGCAATCTGCCCTACATGATGCTTTGTTGCATTCCGTTGTTCGCATTTGTTCTGAAAGTTCTCTATGCCCGACGAGGTATCTTCTACATCGACCACCTAATTTACGCGCTCCATATCCACACGTTCTTCTACACCGGGGTCATGTTGATCGTACTCACGACCATGGGGCTCGATCGCACCATTCCGGGCACGTTCGCCGACTGGGTGATCGCTCTTCTTTGGATCGCTTTCGTGGTGCAAATTTTCTTCTCGATCCGGCGGGTCTACGGGCAAGGTTGGTTCATCAGTACACTAAAATTTTTCGTCGGCGGCTTCATTTATATGCTGGTTCTGTTCCTCGCACTGGCAGCAACATTCTTCATCACCCTGGCAATCCCATGAACCCGAAAATCCTGTCCCAAATGATGTTTGTCTCGCTCGGAGCGGCCACCTCTTCGCCGGGTCCGCAAATGATCACGTTTGAACGCGATGATGCCGTCTGGATCGCAAATCTCGGACAGCAGCGATGAGAAAAAGCTTGCTGACGGTATTTTCCCGACAATATCGCCCGATAGAACTCGCCTAGCGTTCAACATCGTTGAAAGAAAGAGCGAGAGTTCGGTCGTACGTGACATGGCCGTGGTCCACGTGGCGACAGGAAACGTAACCGTCTTTAAAGACGTCCCGAGCGACAACTCGTATTATCCAAGCTTGGACTGCCGACAGGAAACAGATCCTCTTCACAACTCGCCCGCACGAAGCATGCAGCCACGCCGAGCGCGTGCTAACCCAAAAGCTCTCGCGCTTTCGCCAACGCTTCGTCAATCTTCGCCGCGTTGGTGCCGCCACCTTGTGCGCTTTCCGGACGCCCGCCGCCCTTGCCGCCCACGATCGGCGCGATCTGCTGGATGATCTTGTTCGCCTGAATCTGGGAAGTTAGAGGTTTCGGAACGACGACGATAAGCGCGACATTATTTTCTTGCGAGCCCGCGAGAACGATCGGTCCGTCAAACTTCGCCTTCAGCGCGTCGGCGATGGCTTGAAGCAATTTCCCGCCAGCGTCCCGAATTTTGGCTACGCAGATTTTCTGACCAGCGTTGGATGACACGAGTTCGTTCGCGACTTGCGCACCGCGACTTCGCAACTCGGCTTCCGCTTCTTTTGCGTGTTTCTTCTCCCACTCGCGAACATCGACATCCAATGTTTCGAGATGGGTCGCACGCGCATCGACTTGCTTCAACATCTCCGTGGTTGGCACTGAGCCAGTGAAAACAGGCAATGCCGCGAGGTCCGGCTTCTTGCGCAACAGCGTCTCAAATTTTTCCTGCTGACGCTTCGCTTCTTCCTTCGCCCAAACGCGCGCTGCATCGCCCGCGACGGCTTCAATGCGTCGCGTCCCGGCGGCGATCGCCTCTTCTTTCACGACCCGGAACGGACCGATCTCGCTCGTCGATCTTACGTGCGTGCCGCCACACAATTCCATCGAGTAGCCGTTCAACTTTGCCGGATCGCCGCCAATTTGTAAGACACGGACCCTGTCGCCATATTTCTCGCCAAAGAATTGTTGAATCTCTTTGCGCCTTTTTGCTTCGGCGTAGGAAATTTCTATCCACGAAACCAACGCGTTCTCCGCGATCTTTTCATTCACCAATTTCTCGACGTCGCGCTTTTGCTCGGCTGTCAAAGCAGCGCTCGAGAAATCGAAGGTCAGTTTGTCCGGTCCGACGTAACTTCCCTTCTGCGCCGCATCTTTGCTCACAACTTGGTGCAGCGCCCAATGCAGCAAATGCGTCACAGTGTGATGGCCTTGAATCAATTGTCGCCGCGCGACGTCGACGGACACGCGCACCGCCTCGCCCGGCTCAGGAGCGCGTCCGTCGATCAATTTGGCGCGGTGAACAAAAACATCGCCGCGTTTTTGAGTATCGATGACGCGAAGCTGACCGACTTCCGTGCGATCGTGTCCCGGAACGTGCAACAAGCCCCGGTCCCCTACTTGGCCGCCCATCTCGGCGTACAGCGGCGTTTGATCGAGAACGATCGCGAGCTCTTCCGGTTTTTGTCCCGCCAAAACCGATTCGACCACCGCTTCCGTTTCAATAAAATCGTAGCCGAGAAATTTTGTCGGCGCCGCGGTCAACTCTCCTTCAACTGCGATCATTTCTTTTTTATGAGCTTTGCGCGTACGGTCGCGTTGCTGCTCCATCAATCTCTCAAATCCAACAACATCGACAGTGAGTCCGCGTTCGCGCGCCATCAGTTCAGTCAAATCGAGCGGAAACCCTTGCTCGTCATAAAGTCTGAACGCGAACGCGCCGGAGATTTTCGAGACACCGCGTCCGACTTCTAAGTCGAAGAGTTCAATCCCTTTATCGAGAGTCTTGTTAAAGGATTCCTCTTCGCGACGAATTGTTTCTTCGATTGTCTTTTGTTTGGCGCGGACTTCAGGAAAAACCTCGCCCATCGCTTTCGCAAGAACATTGACGAGTTTGAAGAAGAACGGCTCATGGAAACCCAAACCGCGGCCGTAACGGATTGCCCGTCGCAAAATCCGGCGTAACACATAACCGTGGCCCTCGTTTGACGGAATGATTCCGTCTGCGATTGCAAAGCTGAGCGCGCGAATGTGATCGGCGACTACTCGGAAGGCGATGTCAATCTTATCCTTTTTGCTCTCACCGGCGTTTACATGTTTGGGCAGGGTTGACGCGTATCTCTTGCCACTCAGTTTCTCAATTTCATCAAAGATCGGGCGAAAGATGTCCGTTTCGTAATTCGAGACCGTTCCGGAGAAATCCGTAAGGTTTTTGGTACCTTGAATGATTGCCGTTGTACGCTCGAAACCCATTCCCGTGTCGACGTGGCGTCGCGGTAAAGGCGCAAATGTTCCATCCGGATGTGCGTTGAATTGAATGAACACTAGGTTCCAAATCTCGATGCAGCGCGGATCATTTTTGTTCACGAGCGCACCGCGAGTGTCGCCATCCGGCGTGAGATCGACATGTAGCTCCGAGCACGGCCCGCACGGACCGGTGTCGCCCATCATCCAGAAATTGTCGGCTGTACCAAAACCAGCGATGTGAATCTTCGGATCGAGGTCGGCGTCTTGAAACAAGCGCGCCCAGTGATCGTGCGCCTCCTGATCGAACTCACTCGGCTCGTCAGGCCCAGGTTTGTAAACAGTCGCGTAAAGTCGCTGCGCGGGAAATTTCCACCGCTCGACAACTAGTTCCCATGCCCACTCGATTGCTTCCTTTTTGAAGTAATCGCCAAAGCTCCAGTTGCCAAGCATCTCGAAGAACGTGTGGTGATAAGTGTCGAGTCCGACGTCTTCGAGATCGTTGTGTTTGCCGCCGGCGCGAATGCATTTCTGAGTGTCAGCGACGCGCGGCGGCCGCCACGTCGGCTTTTGTCGTCCCAGAAAAATCGGTACGAACTGGTTCATGCCCGCGTTTGTGAACAGGAGATTGGGCGCGTCCGGCAAAAGTGGCGACGACGGCACAATGCTGTGCTTCTTCTCGCGGAAGAAATCGAGAAACGATTGCCGGATTTGCGCCGAGGTCACGGAATTTCTTTAACCACGAATGATCACGAATAAACACGAATTCTGGGAATCTTAAACCTCACCTATCGATTAATGGATGTCCGCGGCGTGTTCGAACGAATCTATGACGGGAACCGTTGGGGCCAAGAGCGGCGATCGGAATCGCGCTGATGCTCGCTCTTCTGGCCCTGCTTTCGTTTTCGATAAGAGTCGGGCCAACACGGATCGCATCATTTTTCTCTTTGTCGGTGGAATTCTGATCACCCTCGGCGTATTTCCCCTACCAGATGCAGTACGAATTCATCACGCGGTTCTAGTGTTTCCGCTGCCGCATCTAATCATTGCCGCAATCATCGGCCTCACTTGGAATTCACAGCAGCGATTCCAGCGAACGATCGCCTTGATCGCGGTGGCGCTTGTTTGTCTCGGTGGACGCCGCTCGATCGCGGCGACTTCAAAAGTTGAGTCGCGAAACCCGCGGACGCGGGCGCTGGAGCGAAAGCTTGAACCAGTTCTGCCGCGAAAGTCAAAGCCGATCCGATTTAACAACCGTCAGTCTGGATTGGGGGTTTAACGAGGAGCTCGATTTCCTCACCGGCAGTCCGCAGCTATCGGAGCCGTTTTGGGATTTTAATCAAACGCTACCGCCGTTGCCGGCCGATCCGAATTATATCTGTCTGGCGCACCCAGCCGAATACAACGTGCTCAAGCACGATGTCATATACTTAAACCAGCAAACCAGCTCCAAAAAAGCGGCGCGAACGTCGAAATAGCGCCGGATCTGGATCGGCAAAACGAAGTCGCGTTCTAGACGATCCGCTTTCGATCGCAATGACTTCGATGTCGACCATGCGGATCGATCAGCGCTTAGACGCAGTCGTCGCGTCCGCAACTTTCCACGACGCGCGGTATTGTTGATCGACCTGATCGGCTTCGTACTTGCGGCCCTGCATATTCAAACAGTCGCGTAAACCGCCAAGAGAGCGCGCGTCACGCGGATTTCGCTCCAAGTCGGCGCGAAAAACATTCTCCGCTTCGGGCGCCTGATTTAATGAGAGCAATAATTTCCCAAGCGTTGGGCGAACCGGGGGATACCAGGCGGGCGGCTCGCTGTAACTCAGCGCATCCTCGGCCGCGACGGCTTGCTTCAGAGATTCAACCGCCGCGTTGTCATCATGCCGACTGTGCGCGATTGCGCCGACGAGCAAGTTATCTGCAACTTTGAAAACAGCCTCCACTTTGTTGAGCTGATCGTACATTTTGTCGCCAGGAATTTTTGCAGCGGTCTCGCGAAACTTTTCTTGCTCCTCTTCGGCTTCTGCGGTTTTTCCAGTACTTGCGAACGCGACGCCACGAAGCGCGTGCCATACGGCATTGGTGGTAATGAACGACGGATCCGGCGCGGAGAGTTTCAAGAGATCGGTCCACTTTTCGAATGCAGCCAGCACAATCATCGGCGTAGACAAAAATCCTTCGAGGTCGGGCATCGCTTTTACGCCGGGCGCGACATTGGCAACCAGTTTCGCGGCCGCGTCCTTGGCTTCGGCGAAATTGCCGTTCATGCACGACGCGAACGCGAGGAAATGCATGTTGTGGCTGTAATACATTAGTTTGTAAACACCTTCCTCGTGCGTCTCACTTAGGAATTTCTTGTCCGCGGCAATGGCGGTTTGGTTGCAGTGGGCCGACGCAAAGTGGTCGCCCACTCGCGCGTAAATGTGCGCGGGCATATGCGCGAGATGCCCTTCGGCCGGCGCCAATTTTTCCAAACGCGCCGCGCTCGGCAACGCGCGCTCGGGATGCGGCGACGCTTCAACCGCGTGAATGTAATAATGATTGGCGCCGAGATGATTCGGATCTCGTTTCAAGACGGATTCGAGCGTGGCGACGATTTCTTCCGTTCCCTCGGCCGGCTCTCCCTCCGCGGTCCACAGCTTCCACGGATTGAGATTCATCGCACTCTCGGCGTAAAGCGTCGCCGCATCGAGATCGTCCGGATAACGCGCGGCCAATTTGCCCATTGTCTCTTTGTAAGCGCGATCGAGCGCGTGCAAATCGGCATTTGGATCGTTCGAGTAACGCACGGTCAAGGCGTCGATATAACCGCGTTCCGGCTCGGATGCATTTTCCTTCAAAGAAGCCGCACGCTGCACCGCGTCGTAACCGGCCTTTTCGCGCTCAGGATCGACCGGCAAATTGTAATTGGGTCCCAACGTCAGTGCGATGCCCCACCACGCCATCGCCAATTTCGGATCTAGCTCGGCCGCACGCCGAAAAGATCTGCGCGCTTCGTCATGATTGAAACCGTAAACCAATTTGAGCCCCTGATCGAAAAACTGCTGGGCTTCACGATTCTTTGTCGAGACCGGATGATGAACTTCGCCCAGTCCAGACATCAAACGCGCCGACGGCACTGGGTTTTTGGTCGCGGCGGAGGCGGCAATCAGCGGAATCGAAAAAACGGCCCCAAGAAAAAATCGACGGATCATCTCGATCTTAGAAGCTCTATTCCTTGTCTTCGTTCAACTTAGCTTTCACACCTGCTTCGATTTCCTCGTAAAGTTTGCGGTCCTCTTTCAGCACTTCCTTGGCGGCGTCGCGTCCCTGCGCGAGCTGCGAGCCTTTGTAATTCAACCACGATCCGCGTTTCTCGATGATTCCTTTTTCAAGGGCGAGATCGAGCAGCGATCCGGTTGTGGAGATGCCTTCGTTGTACATGATGTCGAACTCCGCTTCGGTGAACGGTGGTGCGACTTTGTTTTTCACAACTTTGATGCGCGTGCGATTGCCCATCACGCTCCCGTCAGTCTGTTTGATCGCGCCGATTCGGCGGATGTCGATCCGCACACTCGCGTAAAACTTCAGCGCTTTGCCGCCCGGCGTTGTTTCGGGATTGCCGAACATCACGCCGATTTTTTCACGGATTTGGTTCGTGAAAACGCAGCAGGTGCGCGCTTTGGAAATGAGCGAGGTCAATTTACGCAACGCGGCGCTCATCAATCGTGCTTGCGCGCCAACGGTCGCATCGCCGATCTCCCCTTCGAGCTCGGCTCGCGTCACCAAGGCCGCGACTGAATCGACGACAATTACATCGAGCGAGTTGGAACGAATGAGCGTTTCGCAAATCCGGAGAGCTTCCTCGCCGGAACTCGGCTGCGAGACAAGCAGGTCATCGAGATTAACGCCAAGCTTCTTCGCGTACCGCGGATCGAGCGCATGCTCGACGTCGATGAACGCGGCCAGACCACCGCGCTTTTGCGCCTGCGCAATGACGGTCAGGGTGAGCGTCGTTTTACCGGACGATTCCGGGCCGAAAACTTCCACAACCCGGCCGCGCGGAAAGCCGCCGACACCCAGCGCTCGATCAATCAAAATATTGCCAGTTGGGATGACATCGATGTGGGCGATCTTTTCGCCGCCGAGACGCATAATCGCGCCTTCGCCGTAATCCTTCGCAATCTGTTGAATTGCAAGATCAAGATTCTTATTCCGTGCGGCGATTACTTTGTCGGCGCCGGATTTCTCTTCAGTTTTCGTGGCCATAAAAATTGGCTGGATCACCCCTAACTAAGTCTGCCGCGAGAGATTCGCCAAGCAGAAACTATCAAAGCAGCCGCAGAGTTTCCCCGCAGCCTTCGTCTGAAAGATGTCGACCCTTACGAAACAGTGATCGTTCGTGGCTTAACGTGCTCGGCTTTCGGCAGCGTGACCGTCAGAAGACCTTGCTCGATCTTCGCCTTGATCTTGTGCGCGTCGATGGATGGATCGATTTCGAACGTGCGACGAAAATTTTCCCGGCGCGATTCGTGATGGATCAATGAACCATCAATCATCGGCGGCGAACGCCGGCCGGTAATGGTCAGCTCGTTGCCTTCGGTCGAAATTTCAAGGCCGTCCCTGTTCACACCCGGCATTTCCACCTGCAACAGGTAGCCGTCTCCGTTTTCCAGCACGCTGGCTGCCGGAGCGATGAACTGTTCGGTTTGGCCAGTTTTACGGACAGTTGTATTCATGGACTTGTTCCTTTCTTGAGAATTGTTTTTGCTGCTTAACCTGCGACTTGGATACGCCTCGGTTTCGCTTCCTCCGCTTTCGGCAATGTCACCGTCAAAATGCCGTCGCGATAGGTCGCGCCCACTTTGTTGGCGTCGACTTGAGCAGGCAAGGTGATGCTGCGGTGAAAACTGCCGACATAGCGCTCGGTGCGCTCGACTTTTTCGCCGTTGGATGACGAGCTTTTGCGCTCGCCTGCGATGGTCAGAGTTCCATCGTGGAGCGAAATCTCGATGTCCTCTTTGCGCAGTCCGGGCAGCTCGAGAACAGCCACGACGTTGTCGTTGTTCTCATAAAGATCGAGTACCGGAGACCATCCGCTGATAAGGTCCTGACGATTGAAGTTTGCCCAAAACGGCAGATTGAAGAGCGAATTAAGCTCGTCGCGCAGATTGCTCCAGCGATCCAGTGCCGACCAATTCAACAGCTCGGGAGTTTGGTAACGAATTAGATGCATAGGTTTTTCTTATTTGAATGAAAAAATTAGCTGTTCTTCGCCCAAGCTCGCAGCGTACCGGCTCTGATCGCAAGTCAACGTAAGACATAAGTGGCTTAACACTATCCAGTTAGGGGTTTATCTGAATTTGCAGAACTGCATCATGGTTGAGACATCGCGTCACATCATCTGCCCGATGGATCGATCCGGAAGGGACAAAGTTCCACACAGCCAAAAACATTTGCTCATGGTCTGCTTGCTCCAATATTTCAGCAGGGCATATGAGCGACGATGAGCGATTCATGCGTATCGCGCTGACCGAGGCGCGGAAATCTCTCGGAGAAACAAGCCCAAACCCCGCAGTAGGCGCGCTTCTAGTCGTTCAGAATCGAATCATCGCACGCGGACACCATCGGCAGGCGGGCAAACCTCACGCGGAAATTGAATGCATTCGAAAGGTCCGCGGAAAATTTCCGAAAGACTCGACCCTCTACGTCACGCTGGAACCGTGCTCGACAAAGGGCAAGACGGGTCCGTGCACAGATGAAATCGTTCGCACAGGAATAAAGACAGTCGTAATTGGCGCGACAGATCCCAATCCACGACATCGCGGCGCTGGCAGCGACCTTTTGGTTAATGCCGGCATCGAGGTCAGAACGGGCGTGCTCGCGGAAGAATGCGCTGTTTTAAACGAGGCATTTAATAAATGGATTGCGACCGGAATTCCGCTCGTAATTGCAAAATGCGGTATGAGTTTGGATGGACGACTGACTCGCCCGAAAACGGAATCGCGCTGGATGACGAGTCCAAGCGCGCGGCGTTACGTGCACGAGCTGCGCGCACGAATCGACGCGATTCTCGTCGGCGCTGAAACGATTCGGCGCGACAACCCTCGATTAACTGCGCGGACCGGATCGAAAACGCGCCAGCCCGCGCGGGTCGTGATCACCCGTTCGGGTAAACTGCCGCGCAATGCGCATGTTTTTACCGATCGCTTGAGGAAGGACACGCGCGTTTATCGAAATCAAACGCTGGCGACCATTTTGGCAGACCTTGGATCGAAAAATATCACGAGCGTGATGATCGAAGGCGGCGGAAACGTTCTCGGTGAAGCGCTGGACGAACGACTAATCGACAAGGTGCAGATTTACATCGCTCCGATTTTCACAGGCGGTCCAATTCCCGCGTTCGCCGGCCAAGGCGCGATTCGAACAAGCGCAGGGGCGCGTCTCGAGCGAGTAAGGTTTGACAAAATCGGAGGCGATATTTGCATCACCGGTTACCCAAAATACGTGGCTGCCGCCGCGGCGTGAATAATCCAAGAAACTTTTCGCCTCACATTTGGTTCAATTGCTGAAGCTTTGGGACGGTGAAGGAAAAAAACATGAAGAAGTTGACTTTGATTGCGTTGGCCATGGGTGCTTTCGCATTTGCATTGGCGCCGAGTTCTAATGCTGGTGTTGCGGTCGGTATTGGGTTCGGATACCCGATCGCCTATCCATATTATCCTTATTATGGGTACGGCTACCCATATCCGTACTACGGCTATTATGGGCCTTCCGTCTACATTGGACCGTCATTCCATTGGTACCACGGTCACCACTACTACTATCCGCACCGGTACTACCGGCATTACCGGTATTGGCATTAAAACCGAGCTTAGGCTCAGATTCCTTCACGGCCGGCGAGGAACGAACTCAGGGCGGCGGCTATTTTTTAGGGGAGCTGGAGCCAGTCGGAGCAGAGGTCGACGCAGCCGCGGGCGACGGTTCTTGAAATTCGTTCTTCAAACGTTCCTGCAATGCCGGCAGTTGTTGCCGGCGCTTCGAATCGATCTCCTGCTGCAGCGACTGTTCAATCCGGCGCCGCTCCTGCATATAACGCTGTTCGAATTGCGCGCGCTTTTCGCCCTCCAAACGCAAACCCGTATCGCGCAACGCAGCGTCGACTTCACGCTGGACGCGCTGACGGTAAGTCTTCTCGCGCTCGCGCATGATCATTCGTTCTTCGGGCCCCAACTGCATCCAGCGTTCGGCGTTTCTGCGAAAAGCTTGTCGATCTTCTGGAGGCATTGCCATCCAGCGGTCGTGCGTAGTTCGAAAATCAGGGCCATGGTGTGGAGGCGGCATCCTGCCAGCATTGCCGCCCTTGGGCTGTGCATTCGCCAGCTCCGAGCCGAAAGCCACAACCTCAAGCACTGCGATTGTGCTTACAATGTTTGCGTATCGTCTTCCCACAGGCTGCTCTCGTCTGCGGCCATCAATTCGTCCAGATCCGCTACGACGTCGTAATCTTGGGGATCGATCGCTGCAACGGCATCCGGGACCCTATCCGCCGGCTTGAGAGGTGCCAACCGATGCATTAGTAGCATCGCGGCGAGCACCGCCCCCGCCAAAGCCGTCGTCGGAATAAGTTTTCTCGGGCTAAGCCAACCGCGCAGCCATTCCGACTGTTGCGGCCGTTCCCGAACTGTCCGAACAACGTTGCGCGCGAACAAAGGAGAAAGCTCCGCTGTCTGCGTTTGGCCAAGGAGATCCCACAGTTGCTGGTCGTCTTCGCGTTTCATCGTCGCGAATTGAACAAATTCTGCTTCCAAAAGTTGCGCGCGTTGTCCGTCCGACAACGTCTTACACTTCAGGCGCTTCCAAGAAGCCTTCGAGTTGACGAATACGCGTCGGATGTCGCATCTTGCGCAAAGCTTTCGCTTCGATCTGCCGGATGCGCTCCCGGGTCACTCTGAATTGGCGACCAACTTCTTCCAAAGTTCGGCTGTACCCGTCTACCAAGCCAAAACGTTGTTCGAGGACCTGGCGCTCGCGTTCGGTCAACGTCTCGAGAACGTCTTTGATCTTTTCTTTGAGCAGCACAATCGCAGTCATGTCGCACGGGTTTTCGGCGCCTTTGTCTTCGATGAAATCGCCAAAGTTCGTCTCTTCGCTTTCGCCGACTGGCGATTGCAGCGAAATCGGTTGCTGCGCCATCTTCAAGACCGCACGTACGCGATCGACCGGCAACAGGATTTCCTCCGCCACTTCTTCTGGGGTGGGTTCACGTCCATATTCCTGAACCAATTGTTTCTGAACGCGCATCAATTTGTTGATCGTCTCGATCATGTGCACTGGAATTCGAATGGTCCGCGCCTGATCGGCGATCGAGCGAGTGATGGCCTGGCGAATCCACCAAGTGGCGTAGGTCGAAAATTTGTAGCCTCGGCGATACTCGAATTTCTCGACCGCTTTCATCAGACCCATGTTGCCTTCCTGAATGAGGTCTAAAAATGACAAGCCGCGGTTCGTATATTTTTTGGCGATCGAGATGACGAGTCTAAGGTTCGCCTCAACCATTTCGGTCTTGGCCCGAAGCGCCTTTCGCAGCCAGCTTTTTAGCGACTGATATTGGTCCGCGTATTCATCGACTGACAGCCAGAGCGATTTTTCGAGTTCACGCAATTTAACTCCCGTGGGCGAACGCGCCCCTGCACGCCGCTGCTTCGCCCCTTCATGTCGGACTGTCAGTAGGGTGTGATAGTGCTCGTCCGCCAGATGGACAAATTCTTCGGTGACCTTTTGTTTAAAATAAAATTTTGGATAGAGACGTTGGACCGCCGCGAGCGTTCGATTAAATGCTTTCAGCCGGTTTGTGTCTTTTTTCGGACCGCCCGAGAGCTTCGCGTAGTTCTGCGTAATCGTGTCGCTTATTTTCTCCACCTGCTTGCACAAGCGCGGAAGAATTTTCATGTAACGTTCGCGGCTCTCGATTTTCTTATCGAGAATGACGCGGTCGAATCGTTCGCGGCCCTCCGTGAGTTTTTGGGCAAGATCGAGATGCGCGCGGGCGGTGAATCCGAAGCGATTAATATGCTTTTGCACCATGTTTTCCGCTTCTTCGATGCGCTTCGAGATTTCCACCTCCTGTTCCCGGGTCAGAAGCGGTACCTGACCCATTTGTTTCAGATACATCCGGACCGGATCGTCGAGAATGTCGAGCCTCGTCTCGGGCTTTTCTTCCTCCTCCTCATCGAGGTCCTTCTTAACTTCCTTATGGCGGTCGACGTCGGACGCGTCAATGACGTCGATTTCCATTCGGCGCAGCCGCGTCAGAATCGCATCGAGCTCGTTCGCGTCAGTAATTCCATCCGGTAGAGCTTCATTCAGATCATCGAACGTCAGATAGCCCTGTTCCTTAGCAAGTTTGATCAATTCACGCAGGCGAATCTGAATTTCGTTCGCGGCGCCCGCTTCCCTTTTCGCGTTCAACAATGTGTCCGCGCTGGTTCCACGCGCGGACACAAGTTTGGTAATCGATTCGGATTTAACTGCCGCAATTGTTGTCGCGCCCTGTAGTCGTGGCGCGGAAATTTTTGGCACTTCCTTGCGGTGCGCCCGCTTAAATTTGGTGCGCTTCGCCGGTGATCGGCGAAAGCGTCTCATCGCTTTCGAGTGCCTAGCCAAGACTTGTGGGTTAAGGTTCGCGGCCTTCGATCAACGCCCCAATAAGATCGCCAGTTACTGGCCGGCCTCGGGAACAGACGAAAGCTGAGAAATCTGGTGGAGTTGCTCCCGCAGGTCAACAATTTCTTTCTGCAAATTAACGACATCACCCGTGCTTAACTGGGGGAGGCGGATTCGGTTTTCGGCAACCTCAAGCTGCCGGCGTAAAGTCGCCCGAATTAGGCCTCTCCACCACCCTTCTGCGACTGCTATCGCGTTCGCCGGCATCTTTTGCATCAGCCAAGCAGAAACCAGACCCTCCTGCTCTGCGCTCAATTGCGACATGAACGAGTTGAGAGAGGCCGGATCGTCTGGGCGAATGTCCGCCTCGAGAATTCGAACCAATAACTCTGTCCCCGAAATCTGCTCCGACACTTCCCGCCAGTTTTGCTCTCGAAGAAACTTACGAGCCGCGTCATCGCGCAATGCGAGCAAGCAAAGCACGGCGATCTCGTGGCGCGGCGACACACTGCCGTCAGGGCTCGCGGCCGCACTTTCCCGAGCTCCATCCATTCTCGGCTTTGGAATAAGCCTTTCGAACTCGGACCGAGGAACGCCAAGTCGCGCACTCATCTTGTTCGACACTTCTCCCCGCATCAGCGAGTCACGAACCTGCCCCAGGATTTCAGCCAACTTGCGTGCGACCTGCATTTTAGCGCTCAGCGAGCTTAAATCGACATTCACCAGTTCTCGATCGATCCAATAATCAAAAAAATCCCGTGCCAACGCGACCCGCTTTTCGAAATTTTCCTTTCCATCCCGTCGAACAAGCGAATCGGGATCTTCACCTGGCGGCATGTCGACTACGCGAACAACAAGATCGTTTTGGAGGAGCGCGTCGAGTGAATGCGCGGCCGCTTTTTGTCCCGCCTGGTCGGCGTCGAAACAAAGGACAACTTCATCAACAAAACGCTTCAGAATTCGGGCCTGATGTTCGGTGAATGCGGTGCCTTGTGGCGCGACAACGTTCTTGATTCCGGCTTCGAACAAGGAGATGAGATCGAGCTGCCCTTCGCAAACAATCGCGCAGTTCGCTTCGATCAACGCTCGCTTGGTTCTGTGCAGCCCGAAAAGCACCCGCCCTTTCCGAAAGAGCGGCGTTTCCGGCGAATTTAAATATTTCGCGACCTGAGGATCAGACTCGAGCGAACGACCGCTGAAGGCAATCACTTCACCAACATCGTTGCAAATCGGGAAGATGATCCGGCCGCGGAACCGGTCGTAAACTTCGTTACCCGGGCGCTCTTCATCGCGCGGCTTGACCAGTCCGCTTTCTAAAAGCTGAGTCAGGAAATAACCGCGCTCAAGGGCCCATTTTAAGAAAGTATCCCAGCTGTCCGGTGCAAAGCCGAGCTGCCAATTTTTGGCCACCGTTTTGTCGATACCGCGTTTTTTCAAATATTCGCGCGCCGGTTCCGCGAATTGTTTCTTCAAAAGATTATTGTGGAACCAATCGGCAGCTTCGGCGTGCAACTTTAGCAAGGTCCGGCGCACTTCATGTTGTCGATCTCCGTCGGTGCCCGCTCGTTCCTCCACAATCGGAATTCCGACCCGCGCCGCCAATTTCCGCACAGCCGACGGAAAATCGACGTGCTCGTATTCCATGACAAAACGGAAGACGCTTCCCCCGACACCGCAGCCAAAACAGTGAAACGTTTGGCGTTGTGGACTGACATGAAACGATGGCGTTTTTTCCTGATGAAAGGGGCAGAGTGCCTTGAAATTCGCCCCGGCGCGTTTCAGCGGAAAGTAGGAGCCAATTACTTCCACGATGTCGTTTGCGGCCGCGACTTGCTCAACTGTTTCTGAAGGAATCACGTGGGCTTTTATTTTTCGCTCGTTTGCTCCCTGAAGCGATGCCAAAATTTACTCAGCGCTGAAGCGGTTTCCAAGTAATGAAGAAATTGGCGAGCCTGGTTCTGATCGCGATCCTGTCGGCAGGGGGCATCGCTCAAGCGCGGGACGTAGTTCACAAAGGTGACGTCGTAGTCGTCCCGCTCCGCGGAGAAATCTCGCCGTCACTCCTGATGTTTTTGCGCCGGGCGGAGAAAGTCGCCGAAAGCAGCGGGGCGAGCGCTATTATTTTCGAGATGAACACTTACGGCGGCCGACTTGACAGTGCCGAAGAAATTTCGAGCGCATTGAATCGGGCAACGATTCCGACTTATACATTTATCAATTCGAATGCCGGATCGGCCGGCGCGCTGATCGCTTTAGCGACGCAGCACATTTACATGGCGCCGGTCAGCGCGATCGGCGCGGCCGCGCCAGTGTTGCCAACGGGCGAAGATCTTCCGGTTACTCAGCGTGAGAAGACGATTTCGTATTGGTCGGCATTGATCCGCAGCTCCGCCTTGAAAAATGGTCATAGTCCGGACGTTGGCGAAGCGTTTATGAATAAAGATAAGGAGGTCAAAATCGGCGATCGGGTCGTGCATCCGAAAGGGACGTTGCTGACATTGAACGCGCAGGAAGCAACCGAGAAGTTCAATGGCAAACCGTTGCTCGCCGACGGTATCGCCGACTCCGTTGTCGGTCTCATGCAGAAAGCCGGTCTGAAAGGTAAGGCTATTTCACTCGGGCCGACCGGTTTCGAGCAGCTGGCTTTTTGGATCACCTCTCTCGCGCCGTTGTTGCTGCTTGGCGGAATTCTTGGAGCGTATCTCGAATTCAAGATTCCCGGTGCCACGATGCCCGGAATCATTTCGGCGATCTGCTTCGCGCTCTTTTTTCTCGGCCATTATCTCGCTGGCCTGGCGGGCTGGGAAGTGATGGCGCTTTTCATCTTGGGCGTAATTCTAGTGATCATTGAAATTCTTCTCTTCGCGCACACGACAATCGTTTTTGGAGTTGTGGGTGTCTTTCTGATTTTGGCTTCGTTGTTCTGGGCGATGATTGATCGCTATCCAGGTGAAACATTTTTTCCGACTGGACGAACGGTGGCCGTGCCGCTCCTGAATCTTTTCCTAGCACTGATCGGCGCCGCGATTGTGATTGCCTTGCTCGCGAGATATTTACCGAAGACGAGTGTCTACCGGCGGTTTGCGCTGATGATTTCGAATCCGCCAGGGCCATCGTTGGCCGGCGTTCCGCGCGAGTTTGTCACAGCGATCGATCTTTCGCCAGGTATGGAAGGTGTGTCGTTGTCGATCCTGCGCCCAAGCGGCAAGGCGCGTTTTCTCGATCAAACCGTTGACGTCGTAACGCAGGGCGAATTCATTCCGCCCAACACTTCGATAAAGGTGGTCCGACGAGATGGAATGCGGGTGGTCGTTAAAGCGGCGCGCTAACCGCCGGCGACAACGCGAATAATTTCGATCCGGTCTCCTTCCGCCAACGCTCTTTGCTGCCACTCGCGTCGGTGCAATGCGACGCCGTTGTGTTCAATTAGGACTGCCTCGGGCGGCAGCTCAAAACGGCGAACGAGATCGTCCACGGTTTGCGCGCCGCGCGAATCTGTTGCCTCGCCATTGAGCGAGATCCGTATCATTTGGAAATTGCCTGGTCCCAGTCCTTCCAAACCGGCTCGAAGCCGCGCTCGCGCAAGATGGTTGCAATTCTGTCCGGGGGCCGGTCGTCGCTGATTTCAAATTGGCCGGTAGCCAGTTGGTCTTCGCCGCCCTGAAATTCCGGTGGCATGATCCGGCCGCGGACGGTCTGGTGGAGATGCTCGATCCCACGGCGGGTGTAGCCGCCCGGCTCGGTATGGCTGCCAGCGCTCATCATTGTCACGCCCAACGAAACGAGCGCATCCCGCAAAGAAGGCCGTTCGCGAGTACTCAAGACGATTCCCACTTGCGGAAAGCTGATCCGCAACGCGCAAACCAATTGTGCTAATTCGCGATCACTGATCGAAAACAGCGGCTTAAATCCGCCGGCAGCAGGTCGTAGCCGCGGCAAACTTACGGTGATTTGAGCCTGCCAGCAGCGGCGCAACAAATAGTCAACGTGCGCCGCCAGGGCCACTGCCTCGTCCTGCCAACGCCACAAGCCGAGAAGCGCACCGATACCGATCCGGCGAAATCCCGCAGCGTATGCGCGTTCCGGACAATCCAGCCGGTAATCAAAGTCGCGCTTTGGACCTGCGGTATGAAGCTCCGCGTAAACCGCGCGCTGGTAGGTCTCCTGATAGACGACAAGACCCTCCGCGCCAGCACAAACGATTGCGACATAAGCTTCAGTCGGCATCGGCCCGACTTCGATCGCAATTGATGAAAAGTCGGACGCAAGGGCGCGAACGCAGTCGACGAGATAATCGTCGCTAACAAATCTTGGATGCTCGCCCGAGACGAGCAAGATCTGACGAAAGCCGGCTTCTTGAAGATAGCGGGCTTCAGCCGCGACCTCCTCCAGACTAAGCGTCACTCGCAAGATCGGATTGTCCCGCGAGAAGCCGCAATAGTGACAATTGTTGATGCATTCGTTCGACAGATAGAGCGGCGCAAAGAGACGCATCGTCCTGCCGAAATGTTGAAGCGTGAGCGCTCGAGAAGTTTGCGCCATTGACTCCAGCTCGGAATCGGATTTGGGCGCAATCAGTTGCTCGAAGCGGCGAACCACAGTCGACTTGTGCAGAGCCAGATTATCGAGCGTTGACGCAAAGGACATCGCTTCAATTTCGCGCGGCCGACGCGCTTCGCAAACCTCCAAGCCGACTCCACCGGGTAGACGTGCCGACCTTCACGCGCCGAACGGAAGCTTACAAAAGCAAAACGCCGGAACGCTTGGAAGCGTTCCGGCGTTTAAATTACGCTTTTTCTCGCCTTAGTAGGAAAAGGTGACACCAAATCGTGCCATCCCGAAATCTTGATCGTCACTGCCGTGACCGGGTATCAATTCAAATGCCCTGGTCACATTTACGGCTGGTCTAATCGGATTTCCGAATTGATCGGTGTCCGTGGTAGCCTGATGTGTCACGGCTCGAAATCTATCCCCATGATCTTCCTGACCGAAAACGAAGTTCCAAGTGAAGTCCGCCATTAAGCCAATGTGGCAGGTTAGGCGGTATTCCATGCCGGCACCGATCTGACCGAGCCCTCTGAGATGGTGATTGTTAACAGGATCAACTGTCCAGAACTCGCGCTCGTGCGAAACATTACCGCCAGCAAAGGTGAGGTCCTCGTTGAAAAACTTAAACTCCGTCGAACCGCCATCAATGAAACCAAGACCGCCAGTGGCATATGGCGCGAAGCGGCCCAACGGATAGCGGGCCGTTATCGTGGCCAAACCGCCCCCGGCAAAATTCCTCTTCGCGGCAAGGCCGACAGCTTCGAGACCGGCGCCAAAGTATCGGCTCCAGAAATATTTAACGTCGACACCGCCGCCGAACACATCATCGCGGCCAAACAATTCGTTTTGACTGACCTGGCCGATATTGATATGCTCATTAAAGTTGGAGATTTGCGGCTCATGCCCGTTAAGGGTTGGATCCGCTTCCGGACCGAATGGTCCTCCCCCGATGCTGGTCAAGAACGGGTCCTCATTCGGCACATCGAACTGGCCGGTCGTGCCGCCAAAGGCGTAGGCGCCCCAAATACCCAGGTCCCACTCGTGAGCGCGATAAAAATCGCACACCGGCGGTGCCGGCTGCATCACTTCTTTTTCTTTGCCGGAAGTTCTCTCCGGACCGTCGGCGTAAATAGCCGGCGCCAC